>JAAFJF010000013.1 GCA_013298815.1 Polaromonas sp. | reverse complement strand
TACAAAAAACGTCTACAAAGAAGGGTTTTGCCATGCGCGTTGCCAGTCTCATGGCTAACCCAGTGACGCCCTCATTCGACATACGAGCGGCTTTACTGGAAGGCCGCAAATGAAGTTGGTCATTGATAATTCTGTGGTGATGCGTTGGTTGTTCAATGATGGTTCTGACGCTGACCGCGAGTATGCAAAAAAAATATCGAATTTGGTTGAAACACATGATGTTTATGTGCCGGCTTTGTTTGTTCCGGAGGCTGCGAATGTGATTTCGCGTGCATTGAAGGCGAAGGTCATTAGCCAACTAGATACAGCAGCATACTTTGATCTCATTGATGACATGGCAGCACATGTTATGTCACCCGAAGACACCCGTGCAGTGAAGCAGCTAACGCTACGATCTCTGGATGATGGCCTATCATCCTATGACGCAACGTACTTGCTATTGGCAGAAAACCTTGGCTGTCCCTTGGCAACAATAGATCAAGATTTACGAAAAGCAGCGGTGAAACGCAGCGTTGTTGTAGCATGCTGGCCTTAATAATCATGATTAACTATCTGCATAAGCAGTTGCAGTTTGACTAACTTCTTCCATGACTTTTGCTTAAAAAACCAGCACTGTCGCCCTAAAGTCATCACAAAGTCGCCTCAATTCGGGTTGGTGACACCTCAAAGTCGCTGAATTGGCGCTTAAATGACGTTATGCTGTCGTGGTCAAACCTCTGCATGGTTCCTAAACTTATGGCTGGTGATGACAGGGCGTCGTAGATTGACGCAACAGCAATCAAACGGGAAATTTCAATCATGTTGGTACAAAAATTACGTCTGCAACGCGGCTGGTCGCAAGAACAATTGGCCGAGTTAAGCGGCTTGAGTGTTCGCACCATTCAGCGTATTGAGCGTGGTTTGCCCGCCAGCAACGAAACCCTGAAGTCACTTTCTTCGGTCTTTGAGATCGAATTTTCTACTTTGCAAGCCACTCAGGAGCCCGCCATGCCATCAACTTTGAACTCGCCATTTAACCAAGCGGTTAATCAATCAAACAGTAGCCCAACTCCATCATTTCAAACGCAAAGCATCAATGCCGACGAAGAAGCTGCCTTTCGCCACGTCCGCAAAATTCGCGGTTTTTATGGGCATTTGGCCAAATACGTCATTGTTATCAGTGCTTTGGCGGTTTTCAATTTCATCAAATCGCCGAGCTATATATGGGTCATCTGGCCTGCTTTAGGCTGGGGTTTAGGCATTTTGTTTCATGGCATGCGGGTGTTTGGCACCATGCCGTTTATGAATGCGAATTGGGAAAAGCGGCAGGTTGAGAAGTATTTGGGCAGAAAATTATGAGTATGTCACCCTTGATTGCCGTCCATATGACGGCTGCCATAACCGCTACCGTGATCGGGCCATTCGCCATGTGGGCACGACTTGGCATGACCAAACGCCCCAAACTGCACCGCGCTTTTGGCTATGCTTGGGTGACGATGATGCTCGTCACTGCCATATCGGCCATCTTTATCAGCAGCGGTTTGGGCTTCAATCTGTATGGTTTTTCGCCGATTCACCTGCTGGTACCTCTGACGTTTTTCTCGCTTTTCGGTGCATTCCGATATTTAGCGCAAGGCAACATCACTGGCCATCGCAAGACCATGATTCGTTTATATGTTGGCGCTTGCCTGATTGCAGGTTTTTTTACGTTTGCGCCAGGGCGATATTTAGGCGATTTGCTCTGGAAATAATTTCAAAAATAATTCTAAATATGCATTAGTATCTAAGCTAATGCAAAATTTAGCTAAATTTCAACGCTTTTTTCCTTTTCTGGCTTGGCCGAAATTGACACTACCGCTGCTTAAAGGCGAACTGTCAGCCGGCATCACCGTGGGTTTGATGATGATTCCGCAAGCTGTGGCCTACGCAGCGGTGGCGGGTATGCCTTTGGTTACGGGGATTTATGCGGCACTTTTGCCTGCGCTGGTTGCAGCAATGTGGAGTTCGTCCTCTCGTCTATCGGTTGGGCCCACGGCGTTGACAGCCTTGATGGTGGGGTCGGCATTGACAGGTTTGGCTCAGCCGGGCAGCGCTGAGTGGGTGAATTTAGCCGTCTGGCTGGCGCTGCTGACGGGTTTGGCGCAAATGCTGTTGGGCTTTGCGCGCTTTGGTTGGCTGCTCAACATCATCAGTGCGCCAGTGTTGATGGGCTTCACACAAGCGGCGGCATTGCTGATTTTGACCTCGCAACTACCCGCCTTGCTCGGATTCAAAGGTAACTTTTACAGCATGGCAGCGCAAATATGGTCGCAAATCAGCCATCAGCACATGCCAGCTTTTCACAGCACGGCAGCGTTGTTTGGTGCTGCCAGTTTGGTGTTTTTACTAGGTGCAAGACGCTTTGTGCCGCGTTTGCCTGCCGTTGTGCTGTTAATGCTGGCGGCCTCAATCGTCAGCTACAACATGGGCTTTGAAGCCAGCGGCGGTGCTGTGATCGGGGCGCTACCCGCTGGTTTGCCGTCTGTATATAAGCCATCGATGCTGTCGCTGGAAACCTTCGGTCAGTTATTGCTGCCCGTTTTGGTGATTACTTTGGTCAGCTTCATTGAAACTGCCTCCAGCGCCAAGGTTGAAAGTCAAAAGGGTGGCCAACAGTGGAACCAAAATCAAGATTTGATAGGGCAAGGCTTGGCAAAAATCGCCTCGGGCTTGAGTGGTGCGTTTCCAACCAGTTCGTCGTTTTCTCGCTCTGCCTTAAACCTTTATGCTGGCGCTACCACCGCTTGGGCCAGTGTGGTGGGCGTCACCATGGCAATGCTAGCGCTGCTGTTTTTCATGCCCGGTTTGCACCATGTGCCACAGTCGGTGTTGGCAGCTATCGTGGTTGCAGCCATTTATACGCTGCTGGTGCCCAAAAACTTCACCAAGCTGTGGCAGGTGTCAAAAATGGAGACCTTCAGCGCACTGGCCACATTTGCAGTTACTGCGCTGAGTGCGCCTAAGCTGTATTGGGGCATCATCACTGGTTTGCTCATGGGTTTGGGGCACTTTTTGTACCTGCGGCTGCACCCGCGCATCATCGAAGTGGGTTTGCACTCCGATGGCAGCCTGCGCGACCGCCATTTGTGGCATTTGCCGGCGCTGGGGCACAGTCTGTATGCGCTGCGCATGGACGCCGAGCTTGATTTTGCCTCTGCCAGCGAGTTTGAGCGGGCTATTTTGGCGCACCTAACGTCGCACCCCAACACCCAAAGCGTTTGCCTGTTCGCCCAACCCATCAACCGCATTGACGCCACAGGTCTAGAAGTATTCCGCCAAGTCCGCCACATGCTGCTAGAACGCGGCATCACCCTGCACATCAGCGGTATCAAACTGCCCGTTGAACGCATTTTGATAGCTGCCAAAGAACTACCCAGCCAAGACCAAGAATGGCCGCTATTGCGCATGTACCGCACCGATGCGGAGGCGGTGGCAGCGTTTAGGATGCAAGATGAAGCCTTGAAGGACAGTGCGGCTTATATTTGAATATTTCCCGATTGATATTTAGAAACTTATTTAACGCTTGTTTAACGTTTGTTTAACGCTACCTCAAAGCTTAATTAAGCTTTATGCTATTATTTTTATAGCTACTTAGGCAGAAAATACGCTGGCTAGAGTCATATTTAAGTCATTTACAGCACTTCAAACAGATAAGTCTCAGACAAGTGGCCTTTTACCCATATTTTCTGCGTTGCTTCTTCCTTGGGCAACAGCAAACGCTGACTCAGCGGCGCAAGCAGCGTTGTTGCCGGATTAACGAGTAAGACGTATCTGCCACCCTGCCCTGTGATGTCTTCGTCCAACTTACCAACCCAATCTAAGCCAAGCAGCGTTTGCAAGGGAGCCTCTAGCTGCAAGTCGTCTACACGGAGTTCTTTGGACAGGGTGTCTAAATTCTTACCCACGCCTTTTCGAGCCAAAGTCTGCAAAATCTCTAACGCCAGTTGGTAATTCCAACCCGGCGTGTCGCCGCGCCTAGCGATACCGCTTTGCAAGCTGGGCAAATAAGCCGCTACGACAGCGCCCAAAAGCACGATGACCCAAGCCACGTAAATCCAAATCAACAAAATAGGCACGGTGGCAAACGCGCCATACACGGCTGAAATAGTAGGCACTGTCGCCAAATACCACGCCAAACCGCGTTTTGCCAGCTCTAAACCTAGCGCGCTGAACAAACCGCCCAACAAGGCATGCGACCCGCGCACCCGTGTGTTGGGTACAAATCGGTACATAGCTGCTAGGCCCGTGGCGACAACCACAAACTCCAGCGCATCAAGCAGCACTTTCACCCCGCCTGGCAGCACCGACACCCAGCCTTTAGATGCCGACATGACGTAGGAGCTGAACGTCAAACTCAAACCCAGCAACAAAGGCCCAAGTGTCAGCAGCGTCCAATACACAATGATGCGCCGCGCTAGGTGGCGGGTCGTGCGGACGCGCCAGATGTTGTTAAGCTGGCGGTCAATCGTCAAAATCAGCATCAAAGCGGACACCAAAAACGCCAACGCACCCACCCAACCTATTTTGCTAGCTTTGGTGGCAAATTGCCCTAAATAACTGAGCACTTGGCGGGCAATGTTGTCGGGAATCAAACTATCGACCAACAACTGCTGTAAACCAATTTGCATCTTGCCAAACATGGGAAAAACGCTGAATATCGCCAACGCCACGGTGAACAGCGGCACGATGGAGATGATGGTGGTAAAGGTCAAGCTGCTAGCGGTTAAGCCCAAATGGTCTTCTTTAAAGCGCTCGCGCAGCGTCAAAGCCGTGTTTTTCCACGGGAAAGTGAGCGCATCGCGCATAAAATCATCTAAGAGTTGCTTAATAGAAGCCTTCAGTTTTTGCATACCTCTATCATGCCATTGGAAAACCCTCGTTTTTATGACTGCACCACAAGTTTTGACCACCTCCCCCCCTCAATACGTGACGTTGACGCGCATAGCCGCAGTGACCAGTTTGCTTGGTCTAATTCTGCTGGGCCTGTTGTGGGAGCTGTGGTTAGCGCCGATACGCCCTGGCGGCTCACTATTGGTGCTCAAAGTGCTACCGCTGTGCATTCCACTGGCAGGTTTGCTGAAAAATCGCATGTTCACCTACCGGTGGGTCAGTTTGTTTGTATGGCTGTACTTCATTGAAGGCGTGGTGCGCGCTTGGGGCGACAAAGCGCCGAGTAATTATTTGGCGATGATTGAGGTCGTGCTGTGCGTGATTTTGTTCACCGCTTGTGCGCTGCATGTGCGCCAGCGTTTGATTGCGGCGAAAAATGCACAAGCGATTGCCGCGGCTTTAGGTGCACATACAAACATTCGTCCCGAAGTTTTGTCTTGAATTTTAAATATCGTTAAATTTTAAATATAGGATTTTTTATGGCTACAAAAAAAACTGCCCCCATCAAAGCTGCATCTAAAGCTAAATCTAAAGCACCTATCAAAAAAATGAACGCCTTCTACGCCCAGTCCGGCGGCGTCACCTCTGTCATCAACGCCTCGGCTTGCGGTGTCATAGAAACAGCGCGTTTGCACAAAGACAAAATCGGCAAGGTCTTTGCCGGTCGCAACGGCATCATTGGCGCGCTGACGGAAGATTTGATCGACACCAGCAAAGAATCCGCCAGCAGTATCGCCGCCTTGCGCCAAACGCCGTCGGGTGCATTCGGCTCTTGCCGCTTCAAGCTCAAGTCGCTGGAAGCCAACAAAGTCGAGTACGAACGTCTGATCGAGGTCTTCAAAGCCCACAACATCGGCTACTTTTTCTACAACGGCGGTGGTGACTCAGCGGACACCTGCTTCAAGGTCAGCCAGCTGTCCAAAGCCATGAACTACCCGCTGCAAGCCATCCACGTGCCTAAAACCGTGGACAACGATTTGCCGATCACCGACTGCTGCCCCGGCTTCGGCTCAGTCGCCAAATACGTGGCCGTGTCGGCGCTGGAAGCCTCGTTTGACGTGCGCTCCATGTGCAAAACATCGACCAAGGTCTTCGTTTTAGAAGTCATGGGTCGCCATGCCGGCTGGATTGCCGCTGCGGGTGGCTTGATTGAAGACCACGGCATCCCCGTAGTCATCCTGTTCCCAGAAATCGTGTTTGACCAAAAGAAATTCCTCGCCCGCGTGGACAAGTTGGTTAAAGAACACGGCTACTGCACCGTGGTCGTGTCCGAAGGCTGCCACCACCCCGATGGCACGTTTTTGGCCGAGCAAGGCAGCAAAGACGCCTTTGGCCACGCCCAACTCGGCGGCGCGGCACCCGTGGTCGCCAACATGGTCAAAGAAGCTTTGGGCTACAAATTCCACTGGGCCGTAGCCGACTATTTGCAACGCGCCGCCCGCCACATTGCCTCCAAAACCGACGTGCAACAAGCCTACGAACTCGGCCAAAAAGCCGTTGAACTGGCCCTAGCCGGTAAAAACGCCGTCATGCCAACGGTAGAACGCATCTCCGACGTGCCGTACAAATACAAAATCGGCGTGGCAGACTTGGCCAAGGTCGCCAACGTCGAAAAGTTCATGCCCCGCAACTTCATCAGCAAAGACGGCTTCGGCATCACCGACAAATGCAAAAAGTATTTGAACCCGCTGATTGCTGGCGAAGACTACCCGAAATACAAAAACGGCCTGCCGGTGTATGTGCAATTGAAGAATGTGGCGGTGGAGAAGAAGTTGAAAAAGTTTGATGTGAAGTAAGTACTGCTCAGCAGAAATACGCAAAAATATGACTCTATTTGTCGTATTTATTGCCTGAGCAGCTATTAAAATCATAGTAAAAAATTTACGAAATTGTAGTAAAACATGTCTTTTTCAACCCTACTCCAAAACCTACAAACCATCGTCGGCCCTACCCACGTCCTGATCGAATCTGCCGATAACGACCTCGTGCAGTACGTGCGCGACTGGCGGGGGCGGGAGCGGGGGGTAGCTTTGGCTGTGGTGCGACCCAATTCAACCGAGCAAGTAGCCGCCATCGTCAAAGCCTGCGCCGCCAGTAACAAAGCGGGTTCAGGCGTCAGCATCGTGCCGCAAGGTGGCAATACGGGCATGGTGGTCGGGTCAACGCCGGATGCGTCGGGCACGCAAATCGTGCTCAGTCTGCAGCGTATGAACCAAGTCCGCAAGCTGGATGCTGGCAACGGCACGATCACGCTGGATGCGGGCTGTGTGCTGCAAAATGTGCGGCAAGTTTGTTTTGATGCGGGGTTTCTATATCCCATGAGCCTGGGTTCACAAGGCAGCTGCATGGTGGGTGGCAATCTCAGCACCAACGCGGGCGGCACGCAGGTGGTGCGCTTTGGTAACACGCGGGAGCTGTGCTTGGGGTTGGAAGTGGTGACGGCGCAGGGCGAGATTTGGAGTGGCTTGTCTGGCTTGCGTAAAGACAACACGGGTTACGATTTGCGCGATTTGTTCATTGGCGCGGAAGGCACGCTGGGCATCATCACTGGTGCGACCATGAAGATGTACCCGCTACCCGCTGCAAAGTTGATAGCGTTTGCAGCACTGCCGTCGTTGGATGCAGCGGTGTCGTTATTACAATTGGCGCAAAAGCATTTGAGCGCAGGACTCACAGGTTTTGAGGTGATGGGGCAATTTGCCTTGAGCTTGGTGGGCAAGCACTTTCCGCAACAGCGTGTACCGTTTTTGGGTATGAGTGATGCGCCGTATTGCGTGGTTTTAGAGAATTCTGACCAAGAATCTGAAGCGCATGCCAAGGCGCAGTTTGAGCGATTATTGGAAGAAGCCATGGAAGCAGGCCACGTTTTAGACGCCGTAGTGGCCGAAAACATGACGCAGGCCAAGCAGCTGTGGCACATCCGCGAGAGTATTCCGCTGGCGCAGGCGCAAGAAGGGCTGAACATCAAGCACGATATCTCGATTCCTGTGTCCAGCATCCCCGAGTTCGTCCGCGTGACCGATGCCAAACTGGCTGAAGCCTTCCCCGGCGCACGCTTGGTTAACTATGGTCATTTGGGCGACGGTAACCTGCACTACAACCTGCAAGCTCCGGAAGGCGCAGACCAAGCAGTGTTCCTAGAGACCCAGGAACCTGGCGTGAACGAGTTGGTTTTTGACATGGTGATGCAATTCCAGGGCTCCATCTCTGCCGAGCACGGCATTGGCAGCCTGAAAGTTGGCAAATTACCCCACTACAAATCACCCGTGGCGATGGAGCTGATGCGGACGATCAAGCGAGCGCTGGATCCGCAAAACATCATGAATCCGGGGCGGGTGATTGAGGTTTAGTTTACTATATATTTAATAGCTGCTCAGGCAACAAACACGCCGGCTATAGTCATATTTACCTTATAAAGAGCATCCATTGGCACATCTATTCCTGCTAGGCATCATCTACGTGTCTTTTATTAGCCTTGGTTTGCCGGATGGCGTGATGGGTGTGGCTTGGCCGGCTGTGCGGGTGGATATGGGGCAGCCACTGGCGGCGGTGGGGGTTTTTACGGTAGTGGGAACGGTTTGCGCGGCTACTTCAAGCTATTTTGCGGGTGCGATAGTGAAGCGGGTAGGTACGGGTGCTGTCGTTGCCGCTAGTTGTTTGATGACGGCGCTGGCGCTGGTGGGCTACGCTTATGCGCCGTCGTTTGCTTGGCTGGTGGCGCTGAGCATACCTATGGGCATAGGCGCGGGCGCGGTGGACACGAGCTTGAACCACTTTGTGGCGGCGCATTATTCATCGCGGCACATGAACTGGCTGCACGGCTTTTGGGGCGTAGGTGCGACGCTGGGGCCGCTGATCATGAGCTGGTCTGTAACTACGCCCACGGGCTGGACTTTGGGCACGCGTACGATTGGACTGATGCAGCTGGCTTTGGCAGTGGCGCTGTTTTTGACACTGGCTTTGTGGGCGCGTGAAAAGGCTACCCATGCTGAAGATGCAAGCGCACAGAGCGCCGCAGCTTCGTTCAAGCCCAACAATCCTCTGGCAACTTGGCTGGCGCCGACCTGCTTTTTGCTGTACGTCTCCGCAGAAATGGGTACAGGCCTGTGGGCGGCCAGCATTTTGGCGACCGACCGTGGCATGCCGCTTGCCCAAGCTGGGGTGTGGGTTGCTGTGTACTTTGGTGCGATCACCGCGGGGCGGTTTGCTGTGGGTCTGGTCGCCAACTGGCTGGGCAACCGCAAGCTGGTACAACTGGGCATTGTTGTAGCGGCTTTAGGTGCAGCGCTTTTTGCAGCGCATGGCTGGATAGGTGACACGTCATTGGCGGGACTGGTACTGATGGGGCTGGGCTGTGCGCCCATCTTTCCGTCGTTGATGCATGAAACAGCACGTCGCTTTCCAGAAGATGTCGCTTCAAAAGTCATCAGCAGGCAAATGATTTTTGCCTATATCGGTGTTTCAGTTGTGCCAGCTGCGTTTGGCTTGTTAGCTACGTGGGCAGGGTTAGGGGCAATCATGCCGATGGTGGTTGTCATGCTTTTGGGCTTATTGGGTGTGACCACTTGGCTGAATCGTTTGACCTAAATTTTCACTATATTTTTTATAGCTGCTTAGGCAGTAAATACGCCGGCTTAAGGTGTATATACTGCTTATTTAGTCTATTGCGGCTCAAGCTTGATGGATTTAGCTATCGCGCGGTATTGAGCAGTTTCATCAACAAAGGCTTTGTTGGCGGCGTCTAAGGACTGCAATGGTGACATTTCCTGCCCAAGTGCGACAATGCGGGCTTTGAAATCAGCATCAGCCATGGTGGCCTGGATCGCTTTGTGCAAGGCCTGAACGACCGCTTCGGGCGTGTCGCGCTTGACAAAATAGCCAGTGCCAATTTCAGCCGTGAAAGTTTTTAAAAGCTTACTTTCGCTCGTGCTGGGCAGTTGCTGCAGCAAAGGACCACGACCTGGAGACAAGGCTGCAATGAATTTAATTTTGCCGCTTTTAGCCAGCTCCACTTGCGGCGCGCCATAAGGCGCCATAAAAATATCAACTTGTCCACCCATCATGTCTTTGACCACGTCGGCTAAGCCTTTGTAGGGTACATGCAGCATGGAAGCACCGGTCATTTTGCTCATTTGTTCGCCCAACAAATGGTAAAACGAACCAATACCCACACTAGCGTACGTCATGGATTTGCCCTCTTTCGCGGCCTTGATGGCATAAGCAACCAGTTCGTCAGCATTGTTGGCTGGCAAATCAGCGCGTGCCATGATCGCCATGGGTGCCATGCCAACGCGATGAATTTGGCGGAAGTCTTCTGGCTTGTATTTCACGGACGAAATAGCCAAAGGCGCAAAAATCAACTCATTAGGCGAGCCTTGAAAAAGTAAATAGCCGTCAGAAGGTGCATTCAATACTTTTTGCGCAGCAATGCTGCCGCTGGCTCCGCCCAAGTTATCGACTAAAACTGGCTGTCCTAGAGCTTTGCCCAAAGGCGCATTCACGGTGCGGGCAATCACGTCAGATAAGCCGCCTGCGGGGTACGGCACCATCAAAGTGACGGGTTTTGTGGGAAAGCTTTGCGCGAATGCAGTCCCCAAAAAGCTCGCAGTAAAAAGCAAACCTGCTGCAGTATTCCGGATAAATAAGCGTTTTTCGTTCATGGAAGTCCCTGTTAAATGGCATCAGTTCTTAAAATCTAGTGTATGCACTTATGTATCAGAGCCAGCTAGCACTTTCCCTAGGTTATTATTTAGCCATGACAAACCAATACGAAACATTTCTGCATCATGTCGATACACATGGTGTTTTCAAGGCGGATCGCACCGGTACAGGTACAAAGAGCGTTTTTGGCTATCAAATGCGTTACGACTTGAACCAAGGCTTCCCGCTGGTAACAACGAAAAAAGTTTTCGTCAAAGCCATCATTACCGAGCTGTTGTGGTTTTTAACAGGCTCATCCAACAACAAGTGGTTGACCGAACGCGGCGTGACTATTTGGGACGAGTGGGCCAAGCCAGATGGCGACTTAGGCCCCGTGTATGGCGTGCAATGGCGCTCATGGCCAACGGCTGATGGACGACAAATTGATCAGATTGCTGAGGTCATTAAAACGCTGAAATCCAACCCCGACTCGCGCCGCATCATCGTGAGCAGTTGGAACGTGGGTGAACTGGACAAAATGGCACTGATGCCCTGTCATGCCTTCTTCCAGTTTTACGTGGCACCACCTACGACCGAAGGTGGAAAGGGAAAGCTGAGTTGCCAGTTGTACCAGCGCAGTGCTGATATTTTCCTAGGCGTGCCTTTCAACATCGCCAGTTACGCCCTGCTGACCCATATGGTGGCGCAGCAGTGTGACTTGGATGTGGGCGACTTTATTTGGACTGGTGGAGATTGTCATATCTACAGCAACCATGCCGAGCAGGTGAAATTGCAGCTGAGCCGACTACCCATGGGTTACCCAGCTCTGCGCATCAAACGCCGACCTGAATCGATTTTTGACTACCAGTATGAAGACTTCGAAATCGTTGGTTACGAGAGTCATCCTGCCATCAAAGCACCAGTTGCTGTGTGAGGTTTAAAGTGGTTTTTTGCGATTTGTAACGGCGTGTTTCAGGTGTACCATGTCGTAAAAACGGGTACTATTCACCACCGTTTGTACGTCTAAATTTGTATACTTTTATCGTAGCTTTTTGGTAAAGGCTAGATAAGGAGTAATACTATGGACCTATTAGCATTGATCACAATTGGCATTTTGGCTGGGCAAGCGGCAGCAGTTTTTAGCAGCTATAGCTTGGGTGCAATCGGTAACAGTATTGCGGGGCTGACCGGCACACTGTTACTTTCTAAATACATCGTTTTATTGTTCGGTTTGTCCGAGCATATGGCCATGGTTGCAGGGGGTATTGCTGGCGCTTTGTTGATTTTGGCTGTCTTGGATGCTGCTGAGTCTTTGTCAAACAAAAAAAATCGCCTGTTTTAAAGACAGATCAAACTGAAGCGGATTTTGCAACTTTTCTGCTCAGACTGTAACCAATTTACATGAATTGTTCCACAAGGTAATAGATTGGGGTTTTCCCGTGGTTAACCGAATATTAAAACGTATACTCACGCCGAAGCTTCACAGTGAAGCGCTAACGGAGTAGCAATATGGAATTTATCGCAGTCTTAGCTCTTGGTATCCTTTCAGGCCAAGTGGCGTCCATTCTTTTCGGTGGGTACAGTTTAGGTGGTTTAGGTAACGGCGTAGCTGGTATCACAGGTGCCTTGTTTTTAGGAAAGTACCTAGCCGCCATTTTTGGAGCTTCTGTCTACTTAGGCATGTTTGCAGGTGGTGTAGTTGGGGCTTTGTTTATTTTGCTTGTTTTCAGTGCTGGCGAGTCTTTGATATCCAAGAAAAAGAGCTTGTTTTAAGTCCACCCCAAACTTTTTTGCATGCTGGACATGCAAAAACACAACTCAAAGGCTTTAGTTCATTAAACTAAAGCCTTTTTTCATGCTTTATGCAACTTAACCTCATCTATGCGCGGGCGCGCAACGGCGTGATTGGCAAAGATGGCAAAATGCCGTGGCACTTGCCAGAAGACTTGGCGCATTTCAAACGCACCACACTGGGCTGCCCAGTCATCATGGGGCGTAAAACTTGGGATTCAGTGCCGCCGCAGTTCAGACCGCTGCCCGGGCGCACCAATGTGGTAGTCACACGCCAGAGCGATTGGCACGAAGATGGCGCTTTGCCAGCGCATGATATGCTTGAAGCGCTATCGATTTGTGAGCACATGACTGCCATTCTCGACAACAACCCAGAACAAGTGTGGATTATTGGCGGCGCACAAATTTATGAACAAGCCCTCCCCCTAGCCAAGCGCGTCATTGTCACTGAGATTGATGCTGACTTTGAGGGTGACGCTTTTGCACCTGCTTTGGGTACAGATTGGCGTGAGACAGCTCGTGAATCGCACACGTCAAAAACGGGCTTAAACTTCAGTTTCGTGACCTATATTCGACAGTAACAGTCTTCATTCATTTCGACACTCACTTCGACATTCAAAACAACAACAGGGACAAGCAACATGTCAGGACACGGATTTCACGTACACGGCCCGCACGACCACGAACTAGAGCACGCAGCCCAGGGCGGCCATGGCGAGCACGGTGCTCACGATGGCGGCGACAAAGGCGGATTCATCGGCCAAATCGCAGTGGTCACAGCCATCATCGCCACTGTGGGCGCGATATTCTCTTACCAAGGCGGGGCAACGCAGGCGAATGCGGGTTTGTACAAAAACAATGCCGCCATCAAAAAAACAGAAGCATCTAACCAATGGAGCTTTTTTCAATCCAAAAGCACCAAGCAAGCGCTGACCGAGTTTGCGATGGACTTGTCGCCAGAGGATAAAAAAGAGAAGTTGAAAGCCAAAATTGACCGCTATGAGAAGGAAAAAGGCGAGATCAAACTCAACGCTGAAAAGCTAGAGGCTGAAGTGGTGAACTGGGAAAAGCAAAGCGATGAGCAAATGCACCAGCACCACCGCTGGGCGCAGGCGACAACAGTGTTGCAAGTCTCCATCGCCTTGGCTGCGATTGCTTTGTTGACCAAGAAGAAGTGGTTTGAATATGCGATGTTTGGCTTAGCGGGTATTGGCATCGCCATTGGCGTTATGGCTATGTTGCATATTTAAAAGATATATCAAGTAGCTATATATTCAATAGCTGCTGAGGCAGTAAATACGCTGGCTACAATCATATTTATACCTATTTTTAGCTTTTTTATCCACTTTTTCGCCACTTTTTCACCATATTTTTACCATTTTTAATCTTAAGCACTCACTTTCATGCAACTAGCCACTTGGAACGTTAACTCCCTCACCGTGCGGTTGCCGCAAGTTATTGATTGGCTGGCTGCCAACCCTGTGGATGTACTGGTGCTGCAGGAAACAAAGATGACGGATGACAAGTTTCCGGCAGCCGCGTTTTTGGAAGCGGGTTACAACGCGCAGTGGTTTGGTCAAAAAACCTACAACGGTGTGGCGCTTTTGAGTAAAGTGGCGCTGCCTGTGGCAGATGTGGTGAAAAATATCCCAGGATTTACCGACGATTTAGCGCGGGTGATTACAGCCACTGTTACCGATGAAAAATTAGGCGATATTCGGGTTATCGGTGCATATTTTCCCAACGGACAAGAGCCTGGCAGCGAGAAATTCGACTACAAAATGAGCTGGCTGCGCGGCCTTCGCGATTGGCTTAAATTGGAACTGGCTGCGCACCCCAATCTGGTAATCATGGGTGACTACAACATCACTTTTGACGATTTAGATGTGTGGGATCCCGTAGGCTTAGAAGGCACGATTCACTGCACAGAGGAAGAACGCTACCAATTGCGTGCTTTGATTTCACTGGGTTTAACGGACGCTGTGCGTCTGTTTGACCAACCCGCCAAAAACTACAGCTGGTGGGATTACCGCGACTTCGGTTTCAGGAAAAACAAGGGTCTACGGATTGACCACATTTTGGTCAGCAACGCACTGAAAGCCTCAGTCACCGCTTGCGTGATTGACAAAGCGCCTCGCAAAAACGAACGCCCTAGCGACCACGCACCTGTGGTTGTGACTCTGTAAAGACCCAGTCACGTGAATTTTTTAAACTCTATACCCTTTTCACTGCAAACAGTCTTTTTGTTGATTGCGTCCAACGTTTTCATGACGTTCGCGTGGTACGGACACTTGAAAAACATGTCTACCGCACCTTGGTATGCTGCTGCGTTTGTGAGCTGGGGCATCGCTCTGTTTGAGTATTTGCTGCAGGTGCCGGGCAACCGCATTGGCTACACACAGGCTGCTTTCAGCGTGGGGCAGCTCAAAATCATGCAAGAGGTGATCACACTGGCGGTGTTTGTACCGTTTGCGGTGATTTACATGAAAGAGCCGCTGAAGTTAGATTACCTTTGGGCAGCGCTTTGCATGGTGGGTGCGGTGTATTTTATTTTCAGGAGCAACTAATCTTTGCCGACGCCCTTTTCTAACCCCAGCTCTTGGATCTTGCGGGTAATGGTGTTGCGGCCAATGCCAAGCTTGTGAGCAGCGTCAATGCGGCGGCCTTTGCTGCTGGCGAGTGCGGCTTGAATCAGGTGTGACTCAAAACGGCGAGTCATCTCATCCCACACATCGGTGCGTTCAGTTGCTAAGAGTTCTTGCGCGACTTTGTACATGCCCTGCTCCCAGTTGTCGGCAGACATAGCACTTTGATGGTGAGGCCTTAAGTTGCCATTGAGCGCGCTATGCATATCAACTGCAGACAAAGCGACAGGAACCGCAACGGGAGCCGTAGACGCCAACGGAGCTGCGAGCGGGACTGCAGCAGCAATGGCATCGCTGCGAAACGGCTCAACCACGGCTAGGGCTGGGGCTGGCATTGGGGCGAAAGTTTGTACCTCTGGCGGCAAATCCTTGGGCTCAATCACTTGGCTAGGCGCCATGACGGTTAACCAGTGGCAAATATTCTCCAGCTGGCGCACGTTGCCCGGAAAGGTGAAACCGGCTAATTGAGCTAAAGCGGCCTCGGTAAAACGCTTGGGCTCCACACCGAGCTGCTTGGCACTTTGAATCAAAAAGTGCTTGGACAGCATCGGAATATCTTCGCGGCGCTGGTGCAAAGCTGGCAAACGCAGGCGAATGACGTTCAGGCGGTGGAACAAATCTTCCCTGAAACCGCCCTCTTTGACGCGCTGCTCTAGGTCTTGATGTGTCGCGGCAATGACGCGAACATTGGTTTTGATCGCCGTATGACCGCCGACGCGGTAGAAATGACCGTCGCTCAAGACGCGCAGCAAACGTGTTTGCAAGTCAAACGGCATGTCGCCAATTTCGTCTAAAAACAGCGTGCCGCCGTCGGCTTGTTCAAAGCGACCACGGCGCATGGTTTGCGCACCTGTGAAAGCGCCGCGTTCATGGCCGAAGAGTTCACTTTCCAGCAAATCTTTAGGGATGGCCGCGGTGTTGATGGCGACAAAGGGGCCTTCGCGCGTCAAGGTTGGCAGCAAGTTTGAACCCGCTTTAGTGGTGGATTTTGTCACATCACCACGAGGCGAATGTTTGTGCAAAGCGCGCGCGACCAATTCTTTACCTGTGCCGCTCTCCCCTGTAATCATCACCGTGACATTACTTTGCGACAGCTTGCCAATGGCGCGGAAAACGTCTTGCATAGCGGGCGCTTGGCCCAGCATTTCAGGCGCTGCGACCATGCGCTCTTCGGCCACTTCTTCGCGCAAGCTTTCGTCCACTGCGCGACGAATCAATTCGACCGCTTTGGGCACGTCAAACGGTTTGGGCAAATACTCAAACGCGCCACCTTGAAAGGCAGACACGGCGCTGTCCAAGTCGGAATACGCCGTCATGATGATCACGGGTAGGCCTGGGAATTTTTGTTTGACCTTTTCGAGCAAATCCAAACCTGAGCCGCCTGGCATGCGGATGTCGCTGACCAAGATTTGTGGAGCTTGGTCGCTTCCGTCTTCAAGTTCTGCAAGTGCGGTGAGCACATCGCGTGGGTTGGTAAAACTGCGTGTGGGCAGACTTTCGCGAAGCAGCGCTTTTTCTAAAACGAAGCGGATGGATTGGTCATCGTCTACGATCCAAATGGGCTTCATGTACTTTTTAAACCTTTTATCTTTTACCTTGCGGTAGCTGCCAGAATTTTTATCAAAGCAACGGTATTAATATTTTAAAATCCGTCCGCCCTGGCACGCTGTCGCATTCAATCAAGCCATTGTGCTGCCCAACAAAGGTTTGCGCCAGTGTGAGCCCTAAGCCAGAACCGCCATCTCTGCCCGATACCAACGGGTAAAAAATGCGCTCTTTGATTGCTTCCGGTATGCCAGGACCGTTGTCTATGACATGCAATTCCAGTGCCAATTTATAGCGCTGCTTACCAAATGTAACTTGCCTAGCGATGCGGGTTTGCAACACGATTTCAGCACTTGCCGTTTGAATTTGGCTTTCTAATGCGTAACTGGCGTTGTGCACGATGTTGAGCAGGGCTTGGATCAGCTGTTCGCGGTCGCCTCTGAACTCTGGGATCGATATGTCGTACTGGCGTTTGATGGTCAAACCGGCGGGGAACTCGGCCAACACCAAGGAGCGAACACGTTCGCAAACTTCGTGGATATTCACATCACCCACGACATGGGGTTTGCGGTGCGGTGCCAGCAACCTGTCCACCAAAGACTGCAAGCGATCCGCCTCGTGGATGATGACTTGGGTGTATTCATGCAAGCTTTTATCGGCAATTTCCATCTCAAGCAGCTGCGCTGCACCGCGGATACCGCCCAAAGGGTTTTTGATCTCGTGCGCGAGGTTGCGAATCAGCTCTTTGTTGGCCTGCGCCTGCTCTTGCGAGCGTTCTTCGCGGTCTTGTTTGGTTTGTTGCTCAATAGGCAAAAGCTCCACCAATATATCGCCCGCAGCCTCAGACGGTGTAACAATAACGTGAACAGGCATAGGCTCTTGCCCTAAACGCTTGAGCTTGGCGTCGTATCGCAGGGTTGCGAATTGGTTAGCAATGGCGCCTGAGAGCGCCGAATCCATGAGTTCAGGCTCAGTGAAGCAATGTGAAATGTGCGCGCCTTGAACGACGCGGCGCGAGGTGCCCAGCGCATCTTCAAACGCGGCATTGGCAAAGAGGACAATACCAGAACGCTGAACCACCGCGACAGAAGTGGCCAGTAAATCGAGCGACTTCAAGGCGGCTTCAATTCGTACGAGCTGTGGAACCTTGGTTTCTACCCAATTCTCGCTTGATTCCGGCAATATCGCTGTCGTTGCGGGCAATATTGGCTTTTAGCTCTGCAACACGGTCGACATAACGCTGCGGGTTTTTGATGTCGAGCGCACTTTTATCTGGCTCGCCATTGTTGTATTCTTTGAGTAATTCCGCTTGCTTAGCTTCAGCTTTTTTCAATTCAGACTCTAGAATACCTCGTGAATCTGAGTCGCGTGTTTTTTGCTCTGCACTGTCATTACGTGGGCTACTGTTGCTAGACGTAGATGCCTTTGGCGTCACTGAAGCAACACGCACGGGTTCGGCAGTACCAACTCTTGTGCCTTGCACGACTGTAACATTGCCACCCGTCATCAATGAACACCCCTTGCTGTCGGCTTCAGCCTTGTTATCGGTAAAGTGTGTAATTTTGTCGACAGGCGGACATCTATAAACGGCTTTATTTTGTGCGGCCGCATAGTTCGCGCTCATAAGCAAGATACCAGGCAAGATGCCAAGCAAACATTGCATCAAGAAGTAAAAACGACCGGCAGGGTTAAATTTCATAGCGTCATTATCCGATAAACCGAGCAACTATGGCCCTAAAAGACAAAAAGGACAGCAAAACCTAGGTTTCACCGTCCCTTTTAGTCTACAGAATGCTGATTTAGTTCAAGTCCCTAATCAGCACTAGGTTTTTACAAGGAGTAGTACATGTCAAACTCGACTGGGTGAGTGGCCATACGCATGCGTGTGACCTCAGTCATTTTGAGTTCGATGTAGGCATCGAGCATACTGTCGGTGAACACGCCACCTTTGGTCAAGAACTTGCGATCTGCGTCGAGGCAATCCAAGGCTTGGTCCAAGCTATGGCACACGGTTGGGACTAATTTGTCTTCTTCCGGTGGCAGATGGTACAAGTCTTTGGTCGCTGCTTCGCCTGGGTGGATTTTGTTTTCCACGCCATCCAAACCAGCCATCATCAAGGCTGCGAAGCCGAGGTAAGGGTTCATCAATGGATCTGGGAAACGCGCTTCAACACGGCGGCCTTTAGGGTTTGCGACGTGTGGAATACGGATAGATGCAGAGCGGTTTTTAGCAGAATAGGCCAATTTCACCGGTGCTTCGTAGCCTGGAACCAAACGCTTGTAGCTGTTGGTGCCTGGGTTGGTGATCGCGTTCAAGGCACGAGCGTGCTTAATGATACCGCCGATGTAGAACAAAGCATATTCCGACAAACCTGCATAGCCGTCGCCAGCGAACAAGTTTTTGCCGTCTTTCCAGATAGACTGGTGAACGTGCATACCAGAGCCGTTGTCGCCAACGATTGGTTTTGGCATGAAAGTCGCAGTTTTGCCGTAGGCGTTAGCCACGTTTTGCACCACATATTTCAAGACTTGAGTCCAGTCAGCGCGTTCTGTCAAAGTGCTGAATTTCGTACCCAATTCGTTTTGGCCTGGGCCAGCAACTTCGTGGTGGTGAACTTCAACTGGGATGCCCAAAGATTCGAGAATCAAAGACATTTCAGAACGCATGTCGTGCATGCTGTCAACTGGAGGCACTGGGAAGTAGCCACCTTTGACAGTAGGACGGTGGCCGTGGTTGTTGCCTTCCATTTTCGAGCCAGAGTTCCATGGTGCTTCGTATTCGTCGATTTTGAAGAACGAACCAGACATGTCGGTGTTCCAGCGAACGCTGTCAAACACGAAGAATTCTGGCTCTGGACCGAAGTAAGCGGTGTCGCCCAAGCCAGAAGCTTTCAAATAAGCTTCAGCGCGCTTGGCCACAGAACGTGGGTCGCGGTCGTAAGCTTTGCCGTCAGCAGGCTCAACCACGTCGCAGCTCATGAACAAGGTTGTTTCTTCAAAGAACGGATCGATGTTGGCTGTGTTGGCATCAGGCATCAATTGCATGTCAGAGGCTTCAATGCCTTTCCAACCTGCGATTGAAGAACCGTCAAACGCGTGGCCTGAGGTGAATTTGTCTTCGTCAAAATGTGACACAGGCACGGTGACGTGCTGCTCTTTGCCACGGGTATCGGTAAAGCGGAAGTCAACAAATTTGACTTCGTTATCTTTAACCATTTTCATCACATCAGCGACGGTCTTTGCCATCAAAATCTCCTAAAACGCCATTTGGCGGGTTGATAAAACAAACTATGAAGCATGAATTGTGCCAATCAATATCTTGTCGATACCCATTTGCACATGCAGCCTCACACCACTAAATCATTTAATTATTGAAATTAACTACAAGATTTTACAAGTTTCCCTGCCCAAAAATAGCTCAACTCAGGTAGAAACAAAAATTTACCAACCATTGAAATGCATTATTTTGGTGCAATAAAACCAATACGAGACTTAACGCACCATTTCAGGGCCTAGTTTTGTATTCAACTTGTGCAGACCCGCCAACATGGCTGGATACGCTTTGTTCACCGCTTCGGGTTCACCCTTGACGCCCAACTCGATATGGCGCCCATAAGTAGGATGATCCACACTCGGCAAACTGAAGATTTTGATGTCGGCATGCTCACTTTCTAGAGAAATCATCAGCGGCGTCAACATCGCTTCCATAGAACCAAACACGATGACTGATTTTTCAAGGTAGGCTGACTTGTCAAACAAATGCCCGTAATGCGCATCCAAAACCGAAGCCACCATAGGCCAAGCCATCACAGGAAAACCAGGAACGAAGTGAATTGCGCCCCGCCCTGTATGTCCAACACAGCTGAATCCTGGGATTTTGTTGTACGGATTGAGAATAATTTTTGCCCCAATAGGAAACACGCCCATATTCAATCGGTGAATATTATCAGGATGCATTGGCTCATAAGTCGTACCGTTGTCACGCGCAGTGTCTTGCATTCGCTCACGTATCAATGCCTCGGCTTCGCTGTGCAAAGCAAGATCGACACCTAAAGCCTTGGCTGCGCATTGACGGGTATGGTCATCAGGTGTCGCGCCAATGCCACCGGTAGAAAATACCACATCGCCCGAATCAAACGCACGTTTTAAAGTAGCGGTGATGCGCGCTGGGGAATCGCCCACGTATTCGGCGTAGTCGAGCTGTAAACCACGCTCCGTCAACAACTCAATAACTTTGGGCAAATGCTTGTCGGTGCGCTTGCCCGACATGATTTCATCACCAATGATGATGAGGCCAAGTTTTGGCCGTGTTTGTTTACTATCTGTCATTAATTCAATCGCTCGACGTTAGGCAAAGTGGATGAGGATGCTGCGGAGTTTGTAGATATTGCAGGGGCGCCTTGACTACCAAATGTAGGAGTTGGTTTATGTGATTCAGTTTGCGCCACTTTTGCAGCGTCAACTACCACTTGCTCAGACTTCTGCTCCTCACGCATTTGCGCCAGCGCCGCCAAACAGTAATGGCTGAACCACAGCGAAGCAAAGCCAAACACCAAGGTATAAATCCAAATAGCTACGGGCACCAAAATAACAAATGCTGCAGCAAACAAAGCACCCGATGCCCAAACCAGGCTAGGCGCCGCGCCCAAATAACCACTGATAACCCCAATCACCAGCAAATTGCCGCGGTGCTTTTTCATCAAGGCTTTGCGCTCGTCCGCGCTGGCATGCGCAGCCAGAGCGTCAAAACTCATAACTCTGTAGGTGAGCCAGCCCCAAATCAGCGGAGGCAAAATCAAAATAAGTGGTGGAACGAACCACAAAGGAATGCTAACAATCAGTATGACAATTGCCACCAAAGTAGTGCCCAAAGACCATGTTATCGAGCCCGCAAATGATGCACCATTTTTTCGTTCTAACTTAGGGAAGCGGCGCTCAGATACCAAGGTCACCATCGCTGGCGTCATCATCACAGCCACCAGTATCAAAGACAAAATTACCACCAATGGTGTGATGGCAAAGATGATGAGCAGCGGAACAAGCACGGTTTTAAGACTTCCCATGCCATTGTTTTGCAGCCAGGACCAAATCGTCGTCATCCAACCAAAAGAGTCGAGCGACACCCGTACCCAATCGTTGGCCGGTGCCCAAAAAAAGTAACCTAAACCCAGTGCCAACCCTACCATGATCATCAACGGCAAGAAAGATAGCGCAATCACACGCGGGTGCAAACAGTAGGCAGCCGCACGCCAGAATGAGTCGAGCATTAAGTTCATAAAACAACTTTCAAATTGTTACCAGCATAACTGAATTGGTTAAGCCTTCCCAGCCAGACGTTTCAAGCCCAACCATTGCTGCGACCAAAACCCCGCGCCATAATCGCGCCCTTGCTCCACTTGGTCGCGCACGCCGGTAGCGTCATAGCGCAGCTCAAAATTAACGGTCCCGAACAACATATCCCACCAAGGTAAGAGCACCCCAAAGTTATGTCCACCTAGAACCGTGACCCCCACGCTTGCCGCTTCGCGTGCTGCGCTGCCCCCCACGGGGGCTAATTTCCCTTGAGGCGGCTCAGCGGGAAATTGTTTTTTCCTGACGATGGTTTCGTGCCCAATACCAATACTGTGGTGCAAGCGGTGAAACCGTGGGCTGACCCACAACCGTTCGCCGATACTGCCAAACCACAGCTTCAAATTGGCATGTTGAAAGCTCTCGCTCAATTGGGTTAACGCCACGATGGCGATGAACTGGCTAGGCGGCACGCCAATGAATTGAGCGGCAACAACCGTCAAAAAATCTACCAAAACACTGTCTACAACATGGTTGCGGTTGTCTGTCCACATCGTCATTTGGCGCTGTGAATGGTGCAAGGCATGAAGCTTCCACCACCAATCAAATTGATGCTGCGCGCGGTGAATCCAATAATTCACGAAGTCAAACGCAACCAAGTAAATGATGAAGCTCACCACTGCCAAATCAGTCACACCTGGCCAAAGCTGATCCAAATGAAACGTGCCCAAACCCAGCACACGAAGCTCGCCAAACAAGTCATCAAAAAGTGGCTCAAGCGTGAAAAACATGACAAGCTTGAACAAGCCCAAACGGTGGATGAGCGTGTAAACCACATCGGTACAGATAGCGGGGCGATCAACCAGCGCCTCAACTGGGCGCCAGCGCTGCAGTGGCCCAAAAACTAGCAAAATCACAGCAATTTGTAGCAAGCCTACCAAAAGCCAAGCCGTTCCGTTGAAAGCTTCCAAAACGAAGCCGCCCTGCCCCAACGCATAAGCTACGGGCTGAATCAGCAATTCAAACAACCACTGCTGTACGTCTGAAAAAATATCGCTGATAACATCCATCTAACTATTTTGCCGCAGCAATCCAATTTTTGTATTCTGGGTGGGTGCGTAGGGTTTCAAAGCAAAAGCCTTTGGCTTTCAAACCCACAATCAGCGGCTCAAGCACCGCCGGTGCCCACGGGTCTTGGCGTGACCAAATACCCAAATGTGCCAGCAAAATATCACCCGATTTGACGGAATTCAAGGCCTTTTTCAGCAACATATCGTTTGGGTATGCGCCGCTAGGCAATTCGTCACCCAAAAATCCCGCTGGAGACCAAGCTACATGCTCAAAGCCGCAGCTTTTTGCAGCAGCCAGTAACTTGGGAGAGGTTTTACCCCCGGGTGCGCGGTACAACGGAAGAGGCTTTTTACCGGTGAAATCTTGCAAGCGCTCGGCTGCAAAGGCAATTTGCTCGCAGTATTTTTTAACATCGTAAGTGAACTCGCGCCCCTCAAACGCGCCAGCTGACGGTTTGATGCGAAACTGCGCCCCCCCGGCTGACGTATTGGGCATATCGCCGCGCCAGTAAACATGGTCGTAGGTGTGCGAGGCAAACTCATGCCCCTCTGCCGCTCTGGCCTTCCACCACGGCGCCCAGTGCTGGCTCAAACTACCGTTGCCGACTTTGGTGCGCTCGTTCGCAGCAAAAAAGGTGACTTTGACTTGATGTTTGTTCAAAACGTCCGCAATCAGCGGTGCCACTTCCATGTGACCCGTGTCGAATGTGAGGTACAAAGGCTTTAAACACTCATTTTTAGATGCATTTTGAGCCTTAACCAGCGTATTTACTGCCTGAAAAGCTATAAAAATTATAGCAAATTTCAGGTAATTCATTACGAAAATCTTAGCGCGGTGCGTGTTCCAGTGTCCAAACGCCATGGGGTGACCTTCCAACGTTGACTTGTTTGATGATTTTCTTAGACTCAATATCAATCACCGTGAGCTTTTTGATCCAACGCGATGTGACCAGCAACTGCTTACCGTCGGCAGACACATCCATACAGTCTGGACCGCCCGGTACGGCTATCGTAGCGACAACCTCTAAGGTTTGTAAATCAATTTTATTGATGGAGTTCGCCACACGGTTGCTCACAAACACATGCCGCTTGTCGCCCGCAGATCTAAAAGCATGCGCACCGCTGCCGGTTTTGATGGTTTTAACGAGTTTGGGTTCTTTGCTTGAGACATCAAACACCTGCACGCTGTCCCCACCCGTGAGCCCCAAAAGTAAGGTTTTATCGTCCGCCGTGACAAAAACATCAGCCGGTGTCGGGCCAGTTTTGGTGCGCCACTTGATGGTTTGAGTCGCTAAATCGATAGCCACCAGCTCATCACTGTCTTGCATAGAGGCGTAAACCGTGGTGCTTTTGCTATCAATCCACAAGTGGCTAGGTGTTTTGCTGGTTGAAATGCGTTTGGCCAAAACCAAGTCTTTACCATCCCATCGGTAAACATCCACATGGTTCAAGCGATTCGCCGCCGTCACAAACCATTTCATGTCTGGTGAAAACCGCAGGTGATAGGGGTCCAAAATACCGCGCACAGTGCGTTGTACTTCTGCAGTTTTAGGGTCAATAAAGGTCAAGGAATCGCCAAAGGCGTTGGCTACGATGAAAGACTTTTCGTCAGGCGAAAGATACAAATGGTGCGGCTCTTTGCCAGTAGGAATGCGCTTGATCTCAGTCCAAGTTTTAGGGTCAATCACGCTGATGTTGGCGTCCAGCGAATTCAGCACAAAAACTGGTGTTGTCAAAGCAGTCACCGCTACCCCAGGTGCAGCAGGCGCAGCTGCAAAAGCAACATTCAGAAAAACAAGCGACAAACCAGCAAAATAACGAGCTATAAAGTTCACAAAAACCCAATCAAAACCATTCCGAACCAGAAACCGACACCGACACTGTCAGGGACAACCCTAGATTGTAGTCCCTCGCCACCCTTGATTTACCTCATTTTTCGGGTTTCATTAAGGCTAATTCAGCTTCGGTCAACCAGCGCCATTGCCCGGGCAGTAAATCATCTGGCAACTTCAGGCCACCAATTTGCGAACGGTGCAGCCCTTCTACGCGGTTGCTCACCGCCGCCAGCATGCGTTTGACTTGGTGGTATTTGCCCTCAGTCAGTGTTAATTTCAGGTGAAATTCAGACACAATTTCAGCCGCTGCCGCCTTCACAGGCTTAGGGTCGTCATCCAAAACAACGCCATTAAGCAGCTTTTGTACCTGTTTGTCGTCCAGCGGGTGTTTGGTGGTCACTTCATAGACTTTGGAGACGTGCTTTTTAGGGGAGCTCATCTTGTGAATGAACTGGCCATCGTCACTCATCAACAACATACCCGTGGTGTCTTGGTCTAACCGTCCCACCGCCTGGATGCCTTGAATTGCACTTTTTTGCGGACGCAAACGCAGCGGCGACGGCAAAAATGTGTAAATGCTGGGGTGCATGGACGGCTTTTGCGAGCACTCACTGCCTGTGGGTTTGTTGAAAAGTACATAGGCGAGCTCGTGGTATTCCCAATCCTCACCCTGCACTTTGAAGCGCAGCCCATCTGCTATACATTCTGTAGCTTTAGAGGCAGTAAATACGCCGGATAATGCATTTTTTCTATCATTTTCAGCGGTATTTTCATCCACATATACCTGCACCAAGCCCTTTTCCAACAAACCCGCGCAAACGCGCCGTGTGCCAAAGCCTTGGGTGTACAGCATATCTTGTAAAAGCATGGTTTTCATATCGGCTCAAGTTCAGGTACGTGTTCAGCAAAAAATCAGCGCCAACCAAGCTGGGTCGTCCATCACGTTGGTCAGCAAGTAGCTGCTCGTGCGATACAGCCAGTACTCAGCGGTTGGCAAAAAGTCGTCAAAAATCATGCCCTGATCATAAACGCCCCGCATTGCAGTCACATGATTGATGCATTCAAAGCTGATCCAGCCGCCCCCGCAAACTCGCCGCCTGCGTCTGCAGCGCCTCAATCTTCCCAGCATCCATCTTCTTTAATTGCTGGTAAACCATGCCGATGCGAGGGTTCGCAGATAACTTATCGGCGTGTTTAAGATGAAAGTCCCAATACAGGGCGTTAAAAGGACAGGCTTTTTTGGTAGGCGTGTCTTCTCTCAGCTTTTTGTCGTAATGGCAGCCTTTGCAATAGTCGCTCATGCGGTCTATGTAGGCGGCGCTGCTGGTGTAAGGTTTGGTTGCCAGCAGCCCACCGTCTGCAAACTGGCTCATACCGACGGTGTTGGGCAGCTCCACCCATTCAAAAGCGTCGATGTAAACGCCCAGATACCAGTGGTGCAGCTCCTTTGGTTTCAAACCCGCCAATAACGCAAAGTTGCCAATCACCATCAGCCGTTGGATGTGGTGGGCATAGGCTTGCTCCAACGATTGCCCTACAGCGGCAGCCATGCAGCGCATTTTGGTCTCACCCGTCCAAAACCACTGTGGCAGCGGTAATTGGTGGTCAAAATAATTATTGTCGGCGTAGCTTGCCTCAGGATTCACACCCGCAGATACCCCCATCTTTGCCCAGTAAAACCCGCGAACAAACTCGCGCCAACCCAGTATTTGGCGAATAAAACCTTCCACAGCAGCCAGCGGTGCAGCGCCCGAACGCCCTGCTGCCTCAGCTTTTGCCACCACTTCAAGCGGGTTCAGCATCTTTACGTTCATTGAAAACGATAGCAAAGAATGGAACAAGCGCCAAGACTTGCTGCTCATCGCATCTTCAAAATCACCGAAATTGGGGAGAACTTGCTCGATAAAGGTATCTAATTGCACCAATGCCTCAGCTCGGTTCAGCGGCCAGCCGAATTGGGCAGCATTGGGCTCACCAAAACTTTTCACGCCAGCTTTGACTATCGTCGCCCAAAGCGCAGAATGGTCATAAGTTCGACGACTTTGAACGCGAATATCCGCCGGTGCAACGGGCAGACCCGGCCAAGCTTTTCGGTTTTCAGCGTCAAAATTCCACTGGTCACCCACGGGTTTAGGTGGTTTTGACCCCTCTTCAATCAAAACGCTGTGCTTCACCCGCATTGCCCTGTAAAACGTCTCCATCAGCCACTTTTTGCGCTCTCCAAACAATGCGGCAACTTCGTCGCGTGCTGTGAAAAAGTGTTCTGTATCAACCATTTGCGTTGATATTGGCAAAGCCTTTGCAAAATCAGCCAGCTGCACATCCAATCGCCATTCGTCAGGCGCTTGGTATTCAAACGCGGTTGCTTGGTACTTTTTGATGAGCGCGTTTAGGTTGTCGGTGATGGTCGGCAAGTTTGCCGCATCGTCAATCTGAACGTGATGCACGCGATGCCCTGACGCTTTTAACTGTGCCGCGAAATCGCGCATACCCGCGAAAATAGCGAGTATTTTTTGCGCATGGTGCAGCACATAATCGGTCTCTTGGCGTAGCTCCATCAACACGTAGACGACGCTGTCGTCCACCGCTGTAAACCAACTGTGCTGTGGGTTGAGTTGATCACCTAGGATCAACCTTAATGTCGTAGTTTTACTCAATGTCACTCCAAAACTGTTGATACTTGCCACCTGCATCGTGCTGCTGCGCTTGCATCTTCGGGTTAAAACGCCGCCCGCCGCGCGGGTCTGTGCCACGGCCTGCGATATAGAGCCAGTTGCCTTGGTTGCTGTAAACGTCGTAGTCGATCAGCTGGCTCTCAAACCACGCTGCGCCAGCGCGCCAGTCGCCTTGCAGGTCATAAATCAAATAACTGGCGACGACTTGGCGCATGCGGTTAGACAGCCAGCCCGTGGCCGCCAGTTCGCGCATACCTGCGTCGACCAGCGGCTCGCCAGTTCGGCCTTCGCACCAGCGTTTCAATCCTTGCCTGTTATCGGGAACCTTTGCAAGCTCAACGCTGCCAAGCCCTTGTTTTCTATAGAGTTTCTTACCATGCTGCAGGTGTAAAAGCCTGAAATAATCGCGCCAAAGCAGCTCAAACCAAATCCAATACGTGCTGTCGTTAGCGCCGCGCTCGGCTTCGAAACGCTTTAGTTCTGCGTAAATCACGGGGGCAGACAATGCGCCGCAGGCAAGCCACGGAGAAAATTTCGTAGAAAAGTGCTCTTCTGGCGACCAATTCATGGGCTGGTTGCGAGTCTGCTTGTACGTCAACGCAAAATCGGCTGCGAAGTAGTTTTTTAGATGCCTCTCAGCTGAAGATTCGGGCAAATCTGCCTTCAGCGATAGCACATCACGAGGTTTCAGCGCTAGTTTTTCGACCTTGTTTCTGAAAGCGGTGAAAACGGCTGGTAAATTTCGCACGTCAAACGGCAAATCAGCGGGCTCAAGCAGGCTGGATTGCCACAGGGTTTCAACTTTCAACCCACAGGCTTTCAGAGCTGCAACTTCGTCCTGCTCTTCTGGCGCGGCAATGTCTTCGCAGTAGATGTGAGCCGTATTTAGTTTCTTAGCAAACGCAGACAAAGCATCCTTGGGTGAACCTCGCAACTCAGTCAGCTCGTAGCCCAGCGCCTTCAATTGCAAAGATAAATCTTGCAATCTCTCTGCCAAAAACACCTTGCGGTGCGCACCCATGCGCTCGAACCCCCACTGAGTTTGAGCATCGTGTTTCGGGTCATGCACATAGGCAGGCAACACCTTATCGGTTTGCACGCAAGCTTGGGTAAAAGCTGGGTTGTCGCTGACGCGTAAATCGTTGCGAAACCAATACACAACAGCTGTCATGGTGTCTTACCGCCTTTGTTACCCGAGTAGCTTATGCGGCAGCGGTCAGAGCAGTACTTCACCTCGTCCCACACCTTCTCCCACTTTTTGCGCCATGTGAATGGGCGCTGGCAGTGGATACAGACTTTGCTGGGCAGGTTGGCTTTTTTGATCATTTTCATGGCATATCGGTTCTAAAAATCTAAGGCGATTTGTGGGTTTTCGGGTTTGGTTGTTGCTTTGCTGCGCGACGTGCTTGTCGCTGCTGGCTTTTTAGCTCTCATGGTCGATCTTGAACCATGCTTTTCAACAATCGCCGCCTTACCTGCCCTGACCTCCGGCTGAGCGCGCAACCCAAAAAGCTTGGCTTTGGCTTCGCGGGTGGAGGTTTGCAGGTCAACCAAGGGTTCGGGGATGTCGAATTCAGCGCCCTTGCCCACCGTTAATTTCAGGTGCTGCTGCAGCGTTAAAGGCATGCGCCAGGGTTCAAACAACCACGCATCGGGCACTCGACGCATGTACGGCAGCCAGCGTCGCACAAAGTGGCCGTGCGGGTCGTGGTCTTGCGCTTGTTTGATGGGGTTGTACACACGCGGGGTGTTGGTGCCGGTTGTGCCCGATTGCATTTGCATCTGGCTCCAGTGGATGCCGGGCTCGTAATCCAAAAACTGCCGCGCCAGCCACTGCCCCACGGGTCGCCAATGCAGCCAAAGCGGGTAAGCGGCGACAGAAACCAACATCGCCCGCATGCGAAAGTTGAGCCAGCCCGTCTCGCGCAGCATCACCACGCAAGCGTCAACCAGCGGCCAGCCAGTGCGGGCGCTGGTCAAAGCCTCAAAATGCGTGGAATTCCAGTCGTTTTCACGCAGACCGTCATAGCTGCGGTGCACGTTTTGGTATTCCAACTCAGGCTCTGACTCCAACTTTTGAATGAAGTGGCAATGCCAATACAAGCGGCTGACAAAGGCGACCAAGCCTTTTTTTTGCCAATTACCAGACGGCAAGGCATTGATGGCATGGTAAGTCGATTGCACCACTTCGCGCAGGCTCACGCAGCCAAAGGTCAAATAGGGCGATAAGCGAGAACACGCTGTGGGAGCGGACAAAGGCGATGAAATACCGCCTCGGTATTGGGCGCTTCGGTCACTTAAAAAATCTTGTAAAACCTCTAAACCCAAGCGACGACCACCCAATTGGCGTTGTTTGGGAGCGTCTAACACTAAACCCAGCTTTGAGGGACTCGGCAGCAAAGTTGCCACCCAAGGTAACGGCACGAATTGAAGATTCTCCATGGCAGGCATAGGCAATAAGGGTGAGCGCACATGCTTGTCCCAATGGCTTTTCCAGTCGTCACGGTTTTTGAGTTTGCGCACCACGCCGAATTGTCTGAATTCGTGAAATTCGACCTTGTTTGACTTGCACCACTGCGCCACTGCCAAGTCGCGTTTGTAGGTGATATCGTTCCCTGTTTCTTCGTGCGCGTAAATAGCATCAAACGGATTTGCTATCATTAAAATAGCTACTGAGGCAGTAAAATCGCCGGACAGAACGTGTAATTGACCGCCTAAACGGCGTAATTCGACATCTAAATCACGCAGACTTTCTAAAATGAAAAGGTAGTGCTGATGTGACGCATCGGGCTGCGCCCAGATGCTGGGTTCGATAACGTAAAGGCACAGAATGGGGCCGCGTTGTGCTGCTGCGTGCAAAGCGGCGTGGTCAACCACGCGTAAATCGCGTTTGAACCAGACGACGCTGTAACTCATTGGCTGGTTTCTGGCGCGTAGCGTTTGGACAAACGCAGCATCAACGGCCCGATGGTTTTTGAAATGCCATGCCGATATTTGGCGAAAACGTAATAACTGGCGTTCAGAATCGGTTTTAACCAACTACGTGAAAAAACCCAAGCTAATGTCGGCAAGTTTGCCCGCTGATAGGCTTCGGCAAACACAGGAATACCTTCAAGCTGGGTGCCGTCAGCCAGCCGCCCTTGCATGGTGGCTAAGGCTAGTTTGCAAGAGAGTTGATGTGCAGTTTCGTCATACTGCGGCGCTGCAACATCAACAAACTCAAGCAAGCCAAGGGCATTTCGGCTTTTTAAAAAATGGATTTCAGCCAAACAAAGCGGACATTCACCATCGTAGTAAATGGTTAGGCTTTGCATAGCTAAAGCGTCGATTTAGGCCTTTTTCGCCCAAGCGCTGCACCAGCCTTTGGCCGCTACTTGCTTACCGGCAAACAATGGGCAACCGCCAGCTTTGTCAGCCGGTTTACCTTGGTACAAAGCGCAGTTACTGCAGTTTTGAGTGGCAGCGTATTTTGGTAATTTAACCTTATCTGTTTTGGTACCGTCAGCTTTGTAAGACAAAGCTGTGGCCTGCGAGTCCTTTTCATCAACCATAGCACCTTGGGCAAATGCTGAGCCCGCTGTTAAAGTACCCACAGCAAAAGAACATTGAACAATAAATTCACGACGATTTGACATGCTATTTTTTCCTACCTAGTTAGCAACGCTAATGCAACATAGCTGGCGTGCTTTTGGGTGTACAAATTATCAGTTTTTTGCGACAGCTATGTGCAGCGGAGATTGAAAGTCCCACAAAAACACTCAAGTGGCTTTCTGAAAACCCATCAAGACGCAAGGACTAAAGCCATGCGTCTTGGTATTGAGCATTAGTTGGGCAAGCTGAATTTATTTTGGCAAAATAACGCTGTCGATCACATGGATGACACCATTGTCTGCCACGATGTCAACAGCCGTCACTTTTGCGCCATCCACCATCACGCCGTTTGCAGTTGTGACTGTAATGTCTGAACCTTGTACTGATTTTACTTTTCCAGCCTTCACATCAGCAGCCATCACCTTGCCGCCTACGACGTGGTAGGTCAAAACAGCTGTCAGTTTAGCCTTGTCTTTGAGCAAAGCATCCAAGTCAGCTTTTGGGATTTTTGCAAATGCAGCATCTGTTGGCGCAAAAACTGTGAAAGGTCCTGGACCTTTAAGCGTTTCAATCAAGCCAGCCGCTGTTAGTGCAGTTGCCAGTGTTTTGAAACTGCCAGCACCTACGGCTGTATCAACGATGTCCTTCGCTTGGACAGAAAATGCTGCGCTGATGGCTAAAACTGAAGCGATGATAGATTTATTCATGGTGAACTCCAAATTGTTTAAGGTTAAAAATTGCTAAATTTCTGAGGTTTCAAACGCCAAAAAAATACACTGGCGTAATGAATTCTATACTAAATAGTAACCTTAAATACTATATGGTTTAATTTAAAAACTAATTAGTACATAAATTACCAATTGGTAACTTATGCTTAACAAAAAACCAACATCGTGAGATGTTGGTTTTTGTTGTGTGGTGGAGCTGGCGGGATTTGAACCCGCGTCCATAAGACTTTTTCGCGTAGATCTACATGCTTAGCCGTCTGATTTAAATCTCACTTACCGTATCGCGCAGGAGCACGCTATACAGTTCGCCAGCGCCCTATTGTCTCGTTCAAACCCAAGGTGCCCGGGCTCAAACCAGCCGATAAAAATGACTCCACAGCCTGGACGATTTATTGCTAAACCACCCTTGCCCAGCCTATCGGCCTGCTGTTGTGAAGCTCACTGGCAATTAAGCAGCGAGTGCGAAACGTTCGTCGTTTGCAGTTATTGTTTTGAACCGATTTTAACGAGCGTGATTCAAGCTCGGCATGCCCCACTGCGCGTCCGTACCCATGTCGAAACCAGTGCAGCCCCAAGCCTGTAATTTTACGCTATCCAGCTAGTCTGTGCCGTGAAAAGCTGAAAAAGCTGCGCGTTCTCTAGCCACGTCTTGAACAGTGATACAGCTTGTGGCTGTGCGAGTAGAGGTATTGGCTGTATTTTGCAGTAGCTCATTGCGATATGCGTTGCTTTGATAGGGGTCAGACACGACATAGCCCACTTCTTGCACGCAAGCACCGTCTATGGCGCTGTCGCAGCGTTTCCAGCTGGCGGCGTAGATGATGCGGCCGTCGCGGGTAAAGCCCGGAAAGGCGCTGGCAGTGACATCTTTGTAGGCGGGGTCTGTTTTAGTCGGCTTGAGCGCTGGGTCTTCCCATGGCGCTAAATTCAACGGAGTTAAAGATGTCCTGCTGTCATCGCGCCTGACCCACCAAACTTGACCACGGTATTCGTAAGCCACATCAGCATGCTTTTTGATTTTGCTAGAGAAACCGAAAATGACTTTGCCAGACTGCAATGTGAACTGTCCGCTTGGGATACATTGTTTGCCATCTGCACCAAACTCAAAAATGCGCATGGTGGCAACGCCAGAGACGGGGTTTTGCGGTAAGGCGGCAAATTCTTGGCCGTCAACTGAAATCATAGGCAACGCATACATAGCGCCATCTTCACGCAGACGGTCGAGGCACAGATTGACGCGGTTGGAGTCGGCGATGATTCTGGGAGTTACCGTGTCTACGGTGATGGTGCGGGATGTCAACATGCCCTCGCCTTGCCGGTTTTCGGTGGCATAACCTACCGCATTGGCGTTGGGCCAGCTGAGCGAGCGTATGGTGACCGGCTGGGCATTGCGTAAAGGGTAGCTACCGCCGGCCTCGGCGGCGGCGGCGTAAAAGCCGTCCATACCTCCTGAAAAAACCGGTTTACCGGCATATTTACTGCCTAAGACGCTACTAAAAGTATAGTGATCGCCATTCGTATCGACCAAATACCGCCATGTGCCTTGAACGGGAAATGCTTCGTTAGACAAGGGTGTTGAAACGATATTTTGCCGACTGAGCTGCCCTTTAATTGCCCCCAGACCGGGTGGCCCAGGGATTTCCACCAAACTAACTGCTGACAACTTGCTGCCCGAATATGAGCGCAACACGTAGCGCCCATCAGGGCTGATGCGCTCGTACGCACCCAATGCCACTTGTTTATCGTCGCTCAAGCCAGCTAAAGCAGGGTCTAAGGCGATGAATTGGTTTTGCGGGATGCATTGCTGTGCCGCTTGAACGGCAGTCCCGTCATTTCTGTATTTCAACCGCTCTTGAATCCCCTGCGCCCAAAACTGCTCTGGCATCGCGCCAATCAAGCGATTGGGATGAAGCTCACCACTTTTAACGACAAAAGCCATCGGAAAGTGTACATAAGCGTCTTTTTCGACCAATTTAGGGGAGCAAAGTGGCTCTGTCGTTGACAAAGCTTCGGCATCTTTGGGTTGAGTTACGGCTAGCGTGCGAAGTGCAGATTGCCACTCTGAGGCTGGCAAACGACCATCCACCAAAGGCACGAACGTCAAACCCGCTGCTTTTGCAGCATCGGCCGCCAAATGCGCCTGCGTAGCTGACAACACCATTCGAGGGGACCAGACATAAAGCAGACTGCCTGGGCTACCTTGCGATGAATGTGTTTGAATATCTAATTTTTTATCATCAAAACAGGCATTAGCCGAGGCGTTTATTGCCTGAGCAGCTACAAATAAAATAGCAAGAATAGACTTTTTACAGATAACCATCTAACCAATCAAGCACACAATCTGGCTCACTTAAAGTAGCGTCAGCGTTCCAAGTGTTCACATCGTGGGTACCCATGTAACCCCAAGTAGCCGCCAGACTAGGCATGCCAGCGGCTTGGCCCGCTTCGATATCACGCTTGTCATCGCCAATGTATACACAGTATTGCGGCTCTGTTTTTAAGCGACGTGAAGCTTCAAACATGGGCTCGGGGTGTGGTTTGGCATGCGCCGTGGTGTCGCCACTGATAACAACAGCTGCTTGCCGCAATACAGGCATTTGACGAACCAGGGGCTCGGTAAAGCGTTTAGATTTGTTGGTAACAATGCCCCAAGCAAGCCCGCGCATGGACAATGTTGCCAGTAATTCCTCAATGCCCAAAAAGGCTTTTGTGCGCTGGGTCAGGCACATTTCGTAGTTGTAAAAAAACTCCTCGCGCCAAGCTACGTAGTTATGGTGCTCGGGTGCCATGTTGAACGCAATACCCAACATCCCACGTGCTCCAGCGCCAGCCATCGGTCTGTATTTATCGTAAGGAATCGAGGGCAAACCCCTATCGAGTCGCATTTTGTCAGCCGCAGCGGCCAAGTCTGGGGCGCTGTCGATGAGGGTACCATCCAAATCGAATAAAACTGCTCTGATGATGCGTACTGATGTCACGTGTTAAAACCTATTTTTTTGCGTTGCAAGCATGTAATTGACGCGAGTGTCAGCGCTTAATTTATAGCGTTTCGTGATGGGGTTATGCTCCAAGCCACGCGTTGCCTGAATCTCCAAGCCCACGCTCCGACCAAATGTCGCTAATTCACTGGGGGTAATAAATTTGGCGTACTCATGTGTGCCACGTGGCAACATGCCCAAAACATATTCTGCGCCTATGATGGCTTGCAAAAATGAACGTCCATTGCGGTTTAAGGTCGAAAAAAACACCCACCCGTCGGGTTTTACCAAGCTGGCGCAGGCAGCGACTATAGATTGTGGGTCGGGCACGTGCTCCAACATCTCCATGCATGTAACAACGTCATAACTGGCAGGCTGCTCAAGCGCCAAATCTTCAGCGCTGATTTCACGGTAACTCACGTTGGGCGTTTGCGCTTCTAAAGCGTGTAACTTGGCAACTTTGAGTGATTTGGTCGCCAAATCTATGCCCAAAACGCTGCTTGCACCTTTACGAGCCATGGCATCCGCCAAAATACCGCCACCGCAGCCAACATCAAGAACGCGCTTACCGTTCAAACTCGCCAAGCTGTTGATCCACTCCAATCGAAGTGGATTGATTGCATGCAACGGTGCAAATTCACTTGTTTTATCCCACCAGTGGTGCGCCAAGTCAGAGAATTTATCCAGTTCGGCAGGGTCGAAGTTACTTGATTTCAATGTTTGCATGCACTTATTGTAAGAAAAAAGCCCCAGAGTTTGACCTCAGGGGCTTTTTGAATCTAAAAAGCAAACAGCCACCTCAAAGATGACTAGATGCCGCTTGTTAGATTACTTCTTCTGTGTTCCAACCACTTCGATTTCAACGCGGTTGTTTTTAGCACGGCCTTCGGCTGTTTTGTTGTCAGCAACTGGCTGCTTAGATCCTTTGCCTTCCGTGTAAACACGGTTTTTCTCGATGCCTTTAGACACCAAATATGCTTTCACAGCTTCAGCGCGGCGAACTGATAATTTTTGGTTTGAAGCGTCATTGCCTTTAGAGTCAGTGTGACCCACTGCAACGATAACTTCTAAGTTAATGGCCTTGACTTTACCAACCAAATCGTCTAGTTTTGCTTTGCCAGCAGCTTTCAAGACTGCGTTGTTAGATGCAAAAAATGCATCTGCCGCATAAGTCACTTTAGTTGCTGCTGCGCCAGCTGCTGGAGCGGCAGCAGGTGCTGCTGGAGCTGCTGCAGCCGGTGCTGGTGCAGCTGCTACTGGAGCAACCACTGCAGCTGGTGCTGGAGCAGCAGCTACTGGAGCAATAGCGCCATCACAGCCTGGTGCAGCAGTAGCAGGTGTCCAGTTGGCTGTACGCCAGCACAATGCTGAAGCGTTGCCGATTTTCCATTGCATATTTCCTTGACCACTGCGCCAGTTGTCGCTGTTCGTTGTGGAACCATTAGCGAAAGCAGTACCGGCAATAGCTACTGTTGCAAACAGCATTGCGACTTTGTTTAATTTGATCATTTGCGTCCTCAGAAATTAAGCTGCAGCATTGCTGCGGAATTTGCACGCTACGTGTACCATTACACACAACGTTGAGCTTATTGTGCCACAGTCGTAAAGGTGTAACTTAACAAACTGTGCCAAAACTTCCCATCTGTGATAAAAATACTTATCCGTTGCACGCACGCAACACACAAGCCAGCATAAAATGCTTAGCTTGTTGAGAGCTAAATTCGCTCTATTTGCTTATTTAGTATTTCTTCTTGCTACTTTCTTGCTTCTATTTCCTAATCACGCCACAACACGCTCATGACTCAGTTTGCCAAAGAAACCTTGCCCATCAGCCTAGAAGAGGAAATGCGCCGCAGCTACTTAGATTACGCCATGAGCGTGATTGTGGGCCGCGCTCTGCCCGATGCGCGTGATGGATTGAAGCCCGTGCACAGGCGCGTGCTGTACGCCATGCACGAACTGAGCAACGACTACAACAAGCCCTACAAGAAATCAGCCCGTATTGTGGGTGACGTGATTGGTAAGTACCACCCGCACGGAGACAGCGCGGTGTATGACACCATTGTTCGGATGGCGCAGGACTTTTCGATGCGCCACATGCTGGTGGACGGACAAGGTAACTTCGGCTCGGTGGACGGCGACAACGCAGCTGCGATGCGATACACCGAAATCCGCATGGCCAAAATTGCCCACGAATTGTTGGCAGACTTGGACAAAGAAACCGTTGATTTCGGCCCCAACTACGACGGCAGCGAGTCTGAGCCACTGGTTATGCCAGCGCGCTTCCCCAACCTGCTGGTTAACGGTTCATCGGGTATTGCCGTGGGTATGGCGACAAATATTCCGCCGCACAACTTGAACGAAGTGATTGATGCTTGCTTGCACTTGCTAGCCAACCCGCAAGCCAGCATCGATGAGTTGATGGAAATTATTCCGGCTCCCGACTTCCCAACCGCCGGTATTATTTACGGCATCAACGGCGTCAAAGACGGCTACCGCACGGGTCGTGGCCGCGTGGTGATGCGCGCCAAATGCCATTTTGAAGATATCGACAAAGGCCAGCGACAGTCCATCATCGTCGACGAACTGCCCTACCAGGTTAACAAAAAGACCCTACAAGAACGCATGGCCGAGCTGGTGCATGAGAAGAAGATTGAAGGCATTTCGCACATTCAGGACGAGTCCGACAAATCAGGCATGCGCTTGGTGATCGAGTTGAAACGTGGCGAAGTACCTGAAGTAGTACTGAACAACCTGTACAAGCAAACCCAGCTGCAGGACACCTTTGGCATCAACATGGTGGCCTTGGTTAACGGGCAACCAAAGTTGTGTAACCTAAAGGATTTGTTAGAAGTCTTCTTGGACCACCGCCGTGAAGTGGTCACCCGTCGCACTGTTTTCACCCTGCGCAAAGCCCGTGAGCGTGGTCATGTGCTGGAAGGTTTGGCGGTTGCATTGGCCAATATCGACGAATTTATTGCCCTCATTCGCAACGCTCCTACGCCGCCCGTGGCGAAAGCAGCACTCATGGAACGCTCATGGGACAGCTCACTGGTGCGCGAAATGCTGACCCGCACCCGTGCGGATGGCGGCATCATCAACGCTGATGACTACCGCCCCGATGGCTTAGAACGCGAATTTGGCTTGGAAACTGGCGGTTTGTACAAACTCTCAGAAGTACAAGCGCAAGAGATTTTGCAGATGCGTCTGCAGCGTTTGACAGGTTTGGAGCAAGACAAAATCGTCGCCGAATACAAAGAAGTCATGGCTGAAATTGACGATTTGTTGCACATTTTGGCGACACCAGGTCGCGTCTCGACCATCATCAGCGAAGAACTGACCGCTATCAAACTCGAATTTGGCCAAAGCAAGCTGGGTGTGCGTCGCAGTTTGGTAGAACACAGCTCGTTTGACCTCAGCACCGAAGATCTGATCACCCCAACCGATATGGTAGTGACTATGAGTCACAGCGGTTATATCAAGAGCCAACCGCTGTCTGAATATCGCGCCCAAAAGCGTGGCGGACGCGGCAAACAGGCCACGGCAACCAAAGAAGACGATTGGGTGGACCAGCTTTTCGTCGCCAATACACACGACTACATCTTGTGCTTCTCCAACCGTGGCCGCTTGTATTGGCTCAAGGTCTGGGAGGTGCCGGCAGGCTCACGCGGCTCGCGCGGTCGCCCGATTGTCAACATGTTCCCGTTGCAAGAAGGCGAAAAAATCACCGTTGTATTGCCTTTGACGGGCGAAAAAACCAAGTTTCCAGCTGATCAATATGTTTTCATGGCGACCAGCATGGGTACCGTTAAGAAAACCTCACTGGACGAGTTTGATAACCCGCGCAAAGGCGGAATCATCGCAGTCACTTTGGATGATGGCGATTATTTGATAGGCGCTGCTCTGACCGACGGTAAACATGATGTGATGCTGTTTAGCGACGCAGGCAAAGCTGTGCGCTTTGATGAAAATGATGTGCGCCCCGTAGGCCGCGGTGCACGCGGTGTGCGTGGTATGAATTTGGAAGACGGCCAAAGCGTCATCGCCATGTTGGTCGCGGAAGACGACTTGCAAAGTGTGCTGACTGCCACCCAAAACGGCTACGGTAAACGCACCAATATTGCTGAATACACCCGCCACGGACGCGGTACCAAAGGCATGATTGCTATCCAACAGTCTGAGCGTAACGGTAAAGTGGTAGCCGCGACTTTGGTACACACCGATGACGAAATCATGCTGATCACAGACAAAGGTGTCTTGGTACGTACCCGCGTTAGCGAAATTCGTGAAATGGGTCGCGCCACCCAAGGCGTCACATTGATTGGCTTGGACGAGGGATCGCAGTTGAGTGGCTTGCAACGAATTGTGGAGAACGATGCAAATCAGCCAGAATCTGCCGAAGATGGTACGGAGGATGGCGCCGAAAATGGAGCTGCCCCTGCGACAGATTTACCTGCTGATGATAGTTCAGACGCTTAAAATCGACATCAATTACTATAAAATTTATAGCATCTTAGGCAGTTAAAACGCCGGCCAGATGCATATTTAATGTATATTTAACCTTTAATTTGACTCAATGAGTAAAACCCTGCTTGAACTACGCGATTTGATTGATGCCACCGACAAAGAGCTGTTGGCGCTACTCAACCGTCGTGCTGGCTATGCAGGTGAAGTAGGTGAAATCAAAAAACTCGATGGCTCACCCGTCTACCGGCCTGAGCGCGAGGCACAGGTTATCAGCGGTTTGCAATCTGCGAATACTGGCCCGCTAAAGAATGCCAGCATCGCCCATATTTGGCGGGAGGTCATGTCAGCTTGTCGCTCTTTAGAGGCACCGCAACGTGTGGCTTACCTTGGGCCCGCTGGCACCTTTAGCGAAATGGCAGCCTTACAGTTTTTCGGCACAAGTATTGAACACATACCCTGTGGCAGTTTTGATGAGGTGTTTCACGCTACGACGGCAGGCAGCGCAGATTTTGGTGTTGTGCCCGTAGAAAACAATACCGAGGGCGTTGTCACTCGGACCTTGGACTTGTTCTTAAACTCGCCGCTACACATCATCGGTGAAGCTAGCTTTTTGGTGCGCCACCATTTGCTACGTTTATCAAACTCATTGGACAACATTGACGTCATTTTGGCGCATCCACAAGCGTTAGCCCAGTGTCAGGGATGGTTGGCTAAACACTTACCAAATGCTGAACGACGCGCCGTTTCTAGCAACGCTGAAGGCGCAAGGCTAGCAGCCACAAACCCAGCTTGGGCGGGCATCGCCAGTGAGCGCGCTGGGTCTGAATTTGGTTTGCATCTCGCTGCGCATGCGATTCAAGACGATGCCTTTAACCGCACTCGTTTCGCTGTTGTTTGCTTGCCGCAAACACTACCTATGCCACAAGCTTCGGGCAAAGACAGCATCAGCTTGATTGTCTCTGTGCCGAACAAACCTGGCGCAGTGCACGATTTGTTGATTCCGCTCAAGAACCACGGTGTTTCAATGACGCGGTTTGAGTCGCGCCCCGCCCGCTCTGGTCAATGGGAATACTTTTTCTATATTGACCTAGCAGGGCACCCTTCGCAGCCACATGTGGCTAGCGCATTGAAAGAATTACAAAATAGTTGCGCTTTTTACAAGTTGCTAGGCAGCTATGCTGTCAGTGATTGAATTCACTTGCAAGAAAAAATCTACCGTCTCATCAAAATAACAACTAAGAATCCCCACCGTGTCACTGTTTAGCAAAACAAAGCAACCGCAATTTGAACAACTTGGCATTATTGGCTGTGGCATGATGGGCAGTTCGTTCGCTTTGGCAATGAAACGTGCGGGCTTGGTCAAACGCATTGTGGGATACAGCAAATCACCAAGTACCACCGCCAAAGCCCTGCAATTAGGCGTTATCACGGTTGAGGCTGCTTCGGCGCTGCAGGCAGTGTCTGGCTCTGATATTGTGCTCATAGCCGTACCGGTTGCGGCTATTGAAGGCACGTTCAAAGCGATCAAACACATGATCACGCCAGATATGCTGATTATGGATGTCGGCTCCACCAAGTCGGATGTGGTGGACGCGGCTCAACGTATTTTGGGATCGCTGGTGGGAAGTTTTGTGCCAGCGCATCCCATCGCAGGCAAAGAACGCACTGGTGTTGAAAGTGCAGACGTTAATCTGTATGCAGGTCGTAAAGTCATCTTAACACCCGTTGCCCGCACCCTGACGAATCAACTTAACCGTGCGCAATCGATCTGGACCAGCTTAGGCTGCAGCGTAGAAAGTATGTCGCCAGACGCGCATGATGCTGCTTTTGCAGCCGTTAGCCATCTGCCACATTTATTAGCGTTTGCATTGATGAACAGCATCACAACGCAGAAAAATGGCGACGATTATTTATCTTTGGCTGGGACTGGTTTTCGTGATTTCACGCGAATCGCCGCAAGCGACCCAGAAATGTGGCACGATATTTTTATGGCCAACAAAGTGCAAATGACGCTACAAATTGAGCAATTTCAGCAAGCACTTGACTTAATGGCGTCAATGATTTCAAACTCCGACAGCAAATCTTTGCAAACCAGCATAGCGCATGCAAGTGTTGCGCGTAAAAATTGGCATTTATCTAACGAATTACCCACAAAGTAAAAACCTAGCGCATGTTCAGCACCCAATTTTTAGATATACCTCCGCTCAAGCATGCTGACGGAACCGTTGTTTTACCCGGCTCAAAAAGCATTTCAAACCGCATTTTACTGCTCGCAGCCTTGAGCCAAGGCACCACTTTGGTGCATGATTTGCTGGACTCTGATGACACGCAAGTGATGTTGACAGCGCTCACGCAGCTTGGCTGCAGGATCGTTAGAAGCAGCTCTGGTACTGGTTCCACCGTTGAAATAACTGGTTTGGGTGATGCTAAGTCTCAGCAAAGTGTGTTGAGCGCCAAGCTTTACATGGGAAATGCTGGTACAGCGATGCGTCCGTTAACAGCAGCCTTGGCTTTGCTAGCCGGCGGTGCTACAGAATTCGAACTCAGCGGCGTACCCCGCATGCATGAGCGGCCGATTGGCGATTTGGTGGATGGTTTACGCCAATTGGGCTGCCAAATCGAGTATTTGGGGCAAGATGGCTATCCACCTCTAAAAATCAAAGCACCTAAGCCGTTTCGATTAAACGAAGCTATCAAAGTACGCGGTGACGTTTCCAGTCAATTCTTAACTGCTTTACTACTAGCCCTGCCGTTGGTAGCTACGCAAGACGTTGTGATTGAAGTCATCGGTGAGTTGATTTCAAAGCCTTACATTGAAATCACACTAAATTTGCTTGCCAGATTTGGCATCAAAGTGCAGCGCGATGACTGGCAAAAATTCACCATCCCGGCTGGTAGCCGCTACCGTTCACCAGGTAGCATACATGTTGAAGCAGACGCTTCATCAGCTAGCTATTTTATAGCACTTGGAGCAATTAGCACGGCGACCACAGGATTTGATGACACTAACAAAGCCGGTTTTAGCGGTATTCGTATTGAAGGCGTGGGAGCAAACTCTATCCAAGGTGATATTCGCTTCGTGGAGGCAGCTATGGCTATGGGAGCCATCGTCAACAGCGGCCCAAATCATCTGGAGATTTCACAAGGGGCCTGGCCTTTGAAAGCGGTCGATTTAGACTGTAACCATATCCCCGACGCAGCGATGACTTTGGCCGTGATGGCGCTTTATGCGGACGGCACAACCACCTTGCGTAACATTGCCAGCTGGCGCGTCAAAGAAACCGACCGTATTGTGGCAATGGCAACCGAGTTGCGTAAATTAGGTGCAACCGTCGTTGAGGGTGCAGATTTCATAAGCATTACCCCGCCAAAAACGACTTCTGACTGGTCAACAGCGGCGATTCACACCTATGACGACCACCGCGTCGCCATGTGTTTTTCGCTGGCTGCGTTCAACCCAGCCGGCTTACCGATTCGCATTTTGGACCCAAAATGCGTCGCTAAAACTTTCCCAGACTACTTTGAGGCGCTGTTTTCAGTAGCGCAATCGGCAACACTTGATATACCTGTCATCACAGTAGATGGTCCTAGCGCCTCTGGGAAAGGCAGCTTGGCTTCACAATTAGCGCAAAAATTGGGTTATAACTACCTAGATTCAGGCGCTTTATACCGCGTCACTGCATTTGCGGCGTTGCAGCAGGGTTTGAGCTTGGAAGCCAAGGATGAGGACGCTATTGCCGAATTGGCCAGAAGCTTGGTTGGAAAGCTGCACTTAAGATTTGAGGCCGATACTATTTGGCTGAATGGTGACGATGTGAGCCACGACATTCGCAGTGAAGCTGGCGGCATGCATGCCTCGCAAGTGTCCGTTTTACCTCTGGTGCGTCAGGCTTTGGTGACACTGCAACACCGCTTTAGAGCGCTGCCCGGCCTAGTGGCCGATGGGCGAGATATGGGTACAGTAATCTTCCCTGACGCCACTTTGAAGGTTTTCTTGACCGCAACTGCTGAAAAACGGGCTTTGCGGCGTCATAAGCAATTGATTTCAAAGGGTTTTTCAGCTATACTAAGTACTCTTAGAGCTGATTTAGAAGCTCGTGACGAACGGGATTCATCCCGAAGCGTTGCGCCTTTGAAACCCGCGCAAGAGGCTTTACTGTTAGACAATTCAGATTTATCGATTGAAGAGTCGGTCGATCAAACATTGGACTGGTGGCAAGGCAAGCAGTGCTTTTGAATTCCTTTCGCACATCAAGTGCATGATTTAAAAGCAATTTTTAAAACTTAACCCGCCCTAACCGGCAGAAAATATCCGTCTTTAGCTATAGAAACAGAAGCAATCGTGCAACTGTAATGTCCGCTTTTGATGGCATAGGAAAATTAATGTCAGAATCTTTCGCAGCCCTATTTGAAGAATCCCAAAAAAGCTCTGAAACACGCATCGGTGAAGTCGTCACCGCTGAAGTGATTCGTATTGAGCATAACTTCGTTGTTGTCAACGCTGGCCTGAAATCAGAAGCCTACGTTCCCCTCTCAGAATTCAAAAGTGACAATGGTGAAGTCGAATGCCAAGTTGGCGAATTCGTATCTGTCGCCATTGTTCAAATGGAAAACGGTTACGGCGACACCATCGTCAGCCGCGACACCGCTAAGCGTCTCGCATCATGGATGAGCCTAGAGAAATCTTTGGAATCCGGCGAATTCGTGACTGGCGTTACCAGCGGTAAAGTCAAAGGTGGCTTGACTGTTTTGGTCAACGGCATCCGCGCTTTCTTGCCAGGTTCATTGATCGAATCTCGCCCTATCAAAGATTTGTCTCCGTACGAGAACAAAACTTTGCAGTTCAAAGTTATCAAGCTTGACCGCAAGCGCAACAACGTGGTGCTGAGCCACCGCGCGGTGTTGGAAGTCTCTCAAGGTGCCGAGCGCGCCAAGATGATGGAAACATTGAAAGAAGGCGCAGTGGTTCACGGTGTCGTTAAAAACATCACTGAGTACGGTGCATTCGTTGACCTCGGCGGTATCGATGGCTTGTTGCACATCACCGACATGGCATGGCGCCGTGTTCGCCACCCATCAGAAGTGGTCACAGCGGGTCAAGAAATCACCGCAAAAATTCTCAAGTTTGATACTGAGAAAAACCGCGTTTCCTTGGGTCTCAAGCAAATGGGTGATGATCCTTGGATGGGTGTCAACCGTCGCTACCCACAAGACACACGTTTGTTCGGCAAGATCACAAACATCGCTGACTACGGCGCATTTGTTGAGTTGGAGCCAGGCATCGAAGGCTTGGTGCATGTCTCTGAAATGGACTGGACCAACAAGAACATCGCTCCTTCTAAGCTCGTGACTTTGGGTGACGAGGTTGAAGTTATGGTTCTTGAAATCGACGAAGACAAACGCCGTATTTCTTTGGGTATGAAGCAATGCAAAGCCAACCCATGGCAAGATTTCGCGCAAAACACCAAGCGTGGCGACCGCGTTAAAGGCCCGATCAAATCCATCACAGACTTCGGTGTGTTCGTTGGTTTGGCTGCTGGCATCGACGGTTTGGTTCACCTCTCCGATCTGTCATGGAACGAGACTGGCGAAGCAGCAGTGCGCAACTACAAAAAGGGTCAAGAAGTTGAAGCTTTGGTCTTGGCCATCGATGTGGATCGCGAGCGTATCTCTTTGGGCATCAAGCAACTTGATTCTGACCCTTTCACGACCTTTGCCGCTATCAACGACAAAGGCCAAGTGGTTACAGGTAAAGTCAAGACGGTTGACGCTAAGGGCGCTGAAATCGACCTCGGCGAAGACATCTTGGGCTACTTGCGCGCTTCAGAAATCAGCCGTGACCGCGTTGAAGACGCACGCAACGTGCTCAAAGAAGGCGACGAAGTTACAGCCGTTGTGGTCAACATTGACCGTAAAACACGTAACATCCAATTGTCTATCAAGGCCAAAGACGCTGCTGACCAAGGCGAAGCCATGGCAGCCTTGAGCCAATCGTCTGCGCGTGAAAACGCCGGTACGACCAGCTTGGGTGCGTTGTTGCGTGCTAAGTTGGATAACGGTGGCGATAAAGAGTAATTAGTCTTTTAGACTTTTCTCTATAGTCCCGTAAAACGCCACGCTTGATCGGAATGATTTCTCTTAAGAGAAGCTTCCCGTCTGGCGTGGTGTTTTTTTTTATAAACTAAAACTTGGTATAGAGCGACATGACACGTTCTGATTTGGTAGAAGAGCTTGCAGCTCGATTTAGCCAACTTACGCACAAAGACGCAGAGTCTGCAGTGAAAGCATTGGTTGACGCCATGAGCAATGCATTGGTGCGTGGTCACCGCATTGAAATTCGAGGTTTTGGCAGCTTTTCCGTCAGCTATCGTGCGCCTCGTATTGGTCGCAACCCTAGGTCGGGTGAAAGCGTTGCGATTCCTGAAAAACGTGTGCCTCACTTCAAGACAGGCAAAGCTTTGCGCGAAGCTGTTGATGTACAAACCAAAAAATCTCTTTAATTCTTATTGCAAATTACCAGCTCGCTTCAACGTTTTTAATTTCCAATACTTCACACATGAACAAACTGACGTGGTTGCTTAAGTGGCTACTTAAAGCAGCCATTTTTTTTATATTGTTTGCATTTGCTCTCAATAACCAGCAAGAAATAACAGTTCATTTTTTCTTTGGAACTGAATGGCGCACGTCTTTGGTTATCGTCATTTTGGCTGTTTTTGCCTGTGGCTTGATGTTAGGCATCTTAGGCATGGTCCCTAGATGGTGGCAACATCGACGGGCAGCCATGAAAGCGAAAAGAGCACACTAGTTTATGAATTTCGATTTAAGTTGGATTTTATTGGGCTTGCCGCTAACCTTTGTCTTAGGTTGGCTTGCCTCTCGCTTTGATCTACGCCAACTACGCATGGAAAACCGCCAAGCGCCCAAAGCATATTTCAAAGGGCTGAATTTTTTACTGAACGAACAACAAGACAAAGCGATTGACGCCTTTGTCGAAGCTGTTCAAAGTGATCCAGACACCTCCGAGCTGCATTTTGCATTAGGTAACTTGTTTCGGCGACGGGGTGAATATGACCGTGCTGTTCGCGTGCATGAACATTTGTTGTCTCGTGGCGATTTGAGCCAATCCGAAATCGAACGTGCTCAGCATGCACTGGCTTTGGATTTTTTGAAAGCAGGTTTACTAGACCGCGCTGAGGATGCTCTTCGCAAATTACACAATACCCCGTACGAAGCTCAATCCTTGCTTTCTTTACTCGCGATTTATGAGCGCTCTCGAGATTGGGAGCATGCTTCTGAAATTGCAAAAAAATTGCAAACGGCAGGGCACGGTAGTTTTAGCAGCCGACAAGCACATTATTTGTGCGAACAGGCCTCAGCCAAATCTAAACTTGGTGAACTCGAGCGCGCCAAAGAATTACTGGAACAAGCCATAGCAGCCGCACCACTTGCACCACGTCCGCACATCGATTTGTCGGATGTCATGAACCGCATGGGTGATATGAAAGCGGCTTACGACATACTTCGTGCTTTGATTGTGCAAGACAGCTTGATTATTCCGCTTGTTGCAAAGCAGTTCAGTGTGTTGGCCAAAGAATGTCATCGCAGTGAACAAGCCCTAGTACTTCTGCAAACAAGTTACAAAAAGAGTCCCTCATTAGACGTCTTGGATGCTATTGTTCAATTGGATGCGCTGACCCCTTCAGGAAATTCTGCCCGTGATTGGTACGTCAAGCATTTAGAAAACGAGCCTTCCTTGATAGCTGCCGCACAGTGGATATCCGGTGAAAAGCTGGAGCACGAGCAATTTCATCCGCAAGTTCAACGCGCACTGGACCATGCCGTAACACCGCTGCGTCGATACCGCTGCGCATCCTGTGGCTTTGATGCAGTTTCACATTATTGGAACTGTCCTGGTTGTCAAACTTGGGACAGCTATCCAGCCAAGCGCATTGAAGAACTCTAAAATTTCGTTGATTCAAACATGACCCTTTCTCAGATCATTTCTCAGAACGTTTCTAAGACAATATCTAAAGAAACCATTGCTAAAGCCAAGGTATTGGTGGTGGGCGATGCCATGCTTGATCGCTATTGGTACGGCTCTGTTGATCGTATTTCTCCTGAAGCACCCGTGCCAGTCGTACGCGTCACCCGTGAAGAAGAGCGCATTGGCGCAGCCGCCAACGTGGCCTACAACGTCGTCACCATGGGAGCGCAAGCTTCCCTGCTCACCGTTGTAGGGAACGATGAAGCCAGCCACAAGCTCGAAGCCTTGGTAGCCACGACCGGTATCACACCTTACTTTGGACGCGATGCAGACTTAAAAACCACCGTCAAATTACGTATCATAGGCAGGCAGCAACAACTCTTACGTGTTGATTTTGAGAACTTGCCTAAAACTGAAGTGCTGGCATCACAAACATCCGCGTTCGCCAATCATGTTGCAACACACGATGTTGTCTTGTTTTCAGACTATGCCAAAGGTGGGTTAGCGCATGTGGTTGACATGATTGCGCTAGCGCGTACGGCAGGAAAAACCGTGTTGGTTGACCCAAAAGGCATCGACTATGCTCGCTATGCCGGGGCCACCGTCATCACACCAAACAAAAGCGAAATGCAAGCGGCCGTAGGTGCTTGGAAAGACGATGCTGAACTTGCCGTTAAGGCACAAAACCTACGCGCTCAACTCAAGTTGGACGCTGTTTTGGTCACCCGCAGCGAAGAAGGCATGTCTTTATTTGACGCTGAAGGCGCATTGCATGTACCAACCCATGCCTTAGAAGTGTTTGATGTCACAGGTGCAGGCGACACTGTCATTGCCACCCTCGCAACCTTGATGGCAGCTGGTTTGACGCTGCGCGAGGCCATGCCCTACGCCAACAAAGCGGGCGGTATTGTGGTGGGTAAATTTGGCACGGCAACCGTGTCGTTCAAAGAATTGTTTGAAAAAGATTGAAATGATGAATAAAACGCAAGGTGTTGCTCAATGTGTTGTTGTAACCGGCGCTGCAGGCTTCATTGGTGCCAACATCATCAAAGGCTTGAATGCGCGCGGCATCACCAACATCATCGCCGTGGACGATTTGACACAAGGCGACAAGTTTTTGAACTTGGTTGATCTCAGCATTTCAGATTATGTAGACGCCAAAGTTTTTTACGAACGCTTCGCTGCAGGCGCTTACGGCAAAGTAGAAGCCGTTTTCCATGAAGGCGCTTGCAGCGACACCATGGAACAAAACGGCCAATACATGATGGACAACAACTACCGTGTGTCTTGCGACCTGTTTAATGCTTGCCAAGAACAGGGCACACGGCTGCTCTACGCATCTTCAGCGGCGACCTATGGGGGCAGCGACACCTTCATAGAAACGCCCGCCTACGAGCATCCGCTAAACGTCTATGGCTATTCCAAATTATTGTTTGACCAGCGTTTGCGCCATTTGCTAGGCACCAAGTTTGAAAAGGCCAAAAGCCAAGTCGTCGGCTTTCGCTACTTCAATGTTTACGGCAACCGTGAGCAGCACAAAGGCCGCATGGCCAGCGTCGCTTTTCACCAGTTCAACCAACTCAAAGAGCACGGCCATGTCAAACTCTTTGGCGAATACGGTGGCTACGCTGCCGGCATGCAACAGCGCGACTTTGTGTATATCGATGACGTCGTCGCCGTGAACCTTTGGTTTTATGACAACCCCACGGTTGCGGGTTTGTTCAATTTAGGCACAGGCCGCGCTCAGCCGTTCAATGACATTGCGGTCTCTGTCGTCAACACCATGCATCGCCTGATAAGCAAAACCTCCAGCGATGAAGTTCAAACTCTAGCGCAATTGGTTGGCCAACAACGCATTCAGTACATCCCCTTCCCCGCCGCTTTGGTTGGCAAATACCAATGCCACACCCAGGCTGATTTGACCGCTTTGCGCGCTGCCGGTTGCGATCATGTGTTTGCCGATGTGAGCCAAGGCGTTAGCGCCTACATCCAGCAATTAGCGGCAAAATAACTCGTTTTTGGCCTCAAAAGCACGATTAGTTGACCAAAAGACACAAAAACCATGTGGTTTTGCCCTTTTTTTCAGTTTTGGTCAACTGGGCGCAAGAAAGTACCGTTATAGTCCAGCCCAGCCAAATGCGTTAAAAGCTAACTGGTTGGCTTTTAACTTGATGTTTTTGTTAGTTTCTTTTTAACCTTTTTTATAACTGGAGTCTTGATATGTTGAAAAAAATTCTGGCCGTGATGGTCATGATGTACGCAGCAGTTTCTTTTGCCGCTGTTGATGTGAACAAAGCCACAGCTGCTGAGCTCGACGCCATCAAAGGCATTGGCCCTGCTATTTCTGCCAAAATTTTGGATGAAAAGAAAAAAGGCGGCAACTTTAAAGATTGGAACGACTTGGTCACACGCGTCAATGGCGTGGGCGAAGGCAATGCAGCCAAGTTTTCAGCAGAAGGCCTGACCGTTGGTGGTGCAAGCTTCAAAGGCGCAGCTGCTGCTCCTGCAAAAGCGGCTGAAAAGCCAGCTGCTGCAAAAGACGTTAAAGATGCCAAGCCAGCTGCAACAACTGAGAAAAAAGCAGAAGACAAGAAAGCCGACGCTAAGCCAGCCGCTGCTGCACCTGCTGCTGCTGAGAAGAAAGCTGACATGAAGGCTGACCCAAAAGCTGAAGCAAAAGCTAAAAAAGAAGCTGATGCTAAAGCCAAGGCAGACGCTAAGAAAGCCAAAGACGACGAAGCTAAAGCCAAGAAAGAAGCTGCTGCCAAAGCAAAAGCTGACGAAAAAGCAGCTAAAGCTGCAAAAGACGCTAAGCCAGCTGCTAAAGATGCAAAAGCTGATGCTAAGCCAGCTGCTGCAGAGCCAGCTAAGAAGTAATTCTTAGCAATGTATTGCAGGAAACTGCAACGCTCAAAAACCCGCTTTACGAAAGTACAGCGGGTTTTTTGTTGCCTGAACATTGCACGTAAAATTCAAACTATTCACCCATAAGCCTCAAAAAACATACATGTTAACCATCGCCGCAATTTGTATCGGTGCCAGTGCAGGCGCTCTTGCCCGCTGGCAATTAGGGCTTTGGATGAATCAGAGCAACTTAACAGATGGCGCAGTTAACTTACCTTGGGGAACATTAGCTGCCAACTTGATTGGCGGCTATCTGGTGGGTGTTTGCGTCGCCGTGTTTCAGGCCATGCCCGAGCTTGACCCCGTGTGGCGCTTGGCTTTGGTAACTGGCTTTTTGGGCGCTCTCACCACCTTCTCTAGCTTTTCTGCAGAAGTCGTAGGCATGTTAAACCAAGGGCGATATTCTTTAGCTTTACTCACTGCAAGCTTGCATTTGATTGGATCCTTGGCTTTAACGATCATTGGCATCAAGTCAGCGTCCTGTGTTATAAATTAACTATGACACCCATCGATGCAAGGTTGAACCACATCGCCGTTGCGCGGCGCAGCGTGCTGGAAGATCGTGGATATCTGCAAAGCAACCATATTGACAGCTGGATAGAGCGTTCATGGAAACGCTGCTTATCCAAGGGCTTTGAGCCGCAAACCGCTGTGCAATTCGCACAAATCAGCAGCCAAGATTTACGCCGTGTTGAGGTGGAAAACCACGATCTCATCCGCGCCGCCAAACCGCTGATGGACAAGCTCGGGCGTGCCATTGCTAACACCAACTATTTCGCTATTTTGACAAATGCGCAAGGTATCGTTATTGATGCAAACGGCTCGATTGACCAAACAGACAAACGCGCCAGACTCATCAGCCGCATTGGCGTTGATTTGTCTGAGCATGCCGTCGGCACAACCGCTATTGGGGCTGCTTTGACGGAACTGCAACCCGTTTGGGTGCACCGTGGTGAGCATTTTTTCAACGACAACACCGCTTTTAGTTGCGCTGGCTCGCCCCTGTTTGGCTCAAACGGGCAATGCATTGGTATGCTAGATTTGACTGGCATCATGGTGCCCGAGCGCCCCGAGCTGAAACACCTCACCTCGCTGACAGCGCGGACGATTGAAAACGCACTGTTACTACAACAACCGCACAATTTGCTGCTACGCATCAACTGGCCAGGCCAGCCGCTGGGTGAAGACACCGATGGACTGATCGCGCTGAACAGCGAGGGCAGCATTTTGGGAGCTAACCAAAGCGCGCGGTTCATGGTGCCGCAATTGGGGCAGCTCAACAGCGCCAGCTTGCATGCCAGCGACTTGTTTGCCATGCCGTTTTCTATGCTGTTTGACAGCTCGCGCCGCTCGCATGCCGCCATTGAAGTGCCACTGTGGTCAGGTTTGCGACTCATCGCTTTGGCTTTGCGCCCTGAAAACGAGCGAACCAACATGCACATCCGCACCGATTCAGCCCAGGCCGGCCATGCCTTACGTGATGTTGAAGCCGAAATGATCAAGCAAGCCGTCGACCAAGCCCGAGGCAACATCGCCCAAGCAGCGCGTGATTTAGGCATCAGCCGTGCCACGCTTTACCGCAAGCTAGTGTCAGGAAAACCTGATAAATCTAGCAAATTTTTAAATTAATTTAGTAAAATTGACAGTGAGACGGCACTCATAAATTGCTATATTTTTAAGAGCTACTCAGGCAATGATTACGCCGGCTAGATGCCTATTTTGACGGTAAAAACACCATTCTAAGTTGTTTCACCCTTCAGAAACGCATCTGCCGCTGGCGACACGGCGTGCAACTTGTCTGAATCAAAAAAATCAAGCACTGGCAAGTAGGCCAGCAGCTTGCCGTGTTCCAAGTACGCCACATGCGTCGCAAGCCGTTTGACTTGGCCTAGGTTGTGACTTGAAAATACCAGCGTCATGTTTTGTGCGGCAAAGTCATGCATCAGCGCCTCCACCTCGCGCTTGGCGTGTGGATCCATGCTGGCGGTGGGTTCATCGAGTAGCAGCACATTTTGCAACGCTGGATCTGACAAACACACCCAAGCCCGCGCAAGACCCACCCGCTGCTGCTGGCCCTGCGACAGCGTTTTCGCAGATCGCAAGGCCTCATTTTTAAGCCCAACCCTCGATAAACCCACCAAAGCCTGCGTTTTAGCATCTGCCCAGCGCATACCTGCTAACCACAAACCCATAGCCACGTTGGCTTGTACGCTCATACGCAGCATGTGTGGCCGCTGAAACAGCATGGCTTGACGCAGATGAGCGTCTGTTTGCATTGATCCCGATCGTTGCCCTGATTTTTGATTATTTTTTGGAGAAATCAAACCATTCAACACCCGCAGTAACGTGCTTTTACCGCTGCCATTTGAGCCAATCAACGCCACACGCTGACCTTGAAAGATCTGCAAATCGACACTTTTTAAGGCTTCGAGCTGCCCAAATCTCACCGAAACGGCTCGGAGGTCGAATAAAGCCGGTGTTTTTGCGGTCTGAGTCGTCTGAATAGTCATATCCGAATACCTTTAGACGCATCACTTGCCGACCCTCCCGAGACTACCCTCACCCCAACCACCAGTGCATTTAGCAACAGCACCACCGCCAGCAGCACCAAGCCCAAGCCCAGCGCCAGCGGCAAGTCGCCCTTGCTGGTTTCCAGCGCAATCGCCGTCGTCATCACCCGAGTGAATCCTTCAATATTGCCGCCCACCACCATCACCGCGCCCACCTCGGCAATGGCACGGCCAAAGGCGGCCAGCAGCACCATCAGCACAGCAAAGCGCTCGTCCCACACATGCAACGCGCCGCGCATAAAGCTGCCAGCGCCCATAGATTGCAACTGCTCGCCATGCAGCGCGTCTGCATCTTCCACCAACTGCCGCGTCAACGCCGCCACAATCGGCAAAACCAGCAGCGCCTGCGCCAAAACCATGGCTTTGACGCTGAACAACCACCCCAAATACCCCAGTGGCCCAGACCGCGACAGCATCAAATACACCAGCAAACCCACCACCACAGATGGAATAGCCAACATCGTATTCAGCAGAGCCAGCACCACGCCACGCCCCTGAAACCGCGCCACTGCCAGCCAAGCCCCCAGCAAAATACCCAGCCCACTCGCCAAAACCGTCGCCACACTGCTCACCCACAGCGACCGCCCAACGATAGACCACAAAGCGCCATCGCCTGAGGCGATGAGCGAAAAAGCGGTTGTGAACGATTGGTTGATGGGATTCATGCAGGAAAGGATAACTGCAAATTAGTCTTTAGAAAGCATCTCACACAACAACGTGATGCGCTCTTTCATCTCGTCTAGCGATGTGCATTCACCAGCAGACAAAAGAACGCCAGTATTCGATATCATTTCAACGGCTGTGATGTCCATGCTGTAAGCCTGCTCCCAAGCTTCAATCGTGGCAGCGTATTGTTTGGTCGTAACCTCAATGGTTAGCCTTGAGCCGTCTGCAGAGCGTTTGATAGTGCTTTGAACAGCTGAGTCAGACAGCTCTTTCCATGTAGCAACAACCGTTTCAATGAATGTCATAGATTGATAAGCGCGCTAAATTATCTAAATTCACTATGAATTTAATAGCTACTTAGGCAGTAAATACGCTGGCTAGAGGCATATTTGAGCAAATTATTCAACCCATTACTCAACACGTATAACATCCGTCGGCTTGAACCCTAAATCTGCGGCTTTGCCTTTGCGGGCGCGGGCGGCGCGGGCGTTGTTTAGGCTGCGGATTTCTAGAGTTTCTTCGCGGGGTTTACCGCCTCGGCCTATGCCTTTGATATTGATGCTGCGGGTGTACGCTGCCGCGCCGGCTAGGGTGTCTTTGGCTTCCAAATCAATCAACATCAGCCCCCTGCCGCCGTTGGTCATGGCTTTCAAGTCATTGATTTCAAAAGTTAATATACGACCGCCTGCCGATGCGCAGGCCACGTGCGTGGCGGCGAATGGCGGTACGGCAGCAGAATTAGTAGCCAGAGATGGGCGGTTCAAAGACTCGCCTTCATTACAGGTGACAAAGGCTTTGCCAGCTTTGAGACGCGATGTCATGCTCTCCACAGTCGCTAAAAAGCCGTAACCCGCAGAACTTGATAGCAACAAACTGGCGCTGGCTGGGCCGGCGAAGTAGTGGACGAGTTTGGTGCCGGATTCCAGCTCAATCAGTGTCGTGACGGGCTGACCATCGCCCCGCGCACCGGGCAGCATGGCGACGGGCACGGAGTAAACGCGGCCGTTGCCACCGAAAGCCAACAAGGTATCCACCGTGCGGCATTCAAACGTGCCATACAAATCGTCGCCCGCTTTGAAGGCGAAGCTGGACGATTCGTGCCCATGCGCTGTGCGGGCGCGAACCCAACCCATGGCGCTGACGACAACCGTGACCGCCTCATCGACGATCTTGACCTCGACAACGGATTTTTTCTCGGTTTGAATCAACGTGCGGCGCTCGTCGGCAAATTGCTTGGCATCCGTCTCGATTTCTTTGATCATCAAGCGGCGCAATGCCGCTGGGCTGCCCAAAATCTCTTCTAGTTTGCCTTGCTCGGTGCGCAGCTCAGCCAGTTCTTGCTCGATTTTGATGGCTTCCAAACGCGCCAATTGACGCAGGCGAATGTCCAAAATATCATCCGCTTGGCGGTCTGACAAGTTGAAACGGGCGATCAACGCGGCTTTCGGCTCGTCGGACTCCCGAATAATCGCAATCACTTCGTCGATATTCAGCAAAACGAGGGCGCGGCCTTCCAAGATATGGATGCGATCCAGCACCTTGTCCAGCTTGTGCTGCGAGCGTTTACCAATGGTTTGGTGGCGGAACTCAATCCACTCGTTCAGCATTTGGCGCATCGATTTAAGCGTCGGGCGACCATCCAAACCAATCATGGTGAGGTTGATGGATGACGAGGTTTCCAACGACGTGTGAGCCAGCAACGCGGTAATAAGCTCTTGCTGCTCAATTTTGCTGGTTTTGGGCTCGAAAACGAGGCGCACCGCCGCGTCTTTGTTGGACTCATCACGCACGACGTCCAACACCGCCAGCACGCTGGCTTTGAGGTTGGTTTGGTCCAAACTCAGCGCTTTTTTGCCAGTTTTGACCTTGGGGTTGGTGATTTCTTCAATCTCTTCCAGTACTTTTTGGGTGCTCACGCCAATGGGCAGCTCCGTCACCACCAATTGCCACTGGCCACGCGCCAGCTCTTCAATCTTCCAGCGGGCGCGCACTTTGAGCGAGCCACGGCCTGTGCGGTAAGCGTCTGCAATATCGGCAGCGCTGCTGATGATTTGCCCGCCGCCTGGGTAATCTGGACCTGGCACGATGGCGAATAACTCGTCGTCGCTCAGCTTAGGCGTTTTGATCAAGGCGACGCAAGCATCGGCGATTTCGCGCAAGTTGTGGCTGGGGATTTCTGTCGCCAAACCGACGGCGATGCCGCTAGCGCCGTTCAGCAAGGTGAACGGCAAACGCGCAGGCAATTGGCTGGGCTCGGACTCAGAACCATCGTAATTGGGGATGAAATCTACCGTGCCTTGGTCGATTTCGTCCATCAGCAAGCTGGTGATTTTGGCCAAACGCGCTTCGGTGTAGCGCATCGCGGCTGCGCCGTCGCCGTCGCGTGAACCGAAATTACCTTGACCATCGACCAGCGGGTAACGCTGCGAAAAGTCTTGCGCCATGCGCACCATGGCGTCGTAGGCGGCAGAGTCGCCGTGCGGGTGGTACTTACCCAAAACGTCACCCACCACGCGGGCGGATTTGACCGGTTTTGCGCCTACATTGCCGTTGGCTCCACCGTAGCCCAAGCCCATGCGCGCCATGGAATACAAAATGCGGCGTTGAACTGGCTTTTGACCATCGCACACGTCAGGCAAAGCGCGACCTTTGACGACGCTGAGGGCGTATTCCAAATACGCTTGCTGAGCGTAGTTGGCAAGATTGAGTTCTACGCTTTGATCTGTGTTTGGTTCTGGTGGCTCGGGTGGCTGATCGGCAGTGAGGTCAAGTTGAGTCGGGTCGGTCATGAAACTATGTGGACGAAGGTGTTATTTTTATGGACGTTAATTTTGAAGCGTAGCGGCGTCAGCAGATGCCAGTGGGGTGACCATATTACCTCTGCCTATCGCGCCACCCAAAGTAGCACCACCCATCTGCATGCGAACACGAGTCGGGCCGTTTTCTGCAGCTGCAGCGTTTCGAAGGCTGGCGATGACCACAGGTGGTTTGAGTGCCAAATAGGTTTGCGTCACAGTTTTGACGTAATTCTGCGTTTCTTTGTAAGGTGGAATTTTGTTGCCGTATTTTTGAACAGCACCCTCGCCCGCATTGTAAGAAGCAATCGCCAGCTCCATTTGACCTGGAAACATATTGATCAACATACGCAAATACTTAGCGCCGGCGTTGATATTGGTTTTCGGGTCGCGCAGTTTTTGTTCAACGCTGCTCTTTTTATCCGCATTAACGCCAAAGCGTTTGGCCGTGTCTGGCATCAGCTGCATCAAACCAATCGCACCTTTGGGCGAGACAGCAAGCGGATCAAAACCCGATTCCGCGACGATGAGCGCTTGCAACAGCTCAAAATCAATTCGGTGAGTTTTTGCCGCATCGCGCATGTGATGGCGAACGGCTTTAAAGCTGGGTGATACGTCAAAATAAGCTTGAATTTTGGAATTAGCTTTGTCTTTGGCAGCTAGGCTGGCACTGCTTTCAGACGTTGATTGACCAGCTGCAATGCCGCTTATTGCATTTTTTGAAGCGACACCTTGCTGAGTATCAAAACTCTCGCCACCTTTAAAAAACAACTCATAGCGTGCATCAACTCGCTCAGCTGCAAAATGCGCCACACCTTTGTCATCGATGAATCCGTAGACATCAGCATATGCCGTTTGCTGCGAAAATAATAGCAACATAGGCAGTAAAAACGATGGATTAAGCCATATTCCATCTAAAAATTGCGCTATTTTATGAAAAATAACAGTTTGCATAGTCTTTTTAAATATCCACTTCGACGGAGTCGCCATGGAGCTCCATTAGCTCGCGCCGGCTGGAAGCTTCGCCTTTACCCATCAGCTTGGTGATCAGGTCTTCCGTGGCTTTGAAGTCCAGTTTACCCAGCTCCACGGGTAAGAGGCGGCGGGTGTCGGGGTTCAGGGTGGTGTCCCACAGTTGTTCGGCGTTCATCTCGCCCAAACCTTTGAAGCGGCTGATCGTCCAACTACCTTCTTTCACGTTATCTTTGCGCAGTTTATCCAGAATTGCTTCCAGCTCGCCAGCATCCAAGGCATAAACTTTAGAAGCCGGTTTTTTACCCCGCGCTGGCGCATCTACACGGAACAAGGGTGGTCGCGCCACATAAATATGCCCAGTTTCAATTAATTTAGGGAAGTGGCGGAAAAACAAAGTCAACAGCAACACTTGGATGTGCGAGCCGTCCACGTCCGCATCGCTCAAAATGCAAACTTTACCGTAGCGCAGGCCGCTCAAATCAGGCGAATCGTTAGGGCCATGCGGGTCAACGCCGATGGCCACAGAAATATCGTGAATCTCGGTATTGGCAAACAAGCGGTCGCGCTCGACCTCCCAAGTGTTCAAAATCTTGCCCCGCAGCGGCAAAATCGCTTGGGTTTCTTTGTCTCTGCCCATTTTGGCGCTACCGCCGGCGGAGTCGCCCTCGACCAAAAAGACTTCGTTGTACGCAATATCGCGGCTTTCGCAGTCGGTCAATTTGCCTGGCAGCACCGCCACGCCAGAACCTTTGCGTTTTTCGACTTTTTGGCCTGCTTTTTGACGGGTTTGGGCAGCTTTGATGGCGAGTTCCGCCAGCTTTTTACCGTAATCTACGTGCTGGTTCAGCCACAGCTCTAAACTTGGGCGTACAAAACCCGATACCAAACGCACAGCATCACGCGAGTTCAGCCGCTCTTTGATTTGCCCCTGAAACTGCGGGTCTAGCACCTTGGCGGACAACACGTAGCTGGCGCGGGCGAAGACGTCTTCAGGCATCAACTTCACGCCCTTGGGCAACAAGCTGTGCAAATCGATGAAGCTTTTCACAGCGGTAAACAAACCATCGCGCAGCCCGCTTTCGTGCGTGCCGCCGGCACTGGTGGGAATCAAATTAACGTAGCTTTCGCGCACTGGCGCACCGTCTTCGGTGAAAGCCACGCACCATTGCGCGCCCTCGCCTTCGGCAAAGCTTTCACTCGCGGCGTCGGCAAAGCCCTCTTCTTCAAACAGTGGAATCACGGGGTCAGCCGTCAAGGTTTGCATCAAATAATCGCGCAAACCGCCTTTGTATTGCCAGTTTTGAGTTTCTTTGGACTTCTCGTTCACCAAAGTGACGGTCACGCCTGGCATCAGCACTGCTTTGCTGCGCAGCAAATGCGTCAGCTCGTTCATCGGCAGCACAGCGGTTTCGAAGTACTTGGGGTCAATCCAGACCCGCACCGTGGTGCCAGTTTTGCGGTCACCATCGCCCGTTTTGCGGATTTCTAAGGGCTCGATCACGTCACCCGCCGCAAATACCAACTTCGCAACCGAACCTTCGCGGTAGCTGGTGGCTTCTAAGCGTTTCGCCAATGCGTTGGTGACGCTGACGCCCACGCCGTGCAAGCCCCCAGAGAAGCTGTAAGCGCCGCCCTTGCCCTTGTCAAACTTGCCGCCCGCATGCAGTTGGGTGAACACCAGCTCAATCACCGGTGCGTTTTCTGTGGGGTGCATACCAAACGGGATACCGCGACCATCGTCTTCAATGCTGACCGAACCATCGCTGTGCAATGTCACTTTTATCTTTTTGCCATGCCCCGCCAGCGCCTCGTCTGCCGAGTTGTCCAGCACTTCTTGGATAACGTGCAGCGGGTTGTCGGTGCGCGTGTACATGCCGGGGCGCTGTTTGACCGGCTCCAGGCCTTTCAAGACACGGATCGAGCTTTCGGAATATTCAGCTGGTGTGGAGGGTGATTTCGTAGCCATAGCCTTACATTGTAGACGGTTGCAAATGTTTACTGTACAAATAATCAGTATAGCAAAGATTTAATCAAAATTGAGGCACTGACTGCATGTCGTAGCACATACCGCTAAACTCAAGACCTATGACGACATCATCAGAAACCAACCAACCCCTTAGTCTCTCCCAAGTTTTGATTTGTGGCGCAGCCATCGTCACACTGGCTATGGGCATTCGACACGGCTTTGGCTTGTGGCTGCAGCCTATTACTTCTCAATATAGCTGGACGCGGGAGAATTTCGCCTTCGCCATTGCGATTCAAAACCTCTCTTGGGGCGTCGCAGGTATTGCAGCGGGCATGCTGGCAGATAAGCTGGGGGCGTTCAAAGTTATTATTGGCGGTGCGCTTTTGTATGCCCTCGGTTTGTTTGGGATGGCGTATGCTGCCACACCGTTTTTATTTGCCCTATCCGCCGGGGTGTTGATAGGCGCAGCGCAAGCGGGCACGACTTATGCTGTGATTTACGGTGTGATTGGCCGCAACGTGCCGGCAGAAAAGCGCAGCTGGGCGATGGGCGTCGCGGCTGCCGCGGGCTCTTTCGGACAGTTTTTGATGGTGCCGACAGAAGGCTTTCTAATCAGCAGCTTTGGCTGGCAGCAAGCGCTGGTGATGCTAGGTTTTGCCACATTGCTGATGATTCCGCTCTCGTTTGGGCTACGTGAGCACGCTTTTAGCAGCGGCTCTCTGCCCGCCAAACGTGACCAAACCATCGTGGAAGCTCTCAAAGAAGCCTTCAATTACCCCAGTTTTCAGCTCTTGATGGCGGGCTATTTTGTGTGCGGTTTCCAAGTTGTCTTCATTGGCGTACATTTGCCCAGCTATTTGAAAGACAAAGGCTTGTCGCCCCAAGTTGCCAGCTATGCGCTGGCTTTGGTGGGTTTGTTCAATGTTTTCGGCACTTATATTGCCGGCTCGTTAGGTCAAAAGCTTGCAAAACGCAAAATATTGTCTTTCATTTACTTTGCGAGAGCGGTTTCAGTCACCCTCTTCATACTCGCGCCATTAACACCGATGAGTGTTTATATATTTGCTAGTGTGATGGGTTTATTGTGGTTATCGACCGTGCCACCCACCAATGCTTTAGTTGCGCAGATATTTGGAATTCAGCATTTGTCCATGCTCAGCGGTTTTGTGTTTTTCAGCCACCAAATTGGCTCGTTCTTAGGCGCGTGGATGGGTGCGGTGATATTTGATGCGAACAAGAGTTATGACGTGATGTGGTACATCATCATTGCGCTGGGCGTGTTTGGTGGTTTGATTAATCTGCCAGTCAAAGAATCGGCAGTGCCGCGCTCGCAGTTAAAACCAGCTTAATATGAAGCTTTTTCCGACTATAGCAAAACAGCTGTTCGTTTGGACTTCTGTAGGCTTTGCTTTGGGTGCAGTGTTCATGGCGTACATTCGACCAGAGTTTATGGTGGATTTAGCTAATCAAATTTGGTTGTGTTTTTAAACCGCTTTACGTGTTGTTTTTAGCTTTGCTTCAGCTTTACTTCTAAGGTCAGATTCTCTAGGTAGAATGCGGTAATTACCAGATTAAATTTCACTTTTACTTTACCCTCTATGACAACCATCACCGGAAGCATCGTGGCGCTGGCCACACCTATGAATTTAGACGGCAGCGTTGACTACCCTGCACTGCGCAAGCTGATTGATTGGCACATCACTGAGGGAACAGACTGCATCGGTGTGGTTGGTACTACGGGTGAATCCCCAACCGTCACCGTGAAAGAGCACTGCGAAATCATTCGAGTGTCGGTTGAAGAATCTAAGCGCTACGCTGCAGCTAACCCAACCGTGCGCGGTGGCAAACACGTGCCAATCATGGCCGGCTGCGGTGCGAATTCAACGGCTGAAGCCATCGAATTAGCCAAATACGCCAAACAAGTAGGTGCTGACTGCCAACTGCAAGTCGTACCCTACTACAACCGCCCGACGCAAGAGGGCCAATACATGCATTTCAAAGCGATTGCTGAAGCTGTGACGCTACCTATGGTGTTATACAACGTGCCCGGCCGCACGGTAGCTGATATGTCTGTTGAAACAACCTTGCGTCTAGCGCGCGTGGACGGCATTGTGGGTATCAAAGAAGCCAGCGGCAACATTGACAAAGCACAGTGGTTGATCAAAGGGGCGCAGGCTTTGAAAGCGGAACTCAATAAAGATTTTGCCATCTATTCAGGCGATGACCCAACCGCTGTGGCGATGATGCTATGCGGCGGCCAAGGCAACATCAGCGTGACAGCAAACATTGCGCCCAAACTCTTGCATGAACTGTGCGTAGCCGCTGTAGCGGGTAATATCAAAGCAGCGATGGCGATTCAGTTCAAACTGCTGAGCCTGCACAAAGCCATGGGTATTGAGGGCAACCCAATTGCTGTAAAGTGGGCGATGAAGCGCTTGGGCTTGTGCGGCCCTGCCATCCGCTTGCCGTTGACGGAATTAACCGCTGCTGGCCAAGCCGCCGTTGAAGTTGCCATGCGTGAAGCTGGATTGTTAGCATGAAGGCTAAGGCATAAAGCCTAAGTCTTAAAGCGCTGAACAGAACATATTTTGAAAGATTTAAGAGTGAACCAAAAAGTTAAATTGAACCGTTTACAACGCACACTCAGCTTGGCCATGGCGTCTGCATTTATCTGCGCTTTTGGCTTGGGTGCTTGTGCGGTGATTGAAGAAGACAAAATCAATTACAAAAGCGTTCAAAAAGGTAATTCTTTAGAAATTCCACCCGATTTAGTTCAACTTAGCCGTGACAACCGCTACCAACTGCCTGCCAACAGCAACTCCGCCAGCGGGTTTGAAGCGGGCAAAGGTACACAAACTAGCATACCCACTGCGCCGCTGACTTTGGGCGATGTGAGCATTGAACGCGCGGGCAACCAGCGTTGGTTGGTCGTCAAACGCGCTCCTGACAAAGTTTTTCCGGTTTTGCGAGATTTTTGGACCGATAACGGTTTTTTACTGGCGACGGATGAGCAAGGTTTGGGCTTTATTGAGACCGATTGGGCTGAGAACCGCGCCAAATTACCGCAGGACTTCATCCGCGCCAGCTTAGGCAAATTGCTCGATTCGATTTATTCAACGGGTGAGCGCGACAAGTTCCGTACCCGCATTGAGTTAAACAACTCCGGCGGTACTGAGATTTATGTCAGCCACCGCGGCATGGTTGAAAAATATGTAACTGGCAGTTCAGGCACCACCGTGTGGGAGCCACGAGCACCTGACCCAGAATTAGAAGCCGAATTTTTGCGCCGTATGATGGTGAAGATGGGTGTTTCTGAGGAGCAATCCAAAAAGGTTGCTGCGTCAGTACCGGTGGTTCAAACATCCAAAATCACGACAGATAACGGTCAAAGCGTGATTCAGGTCAGCGAAGCTTTTGACAGAGCTTGGCGTCGTGTGGGCTTAGCTTTAGACCGCACAGGCTTTACAGTTGAAGACCGTGATCGTGCGCAAGGTATTTACTTTGTGCGGTATGTTGAGCTGAATCCTGATTTGAAAGAAAAAGGTTTTTTAGCCAAACTGTTGAACCTCAGCAGCGACACAAACACACCCGTCTTGAAATACCGCATTTTGGTTAAAAACAGCAATGCAACGCAAACCACTGTTACCGTGCAAAACGCAACGGGTGGTGCAGCGCCTGCCAAAGACACACAAAACATTCTCAAAGTGTTGGCTGACGATTTGAAATAGTTTGAATAGTTTTTAAAACTATTCAAACATGCTTCGCTACAAAAATCTAAGCAGTGGCAGCACGGGAAATGCCACTCTGGTAGAAGTCAGCAGTAAACACAGCACAAAACCAAATCGTGTTTTAGTAGACTGTGGCATGCGGCTTTCCCGTTTGCTTGAGCTGCTCTCTGTTGCCGAGGTGCTGCCGTCTGACATTGACGCCATCTTCATCACGCATGAGCACAGCGACCACATTGGCTGCGTCACTCAACTAGCATCGCGTTACAACATTCCGGTGTGGGCCAGTAGCGGCACACATGCTGCTTTGCAGGATATGCAGCTGAAACTACGCGCCAAGCAGCCCACACATTCGCAGCTCGTGCCAGGTTTTGAAGCTTTGGTGCGCATTGCCTCAGACATGTCTATCTTTGAAGTTGGTGATTTGCAGATCAAGCCCTTCACTGTGCCTCACGATGCGCGTGAACCTTTGCAACTTACTTGTAGCGATGGCGATGTCAAACTCGGCATTTTGACTGACCTAGGCCATGCCAGCCGCCATGTGATCGACAGCATCGCTGGATGTAACGCCCTTCTGTTAGAGAGCAACCACGACGAAGATATGCTGAGCAACTCTAAATACCCAGCGTTTTTAAAAGCGAGGGTTGGGGGCGATTTCGGGCATTTGTCCAACACGCAAGCGGCTGATCTTTTGTCAGCCGTCATGCACGACAATCTGCGTCATGTCAGCGCGGCGCATTTAAGCCAGCAAAACAACCACCCGTCGCTAGCTCAAAGCGCTTTGGCTGATGTGATAGGCTGTTTACCCGCTGATATTTTTGCTGCGTGCCCTGAAACAGGTACGCCTTGGATGACGGTGTAGATAAGTATTACAGGCGTAAAAAAACCGCTGCATCTTTCGATGAGCGGCTTTTTTATAGACAAGTTGATTCACCCGAGAGTGAATCGTATATCTATAGAAGTATTACTTCTTAGCAGCGTCTGCAGCTTTTGCGCCAGCAGCTTTAGCAGCGTCAACAGCAGCAGTTGCAGCAGCACCAGCAGCGTCTTTAGCAGCGCCAGCGGCAGTAGCAGCAGCGTCTTTAGCTGTGTCGGCAGCAGCGCCAGCAGCAGCTTTAGATGCGTCAGCAGCAGCGCCTGCAGCAGCAGCGCCTGCGTCTTTAGCAGCATCTTTAGCAGCTTCAACAACTGGAGCAACTACAGCGGCAGCTGGAGCAGCAGGTGCTTCAACTTTGGCTTCTTCTTTTTTACCGCAAGCAGCGAGAGCAGCAGCAGCGATAACAGCTGCGATAACGATTGACTTGTTCATGAGAGAGTCCTTAATAATTAAATAAATAAGAGAAAACAATTTCCGGAAATTGTCAAAACGCCAACCCTCTCTACAACGAGCTGCTTAACAAACTGATAAACAACCCATCGCGTCAAAAGCGAGTGCTTCAACTTTAGATGAAAAATACTCGAGTTTCTTACACCTAAGCCCACGATTATAGCTGGAATTTAAAGTAAACAAGTGGAAACCCTTAGTTACTTAGAGTTTGGATTCAACAAACTTACAAAAATCTGTCCGAAAAAGTCATTTATCTTATTTAAAG
>JAAFJF010000012.1 GCA_013298815.1 Polaromonas sp. | reverse complement strand
AGCGTCAGAAATAGCTTTGGACAGTTGTAATAGCTCAATCTTTGCTATTTCAAGCCAATTGTTTTCTGATTCAAACAAGAATGCGAGTTTACTTTTGTCGACTGGATCGAATTCCACGTGCTCGTTGGGACTTTTCCCCGATTGTCGACATCTCTCCCATGATTGTAGGACTGAGTCACTTAGTAAATTAGAGGGCAGCATTCCATTGTCAAAATATTTTTGCCGAGCCTTCCAAATTAGATCCGGAGCATAGGTGATGAGCTTAGCGGTTTCTATCGACTGTTTTTGAGGTAAGGGTTGCATAAAAAATCTCAGTCAGCTACGAAATAGTGAGAAAAATCGTCTCAATGAAAGAAGTTTGATCTCAAGCTGAGACGAATTTGAGCTGTTACGGCAAGCATTAATGCAGTTTAGTGCATGTTTCGATAGCTAAAACTGGTGATAACCCTGATGAATGGCAGTTTATTTCATGGATTTTGTGGGTTGGCACTGGATTTGCAAAGTTAGACGTAGGTGATATTCACCGGACAGATTTATTTGATATTTTGGAGAAAAATTTATGACGTTAGCAACGAAAGCCGTATGGTCTGGCAAGATTTTTAGCAATGGATGGAATGATGCGCTTGGTGGAAGTCAAAACGTTAACGAGCCAGCAACAGGTGCTGTGTTAGGAAGCACGGGTTTAGCGAATGCAACCGATGTTGATCGTGCTGCGTCTAGTGCTTTTATGGTGCGCAAAGCATGGGCAGATACGCCTTTTGATCAGCGTGCAGCAATCATGCGAGAAGCTGCGCGACTATTGAAAGAACGCGCCGCTGAGATCAATACTTGGAACATTCGAGAATGCGGTTCAATTGGACCGAAAGCCGAATGGGAGTTGCATGCCACCTACGAGCAGATGCTGATGGCAGCTGCTCTGCCCATGCAGTCCAATGGTCAGCTGTATCCATCTTCAATGCCTGGGAGAACCAACATGTGGCGACGTATCCCCATCGGTACCGTTGGCGTGATCGCACCATGGAATTTCCCATTGCTTTTGGCAATGCGGTCTGTGGCTCCGGCGCTCGCACTCGGCAACGCAGTATTGCTAAAGCCAGATGTGCAAGCCGCCGTTACGGGCGGGCAATTGATTGCGCAGATATTCGCAGATGCTGGTTTACCTGATGGTGTGTTGCACGTTTTGCCCGGCGGGCCAGAAACCGGTGATGCTGTGGTTCGCCATGCCAAAGTGGAAATGATTTCATTCACAGGATCGACCGCCGTCGGCAAAACTATTGGAGCAACCTGTGGAAGTCTGCTAAAGAAAGTGGCTTTAGAACTTGGTGGCAATAATGCCATTGTTGTACTCGATGACGCTGACTTGGATGCAGCTAGCTCTAATGGTGCCTGGGGTGCATTTCTTCATCAGGGCCAAATATGTATGCAAGCAGGTCGGCATTTGGTGCAACGAAGTGTGGCTCAGGCGTATGCTGAAAAATTAGCGAAACGAGCTGAAGCGCTACATGTTGGTGACCCTCATGTAGGACAAGTTCACCTAGGTCCTATCATCAATCAAAAACAATGTAATCGGATCAAAGTCATCGTTGATCGCACCGTCGAGATGGGGGCGACGCTGTTGACGGGTGGTACACGTGAGGGACTGTTTTATCGTCCCACAGTCATGACCGGGGTGACTAGAAATATGCCAGCTTTTACAGAAGAAATTTTTGGCCCAGTAGCACCGATTACCGTGTTTGATAATGAAGACGAGGCTGTAGAGCTATTGAATGCCTCTTCCTACGGTCTTGCTGCTGCGATTCACAGTGCCAACATCACGCGTGCAATGTCTGTTGCAAATCGTTTGCACACAGGGATGATCCACATCAACGACCAGACAGTAAATAACGAATTTCAAGTTCCCTTTGGAGGCATGGGAGCGTCAGGTAACGGTGGGCGTTTTGGCGGCCCTGCGAACATAGAAGAGTTTACCCAAAGTCAATGGGTCAGTGTCATGGATAAACCGATTGTCTATCCTTTTTAAATCTAAACACAGGAGAAAAAATATATGGTTTTAAATAATCAAAACTCACTTGCTGATGCATTGTCAATCATCGGGCGATTACAGCGACGTGATTTCCTGAAGTCCGCTAGTGCTGCCGTTGTCATGGTTGGACTTGGCGGTATTCGGAGGGCACATGCAGCTGAACTAAAGAGCATCAATGCTGCGCAATCAAATATCTTTCTTCGGATTGCTCAGGTCGTATTGCCTGTCGAGGGTAGTGTCTTAGCGCCATGGAAAACAGATGTTCTACTGCAAACTTTAGATGGCGCCCTTTTGGGAACGATGGAGCCCCACATTTTGGCTGGACTCAAAGGGGGGTTGGATTATTTTAACGAGGGTCCAAAGGCGAAATTAGGGAAAAAATTTGTGGATTTAGATTCAGCTCAAGCAACGAAATTTATGGATGAATGGGGTGACTCTACTGAGGTGCCACATCGCGCACTTGCAATGGGGTTGAAAAAATTGATTCAGTTATCGTACTGGGCAAACCCTGAATCGTGGGCACCATTAGGCTATGACGGCCCCATTACTAAGAAAAACGGGTTGAAATCGCTGGGCAATGCACCGCTTCCCACTAAATAATTAAGAAATGGTTTAAATACATCATGAACAAACAAGTCATTAAAATTCAAAAGCAAGGACTTAAGGTCACTCAAGCCTCCGATGTGAAAGACAGTCGCTTGACACTTAAAGCTGATGCAGTCGTCATCGGTTCTGGTGCTGGTGGTGCCATCGCTGCGTACGAGTTAGCCAAAGCTGGGAAAAAAGTTATCGTCTTAGAAGCTGGACCTTATGTTCCATCCGAGAAGTTTCCAGAAATGCTCGCTGTGGCCATGGGGACGTTGTATCAAGATCACGGTGGTCAGAGCAACACCAACGGCGACATCGCCATATTACAAGGTGCTTGTGTCGGAGGTTCCACAGTGGTGAATGCTGCCTTGTGTTTTCGTACGCCCGATTATTACTTTAAGAAGTGGGGTAAAGAATTCGGATTGACAAATCTAACTTCCGCAAAGATGAAACCTATCTTTGAAAAGATTGAACGCAACTTACACATAAGTACAGTTAAGCCTAACGAAACAAGTGTGGGTGCAGAATTGATTGCTATCGGTATGAAAAAGGCTGGTTTCCCTTTAGGTAAAGCCCGACGCAACATTAAGGATTGCGCTATCACGGGTTTTTGCTTCAGTGGTTGTACCTCTGATCGTAAACAATCCATGCTTGTGACTTACTTACCTTGGGCAGTTGCGCATGGGGCTACCATCTATGCAGACACCCGTGTTACTGAAGTACTATCTAGCGACGGCAAAGCCTCTGGTGTGCGAGCTGAAATTATTGATCCTGCAACGGGGCAGAAGAAGGCGGATGTTCTGGTTGAGGCTGCAATGGTTATCATGGCCGCTGGGCCTATTCAAACGCCGCTTTTGCTGCAAAAGAGCGGCCTAGCCAACAGCAGTGGACAAGTCGGTAAGAATTTTGCGTGTCATCCGTCGATATCAGTCACCGCGGAATTTCCTTACGAAGTCAACGATTTCCACGGTGCAACCCATTCCCTATATATGGATCAAAACACCCTTCCGGAAAAGGGAGGGTATATCTTGCTCAATGCAATTCAGGAGCCAGTCGAGGCTAGTTTTTCTGCAGAGCCTGGCACTGGCAAGCCCTATGTTGCCTATATGACAGGGTACAAAAATACCATTAGACTCATCAGTCTTATTCATGACAAAAATGTCGGTGAGGTCAAGTGGAAGAATGGCCAGAAGGAAATCATATATTCCGTTGATGATGAGGATTTCGAGGCCATGAAGAAAGGATTGATTGCGACAGCGCAAATCCTATTCGCCTCGGGAGCCAAAAAGCTGTACCTGCCGACCTCACACATTTCTAGCATTGATCGTGTTGAAGATGTGGATAAGGTAATTGGAGCTTTGAAAAACGAACCCGCAAGGTACAAGTACACATCATTCCATCCACAGGGTACTTGCCGCATGGGGCGCGATCCGAAGAAATCAGTCGTGAATCCGTACGGTGAAACTCACGACGTTAAGAATCTTTTTGTGGTCGACGCGAGTTTGCTGCCAACGTCAATTGGATACAACCCATCCGAAACTGTTTACGCACTATCGCATTATGTTTGTGAACAAATTCTCAAAAAAGCCTGAAATCGTCAACTGACTTGAATTGAAATCCAGCAAACGGTAAGTTTGCTGGATTTTTTCATTTGCAAATATCTGGAGGTGGTAGAGTTGGCTGATAAAATAAAACCGTCTACAGAGTCAATTTAAAGGTTATTTTTGCTCTAGCCTTAGTATTTATTGCTTAAAGTGCTATTTAATTCATAGTAAATTTTCATTGCGAGATTCGTTTATCTGCCCACGCAGCTGTATCAATGTCGAGCACTGACCGCAATGCCTGTGGCTAACATTGCTTCAACCTCATCTTCTTTAAAGCCAATCTCTTTGAGTAATTCCTTTGTTTCCCAACCTTTAGGTTGCGTAGATTCTCGTAGATTTAGATAGGCATCATCCACCCTGATGGAGGATCGGATGGCGGCAGTTTTTCCTTCAGTAGGATGCTGTTCGTGTCGGATTAATTCAACAGCTTTGAGATGTCGGTCATGCTGGAGTGTTTCTAATGTGTGACAAGGCTGAGCCGCAATGTCGGCGTTTTGAAATAGCTCAAGCCATTCATCCGTTGACTTATCAGTTAACGGTTTTCCTCTTATTTCAAACCACTCTTTTACATTTTTTGCTCGAGCCGCAACTGAATTAAATCGATCATCTTCAAGGAATTCTGTTCTTCCTGAGACGGTTAGAAATGCACGAACTTGCACATCTGTATTCACGGTGAACGATATCCAACCATCGGAGGTTTTTACGGGTCGATTGTGAGGACTCAGCAGACGAAGATCTCCGGGTGGGCCTAAGGGCGGATCAAAGCTTTGTTGCGCAAGATGCTCTTGCAGCACAAACGCTGCCATCGTTTCAAACATGGGAACTTCAATACTGCAGCCATTTCCGCTGACTTTACGTTCTACAAGGGCTGCAAGGATAGACCCGGCAGCAATTTCGCCAGCCACATGGTCACAGATAAGCATCGGAACATAGTTAGGAACTCCGTCTCGACGAAGGAAGAGACCGGCCATGCCGGTCGCGCCTTGAATAACACTGTCGTATGTTGGTTGGCCGGCATAGGGGCCATCAGTGCCGTAGCCCGTAATGAGGCAATAGATTTTTTCTGGATAACGGTTACGTATTGACTTTGAGTCAATACCAAGCTTTTCCAATGCTTGTGGGCGCATATTGGCGACGATGACATCAGCCGAGGTAATCAGTCGATCCAAAACATCACGGGCTTTCTGCTTCTTGAGGTCCAAGCAAATATTTCGCTTTCCGCGATTCAGGTGAAGATAGGTGCCAGAGTGTTGACCTGTAGGTGATTGCCCCCCCAATCCGCGCATGAGATCTCCTTCCGGGCTTTCTACTTTGATAACCTCCGCACCATATTGACCTAATCGCCAAGTACACACGGGACCAACGACAACGCTTGTTAGATCAAGCACGCGAATTCCTTTTAAGGGATTAAAGCTCATCGGTTTCTACCTCCATATCAACTGCAAGTGCGGAACGATTGTCAAAAGCTTGTAGCAGCCATTTCGAATCTTTTTTATTGGCCACCATGGTGATGGGTCTGCCGCAAAATAGCGGGGCGGCATGGCGAACCTGTATTGACGAAGGTTCTACGCCAATCTCTTGACGCAAAAATTCCGTGAGAAGCAAGGTCGCTAATCCACCATTGACGACTAAGTCGGGATATCCCTCTACGTTCCGAGCATGTGCCCGGTCAATATGAATTTTGTGAGAGTTGAATCCGAGGGCCGAATATTGAAACAAAAGTGTTTCATCGGGTACCACGGTCTTTGTTCGATAACCATTTCTATCTGTTGAAATCTCAGTATCAGGGAATTTGGCAGCACCCTTAGTAGCTGGCAGCAGTAAGTAAGTTTGAGTTTCAATCAGTGCAGGTGATGTTTCGCCGCTAACTCTTAGCTCATGTTGTATGACTGCGATAGCCATTGGCCCCATTTTTGATGTTTTATGGGTGACGCTTTGAATTGAACTTGTGCGTGTGACTGAGGCGCCGATAAGTATGTCTGACATATACAAAACAGATCTGCTGCCTAAAAGCAGCCTCGGAAGCCCAAAATCTTGCATGACGACCCCAAGACCCGGAAAGCCATCTGCTCTCAGTTGCGATCTTCTCGTATCAGCACCCATCAAGACGAATTGCCATCCCCTTGGTAGCGGGGAACCTTCGGTGACGTCATCGGGACTCTGATCCAGCATTGCAGCGACTCTTCTGGCCGTTGCAATGCTACATATTTCTGTGCGAATAGTGCTTTGCTGCACTTGTATTTCAATCGGTGATTTTTGCTCTAATTCATTCATAGGTGAATAATATCATTCAAGGAAGAATATTAAAAAGCATATTTGCAAAATATAAGCCTAAATTTATAGGGTTAACACCAATAAAAATTCATTAGCAATTTTATTTATTCACATATAAACTATGCTTTCGTACGGATCTATGATGAAAAACTATCGAAATTTCAATGAGAGCCGCCCCGATCTTCATTCGTTTCGTCGAATGGGTTTCGTAACCTAACCGAAAGAAAGCACTATGGCATTTAAGTTCCACCATATGAACATTTGCACGGACAACCTCCCGAGGCTGACAAAGTTTTACAAGACCTTGTTTGAGTTGGGAACCATCGCCGATAACGAGCACACCGTCATTAGTCGCGAACGCGATGACCGCGCGTACACCGGCAAAGTTGATTTTTTGACTGACGGAGACATTGAGTTTCATTGGTCAGAGCGCGACTTGGAAACCGGTTTCAAAATGAAAAAGTTTGTCAACCCAATGGGTCATGGCCACTTTTGCTTCCGCACGGATGACATTCAAGCGTTTATGCGCAAATGCGATGCACAAAGCATTCGTTATTCAGACTATGGCTGCTGGGCTATCCCTGGTTGGCATCAAGTTTTTCTGTACGACCCTGACGGACATTGCATCGAAGTTCACCAACCAAACGTATTCTGATTATTTTCCCCAAAACATCTAAAGAGGAGCAATAGCATGACATCAAATATCAAAACAAACACAAAAAGTGCAGGTGAAAACACCCGTAGAGACGTATTAAAAGCCATGGCGGGTGCAGTAGCGCTGTCTACTACATCGTTGGCGTTTGCCCAGCAAGCCAAGACGTACAAACTGGGAATTTCACTTGCCCAATCTCACCCAACTGTTATTGGCTTAAAAGCAGCATGTGCTGAAATTCTTGTGGAGTCAAAAGGACAACTTGTCATTGAAGTTTTTGCAAATAGCCAGTTAGGTAGCGACGCAGATATGGTGTCGCAAGTTCGCTCCGGCGCGATTGATTTTGTTGCAACCGCTGGTGGTGTTTGGTCGAATTTAATACCAGTAGCCGGCATTACAGGTACGCCATTTGCGTTCCCAAGCTTGCAGACGGCGTTCTCAGCCGTTGATGGCGAGTTAGGCGCACATATCCGTGGAGAGTTTGCAAAAGTTAATTTAGCACCAGTTGGTGCGGTGTGGGATCATGGTTTCCGTCATATCACTACGAGTACAAAGCCAATCAATACCGTGCAAGATTTGACGGGCATGAAATTGCGTGTACCTGCAACCCCAACGCTTCAAACCATGTTTAAAGCGATGGGTTCAGCACCCACTACGATCGGTATCGGCGAGGTATACACAGCTCTTCAAACCAAGGTTGTTGATGGTCAAGAAAACCCATTTGCAATTATCGAGGCATTCAAGTTTTATGAAGTTCAAAAATATTGCTCACTTACCGGGCATGCGTGGGAGTGTTTTTGGCTGACGGGAAATCAAAGGTCTTGGAATGCGATACCAGAGCCGATGCGCCAAATTGCGGAGCGAGTCTTTGCGGCGCACGCGGTTAAGACGCGTGGCGTACTAGTGGAAGCTAATACTCACTTACAAGCAGATTTAACCAAGCGCGGTTTGACTTTCAACGCGGTGAATGTGAAGTCATTCCGTGACACCTTGCAAAACGCGGGAACTTACAAAGAATTCCAAGCTAAGTTTGGCAATACTGCCTGGACTTTGCTGGAAAAATATTCTGGCAAGTTAGCTTAATCAAGAAAGTGCGGGATATGAGCAGCCAACAAACAGAGTCAACGACTTCAAATGTCATAAATCAGCCATCAAAGAACTTCGGATGGATGACTCCGTTGGAAATGATTTCTGCAGCGTTGGTTGCTGGTATCGTGATACTGCTATTCACGGGAGTGGTATCACGTTACGTATTTACAAAACCCATTGATTGGATTGATGAGACAGTTTCAATGGGTTTTATTTGGGTCGGCATGATTGGTGCTGCCATTGCAATGCATCGGAATGAACATTTAAAGTTGACAACATTTGTAGATCGAATGCCGCTACAAATTCGTCATTATGTGCAAGCCTTTGGATTGGTGGCAGTGGTGGCTTTTTTATTAGGCATGATTTCTCCAGCTTTTGATTACGCTAGAGATGAGTGGATTATTGCGATGCCAGCCTTGCAAATTCCCAACTCATTTCGCGTTGCCGCTATCGCTACGGGTATCGTATTGATGCTGTTGGTGGTAGGAATACATGCGGTGCGCACGATACAGAAAAAACATCTTGCGGTCGCTGCAATTGTGGTCGGTGTCTTTGCCATGGCTTGCTACCTCGCTGCACCCCAGCTAACAAAGCTGGGAAATACTAATCTTTTGATTTTTTTGGTAATTCTTGTGGCCGTTTTATTGGTCAGCGGTGTACCCATAGCATTTTGTTTTGGTTTGGGCGTATTAAGTTATTTGGTTTTCACGACTGATATCCCGCTTCAAATCGTGGTTAGTCGCATGGACGAGGGAATGTCCAACTTGGTGCTCGTCTCCGTACCAGTATTTGTGCTTTTGGGCTGCGTGCTCGATTCGACTGGTATGGGTAAAGCGATCATTGACGTGTTGGCTTCATTAATTGGACATATTAAAGCGGGTATGTCCTATGTGCTGCTCGGTTCGCTATTCATTGTGTCGGGGATATCAGGATCAAAGGTTTCTGATATGGCAACGGTTGCACCGGCTTTGTTTCCTGAGATGTCTAGACGAGGAAACAAGCGATCAGAAATGGTCGCTTTGTTGGGAACAGGGGCTGCTATGGCAGACACCGTTCCGCCCAGTATCGTGCTGATTGTTTTGGGCTCTGTTGCTGGTGTTTCGATTGCTGGATTATTTCAAAGCGGCATTGTCGTTGCCATGATTTTATTGATGACATTGATTGTGGTGGCGCGTTGGAAAGCTAGGTCAGAAAATTTGGAGAATACCAAGCGTCCAGCTTGGAGTCATATTGGTCGTCTCTTTTTGTTTGCTGCGCCAGCACTTGCACTACCTTTTGTTATTCGTAGTGCAGTAGGAGAGGGCATTGCTACTGCGACAGAAGTTTCAACAATCGCAGTCATTTATGCGCTGATTGCAGGCCATTTTCTGTATGGTGGCATAACACCAAAGAAGTTTTACAGCATGTTGGTCGAAACGGCAGCTTTGAGTGGTGCTGTACTGGTTATTTTAGGTACTGCGTCTGCAATGGCATGGACGATTACTCAAAGTGGCGCTGTTCAAACATTGAACCAATTTTTGACAACTTTGCCAGGTGGTACGTTTGCATTCATGGCCGTTTCTATTTTGGTCTTTGTGGTACTAGGTTGTTTGCTCGAGGGATTGCCCGCCATACTTTTACTGGCTCCGATCATGTTTCCTATTGCAAAAAAATTAGGCATTCACGATATTCAATACGCTATGGTGATTGTGGCTTCTATGAACATCGGTCTCATGCTACCTCCAGTTGGCGTTGGATTTTATGTGGCTTGCAAAATTGGCGATGGTGATCCAAGCGAAGTCATGCGCGCCATTTGGCCGTACATCGCAGCATTGTTGGTTGGTGTGATCGTTATAGCTGCAGTCCCTGCGATATCAACCATAGCGCTCCAGTAACGAGTTGGGAAAACTGATGCAAACACGCGATACGATTTTTATAACTGGAGCTAGCGGATATATAGGTGGTTCGGTTGCCCAGAAATTAGTCAAAATCGGACACCGTGTTCGCGGACTAGTTAGAAGTAAAGAGAATGCCGATTCTCTCTCAAAACTAGGCGTTGAGCCGGTAATAGGTGACCTGAACGATGTGGATTTGCTTATTCGTGAAGCAAGTATGTCAGATGGTGTGATCAACGCAGCGAGCGCAGATCACTCAGAATCTGTACAAGCTTTGATAAAAGGATTGGCTGGATCCTTTAAGCCATTTATTCATACCAGCGGCTCAAGTATTGTTGGCGATGATGTTCGAGGGAGTCATAGAAACGAATCCATATTTGATGAATACACGCCGCTCGTTGTTCAAAAGTTGAAACAACCTAGGCGTAACATTGATTTGATGGTTCTTGGTGCGGCAGCAGAAAATGTGCGCTCGACTGTTATTTGCCCTAGCCTTGTATACGGCGAAGGGAGAGGCTTGAATACGAAAAGTATTCAAATCCCATTTCTTACTGAGAATGCGCAGAAGCAAGGTGTAGTTCAAATTGTTGGAGCAGGACTTAATACATGGTCGAACATACACATTGATGATTTGGTTGACTTGTATGTCTTAGCGCTTTCAAAAGCGCCAGCAGGTGCATTTTATTTTGCAGAAAACGGAGAAAACTCTTTTGAGCAGATCGGCAGCGCAATTGCGACGCGGCTTGGGTTTTTTAATGTAGAAACGTTGAATCCTGATGTTGCTGCACAACTATGGGGTGTACCTAGAGCGCACTACTCGTTTGGCAGTAACAGTCGGGTGCGTTCAGTTCGTGCCAGACAAGAATTAGGCTGGATTCCAAAAAACGCATCAGCCATAGATTGGATTCTTAACGAGATGCCGATCTAAGTTTCCACTATTCACTATAAATTGCTAAATTAAAAAGGTACGTATGTTGCTCAAAGATAAAGTGTGCGTGATTGTAGGAGCTGCATCACTTAGAAGTATTGGATATGCTACCGCTGAACTATTTGCCGAGCATGGCGCAAAGGTCGTTGTAGTCGATGTCATCATGAACGATACAGTGCTTAAGGAAATTAAATCTTCTATTGAAGCAAAAGTTAACAGTCCTGTTTCAGTACACGGCTTGAGTTGTGATGTCAGTAAATCTGAAGATTGCAAACAATTAATTCAGGCTGTATTGGCCTTGCACGGCACAGTCGATTGCTTGGTAAATTCAGCAGGTATTGTTCGATCGAAACCAATCCTAGAGCTCAGCGAAAAAGAGCTTGATCAAATGTTTGATATCAACCTCAAAGGTGCTTTTTTCATTTGTCAAAGCGTACTTAAAGTCTTTGTGGAAAAACGCTCAGGAACTATCGTCAATGTAGCGTCCTTAGCTGCTCAGCGCGGCGGTGGGCTTGTGGGTGGTTCACATTATGCTGCTTCTAAAGGCGGCATGTTGAGTATGACTAAAAGTATTGCAAGAGAATTTGGACATCTTGGCATTCGCGCCAATGCGATTTGTCCAACTATGATTGAAACCCCAATGCTTGACGGTCTTTCCGAAGAGCGCTTGCGTGGCATCATTGACGCTATTCCATTAAAACGCACTGGGACAACGCGTGAAGCAGCCGGTGCCTGCTTGTTTCTTGCCTCTGATCTTTCTGGATTTGTTACAGGGGCGACTATTGATGTAAACGGTGGAACACATATTCACTAAGAATTCGTGCATCCTATTTATTGATTACATAAGTTGAGGAAAGATGCTACGCCGTTTTGAAAACGCGCTGGCGATCATTAGTGTCGTACCCATTCGCCCAATCTGGCATGGGCTCTCCTTTGACAAACCGAATCCATCGGCAGTGCATGTCGTTCGCAAGCGCTTGAGGAGCTTGGGCGCCTATAAAAGCCTGAGCACGCTCTGAAGCAGTGTTGCCAAGTACATAGGGGATTTCCATCGCGTGCGCTGCACCCATGCGCCCGCCATGTAAGGGTGATAACCATTCAAACTCGTAGAGATAGGTGGTACAGCCGGCATTGTGCAGAAGTTGTTCCAAGGCTCTCGTCGGTTTGCAATAGTAATAATCCGATTGAATGCTGCTCATCACGTCGCCCATGCTTGCCAAGGGCATTTTGGCTTGGTATTCGCCAAGTGTTTGGTGGGGCCATCCAATATCTTGGATGAACTCGGTGACTCGGTTTTGATCGATACGATCGATTTCGCCGTTTGGCACCAGGTAAAAACGCATTTCTTCAGAGTTGTATCCGAGCAAAACCTCACGCTTAGGTGCACCGTTTCGCAGATGCTCTTCAATGGCTTGCAGCGGCTCGTTTTGCAACATGCCTCCATCGATGACTGGTCGTACTGGGAAGAAATTTCTAGGGCGTAAGCCAAACTGCTTTTTCAAGGACTCGTTACCAAGAAAAGAGGCCAAGGTCTTTGTCAAAACCTCTATTGGCACTGCCTCCAGCGCCTGGCGGGTTGGTTTCGTTCCTAACGCGGTTGCTAAGGCAGAACGAATTTTCTGAGCATCTTCGAGGGAGTGGCTCTGCAGGCTTGGGCTTTGTAGTATGGCGCGTTGAAATAACGTATCACTGGCTGGTAGCCCCATGAGATGCGTGATGGCACCTGCACCTGCTGAAACACCCGCTACCGTCACTTGCGTCGGGTCGCCGCCAAATAAGGCAATGTTTTGTTGTACCCAACGAAGTGCTGCCAATTGGTCTTGAAGTCCTCGATTGGGCGCTGCATCCTCAAAGTGCATGAAGCCATCGACACCGACGCGGTAGTTGATGGAAACAAACACGACGCCAGATGAGGCCATTGCACTCCCGTCATACAGCGCGTCTGACGTACCGCCGCGCATAAAGCCGCCACCGGGAATCCACACCATCACTGGCCATGGCCCCTCACCCTGCGGACACCACACATTCAAATTCAAACAGTCAAAGTTACCAGCGTAGCCCGGTAAGCCGGGCAGATTGGCTTGGACGGCGGTAGCACCAAATTGGTCGCAAAGTCGAATACCCGTCCAAGGCGTTACAGGCTGCGGTGCCAGCCAGCGCTTGTCGCCATCGGTTGGAGCTGCGTAGGGGATACCTTTGAATATGCGCAGCGGCTGTGCTGAGGCTGCTACCTCTGTTGTGCCATGAACGCCCTCTATCCAACCAGACGGCAGCTCTATCCGCAGAGTCGAATCACTCACTGGCTAAGCCGAGCTTGTCGATCAAAGGCTTCCAAACTGCAATGTCTCTTTCAGCCCACAAAGTGACATCAGACGGTTTACTGCTCGTCAGGGTCACATTCATGCTGTTCATGCGGGTGGCGTAGGCGCTGTCTGCTACACATTTATTAGTAGCATCGTTGAGTTTTGCAAGTATTTCAGGCGGGGTGCCTTTTTTGGCAACGATGGCAATCCATGCAGGGCGTGCAAGCGCTTTGGGTCCTCCAGCTTCGGCAATAGTTGGTACATCAGGCATGAGGCTAGACCGCTCACCTGCAAACACTGCTAAAGGCACCAGTTTGCCTGCTTTGACTTGTGCTGCCGCGGTTCCAATCACCAAAGTCATGACTTGTATTTGCTGACCCATCAGTGCGGTCAAGCCTGCGGCCTCACCAACAAAAGGCACATGGGTTGCAGGCCAGCGCATGGATTCGGCTAGAGCAGTTGTCAATAAATGGGCTGGGCTGCCTTTGCCTGGTGAGCCAAAGTTTAGCCCGCCGGCCTGAGCTTTTGCTACTTTCTCTAGGTCGGCCAGCTTATTGATGCCTGTACCTGCGGGTACCACCAGTACCAAAGGCGAGGTGCCGATGACGGCAACGCCATCAAAGTCCTTGATGGGATCGTAGGGCATTTGCTTGTGCACGTAGGGCGTGATAGTCATTTGTGACATGCCAATCGACATCACGTTTTGGCCATCGGCTGGCAGACCCTTGAGGTAATTGATAGCCAAAATTCCATTGGCGCCAGGTTTGTTTTGTACGACGGTTGGTTGACCAATTTGGCGGGATGTGCATTCGGCCCATGCGCGTGTCATGGCATCGGAGCCACTGCCTGGTGGTTGCTGGGCAACCACTTGCAGAGCTGATTGCGCGTGAACCGACAAACTTAAAGCCATTGTTGCGGCTAACAGGCCGGCTGTTGGTAAAAACGAATTTTTCATGGTGTCTCCTAGGTTTTATGGGTAAATTGGGCAAGGCTTTGGATAAATTCTGACAAAACGGCTAACTGGTCTTGCACGGCATGGTTCGAGGCAAATGGCTTCACAAGACCCATGCCTCTAAGACTGGAAAACACAAACTGAATGTAGGCATCAAGCTTCGGTCGGTTTTCCAATTCGGGAAAGGATGCAATAAATTGATTGCGCAAACTCTGTTGAATGTTTGTACGCTGGTCGATGATGTGAGCAGTCATGACTGCATCATCGCGAGCTGCAAGATAGGCAGACCAGGCGGTGGCAAAGCGTGGCTGGCTGTAAAGTCGCAGCCAAGCCTGCTGCACAAAATGGTCGGCACGACGCTGCAAACTCCAATCGAGTGACGGCCAAAACTCTGTGCTGCCTTCTAGCTCGGCTATAAGGCGTGTCAGCACTTGCATCATCAAGGCAGCCTTGGAAGGGTAGTGATGTTGTACTGCCCCAGTCGTCATGCCTGCCGCCTGAGCAACGGCTTGCAGCGAGAGTTGGCTACTTCCACGCTCTTGCATCACTATCATGGCAGAGCTCAGTAGGCGTTCGCGTGTAAGTTCACTTTTGATGTGATGAAGATTGGGTCTAGACATGCTCAAAGGTTATAAACTGAATAAATCAAAAAATACATTATAAGTACAATGTAAAAAAGTAGGTCACTACTTAATCATGTACTTTCACTTCTATTTTGCTGATGTTTTGACTTTGTTGGCTTATCTCTCAAGATGTCGTGCATCAGCGCTCGCACTTTGTCCAGCAAAGGTGGTTCGGTACGTGAGGTAATTGTGACCAAGCCAAAGCGCGCTTTGACATTCAAGGGCGGCGAGACGGGTAGCTCCACTAAATCTGGAGCTGAAGCTCGTATGGTCAACACCACAGCATCACTGTTGCGTGTCACATCTAACAAGCTGGAAATTTCTTCGGAACGCAGATTAACCAACTGATCAGGATGCGCTAGTTGACCATATCTCTCCATCAAAATCCGTCCCACTTCATCGCTCAAAGGCGTTGATGCGATAGGGTAGTCTCGCAGCATAGCAAAGGTCACGCTGCCTTTTTGAGCCAACGGATGGCCTGCTCGGCACATGAAAACGCCAGCCATCTCATGTATCGCTTCAATCTTCAGATCAGTCGAGGGTTGGAGCGAGCGAATGTCCAGAATAAGCGCATCTAAACACCGCTCGCGCAGGGCTTGAACCAAGAGCACCGTGCTGCCGCGAGAAATATCTATATGCGCTTTGGGATGTTTGGTCGCCATTAGCATCAACATGGGTGTCATCAGCATGGCACCCGGCCCAGATCCCATGCCGATACGAAATTGACCGATTTCACCTTTTTTCAGTTGTACGCTGGTTTGGCGTAACTCATTGGCTTCATCTACCAAGACGCGTGCGCGCTGGACGATGTGCAAACCAAAAGCGGTGAGTTCATTTTTGCGCCCAATACGATCAAACAAGGGCTGACCCAGCTCGTCTTCCAGCGCTTTGATGCTGCGGCTCAAGGCGGGTTGCGTCAGGTGGAGCTTGATGGCCGATTGGCTAAACGAGCCGTTGGTGGCTAATTCAATCAAATGTCTGAGTTGAACCAGTGTCATAATGACTTTATCTATTCATAAAAGTTATGCTAATGCTAATAAGAATGCATTGGACATTATAAGTACGGTATTCATAGAATGAAGCACCATAACCACTTTGGAGAGAGACATGTTAAAAAAATTGAGCCGATTGGCTGCTTTATTGAGCGGATTGATTTTGGTTGGCGCTGCTTGCGCGCAGACCTTTCCGAGTAAGCCTGTCACGCTGTTAGTGCCTTACCCTGCAGGTGGATTGTCTGATGTGATAGCGCGTACTGTCAATGCACCTTTGGGTAAAGCACTGGGCCACCCCGTGATTGTTGAAAACTTGGGCGGTGCGAGTGGTGGCATTGCCGCACAAAAAGTGCTTAATGCGCCGTCTGATGGTTATATGCTGTTTCAAGGCTCGCCCAATGAGTTAATTTTGGCACCCTTGGCTTTGTCCTCTATTAAGTACAAATCTGAAGATTTCCGTCAAATTCACCGCATCGCCTTGGCTCCCATGGCTATTATTGCCCGGGCAGACATTCCAGTTGATAACGCGGATGAGTTAGCTGCTTATGCCTTGAAAGTCGCCAAAGAAGGCAAACCTATGACCTATGCCAGTGTGGGCGTAGGTTCTTTGTACCATTTGCTGGGTGAGCAAATGAGCAAAATGGTAGGTGCACCTATGTTGCATGTCCCCTACAAAGGCTTTGCTGATGCAGTGAAAGATTTGTTGGGAAATCAGGTTGATATTTTTATTACGCCATATGGCGCACCACAAGTGGCGTTGGCCAAAGATAAAAAAATCAAATTCATCGCATCGACTTCTCCTGGTGCTCATCCTCTGCAGCCACAATTGGGCCGTACCAGCGACAGCAAAGGCGCATTGAAGAACTTTACGTCTGAAATTGGAACAGGCTACTTCGTTAAACGCGACACACCAGAACCGATAGTGCAATCCATGCACAAAGCTCTGCAAGCGGTCCTGGGTGATGCGGAGTATTTAACTCGCATGGGTGCGCTGGGGCAATTGGCATCACCTTTGCAAACATTGGACGTTGCCAACAAAGCATTTGTTGACGAAACCACACAATACCGTGCTATTGCCAAGTCTATCAACTTGCAAGCGCAGTAAAGAGTTCGAAGCAACATGACTTATTTGCAGGATGCTCTCGTCAATCGTGTGGGTGAGTTCATTCAGATCAGACGCGACATACACCAACACCCTGAGTTGGCGTTTGAGGAATACCGTACTGCAGATTTGGTTGCCACAAAGTTAGAGAGTTGGGGCTATGCCGTGCATCGTGGTTTAGGTGGCACTGGCGTGGTCGGGACTTTAAAACGCGGACAAAGCAAGTGTAGCCTTGGTATTCGTGCCGATATGGATGCGTTACCGATCCAAGAAGCCACAGGACATGCTTGGGCCAGCAGCATGCCGGGTCTCATGCACGCTTGCGGTCATGATGGACACACTGCCATGTTGCTGGCAGCCGCTAAAGCCATTGCACAAGACGTCACGCAAAACGCTTCGTTTGACGGTACATTGAATTTGATTTTTCAGCCCGCCGAAGAAGGCGGCGGTGGCGCGGTGCGCATGATGGAAGACGGTTTGTTTGATCTCCACCCCTGTGATGCTGTGTTTGCCATGCATAATATGCCAGGCGTACCCGTGGGTCACTTTGTGTTTCGCGATGGCGCTGCCATGGCGTCCAGTGACTACGCTACGATTCGTGTCCACGGTACTGGCGGCCATGGCGCCATGCCGCACCGTGCGGCTGATCCATTGGTGGCTGCCGCTTCGATTGTGATGGCCTTGCAAACCATCGTCTCGCGCAATGTTGACCCATTGCAAACCGCAGTGGTCACAATTGGAGCCATGCACGCGGGTCAGGCAAACAATGTCATTCCTGCACTGGCAACTTTGGAGCTCAGCATGCGTACGCTTGACCCACAGGTGCGTTTACTGTTGGAAAGACGCATCAAAGCGTTGGTTCATTCACAAGCCGAGAGCTTTGGCGTGACGGCGGAGATCGATTGGAGAAAAGGCTATTGTGTGCTGGTGAATTCAGCCGTTGAGACTGACTTTGCCCGGCAGGTAGCGCTAAAGTTGGTAGGGCCTGAACAAGTCACCTTGCACGGTCCCGCTTTGACAGCCAGTGAAGACTTTGCGTTTATGCTTGAAAAAATTCCTGGCAGCTATCTGCTGATCGGCAACGGCGATGGAGACTCTGCCGGCGCATGTATGGTGCACAACCCAGGATACGATTTCAATGACGACAATGTTGTTACGGGTTCTGCATATTGGAAAGCGCTCGTCCATGCATTTTTTGCATCGAAAAAACAAGCTAAAGATTTTTAATTTAGATTTAGCTATATTTTGTCGCTAGCAATGTAACCACTTGATTGCACCCACTGTATTTTTTGCTGTTTTTCAATCTTTCAATTTCTGGGCTAAACGTTTGGCTTCACGAGATACATATATTGAGTAGGTAATGGCCGCAATGGTAACTACCGTCATAAGTAAAGTTGCGGCGGCGTAAATAGATGGGTTGACGCCTCTGCGCGCGTAACTGAAAATGACCTGTGGCAGCGTTGTTACGCCAGGACCTGAGAGAAACTCTGAGACGACAACGTCGTCAAAACTAAGCGTGAATGTCAAAAGCCAAGCTGCTATCAAAGCGGGAATGATATTGGGTAAAGTCACTAGGAAGAAGACTTGGCTAGGACGGCAGCCTAAATCCATCGCGGCTTCTTCCAAAGATCTGTCCATCTCTTGAAGACGAGATTGCATCACCACCGTGGCGTAGGCCATACCGAGCAAAATATGCCCAATGATGATGGTGAGCATGCCACGATCCGGCCAACCAATCATATGTTTTGCACCAGCTAACAACAAGAGAAGTGACATGCCAATAATCACTTCAGGCATCACCAAAGGTGCGTTGACCATACCTGAAAAAAACGTTCGCCCTCTGAATTTACCCAAGCGAACCAAGGCATAAGCAGCCAGTGTGGCCAAGGTTGTGGCTAGGGTTGCGCTGATGAGTGCGACCTTGAGTGAGAGAAAAAATCCATCGACAAGGCGTGGATCACTAGCCAGAGCTTCATACCAACGAGTTGAAAACCCAGTGAATACAGCATCCTGACGCGTACTGTTGAAAGAAAAAACTACTAAAAATAACAAGGGAGCATACAGAAAAGCAAAGACAGCGCATAACCAAAATTTGCTCACGTATTTATTCACAAGATGTCGCATATGCTTGATCAAAGTAGTCACCGTTTACGTTCCTCTTCGTGAGTAGTGTTTGTTACGGAATTTTGAAACCACAACAACGGCACTATCACGACGACGATCATGATGACGGCTAGCGCTGAGGCGCGTGGCCAGTTGTTAGCTGAAAACATTTCATCCCAGACCACGCGACCAATCATGATGTTATCTGCACCACCTAGTAGCGAGGGAATTACAAATTCGCCAACACAGGGAATAAATACCAACATACAACCAGCAACAATACCAGTTCGCGACAAAGGGACAGTGATTAGCCAAAACGCTTTCCAAGGCCCAGCGCCTAAATCATGCGCAGCTTCAAGCAGGCGGACATCCATTTTCACCAAATTAGCATAAAGCGGTAGTACCATAAAGGGCAAATACACATAAGTCATACCCACTAACATCGACACATCAGTGTAGAGCATAACTATCGGCTCATTAATCACTCCTAATGCCATCAAGGCCCTATTAACTACACCTTGATCAGCCAAAATACCTTTCCAAGCATAAACACGCAGCAAGAACGAGGTCCAAAACGGCAGCATGATAAGTATCAAATAAATGGGCCGATGTGTGGGATTGGCGCGCGCAATGAAATAGGCAAATGGATAACCTATGAAAAGACAAAAAACGGTCGTAAAAAATGCATATTTAAGTGATAGCCAATAAGCTTCAACATAAATGGTGTTCAACCAAGGCGAGCCGGGTTCTTCACGGAAGATCGATAGATAGTTTTCGACCTTTAAAATCAGTCGCCATTTACCATCGGTGTTAAAAAACATTTGGGCAAATGGGTCAATACCATCGCCCATGTCTGTGAGACTGATGCGCAACAAAATCAAAAAAGGCAAAGCGAAAAAAATAATCAACCACAAATACGGTATGCCCAATACACTGCGATTACCCAGCTTAAGCCTGCTCAACAACGTTAACTGCTCATACATGCGGCTTTTCATGACATTTAGTTTTAAGTATTTCAAGAGGTTAACGCCACAGGTGCTGACTCATCCCACCAGCAATAAACGGTATCTCCCCATGAAATATGACCTGTGTCATGACGCGAGAGATTCGCTTGCGTCACTTTGATTTTGGTACGCTCTGCGATCATGACTTCAAATGTGCTGTAGCTCCCTGAGTAAGCAATCTCATGCACCTTGCCTTGGAGAAGATTGTGAAGCTGTTCGGGCGCTTGAAGTGATATGTGCATTTTTTCGGGACGGATAGCCACAGCCAATTGCATACCTAGTGTTCCTGTAATACCGTGGCTGACATGTACCACTGTATGGTCGGTAGTTATTTCGCATCGACCAGCCTCGTCCAGCGTGAGCTCACCTTCTAAAAGATTTACGTCACCAATAAAATCTGCCACAAATCGACAATTTGGCGTTTCATACACATCGCGCGGATTGCCCAGTTGCAGAATCTGCCCCTTGCTCATGATGGCAATCCGATTCGCCATCGTCATTGCTTCGTCCTGGTCATGGGTGACCATCACGCAAGTGACGCCAATCGATTCGATGATATTGACCAATTCAAACTGCGTTTGTTCGCGTAATTTTCTGTCCAATGCGCCTAGTGGTTCATCGAGGAGTAACAATTGTGGCTTTCGCGCCAAGCTGCGTGCCAGCGCAACGCGTTGTTGCTGCCCGCCAGAGAGTTGATGCGGTTTACGCTGCCCAAAACTATTTAATTGCACCAATTCAAGCATTTCGCCAACCCGTTGGGCAACTTCGTCTTTTGGCATCCCCATTCGATGCAAGCCAAACGCAATATTGTCTGAAACCGTCAAATGCGGAAACAGCGCATATGACTGAAACATCATGTTGATCGGACGTTCATATGGTGGGAATGAAGCGATATCGCGACCGTCCAAATAGATGGCTCCTGAACTGGGGGTTTCAAAACCCGCTAGCATCCTCAGCAATGTGGATTTGCCGCAACCAGAACTACCCAACAAAGCGAAAATTTCACCCCTTGGAATATCAAGTGTCACGTTATCCACGGCTGTGACTGCACCAAAACGTTTGGTCAAGCCTTCTATGCGGAGGTAGGCAGTTGGTTCAGAGGCTTCGGATGTCGTCATTAAATTACCAGTTTGCAAATTAAAAAAAGCTGTGCACAAAATACATGTGCACAGCTCCCAGTTCAGGCCTATTGCCTCAAAAATGAGGCTTACTTACCCTTTTTGAATGAGGTGTAAACGGCTGAGAGCGACTCGCGTCCCGCATTGTCAAAGGCAGAAGGCGAGACCATTTTGGCCATGTCAGCAGCGGGAGGGAAAACGGCTGTATTTTTAGCTGTTTCAGGCGTGACTTGTGCCACACTGGCTTTGTTAGCAGTAGGGTAGCCCAACTCGTTGGTGAGCGCTGCAGACACATCAGGACGCAGGAAGTAGTCAATAAAAGCATGCGCGTTGTTCGGGTGCTTGGCATCCTTGGTGATCGCCAAGTTATCAAAGAAAATCAGGCCACCGGTTTTTGGCAACAGCACTTGCAGTTCTTCGCCATTTTTGTTTTCAACAGCCCGCGCTTTCGCAATGTTGAAGTCACCCGCCCAGCCCAAGGCGACGCAGGCTTTCCCGCTCGCAAAGTCGTCTATCATCGCGCTGGTGAAAATACGAATATCTGGGCGAACTTTGGCCAGCATATCGGCAGCTAGCTTGTGGTCGGCAGCAGCGTTTGAATACGCATCTTTACCAACATAATGCAAAGCCGGTGGCATGATTTCTGTAGGTGAATCTAAATAAGCAATGCCGCAAGACTTCAGCTTGTTGGTGTATTTGGCGTCAAATACCAAGTCCCAAGCGTTTTCAGGCATCGGCGTGGAGCCTAATGCTTTGGCAACGCGTTTGGTGTTAATGCCGACAGTGGTAAAGCTCCAAGCCCATGGAATCAAATGGTTGTTTCCAGGATCGACTTTAGACAGCTTGCCCATGATGTCGCTGTCAAGATTTTTGACATTAGGCACTTTGGCTTTGTCCAGCTTTTGCAGTAAGCCTGCTTCAATTTGGCTCTTTGCAAAAACCGCACCCGGCACGACGATGTCATAACCAGAATTACCTGCAACCAGCTTGGCTTGCAGTGCTTCGTTGTTTTCAAAGGTCTGGTAATTGACTTTGATACCCGTTTCTTTTTCAAAGCTAGCCAGCATGTCTTTGGCAATATAGTCAGGCCAGTTGTAGACATTCAGGATTTTTTCTTCGGCATTAGCCACAGGCGCTGCGGCAGCTGGTGTCGCGGTAGGTTTAGCTGCTGGGGTTGGCTCAGACTGTTTGCCGCAGGCTGTCAACAGCAGGGACACAGACAACATCAGCCAAAGTTTGCTAACTTTCATGAGAACGCTCCAAAAGTATGTAGTGAAAGAAAAAACGCGTTTAACGGAAAAAGAAAAAAATCAATGTAAATTGTAAATCAACGGTTTAAGTTTTTTTGCGTTTTTGAGGCACCTAAAATACAGTTATTCAGGGTAATCCTTAGTTTTGTACACAGTTAGCGTACTTAGAATGTGTTGCACTGCAATAAACGACAAAATAAAGCGATAACCGTTTTAACTATGACTACCAAAAAAACAAGCACGCCAGCTGCCAAACACACAAAATTTGATAAGCAGGCTCAAAAAACGCAGATAAATAGTCTGCGCGTGATTAAAAAATACCCGAATCGCAGGCTGTACGATACTGACACGTCTAGCTACATCACTTTGGCGGAAGTGAAGCGATTAGTCATGAAAAGCGAGCCATTCATGGTGGTAGACGCTAAAACGGATGACGATTTGACGCGGAGTATTCTGCTGCAAATCATTTTGGAAGAAGAAACCGCAGGTGTACCCATGTTTACCGAGGCGGTGCTAGCCAATATCATCCGCTTTTATGGCAACTCCATGCAAGGCTTTATGGGCTCGTATTTAGAGAAAAACGTGCAATCTTTCACCGACATGCAGTCCAAAATGAAAGAGCAAGCCAAAGGTCTCAGCCCAGAGGCTTGGACCACATACATGAGCCCACAAAACCCATTGATGCAGGGCATGATGGGCACGGCAATGGCGCAAATGCAAAAACAAACAGAAGTTATGTTGAACGCGTTTGGGCTTAAAGCTAAATAGGCACGTTGATTTTTTATAGGAAATCCTTAAAACTGCGACAATAGCGGGATGAGCGCAGTAATTTCTTCCCCTATCAAATCCCCTAATTCCTCTCCTAAAGTCGGCTTCGTCAGCCTAGGCTGCCCCAAGGCGCTGACCGATTCTGAGTTGATCCTCACGCAACTGAGCGCCGAAGGATACCAAACCTCCAAAACCTTTGAAGGGGCGGACCTGGTCATCGTCAACACCTGCGGCTTCATCGACGATGCCGTCAAAGAAAGTTTGGACACGATTGGCGAAGCCCTGGCCGCCAATGGCCGCGTCATCGTCACCGGCTGCCTGGGTGCCAAAAAAGAGGGCGATGTCGCCGGAACCGAAGGCAATTTGATCCGCCAAATGCACCCCAGCGTGCTCGCCGTCACTGGCCCGCACGCCACGCAAGAGGTCATGGACGCCGTCCACACCCACCTGCCCAAACCGCACGACCCGTTTGTCGACCTGGTGCCCAATTCTTTTGGCGTGGCGGGCATCAAGCTCACGCCACGGCATTACGCCTACCTCAAAATCTCTGAAGGCTGCAACCACCGCTGCACGTTTTGCATCATCCCGTCCATGCGTGGTGACTTGGTCTCCCGCCCGATTGGCGATGTGCTGTCAGAGGCGCATGCGCTGTTCAAAGGCGGCGTGAAAGAATTACTGGTCATCAGCCAGGACACCTCGGCTTACGGCGTCGATGTCAAATACCGCATGGGCTTTTGGGACGGCAAACCCGTCAAAACCCGCATGCTGGAGCTGGTGCAGACCTTGGGCGAGATTGCCGAACAATACGGCGCGTGGGTGCGTTTGCACTACGTTTACCCCTACCCAAGTGTGGACGAAATCATCCCTTTGATGGCCACAGGCAAGGTGCTGCCGTACCTGGACGTACCGCTGCAACACAGCCACCCCGATGTGCTCAAACGCATGAAACGCCCCGCCAGCGGCGAGAAAAACATGGAGCGCATCCTGCGCTGGCGCGAAGTCTGCCCTGAAATCGTCATCCGCAGCACGTTTATTGCAGGCTTCCCCGGTGAAACAGAGACCGAATTCACGCATTTACTGGACTTCATGAAAGAAGCCAAAATCGACCGTGCTGGCTGCTTTGCCTACAGCCCGGTGGAAGGCGCGACCGCCAACGACATCCCCGGCATGCTGCCGATAGAATTGCGTGAAGAGCGCCGCGTCCGCTTCATGGAAGTCGCCGAAGCGGTCTCCGCCGCCAAACTGCAAACCCGCGTAGGCGCAACCATGCAAGTCTTGGTAGATTCCGCCCCCGCCTTGGGCAAAAAAGGCGGCCTAGGCCGCACCTACGCCGACGCCCCCGAGATCGACGGCGTCGTGAAACTCCTACCCCCCGAGAAAATCAGCAAAACCCTGAAGGTAGGCGAGTTCACCAAAGCCCGCATTGTGGGTACGCAGGGGCATGATTTGGTGGCTTTGCCGATTTGATTCGCTATATTTTTAATAGCTGCTTAGGCAATAAATACGCCGACTAGAGTTAAATTATGCTTTTTCTCGGTGAAAAGATTTTTGACTATGAATGAAGCTTCCTTGATACCTTCTGAATCCCATTCCTGTATCGTTTGAGTAAACAGAGCCATTGGTTCTGTTTTTAATTTGACTTGGCCAAAATCGAGGTTGTGGATGAACTACTTGAGAGTGCAATATTGCTTCTTCGTGTTTGTCACGCTCAGTCGCAGAAATTGTCACATATCGTTTGAAATTTTCGTCAGTATGATCTAAAACTGCATAATGTATTAGGTGGCGGGATTGGGGACGAATCTTTTCAACCTCCATATAAGCATCATTAATAATTTCAGCGTGTTCAGATTTTTGAAGAAAAATATTGGCGCGACAATTCAAAAATTGATGTTCGTTAAATGCCGAAATGTCGCGCTCGTTCTTCACATCGACGACATTAAAATTGTGTGAAACGTTGTAAACATCACCGTCATAACCTAAGAAAAGTAACTTTGGACTTAGCGGAAGTATGGCGACTGCTCCAGCGGAGCGTAATCCGAACGAACGCATCTGCGTTCTTTTATCTTCAAAATGCCATTTATTACTTAAAACAGCAGGATCATCGGATGTAATAAATGGTTTTTTTGTTTTATTTCGAATTAGACAAAATTTTAAATCATCAATAATATGCATTGACTTTGCAAAAGCTTTCATAGCTATTTGCACCGCTTCTTTAATTTCTAGATGAAAATCTTTTTCATCGATTCCTGCTGTTATTCGTGTCGACTCGCTCATTTTTACGGCGCGCTCTGCTGCAGCTTCAGTTCGCATATATTGAAATAACCAGAATGTTTTCAATACTTCTTTATTTTCTTCCGATAGTTTTTTGTTTGAATTCAGAATATTTCTTAAAGAAGCAGCATATCCAGATTCAACCAGTTGGATAGCATGCTCTAATTGGTCGTCTTGTCCATAAAAGTAATCTTTTGAGCATTGATTTTTTACTGGAGCTTTAGGGATAAATTTTTTTCTATCTATGTTGTAGAGATTGATTGCTTTATTCTCTTCATCTATAGTGAAAGGCCGTAAATAGCATCGTGGAACAAAGTGTTGATTTTTGTTTGTGGCCATAGAATCTACTGAAAAAAATGTTTTAAGAAGTATTTGGAGTATTCAATTTAACCGAGATTGTTCATCAGCCAAAATCTTGTCATTCCCGCGAATGCGGGAATCCATAGTGGCGGTAGTGGATTCCCGCCTTCGCGGGAATGACGGTGTTGTAGATAATGCTAAATTTGGGCGATTTTTGCTATATTTATAATAGCTTCTCAGGCAATAAATACGACGGCTAGAGCCATAAATAGCACCTAAATCAACGGGCTGGTCACTCCCGTTTGATGATGCGGCACATTTTGCTGATTTTTCAACCACGGCATGGCTGAATTGCCCCAGATTTGGATAGTCGGTGCGAGCTGGACGCGTTCGTTGACGCAGCCTAGGCGGATACCGTAGAGTTTTGGTGTCTCTGGCTCGGTGGCGTAGAGCTGGGTGCCGCAGTTGCCACAAAAGCCCTGCGCACGCGGGTTGCCGCTGGCGGCGGTTTTGACGTAATGTTTGGCTGTACCTGTCATGTGGAAGTTTTCGGCAACTGCGAAAACAACGGCGCGGTAGGGTGCACCTGAGAAGGTTTGGCAGTCTGCACAGTGGCAGGCGACGATTTTTGTGGGATCAATCAGGGCGGTGAATGAGATAGCGCCGCAGTGGCATTGGCCAGTGATGTTCATATCGAATCCTTTTTAGTGCAAAAACTATCAATTTCGCTATATTTAAAATAGCTGCTTAGGTAATAAATACGCCGGCTAGAGGCCTAAATTACGCTGCATGCAGCTCTTGTTTGATCGTCTCACGTACGACATCTGCCAGCCTGCGGCCTTGCGCAAATTCTGCCAAAGCTTCGTTCATCAGCGTTTGGTAGCTGCCGCCCGTCATCTCGGCTTGCACCTTAAACACAGCCAAGGTCGCGTTGTCCACGCGCATGGTGATGCGTGATTTTCCACCTTGCGCGGCTTGCAGTTTCGCCAATGCTGGCGTGTCTTTAACCGGCTTGGCCGTGCTGAAATCCATATCGGCGTCTTCTCGCGTCAGTGCATACGGGTCAAGCAGCACAGCTTTCGCCTCATCAAAGGTCACGCCCTCATGGTTGAGTGGGTTTATTCGTGCCTTTTCGGGGTCAAATTCAATCTGCATGAATTTCATTGTATGCACAAATGTATGTACATGCAAGATGCCAGCAATATTGCTGCTGAAATCAGGGAATGGTGTAATCGAAAATTGCTATAAATAAAATAGCTGCTTAGGCAGTAAATACGCCGGCTAGAGGCATAAATAGGGGGTAAAACGGCATAAATTAGCCAATTTACTTGATTCGCTCGCCTTTTTTGCACGCTTCCAGCAGTTTAGCCAACCTAGCCGCTCTGGTTTCGGCTCTTTTTACAGTGGTGATCCTGTGAAGCATTTGTTTTTTATAGCCAGGCGGGCAGGCTTCAAAGTAAGCCCAGGCGGCTTTTTCGCGTTTGAAGGCTTGCATCTCTTGGTCTGACAACTCGGCGGACTCGGTTTGTTCGAACGCGTAAATCCTCGATTTGGCTTCTGTACGGAAGGAGAAGGCCTTTTCGCCAGCGGGCGTCATACGGCCTTGTTGCTGTAAGTCGTTGAATTTGTTGATGTTTACGGCACTCCAGATAGAGGTGGTTTTCCTCGGTGTGAAGCGAATGGTGTACGACGCATCGTCAATCCGTTTGCGCACGCCGTCTATCCAGCCGTAGCAGAGCGCCTCGTCAACGGACTCTGGCCAGGTCATGCTGGGGTGGCCTGAGCCGACTTTGTAGAAGCCGACGAGCAGCTCGCGCTCAATCGCTGCATGAGCGGCCAACCAGTCACTAAAGTGCTGCGGTGTTTTGAAGAATTTTGGGGCTGGCATTACTACAAAAACACTATACTTTTAATAGCTGCTTAGGCAATAAATACGCCGGCTAGAGTCATTTATAAGGGTTTAAACGTCCCAAAATGCCGTTGACTATAAACCAAGCTTTCACCCTCGTGGCTGCCAAAATCTACCACGCGGCCTATCAAAATGTCGTGGTCGCCGGCGGTGACGACTTGTTCTAGCTGGCAGTCAAACCACGCAACAGCGCCTGAAACGCGGGGGTTCTGGCTGGGGCTGCGCTCCACGGGCACGTTATGAAAGCGGTCTGCTTGCGTGCCGTGGGTGAATTGCATGGCAACAGCTTGCTGGTGGCTGGCTAAGACGCTGACCATGTAGCCGCCACCATTATTTGTGCGATTGGTGAAGGCAAGGTGGCTGAGCGATTCTTTGCGGATGCTCCACAGCACCAAAGCGGGCTCCAGCGACACAGTGCTGAAGGAATTGCAGGTCATGCCGAAGTCTTGCCCCTCAAAATGCGTGGTGACCACGGTGACGCCGGTGGCAAAGTGGCTCATGGCGTCGCGTAAAAGTCGGGTCATGGTCGGCTCAGATTTGGTGCAAGATGGTTTAAAGCTTAGGCCGCAATAAATTGGTAATGAGAATGAATGAATTTGCGCCTAGAATCTACTTGAATGAAGCATATTTCAGTAGATATTTTGGTGCCCAGGAAGGGACTCGAACCCCCACGAAGTTACTCGCTAGTACCTGAAACTAGTGCGTCTACCAATTCCGCCACCTGGGCCCATGATGTCCCAAGTGCCATATTTAAATGATGTGGCACTGAAACAAAATTTTGAATTTCAGGAAAAGGGTGATTGTATCAAAACACAAAGCATGAATCGAGGCGACCGCACTAATAATGTCGCCGAAAGTATCGTTGGCAAAGGTTTATTAGCCGAAGTTTCTGGTATCGCCCAGGGTCACAGAGACGGCCACGGCTTTGTAGTGCGCGATGACGGCGAAGCGGATATCTATCTGCCACCCAATGAAATGCGCGCTGTTTTGCACAAAGACCACATCAAAGTCAGCATCGTGCGGCAAGACCGACGCGGCAGACCCGAAGGGCGGGTGACCGAGATTTTGGCGCGCTCTGAGCAGCCCATCATCGGCCGGCTGCTGCAGGAAAGTGGCGTTTGGATCATGGCGCCGGAAGACAAGCGCTACGGTCAAGATGTGCTGATTGCTAAAGGCGGCAAGAGCAACGATGGTCTCAATGGCGCAAAAACCGGCCAAGTCGTGGTGGTGGAGCTGACCGAGCAGCCCGCACTTTTTGGACAACCCGTAGGCCGCGTTATCGAGGTGCTGGGCGAGGTGGATGACCCGGGCATGGAAATTGAAATCGCCGTGCGCAAATACAGCGTTCCGCACATTTTCTCTGACGCTTGTTTAGCGCAAGCCAAGGGATTGCCTGACAAAGTGCGCCCGCAAGACAATAAAGACCGTATCGATTTGACCGATGTGCCCTTGGTCACCATCGACGGTGAGGATGCCCGCGACTTTGACGATGCAGTGTACTGCGAGCCCGCCAAGGTGGGCAGAGGCAAAGGTTGGCGCTTGCTGGTCGCCATTGCTGATGTGAGCCATTACGTTGAAAACGGTTCGGCGATAGACATCGACGCCTACGACCGCGCCACCAGCGTCTACTTCCCACGCCGCGTGATTCCCATGCTGCCCGAGAAACTGTCCAACGGCCTGTGCTCGCTCAACCCCGATGTGGAGCGCCTGTGTATGGTCTGCGACATGCTGGTCACCGCCAAGGGCGACGTGCATGCCTACCAGTTTTACCCAGCGGTGATGTTCAGCCACGCGCGCTTCACCTACACCGAAGTGGCCGCGATTTTGAGCAACACCAAAGGCCCAGAAGCCGCCAAACGCAAGGCGCGGGTGCAAGATCTGCTGAATTTGAGCGATGTGTACAAAGCGCTGTTGTCGTCGCGTGCGGTGCGTGGCGCGGTAGATTTTGAAACGACGGAGACGCAAATTGTCTGCGACGAAAACGGCCGCATCGAAAAAATCATCGCCCGCACCCGCAACGAAGCGCACCGTTTGATTGAAGAAGCCATGTTGGCAGCCAACGTTTGCAGTGCCGACTACATCGCGCAAAGCAAACACGCGGGTTTGTTCCGCGTGCACGAAGGCCCCACGCCTGAAAAGATTGAGACGCTGCGCAATTACCTAAAGGCAACTGGCCTGCCGCAGACGATTGGTGATGAACCCAAGCCTGGCGAATTCCAAGCCATCGCTTTGGCCACCAAAGACCGACCCGATGCGTTGCAAATCCACACCATGCTGCTGCGCTCCATGTCGCAAGCCATCTACACGCCTAGCAATAGCGGGCATTTTGGCTTGGCTTACGACGCGTACACGCACTTCACCAGCCCAATTCGCCGCTACCCCGATTTGCTGGTGCATCGCGTTATCAAAGCGATTTTGACCAACAGCAAATATAAGCTGCCAACGTTACCGACCCCGGGCGAAGCGCAAGACAAGCTGGCGAAACGCTTGGCTTCTCGCGTCAAAGCGCCAGCAAATAAGTTAGAAAAAACCGTCGCACCCACAAAAGAAATCATGGCCTGGCAAGCTGCGGGTCTGCATTGCAGCGCCAACGAGCGCCGCGCTGACGAAGCCAGCCGCGACGTGGAAGCTTGGCTCAAATGCAAGTACATGCGCGAGTATTTGGGCGAAGAGTTCGACGGCGTGGTCAGCTCCGTCACCAGCTTTGGCCTGTTTATCACGCTGGATGCGATGTACGTCGAAGGTTTGATCCACATCACCGAGCTGGGTGGCGAATACTTCAAGTTCGACGAAGCCCGCCAAGAGCTGCGCGGCGAGCGAACTGGCATCAAATACGCCATTGGAACAAAAGTGCGGGTGCAGGTCAGTAAAGTTGATTTGGACGCACGAAAAATCGATTTTAGATTTGTTCTAAAGGGCGACGATTTGCTCGCCCGTGCCATGAAAGACAAAGGCTACGGCGGTAACGAGAAGTCGGCATCGTATGGTGCACCGCGCTCTGATAGAAGCAAAGCCAGCCATGCCAGCAGTGGCAAAGCGCCTAAATCTGCAATTGCAGACCGTAAAAGCAAAGCCAAAAAATCCAGCAAATCAGCCTCTGCAGTGAGTAAAACAGGGCTTTCCAGTCTGTCCGGCCCAGGCCCCATGACGAAAAGCAGCGCCAAAGTAGCTGCCAAAAAAGAAAACAACGCTGGCGTTTTCAAGAAAAAAATGAAATCTAGAAGATAAGTTTAAAGATTAAATACCCATGACAACACCAACAAATTCACCCGCAAAAGTCGCCATCGTCACAGGCGCAGGCTCAGGCGTGGGCAAAGCCGCCGCATTGGCGCTCTTGGCCGCTGGCTACAACGTCGTTTTAGCAGGCCGCCGTGTAGAGCCGCTGCAAGAAGTCATCACGCAATCTGGTGCTAACACAGGTCATATTGCAAAAGCGCTGGCCGTATCAACCGACGTGTCCAAAGTCGAATCCGTGCAAGCGCTTTTTGCGGCTGCGGTCAAAGCCTTTGGTCGCGTTGACGTGTTGTTCAACAACGCCGGTGTCGGCAACCCGCCTGGTTCGTTTGAAGACTGGACGCTAGAGCAGTGGCAAAACGTGGTGGATATCAACCTTACCGGTATGTTTTTGTGCATCCAGCAAGCCTTCAAAACCATGAAGCTGCAGTCCCCACGCGGCGGCCGCATCATCAACAACGGCTCCATCTCATCCACCACGCCACGCCCCAACTCCATCGCCTACACAGCCACTAAGCACGGCGTGCGCGGTATGACCAAAACAGCAGCCCTAGACGGCCGTAAATACGACATAGCCGTGGGTCAAATCGACATAGGCAACGCAGCCACAGAAATGGCCGCCCGCATGGCGACAGGCATCTTGCAAGCCAATGGCAATATCGAGATTGAACCTCTAATGGACGTCAACATCGTCGGCCAATCGGTTGTCTACATGGCCAGCCTGCCGTTGAATGCGAATGTGCTGTTTCACACGGTGATGGCGACGAATATGCCGTTTGTGGGGAGAGGGTGATTTTGTGATTAAGCTATTAAAAATCAGGGTATTAGCTCTACTTTTTTTGACACTAATTTTCAGAGTTTCTTTTGCTCAAAGCGACTGCCCACCTGAGTTTGCTCTACCCAAGGCCGATCAATTTAAATCTTTGCAAAAAGCTTCTACGGATCACGGTTTTTTGTGGAAGGTTACTAAAGACGGTAAAACATCTCATTTGTTTGGAACCATTCATATAGGGAAAGTTGACTGGATGTTTCCTGGTCCTATGGTCGTAAATGCATTGAGTCAGAGCAAAAAATTAGCAGTAGAGTTAAATTTTGACGATCCTGAAGTCCGTAAAGTAATGCTAGATTTAGCATTATCTAAAAGCGAATCCAAGTTATCAAATGAACTGAATGAGCGAATTAAACGGTATGCATTAAAAAACTGTATTAAATATGAGTCATTACTAAATTTGCGACCAGAAATACAACTAATGACTCTTGGCGCACTGTCGTTAAGAAAAGAAAAAATTTATCCTGAACTGGGTATAGATATGGCACTGATGGGAATTGCTAGCGCTATGAGAAAAACAATTGTCGGACTCGAAACTCCTCAAGAACAGATGAGTGTAATTTTTTCGAAACCAGATGAATTAGAACAGGATATTAAAGAAGCTTTGTCAAAGCTTGAAGATGGATTAGATGATGAAATGTTATCTAAGGTAGTAAACTCGTGGGTTGGAAAAGATTTTGATATTTTAAATAACTACGCTGATTGGTGTAAATGTTTAGACACACAAAAAGATCGTGATGAAATGAAGCGTTCAATAGATGATCGCAATGTTTTGATGGTTAACCGCTTTCACGAGATTCATGCAGATGGAGGTCAGATATTAATGGCAGTGGGTTCGTTGCACATGGTTGGGCCAATGGGCATACCTACTCTGCTAAAAAATCGTGGCTACACAGTTGAAAGATTGCATTAACGTTAATTTTATGGAATTTTCAATGAAAAAACGACTATAGCCGGCGTATTTATTTCCTAAGCAGCTATTAAAAATATAGCGGAACTAGGGCGAGTGAAGGGCTAACTATTCGCCCGTTTCTTCAACCACCGCATCAGCGCACCCACTACGGGCAGTTTTTCATACAGCTCTTCCGCAGCATCCCAATAATCGCGGTGAGATACTATTTTGCCATCTGCATTGAGTATCAAATGCGAACCACCGCGTATGGTTTGTTCTTTGGTCTTGTCATACTTTTTCATGTAAAACTTGAAATCCCAAACGAGGAAGCAAGTATTATCTTCAACGATTCTGCTGGTGATGATAAAGCGCGGTTTGTCTAGTGCTGTGTACATGTGGGCGAATATGTGCTGAATATGTTTAACGCCGCGCACTTCGTTGAAGGGGTCTTTGAAATTGGCGTCATCGGTATAGTATTCTGGCAGCTTAGATACTGATGCTTCGGTGAGGGTTTCGAAATATGTGACGATATTATTCACAGCATCTTTATTATTCATACATCAAAGCCCAGTGAATTTTTTAATAGCGGGGAAATACAAACGGTAGGGTAGCATTTTTATGGCTTTCATCCATTGGGTGAAGCGTTTAGGGAAATGAATTTCAAATTCGCCCTTGGCCCAGCCTTTGAGTATCTCTTGCGCAGCCTCGTCGGGGGTAATGAGGGCGGGCATGTTGAACTTGTTTTGAGCGGTCAAGGGCGTGTCTACAAAGCCGGGGCAGATGAGGCTGACGCCTATATTTTTGGCGTGCAGGTCCAAATACAGGGTTTCGGCTAAGTTGATGAGCGCAGCTTTCGTGGGGCCGTAGGCCATGCTTTTGGGTAGGCCGCCGTAGCCCGCGACGCTGCTGACAAGGCTGATATGGCCACTTTGGCGGGTTAAAAAGTGGGGCAGCACGGCATCTAGCATGTGCAGGGCGCCTAGGTAGTTGATGCGCTGGTGCTCCAGCATGGTTGGCAGGTTAAATTCGGTCGCACGCAGCTCTTTGTAGGTGCCAGCGCAGTAAACCGCGCAGTCAATCGGGCTGGTTTGAAAGATGGTTTGTGCAGCAGCTTGCACGGCGCCGTCTACGCCTGCATCCAAAGGTAGCGCTACGGCTGTAGGCAAGCCAGCGGCGGTTAGACCGGGATGGGCGGCTACAAATTCATCCAAGGCTTTCGCGTTGCGAGCAGAGACGATGACGCGTGCCCCCAGCGCATGCAAGGCGCTGGCGGTGGCGCGACCTATACCAGTGGATGCGCCTATGAGCCAGACGGTTTTACCGTTCCAGTCTTGCATGTGTGGGTTAAGCGACATAGCGTTTTCTCAGGTTTAGTTGTAGTTTTAGTTTCAGCAATATTTCTTGGTTTATCGTTTTGTAAACGACAAGGTGACTTCGCCCAGCTTGATGCCAAACTTGCTCATGGTGGCTTTGTTGAGCATGACTTTGTTGTCGATCAGGTACATCCAGTCGTCAAACTGCACCTCGTAGACCTTGCCATCTACGGGTAATGACAGCGTGTAGCCCCACTGAAAGGCGTTGCCGCGCTCTTGACCGTTGGCAATGCCGACGACATCGTCCGCGCGACCTATATAGCTGCCATCCGCGCTGCGCTGTAGCTTCCAAATGCGTTTTTGCTTGGTGCCGTCTGAGTAGGTGAAGTCCTCGTCCAGCACGCCTGTTTCCTCACCCGGTTTGCCCGTCCAGCTACAAACCATAACCACAGTGAAGCGTTTCACGACTTTGCCGCTGCGGTCGGTGAAGACGCCATAGGCATCCAGCGTGCCGTTAAAGTATTGACGCAGATCGAGAACGGGCTTTTCAGCGGCGTAATCTGCGATGTTTTGCGTCGCGCAACCAGTGAGTTGTAGCGCTCCCAAAGCGATGGCTGAGGTGCTGATGCTGGAGAGTAGTAGGCGTCTTTTCATGGTGTTCTCGCAGTTGATGAAGTGGATGGTTGTGCAGATCGTCGAATCATCAGCAAATACAGTGCTAATGCAGCTACTACTTTGATAGCGATTGGCACAAGGCAATAGACAATCGTTAGCGCTGTCAAAGCTTCTGGCTGCTGTGTGCCAGATGTGTAGCCCATCAGCCCTAAGAGTGGCAAAGTCAAACCAGCAGCCAAGGCTAAATTGAGCTTGGTGGCAAAGTTCCACCAGCCAAAGTAAGCGCCTTCAGCGCGGCCACGATCACCAGCGTCGGCAATCACACCTGCTAGCAGTGCGCTGGGGATGGTCAAATCTGCACTCAAAGCGATGCCAGACAGCGCACAAATGACGATAAAAGCGGTAGTGTCGCCACTGCCCAGCTGCATTGCCCATGCAAATATCACTATTGACAGCACCATGCCAAGCAGCCAAGATTTGGTTAAACCCATTCGTTTGATAAGTTGTAACCACAGCGGTACAGCCAAGGCGGCGCAGACAAAATAAGCACCTAAAAATACGGCTTCCATCTGCTTGGGTGCTTGGAGTCGGTCTTGCACGAAGAACAAAATCAGCGTGGCGGGCACGGCGCTGGCGATGCCGTTGAGCACAAAAACGGCGAACAAGCGTTTGAAAGCGGCATTTTTAAAGGGCTTGAAGACGCTGAGGGCGGATGTGTTTGTGATACTGGGGAAACTCGCAAGGGGCTTTATTGATTGCGTCCAAGCCACCCAAGCTGCAAAAATTGCTATGATAAATATAGCTGTTGAGGCAATTAATCCGAAGGCTACAGGTAGTATTGAGGCTAAAATAACGCCAATCAACCCCAAACCCTCACGCCAAGCCACCAAGCGGCTGCGTTGCGCCTCTGTGCCGCCCAACATGGCGCCCCAAGACTGGTGGGCGATGCTCAAAGCGCTGTAGGCGGCGTAGGTGATAAGCAGCATGGCAGCGGCCCAAGCAATCAGCATAGGCTGCTGTTGCCGAACTGCTTGAGGTGGGAAAAACAGCAGTGCAAAGCCCACAGCCAGCAAAACACCAGCTATCGCCCCAAAAACTAAGACCGCTTTGGCTGAGCGGGCAAAGAGCTTGTCGCTGAATTTACCGAGCAAGGGGTCAATAAAGGCGTCAAACAAACGGGCTAACAGAAGTACCAAACCCAGCGTGGCCAACGGCATGCCAAATTCACGAGCATAGTGATTTGGCAAAATCACGTACAGCGGCAGCGCCACAAAAGCCAGCGGTAGACCTAGCAGACCATAGCGCCAGCCGTTGCCTGCGCTGAACGCGGCATCTTCAGGCGCTGGGCTGATGACGTGCTGGTGGCTCATTTTATAAATTGACCTTGCCTAAAAGCGCTTGCCTGAGCTTGGGTTCTGAAGTTTTGGGTGACAGCCAGATGCCGAAAAACTGCCTTGAAAAATCGGCATCACGAATCTCGCCACTGCGTTTGCCGTTGTACCAAAAGGTGACACCCGAGCCAGGTTTGTGAACGCCCACAATGCGGTCGCCTTTTTTCACGTTGGGAATGGCTTCGCTCAGCGTTTTAATCCACAGCGTCACTTTTTGCTCGGGTACAGGCTCAATGCGTTGCATTTCTTCGATGGAGCGCTTGGCAATATCAATAGCTGTGAAATTGCGCAAATAATGCAGTTCAAGCGCGAAGCTGTGGTTTTCAAACGCCAAGCCTTTAAAGCTAGGCGTGGTCCACAGGCTGGATTCGTAAACTTCTAAGCCGAAGAAGGTGAGCTTGCCTCTACCAACTAATTCAACAGCGGGCAGGCTGTTTGCTAGTTCGGTAGGTAATGCGGACTCTGATGATTGGTTGGCGTATGCCCAGCTGGGTTTGCCAATAGCAATGCACAGCACGATCGCCGCTATGGATTCCCGCCTGCGCGGGAATGACGGCATATCTGTAGACGGCATAACTGTTGCTGAGAAATTTCGTTTCATACTTTTTGCAACGTGAACTGCACCACATCGGTGTTTTTCTTGGCAAACGCGGCTTCGCAGTAGGCCAAGTAAAACTCCCAAATGCGGATGAACCGTTCGTCAAAGCCAAGCGCCAGCACATGCTGCTTTTCAGCTAAAAACTTGTCGCGCCATAGCTTCAGTGTGTAGGCGTAGTCCATGCCGAAAGCGAATTCGTCAACAACCTTGAAACCCGCCAAATTGGCTTGGCGCTTAAATTCACGGGGGCAGGGTAGGCAGCCGCCTGGGAAGATGTATTGTTGGATAAAGTCAGTCGAGCCCACGTAGCGGTCAAACAAAGCGTCGTCAATCACAATGCTTTGGATGCAGACTTTGCCATTGGTTTTGAGCAACCTGTGGATGGTTTTGAAATACTCAGGCCAATAAGCTTGACCGACGGCTTCTATCATTTCTATGGAAACAATGGCGTCAAACTGTGCATCGTTGGTGGTGACGCCAATATCTCTGTAGTCTTGCAGGCGCAAGTCTGCTTTGTCTGCTGCACCTAGCTTTTTCATACGCTCGTTGGCATAGGCAAGCTGTTCGGTGCTGAGTGTCACACCCACCACACTGGCGTTGAATTCGGTCGTCGCTTTTTCAGCCAAAGCTCCCCAGCCGCAGCCAATTTCTAATACGCGGTCGCCAGCCCTCACATTTGCCATATTTAAAGCGCGCCGCACTTTGGCATGCTGGGCTAGCACCATGCCATCGTAGCTGGCGTGATCCATGCCTTTTTCAAAAAGGGCAGAAGAATAATTCTTGGTATTGTCCAGCCACAGTTCGTAAAACGCATTGCCCAAGTCGTAATGGGCATGTATGTTTTTCTTGCTGTTGGTTTTGGAATTGCGGTTCAGCAGGTGTTTGATGCGAAATAGCAAACGCCCCGCCCAAGTGCCGTAAATGGCGTCTTCAATCACAGCGCGGTTGCTGATGAAGACTTTGACCAAGTCCGTCAAGCTGGGTGTAGACCAATCGCCAGCGATGTAGGTTTCTGCAAAACCAATATCACCAGATTTTAAGGAGGCGGAAAAGACGTTCCAGTTTTTCAACATCAGCGTGGCATGTAGCGCACTGGGGTCGTGGTCGCCAAATCGGTGCATGCTGCCGTCGGGGAACTGCACAGTTAATGCGCCATGGCGAAGGTTAAGCAACAGCTTGAGCGCGCTGCGTGCGGCTGCTGGCGCGTTGGCGGGGATTTCAAATCTAGGGGCTGTGGCAGAGTTCATGGTTTTAAGTTTTGCTGCGAGTAGTAAACAAATCAGGCGGCGTGGGTTTAGAGACGTAAGCGACTTGCTTGCGCCACAGTTTGAAAGCCTGCCAGTGGATGCGGACGATGACACCAAATGTCATCATGGGGTAGCGCCACAGTGCTTTCCCTATGCTTTGCGGGGTGATAGGTTCTAATTCACCACTCACACTGGTTTCCAACAAAGGTCCCTTGTCATCGTCGTAATCAACCCGAGCGAGGGTGTTGTGGTCCGTCGTCATGAAACGAAAACGGTAGCTGCCTTCTACATGGTTGAAGGGCGAGACGTGGAATGCTTTTGTGGCTGTTTGCTCTGCGCCAAAGACGGGTTTGTCTAGCAGGTAGCAATGACGCTCGCCGAATGTGTTGTTTACTTCTACGACTATGGCACGCAGCGTGTTGTCAGCGCGGTGGCAATACCAAAAGCTAACGGGTTTGAAGGTGTAACCCAAGACACGCGGGTAGCAGTGCAGCCAGGCCTCGCCTGTGGCGTCGTCAATGCCTTCGCTGAGCAGAAGTTCGTCAATCCAAGTTAATGAATCTGCGCGACCATCGCCATGGTCTTTGTCATAAAAACTCAATGCCGCCCAGTGGTTGTGTTTCAGTACAGCGCTTGGCTTTTTTGCCAAAGACCGCATCGGCAACATCAAAAAATACGTGGGGTAGGCAAACGCGTGCTCAACAGGCTTGATACGTTTGTGCCGTACTTGACCAAAGCCTATGTGCGGTACAGACGTTAGCGTTATGCTGTTTCTTACCATTGCGTATCTACCAACAATTGTTCGGCTGCAGCCAAACCAGATTTCAAGCCGTCTTCATGGAAACCATAGCCCGTCCATGCGCCGCAAAAATAGGTGTTTTGCACGCCTTGCAGGGCTGGAATGTCAGTTTGCGCTTTGATGGCTGCCATGTCAAAAACGGGGTGTGCATAGTCAAATTTCCCCAATACATGCTCAGCCGCGATGGGTTTTGTCGGGTTAAGCGAGACGATGACAGGCTGCTCAAACGGAATGGGTTGCAGTTTGTTGATAAGGTAATGCAGGCATACATTTGACGTGTCTGGCTGGCTAGGATCAGGCTGCACACACTCGTAATTCCAAGCTGCCCAAGCCGCTTTGCGCTGAGGCAAAACGCTAGCATCTGTATGCAATACGGCGGTGTTGGCTTGGTAGCTTATAGCTGACAAGGCTTGTCTTTCAGCTTGGCTGGGTTGCTCAAGCATGGCCAAAGCTTGGTCGGAATGGGTGGCGATGATGACTTTGTCAAATCGCTCTTTGCCGGCGTTGGTGACAATGTGCACGCCTCGGCTGTCGCGTGCGATGCTATGAACGGGCGTGTTGAGCCGTTTGTCTGCAATGTTGGCAATGATTTTTTCAACGTAATGCTTGGCACCGCCTGCCACTGTCCACCACTGTGGTCTGTCATTGACTTGCAGCAAACCGTGGTTATGACAAAACCGTACCATGGTGGCGACGGGGAATTGCAACATTTGAGATGTCGGGCAGCTCCAAATGCAGCCCAGCATGGGTAACAAATACCAATCTCTAAATTCGGCACTAAATTTATGCGTTTGTAAAAAATCTTGTAGTGGCTGCATCAGCTGAGCATCACCTCCCGATTCAGCAATATCAGTTGCAAGCTTGTTGAACCTCATCAAATCACGCAACATACGCCAAAACCGTAGGTTCACCAGATTGCTGCGCTGTGCGAACACCGTGCTTAAGTTAGAGCCACTCCACTCTAAGCCGCCTTTTTCTTGTGGTACTTGCACTGAAAAGGACATGTCTGATTTGGCCGTTTTAACCCCTAAATCTGCAAAAAGCTTGATCAAGTGCGGATAAGTGCGCTCATTAAAAACTAGAAAGCCGGTATCTACGCCGTGTGTTACAGCACCGTTTATTGTTGGCAAGGTAATGTATACAGTGTGTGTATGGCCGCCAAAATAACTGCCTGCTTCAAATAGGGCGACATCTGCATGCTTGCAAAGCGCGTGTGCAGCAGCTAAGCCAGAAATACCCGAACCAATGATGGCAATTTTTTTATCCATCCCACAATTGTATACCTAAAAGTATAAATTTATACCAATCGGTTATAAAAATACTCTCCGTGCTATTTTGTCAGGTAATATTTAGTTCATGCACACTGAACTCACCCATAGCTCGGTCAGCAAAAAACCGCTCTAAAGTTACTTTGACTGTTTTAAATGCAATCTCGTCCCACGGTATGTCGGCTTCAGTGAACAATTTGGCTTCTTGTGTTTCAAAGCCCGGGTCAAACTCGTCGCTGGTTAACTTGGCGCGATAAAACAGGTGAACTTGCCCGACTTTGGGCACGCTGAGTACGCTGAAAAGCGACTGCATTTCAAATTCTGCACCAGCTTCTTCCGTGGTTTCTCGTGCAGCGCCTTCTGAAGTTGTCTCGTCCAACTCCATGAAGCCTGCAGGAAGCGTCCATTTGCCTTTGCGTGGCTCAATATTGCGTTTGCACAGCAGTACTTTGTCGCCCCAAACAGGTACGGTGCCAACAACGTTGAGCGGGTTCTCGTAATGCACAGTGTTGCAAGTTGGGCAAACAGCGCGATTTTTGGTGTCGCCATCGTCTGGAAGGCGGTAGACCACGGGCGTGCCGCAGTTTTTGCAGTGTTTGATAGGCGTTCTGTAAATCATCCCCTCAGTTTAAGGGGAAATTTAAGTGTCATGTTTATGACGGAACAAAGCCACAAAAAAAGGCTCTAAGTTTTCGCTTAGAGCCTTTTGTATTTCAGGGTTTTAAAACTGAAAGTACGCCTTAATTTCGATTTATTTGATGGTTATTTTGTCGTTTTAGTGTGCTTTTCGATCAAGGCTTTTGCGCCTTCAAGCAACTTCTTGCCATCAAAACCTTTTTTATTCATGTCTTCAACCCACTCGACCTCAATTGCACGAGATTTACGGCGGAAGTTTTGTGCCTCAGCGACATTGACAGTAAAGATATTGTTGTTGCGATCGCTTGCAGATTTACGGCCTGCAATATCGCCCATTTGTTGCACTTTACCCAGCCAAGCGGATGTTGCCATGCCCGAGTTGTTATCGATGACTTTCTTCAAATCAGCCGGTAAACTGTTGTACTTGGCTTTGTTCATAGCCATCACAAAAGTGGTGGTGTAGAGTGCACCGCCAGCAGGGTCAAATTCAGCGTGGAACTTGGTTAACTCGTGCACTTTGACAGATGGTACAACTTCCCACGGAATCACCGCACCTTGTATTGTTCCTTTGCTTAAAGCATCTGGAATTCCTGGTAGCGGCATGCCAACTGGGGTTGCGCCCAAGGAGGCCATCAGCTTATTGACTTGACGTGTAGGCGCTCGCATTTTTACGCCTTTCATGTCTTCAACAGACTTCACAGGCTTATCGATGGTGTGAATCACACCCGGGCCATGTACTTGCAGAGCCAAAACTTGCACCTCTTTGAACTCATCGGCAGCAAAAGTTTGCACATATTCCCAGTATGCTTTTGAAGTGGCTTCAGCATTCGACATCATGAACGGGAGCTCGAACACCTCAACACGCGGGAATCGACCGGCAGTGTTGCCAGGGAGTGTCCAAATGATATCAACCACGCCGTCTTTGGCTTGGTCGTACAACTGTACTGGCGTACCGCCCAGTTGCATGGCTGGATAGGCTTCAAATTTAATGCGGCCACCTGATTCTTTTTCAACCTTGTCCATCCATGCTTTGTGCATATTCAGCCACACGTTGGACTGTGGTGCCATGAAGGTGTGAAACTTCAGGGTCACTACAGGCGCTTGTGCGAAGGCAACTGCGCTAGAAGTAACGACTGCAGCAGCTACTCCTGTTTTTAAAAGAGAACGACGGTTAATCATGCAAATGTCTCCAAAAATATTAATACTAGACTACAAAACAAAGTTACAACGCGAGAAAATAAGATCGGTTTACAGGGTAAGTGAGGGGTCACTGCATAAAGCGCAGCACATACAAAGAAATAGCCGGGAAAAAGAGCAAGAGCAGGGTGCGGATGGTGTCGCTGATCAAAAACGGCATCACGCCTTTGTAGCTTTCTGCGATTGGCACGTCAGCAAACCCATTTTTGCGCCCTTTGGTCATGCTATTAACAACATAGACATTCAAACCCACGGGCGGAGCCAACATGCCAAAACCAACCGTCATCAGCACCATGATGCCAAACCAAATAGCGGTGTATTCCTTACTCATGCCGAAGTCTAAACCCATGATCATGGGGAAAAAGATGGGAATGGTCAGCAAAATCATAGACAGCTCATCCATCACCGCGCCCAAAACCACATAAAACAGCATGATGGCGGCTACAACCATAACGGGTGACAGACCCCAAGAACCAACCAATTGCGCCAGCTGTGAGGGAACTTGTGTCAACGCCAGTGAAGCATTCATCAAATCTGCACCTAAGAAGATTAAAAAGATCATGGCCGAGCTTTCAGCCGTGGCGTAAAAGCAATTTTTGAACTTATCCCAAGTCATTTCGCGTTTTAGCAAAGCGGCAATGAAGGTCGAAAACGCACCAACCGCTGCGCCCTCAGTCGGGGTGAAAAACCCGCCGTAAATACCACCAAACACAATCAAAAAGATAGCAGCGATGGGGCCAATACCCTTGATAGATTCAAAGATGTTGAGCTTGGATACATCATCATGCTCAGGCGCGTGGCCAGGCACAAACCGCACATAAACACCTATCGCAATCATGTAACCCAGCATGGCGATGATGCCTGGCACCATGGCTGCAGCAAACAGTTTTGCAATATTTTGTTCGGTCAAAATTGCGTAAATCACAAGTGGCACGGAAGGTGGAATCAAGATGCCCAGCGTGCCGCCAGCGGCCAAAGTACCCGTCGTCAACCGTCCAGAATAACCATGTTTGCGCATTTCGTCGTAAGCCACATTGGTAATCGTCGCTGCAGTGGCAACCGATGAACCGCAAATCGCGCCAAAAGCAGCGCAAGCCAAGACTGCACCCATCGCCAAACCGCCTTTGAAGCGCCCCATGACGCTAGCGGCAAAACCAAACAGCGCTTTGCTGATACCGCCTTGCGTGGCAAAGTGTCCCATCAAGATAAAAAGCGGAATGACCGACAGGTCGTAACTCGCAAAACGTGCGAAAGCTTGCGTGTTTAAGAAACTAGCTAGTGGAGACCAGCCCGCTTGGGCAACGTAGCCGACCGTGCCTGCAACAAACATGCAAATCGCAATCGGCACACGAACCGCCATCAAAAGCAGCATGATGCCGAAAATAGTTAAAGCCAACTGAATAGCACTCATACTGCGAACTCCGGATTGGCTTCTGATGCGTCTTCAGCAAAGCCGAAAACACCTTGGTGCAACGCAATGAGTGCTGTGAGCGCCAAAGGCGGCACCATCGCTGCATAAACAACATATTCAGGAAAACCCAGCAGCATGGTGCCACTGTTGGAGCTGAAGGCATTCAACCCACCCAATACGGTGCGCCACGCGACCAAAGCCATAACGATTGCTAAGAGCAAAGCGCCAAAACGCTCCATCTTCTTTTGGGCGCTAATCGAAGCTTTGGCCGTGAAAAAATCGACAAAAATATTGCCACGTTTGAACTGACACCATGGCATAAACAGCGCAATAGCCGCACCAGCAGCGACGCCAGACAGCTCGAAGTCGCCAGAAATGGTCTGTCCTATGGTTTCACGTCCGATGATGCTAATGCAAGTCATCAAAGTGATAAATGTAAGTAAAACACCTGCCATAACTGCGCATGATTTAGCTAACTTTTCCAGTATATTCAAAATTTTCCCCTATAAAAAAGCCTAAACTGCTATATTTATAATAGCTGTTTAGGCAGTAAATATGCCGGCTAGAGGCTTATTTTATCAATTAATTCAGAATCTATTTTATGCTGATTTTAAGCAGCCACTCTGTGGTTTCTAGAATAACTGTTATAGCTAATTTACACCACTTTAACGTGAATATCCGTTAAGCCATCTACATGCCCGTGCATAGTGTCACCGACTGATACAGCCGCCACGCCTGCGGGGGTTCCGGTGTAGATCAAATCACCTGGTTGGAGCTCCCAAGCGTTTGAAATATGCTCAATGATTTCGCCAATATTCCAAATAAGCTTGGTTACAGTGCTGCGTTGGCGGTCTTTGCCATCGACTTGAACGAACAACTCGGCGTTTTCGACATCGCCCGCCTGTGCCGCAGGAGTGATAGGGCCAATGGGGGAGGCGTGGTCGAAAGATTTGCCAATGCACCATGGGCGACCAAGCTTCTTTTGCTCACCTTGCAAGTCACGGCGTGTCATGTCTAGGCCAACGGCGTAGCCGTAGATGTGCTTTTTTGCGTCTGCGGCTTTGATGTTTTTGCCGCCTGTGCCTATGCAAGCCACCAGCTCGATTTCGTGTTGAAAATCTTTGGTCAGCGTCGGGTAGGGCACAGTTGCGGTCTCGCCAGCGTTCGCCACCACCACAGTATTAGCGGGTTTGATAAAGAAAAAAGGTGGCTCACGGCCTGTGAAACCCATTTCTTGGGCGTGGTCCACATAATTACGTCCTACGCAGTAGATGCGTTGGACGGGGAAGCGCGCTGTTGTTCCGACGACTGGGACGGACACTTGCTCTAAAGCAGGAATGACGAATTGGGTCATGATAAAAATAGTCTTTCTTCTTTGTGTATGCCTAGTGCTTGGTGCACCGGACGGTCTGAGTAACTGAACAACACACAGCCGCTTGTCGAAGAAAAGCTGGCTGTGTGCCACGAGGGAATCACAAAATGGTCGCGCGGTGAATAGTCAAATTGTACTTTTGTGCCGCTGTGCTCAACATGTACAGTACCTGAACCCTCAACCACGCTAAAAATCGCGCCATCGGTTTGGCGATATGGTAAACCTGTGAAGCCAGCGGGGATGCGTTGCATGAATGTAGCCATGGTTGGCATAGGCGCACCACCGGTGAGCGGGTTGATGTAACGCAGCTTCACGCCGTCCCACGCGTCTATAGGTTGGGTTTTTTCTAAAAAATGCAATGCTTCTCGGCTTTTCTCGTAAGGGTAGCTAAAAATCGGCGATGTTTGCCCTAATGGCGAGTTATACGTCCGCACGGGTGCCATGTTGTAGCCAAACTGGGCGAAGCTTGTGCCTTCGGGGCGGGTCACAGCTTGTGATTTTTCTGTCGCGTTTTCAGCAAAACCAGCATCTAAATAGCGTATCAGTGGAATATCCAAACCGTCCAGCCAAACCACTGGTTCTGTCGCTTCACTGCCATGGTCGTGCCACGTCATGCTGGGTGTGATGATGAAATCGCCCGGGTGCATGGTGGTGCGCTCGCCGTTCACAGCGGTGTAAGCGCCAGAGCCTTCGACGATAAAACGCAGGGCGCTTTGGGTGTGGCGGTGGCTGGGGGCGACTTCACCTGGCATGATGAGCTGCAAGCCAGCGTACAAAGCTTGGGTGATCGCAGATTGACCGCGCAGGGCTGGATTTTCTAAAATTAATACACGGCGCACAGCTTCTTCAGCGGTAATCACCTCGCCAGCTCGCATCAAGTATGGCCTGATTTGCTCGTATTTCCAGTGTGCTGCCACACATGGTGTTTTCGGCTGCATGGGCACCAACGCATGCAGTTCGCGCCAAAGCGGGGTCAGGTGGTAAGGGGCCATGTCGCTGTAGAGTAGTTCGCGCACAGCCTGTGATTGATGGGTTGTAGTATTCATATTGAAATTATAATACGTGTACTTATGATATGTATGCTTAGTATTAACCCTAGGTAAAAATAAGGCCCTACCATACTCATGCATAAGTGCAAGTATTAAACTCTTTCCATGTCTTTAATTTACGATTACCACACTGCACCAGGCCATCTGATTCGACGCGCACATCAGCTAGCCATTAGTATTTTTGCTGAAAAAACAGCCGCGTTTGACATCACGCCCGTTCAATTCGCCATGCTGAATGCTTTGGTTGACGAACCTGGTGAAGATCAAATCACATTGGCAGGCAAGGTCGCCTTTGATGCCGCAACATCAGGTGCAGTGATTGCGCGTTTGGAGGCGAAGGGCTTATTGCGCCGCGATGCCGACCCTAAAGACAAACGACGCAAGTTGTTGACAGCGACCAATGAGGGTGAAAAAGCCGTCGTCGCCATGAAAGCAGCCGTGTCTGATGTTCAAAATCAAATCTTACAACCGCTGAGCCAAAAAGATGCAGAGCAATTGACCGGTTTGCTGGCTAAGCTTGTAGCAGGTCATGACGATATTTTAAAAAATGGAGCTCCAAGTTGATAGAAAAACCATCTGTAAAACTTGCCCGAGATGAAATATGCCGTATCGGCAAAAGCTTGTTTGATCGTGGTTACGTACATGCTACAGCCGGCAACATCAGCGTCAAACTAGAAGCAGACCAAGGTGGTGGTTATTTGATAACGCCGACCGATGCTTGCTTGGGTTTTCTAGACCCCGAGCGCTTGGCACGACTTGACGAGGCTGGGCAACAAATCAGTGGCGACCGTGCCAGCAAAACCATTACTTTGCATCAACATATTTATGCGGCTAGCGCAGACAGCCCAACTGAAGCCAAATGCATCATCCACACGCACAGCACGCATTGCGTATCTTTGACGATAAATGCCACTTCCGTCATACAAGAGTTATTACCACCATTGACGCCTTACTTCGTGATGAAAGTCGGTCACGTGCCGTTGGTAACGTATTACCGACCAGGTGACCCTGGCGCTGCCAAAGCTGTATCTGATACCATTTTGAAATACAAAAACAGAGGTTCTCACATACGCGCCGTCATGCTAGAGCGTCTAGGCCCTAACGTCTGGCATGACAGCCCGTCAGCTGCCATGGCAGTGCTTGAGGAATTAGAAGAGACTGCTAAACTTTGGCAGTTTTCTAGAGGGAAAGCGCATACACTGACAGACAATCATATCGAAGAATTAAGACAGACTTTCGGCGTGTATTGGTAGACAAAAGGAGTGAAAAGCATATGATTTCATCACGTACCATTCAATCATTTGTGCCCTCTGGGCGTTTGCGGGCAGCTATTAATCTTGGGAATCCCATATTAGCCAAGTTAGATAATGTTACAAGCAAACCTGTAGGCGTATCTGTTGATTTGGCAAGTGCGTTTGCGCTGCGTCTTGGAGTGGAGGTTGAGTTTGCGGTATTTGAAACAGCCGGAAAAGCTGTAGAGGCATTGATGCACGAGGACGTTGATGTTGGATTTTTTGCGATCGACCCATTAAGAGGGCAAGGCATCTCATTCACGCCTGCTTATGTGTTGATTGAGGGCAGTTATATGGTCAGAGCCGATTCAGATATACAGTCTAATGATGAAGTTGATAGAACTGAGCATCGTGTCACTGTTGGCAAAGGCAGTGCATACGACTTGTTTTTAACGCGGGAGCTGAAGCGCGCTGAAATCGTAAGAGCGCCTTCTTCGCAAGCAGTTGTTGATATGTTCATCAACCGCGAATTAGATGTTGCAGCGGGGGTCAAGCAACAACTTGAGGCTGACATGAAGCGTTACCCCAATTTACGGCTGCTGCCTGGCCGATTTATGGTGATTCAACAAGCCATGGGCGTGGCCAAAAGTAGGGGAAGCGATGCTGCAGATGAATTACGGCTGTTCATTGAAAGCGCAAAATCGATAGGCTTGGTTCAAGAATCCTTGAGCAGACACCGCGTTGAAGGTGCATCAGTAGCGCCTAAAGGCTAATCATGCTGATTTAGTGACCAAGTTGTAATGCTCAACGTTGGGTGGTGCTGCAAAAAATGGCCCCACGATGGCACGCCACTCGGTAAATAGTGGTGATTCACGGAATCCAACAGTGTGGTCTTCCAGCGTTGCCCAAAAGATTTGCAAAATATAGCGCTCAGGGCTTTCAATGCCTTTGTTCACTTTGAAACCTTGAAAACCCTTGGCTTTAGAAATAACGGTGATCAAGCCACGCTCAATGGCTTCGTCAAAAGCGGTTTGCTGTCCGGGGTGAATGCGAATGTCGGCTAGCTCTAAAATCATGGTGAACCTTTTTAAATTAAACGAAATTAAATTTTTTACTATTTTATGATTCTTCACAACTATTTTCGTTCTTCGGCTTCGTTTCGGGTTCGTATTGCGTTAAATCTCAAAGGTTTACCGTATGACTATGTTTCTGTGCACTTGGCTAAGGGCGACCACAAATTGGCCGCCTATGCTGATAAATCGGCTGATCGCCTCGTTCCTTTGCTGGAGGTAGATGGCGAATCTTTGTCGCAATCCATGGCGATCATTGAGTATTTGGATGAAACACATGTGAATTCTCCGCTTTTGCCAAAAGACGCGTTGGGTCGTGCCAAAGTACGCGCTTTGGCACAAAGCATTTCTTGCGAAATTCATCCGCTGAACAACTTGCGGGTACTCAAGTATTTGGTGAAAGAGCTGAAACAAGACGAAGCGACCAAAAACGCTTGGTATGTTCACTGGTGTCGCGAAGGTTTGGAGGCTTTTGAGCGCCAATTGGCGAGCGATGCTGCATATCGTGCCAAAAATGGCCAGACTGCGAGCGTTTACTGCTACGGTAGCACGCCCACACTGGCTGATTGTTGCTTGGTACCGCAAATTTTTAACGCTCGACGCTTTAGTGTGCCGTTTGATGGACTGCCGTTGACGATGGCTGCCTTTGACTCCTGCATGAAACTAAGTGAATTTCAAGCGGCTCAGCCTTCAAATTGCCCAGATTTTGAAGCGTGAACCCTGATTGGCTCATCCCTAGGTGGTCGGCACCTCCACATGTGAAGGCGGTGTTCACCAGCCGTGGCATCGCGCAAACAGGTTTTGCCAGCAAAAGTGGCGTTAGTCACCCGCCGTTTGACGCGTTTAACTTGGGCGACCATGTTGGCGATGACCCCAACCATGTCATGGCGAATCGGCACATGTTGCAGGTTCTGCTGGGTGTTAAACCAGTTTATTTAAAGCAAGTTCACGGTACTGAAGTGGTGACTTTGGCACCAAAAACGTCGCATGGTACGGTGGCAGATGCCTGCATCACCGCTGAAAAAAAGCTGGCGTGCACCATCATGGTGGCAGACTGTTTGCCTGTGCTGTTTACAGATACTGAAGGTCGCTTTGTCGCAGCTGCCCACGCAGGCTGGCGTGGCTTGGTTGATGGCGTGTTACGTGAAAATATGCTGTCAATTAATACTCTAGCCAGCGTTAATACTGCCTATACAGCTCCTAAAATAATAGCGTGGTTAGGGCCTTGTATTGGCCCTAAAGCTTTCGAGGTGGGCGATGAAGTTAAGGCTGCGTTTGTTGCCAAACTCGATGGTGCTTCTCAATTTTTTGCACCTAAAGATAACCCAGAATCAGGTAAATGGCTGGCAGATTTAGCCGGTTTAGCGCGGCTGCAATTGAAACAGCTGGGGCTGGTTGACAATCATATTTTTGGCAATGATAGCAGCGCAAAATGGTGCACGGTAAACAATCCGTTACGATTTTTCTCGCACCGGCGTGACGCCGTCAAGCTCGGCAGCAGCGGGCGCATGGCTGCTTGTATTTGGTTGGAGTGACTCGGCTTCTTGCGCCTCTTTTGCCTTGATAGCACGTTTACGTCCTGGCGAGCGCATTAGGTAAACTACCAATGCCACGGGCAACAAACCATACAAAATAAAGGTCACAATAGCACCTAAGACAGTTCCATTGGTGTTTGTAGCTTCAGCTACTGCCATCATGAGGGCGACATACATCCAGGCGATTGCAACGATATACATAGTTAAGTGATTTAAGAGGCTTTAGGATGTTTGAAAATGTGAAACTAGATTCTGGCAAATTGTTAGAACTGCAAAACCAATATCTAGAAGATGTGGCCAAATTGTGGCAGCAATCTACGCAAGCCGCAACACAATTACCTGACAAACGCTTCGCTGCTTCGGCTTGGACGCATAACCCTGCCGCCCAATTTGCTGCCGCCGCCTATTTGCTGAATGCGAAAACGATGCAAACTTTGGCTGATGCGGTACAGGCTGATGAAAAAACCAAAGCACGCATCACATTTGCCGTCGAGCAGATGAATGCAGCAACATCTCCCAGCAATTTCTTGGTAACTAATGCAGAAGCTCTGCAAATAGCCATTGACACCAAAGGCGAAAGCATTGGTAAAGGCATCCAAAACCTGTTTGCAGACATGCAGCGCGGCCACATCAGCATGACGGACGAGTCGGTATTCACGGTGGGTGAAAACGTCGCTACCACCGAGGGTGCCGTCGTTTTTGAAAACGAGCTGTTTCAGCTGATTGAATACAAACCACTCACCGCCAAAGTCTATGAGCGCCCGTTTTTGCTGGTGCCGCCGTGTATCAACAAGTTTTATATTCTCGACCTGCAGCCCGAAAACTCGCTGGTTCGCTATGCCGTAGCGCAAGGCCACCGCACTTTTGTGCTGAGCTGGCGCAACCCGGACATGTCGATTGCAGATAAAACTTGGGACGATTACATTGAACACGCTGCTATCAAAGCCATAGCTACTGTGCAAGAGATTACGTCGGCTAAGCAGATAAATGCACTCGGATTTTGCGTGGGTGGGACGATTTTATCGACCGCGTTGTCGGTTTTGGCGGCGCGCAAGCAAAAGCCTGTTGCCTCACTGACGCTACTGACAACTTTGCTCGATTTCAGTGACACCGGTATTTTGGACATCTTTATCGACGAAGAAGCCGTGCAAAAGCGAGAAGCCGAGTTGTCCAAGAAAGACGCACCCGCACTGCTCAAAGGCCAAGAACTGGCCAGCACCTTCAGCTTTTTACGCCCCAACGATTTGGTGTGGAATTACGTGGTGGGCAATTACCTCAAAGGCGAAACTCCGCCCGCGTTTGACCTGTTGTATTGGAATTCTGACGCCACCAACTTACCAGGACCTATGTACACCTGGTACCTGCGTAATACCTACCATGAGAACAACCTCATCAAGCCCGGAAAAGCCGTGGTGTGTGGTGAAAAAGTTGATTTAAGCAAAATTGACATCCCAACTTACGTTTACGGCTCGCGCGAAGACCATATTGTGCCGATAGCCGGCGCGTACGCTTCTACCCAAGTGTTGCCGGGTAAAAAACGCTTCGTGATGGGGGCCTCTGGACACATTGCGGGCGTTATCAATGCGCCCGTGAAAAACAAGCGTAGTTATTGGACCAACGACAAAATCAAGGATAAATATCCAGCCACCCAAGCCGAATGGCAAGCCAGTAGCAAAGAGCACCCTGGCAGCTGGTGGACAGATTGGTCAACTTGGTTGGCTGGCAACGGCGGTAAGCAGATTGCCGCGCCTAAAACTTACGGCAAAGGCAAGCTCAAAGCGATTGAACCCGCGCCTGGGCGCTACGTCAAAGCCAAAGCTGTTTAGATCAGTTTAGAAATGAATAACCGTTCGCGTTGAGCTTGTCGAAACGCTATCACAAACGTAAACCCTTCGACAAGCTCAGGGCGAACGGATAGTTGAAAAAGGAAGAAAAATGCAAGACATAGTTATTGTGGCCGCCACCCGTACTGCCGTAGGCAAATTCGGCGGAACCCTCGCCAAAACACCCGCGACAGAGCTGGGCGCAGCCGTTATTGCCGAAGTGCTGAAACGCAGCGGTTTGCAGGCTGAGCAAGTCGGCGAAGTCATCATGGGCCAAGTGCTGGCAGCCGGTGCGGGGCAAAACCCAGCGCGCCAAGCGGTCATCAAAAGCGGGTTGAACCAAGGCACCCCTGGTTTGACCATCAACGCCGTTTGCGGTTCTGGCCTCAAAGCGGTCATGCTGGCAGCGCAAGCCGTGGCGTATGGCGACTCTGAAATCGTCATCGCTGGCGGTCAAGAAAACATGAGCGCATCACCGCATGTGCTCTTGGGCAGCCGTGACGGTCAGCGCATGGGCGACTGGAAGATGATCGACTCTATGATTGTGGATGGCCTGTGGGACGTTTACAACCAGTACCACATGGGCATCACTGCTGAAAACGTGGCCAAAAAATTTGGTATCACCCGCGATATGCAAGACGCTTTGGCATTGGCTAGCCAAACCAAAGCCGCTGCAGCGCAAGACTCAGGTCGTTTTAAAGACGAAATCATGCCTTTTAGCATCGCGCAGAAGAAGGGCGACCCGATTGTTTTTGCAGCTGATGAATTCATCAACCGCAAATCCACTGCTGAAGGCTTGGCCGGTTTGCGTCCTGCCTTTGATAAAGCTGGCGGCGTAACTGCAGGCAACGCATCAGGCATCAACGATGGTGCTGCCGCTGTGATGGTGATGACGGCTGCAAAAGCTGCAGCACTGGGTTTGAAACCACTGGGTCGTATCGCCAGCTTCGCCACCTCAGGTTTAGACCCAGCCATGATGGGCATGGGCCCAGTTTCTGCTTCTCAAATCGCCTTGAAACGTGCCGGTTGGAACGCGCAAGACCTCGATTTGCTGGAAATCAACGAAGCCTTCGCTGCGCAAGCCTGCGCTGTCAACCAAGAAATGGGTTGGGACACCAGCAAAATCAACGTTAACGGCGGCGCGATTGCCATCGGTCACCCGATTGGTGCGTCCGGTTGCCGTATTTTGGTGACTTTGCTACACGAAATGGCAAAACGCGATGCGAAGAAGGGCATTGCCTCGCTGTGTATCGGTGGCGGTATGGGCGTGGCGCTCACTATCGAACGTTGATTAGGAGCGTTAATTCTTGTCAAGCTGCTTTTTAAGTACTAATATGCCAAAATATCAATGTAGCCAGCGTATTTACTGCCTAAGCAGCTATAAAATTAATAGCAATATTAGTAATTATAGTTAAGTTTTTGAATTTATAACCACAACAGGAGCATCAACATGAATGGAAAAGTAGCTTACGTCACAGGCGGTATGGGGGGCATCGGAACCGCCATTTGCCAGCGACTTCACAAAGAAGGCTTCAAAGTCATCGCTGGCTGTGGTCCGACCCGCGATCATGTGAAATGGATAGCTGAACAAGCCGCTTTGGGTTACACGTTTTATGCGTCAGTTGGCAATGTGGGTTCTTGGGAGTCTACTGTTGAAGCCTTTACCAAAACCAAGGCAGAGCATGGTGTGATTGATGTCTTAGTGAATAACGCTGGCATCACCAAAGACCGTATGTTCCTGAAAATGACCCGCGAGGATTGGGACGCAGTGATTGAAACCAACCTCAACAGCATGTTCAACGTCACCAAACAAGTGGTTGGCGATATGGTCGACAAAGGCTGGGGCCGCATTATCAACATCAGCTCCGTCAATGGTGAAAAAGGACAAGCTGGCCAAACTAACTACTCAGCTGCAAAAGCAGGCATGCACGGCTTCAGTATGGCTCTGGCGCAAGAGCTGGCCACCAAAGGCGTGACGGTCAATACCGTGATGCCTGGTTATATTGGTACAGACATGGTCAACGCGATTCGTGAAGACGTGTTGGCCAAGATTGTGGCGACAATTCCCGTCAAGCGCCTCGGTAAACCGTCCGAAATCGCTTCCATCATAGCGTGGTTGGCCTCAGAAGAGGGTGGTTACACGACGGGTGCAGATTTCTCGGTCAATGGTGGTTTGCATATGGGTTAAACCCAAATTGGTGCAAATTACAGTAATTTGTCCCAGTTTGAAGTGTTAGAAACAAAAAAGGGAGCCATCGTTTGATGCGCTCCCTTTTTTAGTTTGAGTTGGTTATTACCACCGCAAAGGCAGTTTTTTTAGCAAAGTAATCCGTCGGGTGCTAACTTGAACGTAGCCACCGCGTTCCAAATCCTTCATCAATTTGCTAACCATTTCACGCGATGCGCCTACATGCGCTGCGAGTTCGCCGTGGGTAATCAGGGGGATGATTGGTTTTGGCGTATCGTCGCCTTCTACGGCATTTGCGAGGTGGTTTAGCGTTTGTGCCAAACGTCCATACACGTCTAGCAAAGCCATGTCTCGCGCAGCTTGGGTGGCAGCGCGGGCTCGAATGATTGTTGTTTGTAGCAGTGATATTGCAAATTCACTGTTCTCACGTACAAAAGCCAGCACACGTGCGTTTGGGACGATGGCACACAGGCAGGGTTCAAGAGCTTCCACGGTGGCTGATCTTGTGCCGCCGTCTAAAGACATTTCACCAAAAAAATCACCTGCCAAGATTATGCCTAAAGTGATTTCTTTGCCGCTGGTGTCTGCACTGAAGACCCGCACTCGCCCTTGAATCAAAATAAATAAAGCATCACCTATTTCTGCTTCGTTAACGATGATGGCGTCTTTACGGTAGCTACGCTGAACTCCTGTGTCCGCAAGTGTTTGCAAATCAACCGTTAAACGGGGCTTAATTGACTGCGTTGTCATATTGTCATTTAGTTCTTTAGTATTCTTTTTAGATGTCATCGCGCGATTGTGCCACGCTTAAATGTAAGTTTATGATTTAGTATGGTTAAATTAATATGAAATCAAACCAAAGCGCTCAAAAACTGAATTTCCTCCGAGGTGAAGCCGGCTTTCAATCTAGCCTCTAGGTTGAAAGGGGCTCTTAGTTTGGGCGCTGCGTGGCGGTTGTGTAATGTGACGTAATGGCTCATGGGGTCTAAGTTATCTCGCTGGCACAACCAACGGTACCAGTAGTTACCAACAGCGACATGGCCGATTTCGTCTCGCAAAATAATGTCTAAGATCGCTATGGCTTCTAAGGCGTAAGGCGTTTTGACTTTGCCAAGCTTGGCTTGAATCAGGGGTGTGGCATCCAAGCCACGGGCCTCTAAGGTGCGGGGAACCAAAGCCATGCGGGCAACAATATCGTCTTTTGTCTTTTCGCACATGTTCCATAGCCCTGTGTGTGCTGGAAAACTGCCGTATTGATAGGGTTCTAGGTCGTAACTTATTGATTTCAAATGATTCTGTAGCAGCGTGAAGTGGTAGGCTTCCTCCTTGGCTACCCGTGCCCAATCTCTATAATATTGTGCTGGCATGCCCTCAAAGCGCCAAATGGCATCCAAGGCCAAATTCACCGCATTAAATTCAATATGACAAATAGCGTGCATCAAAGCAGCATGACCAGCTGAGGTATGTGCAGAACGTTTATCAACATTCAATGGGTTTAATAATTGGGGCTTTTCAGGTAAGCCAGGTTGATTTTGGTTGCTCTTTAGTTGAATTTTAGCTATGGTATTAATAGCATCTGAGGCAGTTAATACGCTGGATAGGCTCATTTTTTGCTCAATATTTGAGTCAATAAATGCGGTGTAAGCTGTTTGACGTAATTCAGTGGCGGCTGGCATACTTACAATTGTAGTTAATTCAACCCACGAGATATTCTCAACGAGACGACTATGGCTATTTACCAACTAGACGATTTAATCCCTCAATTGGCCGCTGGAGCGTGGGTAGCAGACAGCGCGCAAGTGATGGGCGATGTGCGCATGGCTGAGAACGCCAATGTATGGTTTGGTACCGTGGTGCGCGGAGATTCTGAGACCATCACGATTGGCAAAAACACCAATATTCAAGACGCCAGCGTGTTGCATGCAGACCCTGGCAAGCCGCTCATCATCGGTGACAACGTGAGCGTGGGGCATCAGGTAATGTTGCATGGTTGTACTGTCGGCGATGGCACCTTGATCGGTATTGGCTCAATCGTGCTCAACGGCGCGGTGATTGGTAAAAATTGCCTCGTCGGTGCGGGTTCTTTGGTCACAGAGGGTAAGGTTTTTCCCGACGGCAGCATGATTATTGGCAGTCCGGCCAAAGCGGTGCGCGAGCTGTCAGCCGAGCAGCAAGCGGGTTTGTTGGGGATTTCCCAGCATTATGTTGAAAACGCCAGACGTTTCAAAACGGGTTTGAAAAAGATGGCTTGAAAAAGTAAGTTTGCCTCCCATATATGAAGCTAAAGTATTGTCATTGTTTATTTTTTAATGATTTTTAGTTAACCATTTGGTTGATTAAATAATTAACTTAATGGTTAAATGTAAAGATGTCTGAAGTTCATAAATTCCTGTTTGATGGCCTGCCTGTTCGCGGCACGTTGGTGCGTTTAACTGACAGCTGGCAAGAGATTTTGCAGCGACGCGCTGCTAATTCGACGACTGGCGCTTACCCCGCACCTGTCAGTCAAATGCTGGGCGAGTTGACGGCGGCTGCGGTGTTGATGCAATCAAGTATCAAGTTCAACGGCAGTTTGACGCTGCAAATTGCAGGTGACGGCCCTGTCAAACTGGCTGTAGCCGAGGTTCAGCCTGATTTGAGCCTGCGCGCGACGGCGACTGTCATGGGCAAGGTCGCGGTGGGCAGCAGTTTGTCTAAGATGATCAACGTCAGCAACAAAGGTCGGTGCGCTGTGACGCTAGACCCCAAGGACAAATTCCCCGGCCAACAGCCTTATCAAGGCGTTGTGCCGCTGTTTGACGACCACCGCCAGCCGATTGAAAAGCTCAGTAGCGTGATCGAGCATTACATGCTGCAAAGCGAGCAATTGGACACGACGATGGTGCTGGCAGCCAACGACACAGTCGCTGCTGGGCTGCTGATCCAACGCATTCCTATGCAAGGGGAGGGAAATTTGGCAGGAAGCATGGTCAGCAAACGCAATGAAGACGAAATTGGGTTGAATGAACATTACAACCGCTTGGCTGTGTTTGCGGCGAGTTTGAAGCAAGAAGAGCTGTTGACCTTGAACCCGAATGACATCCTACATCGACTGTTTTGGGAGGAGGCGGTGATTCGCTACGAGCCTGTACCTGCCAAGTTTGCTTGCACCTGCAGCCGTGAGCGCGTAAGTAACATGATTTTGAGCTTGGGACAAGCCGAAGTGGAGGAAATCTTGGCAGAACGTGGCGATGTGGAAGTATCTTGCGAATTTTGCGGTCAACAACAGCGTTTTGACCCTGTGGATGCAGCGCAAATTTTTGTAGATTCTGCGAAGAAAACTACACTGGGCGATTCAGGCTTGGTGCAATAAACGGAAGTTCATTTTTCAATCAAATCTCTGAAAAGACGGTGCTCGCACACTGGGTCTGAACAGCGCTCGCAGACCCAACTTCGCATTCGTTGAGAGTGTTTTTTTTCGACATCCGCTGTTGTTGTCACATTGTCTGCGCTACCACTATTGCCCGCTAAATTTAAGCAGAGCAAAGCATTTTGCAAACGTGAGTCACCTGCGCCGTAAACCACCTTGAATGAAATGCCACCAAGAGTGAGGGCAGCTCGCATAGCCGTATCAACAGGCTCACGCATGTGTACACCGTCTCGTTGAATACCGTCCTCCACCCACGGTAGGTCTAAACCCATCAACAGCGTTGCATCAAAAGTGCGGTGATGCTTGATTGTCATATCGTACAAAGAAGCGTCGTTGAAAAGCAAATCGCTGTAAACAGCCACTGTCAACGAGGTGGTGTCAGCCAGCAAAATGTCGCTAGTCGGTTCGGTAAAGGCGGCAGAAACAAGCTGCCGCATTTGCTCAGTTGCAATAGCGAGTTGTTCGTCTTTGCGAGGTGTCCGTTTTTTTTCATCGCACCAAGCGCGTAAATATTCAGGAACGTGATGGACTGACCTACCGTGCTTTATAAAATGCTGTTCAAGCTGCTTAGATAGTTCAGATTTGCCGGTGCTTTCTGCGCCTAGGATGGCTATTTTCACGGCAATAGGCTGATTAATTATGGAGTGACTTATTTGGTGTATTGAACCAAAATTTCGTTCGGCTTGAGCATGCCCAGCTCTGAGCGCGCTTTTTCTTCCACCATGTCCATACCGGTTTTGAGGTCTTCTACTTCTGCTTTGAGTTGTGTATTTTCAGTTTGTAGTTTTGCAGAAGTCGTCTTCAAAGTGTTAAGCTTTTTAGTCATTTGCGTCACATCACTCAAGCTGCCGCGCCCAAACCACAGTTGTGATTGGAACAACACCAGAAGAAGGACAAGTAAAACCATGACGCCGCGTTTATTCATACGTGAATCTGGCTCGATTTACGGGTGAAAAAATATAGCGCCATGAGGTCTGTTTTTTTTGACGGTGAACTGAGCAGCCTAATTACCGAATGCTGTAAAAAGCGTCGCGCCCAGGGTAGCTAGCCACATCACCCAAGTCCTCTTCAATACGCAGCAATTGGTTGTACTTGGCGATGCGGTCTGAGCGGCTGAGTGAACCCGTTTTGATTTGTCCTGCGTTAGTACCCACAGCGATATCCGCAATGGTGGAGTCTTCTGTTTCGCCTGAGCGGTGGCTAATCACAGCTGTGTAACCTGCGCGCTTAGCCATTTCGATGGCTGCAAACGTCTCGGTCAGCGTGCCGATTTGGTTGATTTTGATCAGGATGGAATTAGCAATTTTCTTGTCGATACCTTCCTTGAAAATCTTGGTGTTGGTCACAAACAAATCGTCGCCGACCAATTGCACTTTGCTACCAAGTTTTTCAGTCAAATGCTTCCAGCCGTCCCAATCGCCTTCAGCCATCGCATCTTCAATGCTGATGATGGGGTATTTGTCCACCCAAGTAGCTAGCATGTCGGTCCATTGCTCCGCAGTCAAAGACAATCCTTCAGCTTTTAATTCGTACTTACCGTCTTTGTAAAACTCGCTGGCTGCGCAGTCCAAACCGAGCACGATTTGCTCGCCAGCTACAAAGCCCGCTTTTTCAATCGCTTCCAAAATCATCAAAATCGCCGCTTCGTGGTTAGCCACGTTAGGTGCAAAACCGCCTTCGTCGCCCACAGCAACGCTCATGCCTTTGTCATGTAAGATTTTCTTGAGGGCATGGAACACTTCTGCACCGTAACGAACTGCTTCGCGGAAAGAGGGTGCGCCGACTGGGATAATCATCAACTCTTGCAAATCAAGGTTGTTGTTAGCATGTGCACCGCCGTTGACGACGTTCATCATCGGTACAGGCATCTGCATCGCGCCACTGCCACCAAAATAACGGTACAAAGGCAGGCCAGCTTCTTCCGCCGCAGCGCGTGCCACAGCCATGCTGACGGCCAAGGTCGCGTTTGCTCCCAAGCGAGATTTGTTGTCTGTGCCGTCCAAATCAATCAAGGTGCGGTCTAAGAATGCTTGCTCGCTGGCATCCAAACCCAAAATCGCTTCAGAGATTTCAGTGTTGATGTGCTCAACCGCTTTCAACACGCCTTTTCCAAGGTAACGAGATTTGTCGCCATCGCGCAGCTCAATCGCTTCGCGTGAACCGGTGGACGCGCCGCTAGGCACAGCCGCACGGCCCATGGTGCCGCTTTCTAGCAACACATCACATTCCACAGTCGGGTTGCCGCGAGAATCCAAAATTTCACGGGCGACGATATCAACAATTGCACTCATTTACGTTCTCCAAAAAAACTAAAAACATTAGATTTATTCAATCAAATTCCGAAATTGTTCTCTAAAAAGCCTTTCTGCTTAGTCACACGATCAAGCGCAACCAAAGTTTCCAGCAAAGCCCTCATGTGCTTCAATGGCACAGCATTCGGCCCATCCGACCACGCCTCAGTCGGGTTTGGGTGCGTTTCCATAAACACACCTGCAATACCAACTGCTACTGCCGCACGCGCCAATACAGGCACCATCTCGCGCATACCGCCAGAAGTTGTGCCTTGGCCACCGGGTAATTGCACCGAATGCGTCGCATCAAACACCACAGGCGCTCCAGTTTCGCGCATGATGGACAGGCTACGCATGTCGCTGACCAGGTTGTTGTAGCCAAAGCTCGCACCGCGTTCACAGGCTAAGAAATTGTTTTCATTCAGACCAACTTCTTTGGCTGCAGCACGTGCTTTATCGATCACGTTTTTCATATCATGCGGGGCTAAGAATTGCCCTTTTTTGATATTCACGGGTTTGCCAGCTTGCGCCACAGCCCGAATAAAGTCGGTTTGACGGCATAAAAAGGCGGGCGTTTGCAGCACGTCCACCACGCTGGCGACTTCGTTAATGTGGTCAATTTCGTGCACATCCGTCAAAACCGGTAAGCCCAATTGTTTACGGACTTCACCCAAAATGTTCAAACCCGCATCAATGCCGACGCCGCGTTTGGTGCTGCCGGATGAGCGGTTGGCTTTGTCAAACGAGCCTTTGTAAATCAACGGAATTCCCAGCGCATCGGTCGCTTCTTTGAGCCGACCGGCGACTTCGATGGACATTTCCAAGCCTTCAATCGAACACGTGCCAGCTATTAAGAAAAACGGTTTGTCTAAGCCAATGTCATGTCCGCAAAGTTTCATACCGTTGCCTGATTTTTTTGATGAGCTTGTTGATGAATCAAAGCCGCTTTGATAAAAGCGTTAAAAAGCGGATGCCCGTCCCACGGCGTCGATTTGAACTCTGGGTGAAACTGCACACCTACAAACCACGGGTGAACACTGCTTGGCAGCTCCACAATCTCGGTCAATTGCTCACGCTGGGTCAGGGCAGAAATCACCAGACCAGCTTCGCGCAATTGATCCAGATAGTTCACATTCGCCTCATAGCGGTGGCGATGACGCTCAGTGACCACATCGCCATAAATGCTGTGGGCAATGGTGTTTTTGGCAACGTCTGAGCTTTGTGCACCCAAGCGCATGGTGCCGCCCATGTCGGAATTGGCATCGCGGGTTTGGATGCTACCGTCGGCATCTTTCCATTCTGCGATCAACGCGATGACTGGGTGTGGGCCGTTGGGTGAAAACTCTGTGCTGTTCGCATCTATCAAACCTGCCACATTGCGTGCAAATTCGATAGTTGCGACTTGCATTCCAAGGCAAATGCCGAGGTACGGAATTTTGCTGACGCGGGCGAAATGCGCGGTGCTGATTTTGCCCTCTACACCACGTTCGCCAAAGCCACCGGGCACCAAAATAGCGTCGAATTGCGCCAGTTGTGCTGCAGTTGTTTCGTCGATGGTTTCAGAGTCGATATAGCTTATGGTCGCTTTGACATGGTTTTTCATGCCTGCGTGTCGAATCGCTTCGTTTAGCGATTTGTAGCTGTCGCCCAAATCGATGTACTTGCCGACCATGGCGATACGGACTTCACCTGTCGGATTGGCTGTTTCATGTACCAAGTCGTCCCAGCGTTTTAAGCTAGCGGGCTTGGTCGTCAAACGCAACTTGTCGCAAATCAAATCGTCTAAGCCTTGCTCATGCAAAATGCGCGGCACTTTGTAAATGGTGTCCACGTCCCACATGCTGATCACGGCTGCTTCTGGGATATTACAGAACAAAGAGATTTTGGCGCGTTCGTCGTCAGGAATCCTTCTGTCAGCACGGCATAACAAAGCATCCGCTTGAATGCCGATTTCTCGCAGCTGCTTAGCCGTATGCTGTGTGGGCTTGGTTTTTAACTCGCCAGCCGCTTCTAGCCAAGGAACGTAGCTCAAGTGCACAAACGCTGTGCTACCTGCAGGCAACTTCAAGCTCATTTGGCGCACGGCTTCTAAGAAGGGCAGCGATTCAATGTCGCCCACCGTGCCGCCAATTTCTACAATCGCCACGTCCACCGCATCTGCCTCGCCAAAACGTGCACCGCGTTTGACGAATTCTTGAATCTCGTTGGTCACATGTGGAATCACCTGTACGGTTTTGCCTAAATAATCGCCACGGCGTTCTTTATCGAGAACGCTTTGGTAGATTTGGCCGGTGGTGAAGTTGTTGGACTTGCGCATCCGTGTCTCGATGAAGCGCTCGTAGTGGCCCAAGTCCAAGTCAGTCTCAGCGCCGTCATCCGTCACGAATACCTCACCATGCTGCAGCGGCGACATGGTGCCGGGGTCTACATTTAAGTAGGGGTCTAACTTGATGAGGGTGACTGTGAGGCCGCGCGACTCTAAAAGTGCGGCTAATGATGCAGATGCGATGCCTTTGCCCAAGGAAGACACCACACCGCCGGTAACGAATACGAATTTGGTCATGCCAGAATGAACGCTTAACGTCCAAGGAGGTGGAAAGGTTAATTATAAAGGTCTGGTACATTGCTATTTGGATAAATCGAAATTTGTAACAAAATTACTTGCTTTAAAAATCAACATGACTGCATTCAACGTTAGGACTAAGAGCGAGCTGACCGGCGAACTCAGCGGCAAACACATCGTTCTAGGCCTTTCCGGCGGCATCGCGGCCTACAAAGCGGCCGAGCTGTGCCGCGCCATGGTCAAAGAGGGTGCAACCGTGCAAGTCGTCATGACCGAAGCGGCAGAGCATTTCATGACCAAAGTGACCATGCAAGCCCTGTCTGGCCGCCAAGTGTTTGGCTCGCAGTGGGACGATACGCCTGTAAACGTTGTCGGTAGCGTGAATGGAGAAGGCATTGCCAACAACATGCCCCACATCAACCTCACACGCGGGGCGGATGCTATTGTTATTGCACCTTGCAGCGCAGACTTTATGGCTAAACTGTTGCATGGGCGAGCGGATGAATTGCTCAGCTTGATGTGCCTAGCCCGTCCCATCGCTGAAGTCCCCCTCATCCTCGCCCCCGCCATGAACCGCGAAATGTGGGCAAATCCTGCCACGCAGCGTAATGTTGCGCAGCTAAAACAAGACGGCATCACCGTGCTAGAGGTAGGCGAGGGCGACCAAGCCTGCGGAGAAGTGGGCGATGGCCGCATGTTGGAAGCGGATGAGATTTTGGCAGATTTAATCGCGTTTTTCACCCCTAAATCCCTGTTGGGGCAAAAAGTGCTGATAACGGCGGGCCCGACCTATGAGGCCATCGACCCTGTGCGCGGCATCACTAACTTGTCCAGCGGCAAAATGGGTTTCGCCATCGCGCGGGCGGCGGTTGAGGCGGGTGCGGATGTCACCTTGATCGCTGGCCCCGTCAGTTTGCCGACACCGCGTGGGGTCAAACGTGTTGATGTCAAATCAGCGCAAAATATGCTTTTAGCCAGCGTAAAATATGCCAACTACGCTACTATATTTATAGCGTCAGCAGCTGTAGCAGACTGGCGACCTGCCAACTCTGCCGATCACAAGCTGAAAAAAGAAGGCTCGGGAACTGTTCCTCAACTCAGTTTCGTTGAAAACCCAGACATTTTGGCCACGATTGCTCAGTCTGAGCGCGGTAAAAAAGGTCTGTCGGGTATGCCAGATGGCTTATTTTGCGTAGGTTTTGCTGCTGAAAGCCAAGATTTACTCGCCAACGCCCAAGCCAAGCGCATCCGCAAAGGCGTGCCGCTGTTGGTAGGCAACATCGGTCCAGCCACTTTTGGGCAAGACGATAACGCCCTGTTACTCGTAGATGCTAAAACCGTCAAAGAGCTGCCTGAACATGGCCATGCAGCCTCAAAACGTTACTTGGCGCAGCAACTGGTCGCAGACATCGCAGCTAGGCTTGGGCACCCAGCTTAGGCTTAAAAGGGGAATATTCACCTAGTTTTTACGTGAATATTACCGTTTTTTAGCCCACCCAATGAGAGCTATACATCCTAGAATTTGTGCAACAGGACGACAAGTTGAAAGCACCTAAATCAGCTGCTTCAACTCCACGGTGTCCTAGATACTTGCATACACTAGGAGTCTCACATGGGCGTTACAATTTGCTTTTTAATCATGCTTGCTTTGCCAGTCGTCCTTTATGTTTATGAAGATAAACAGAATCAAGAGTATTTTGCCGAGTTGAAAAAACTTGACGAGCCCTACATGCGTTTGTTGGAGACTGGCGCGTTAAGCTCCCCCGACTACAAACGACATGAATATCGATCTTAAAGTTTTAGACCCTCGAATGGCGGCACTCTTGCCCGCCTACGCAACCCCCGGCAGCGCAGGCCTAGACCTCAGAGCCTGTCTTGATGAAGCCGTCACCCTGCAGCCGAACGCCTGGCAGCTCATCCCCACTGGACTATCGATTTACTTAGCGGACCCTAACTATGCCGCCATGATTCTTCCACGCTCAGGCTTGGGGCACAAACACGGCATCGTGCTAGGTAATTTGGTCGGACTCATCGACAGTGACTACCAAGGCCAACTCATGGTCAGCACTTGGAACCGCAGCCCAACGCCTTTCACGATTGAGCCAATGGAGCGAATTGCCCAACTCGTCATTGTCCCCGTCGTGCAGGCGAAATTTAATGTGGTTAGCGAGTTCGGTGTTGCGAGTGAGCGAGGCGCGGGGGGGTATGGTTCGACGGGTAAAGCTTAGCCCGTAAAGAGCTATTCTTAGAATATTCGGCAGTTTTTTCGCTATATAAATGATAGCTGCTTAGGCAGTAAATACGTTGGCTAAAGCTATATTTGACGCCCTAAATTCAATGAATCGTACCATTCCCGGGCATATAGCCCGAATCTGACTGCAATTTGAAGAAACCTGAGCCACAAGTACCTGTGCCGATTTCGTCCAAGGTGGCTTCGCGGACGCCGATTACTTTTAAGTGCAGTCGAATGGCGATGCCGGCTAGGGGGTGGTTGCCGTCAAGGACGACATGCTCGGGGTAGACGTCTGTGACGACGTAGATGGCGTCTTTGGGCATGTCTGGGTGGCTGCCGGCGGGCAGAGCGCTGCCTTCAAAGGTGAGGCCTTCTTCTAGCTCTTTAGGGAAGTTGGCGCGGGGCTCTAGGAAGATGAGCTGGTCGTTGAAGTCGCCGAAGGCTTCTTCGGGCTCCAAGTGCAGGTCTAACTTGTCGCCAGCGCGGTGGCCTTGCAGGGCTTCTTGCACTTTTTCTAGCAGGTCAGTGCCGCCGACTAAAAACTCAACCGGCTCGTCTAAAACGTCCAATTCTTCGCCCAAGGTGTCTTTCAGCGTCCAAGTGAGGGCAACGACGCATTGTTTTGTGATTTCCATAGGACAATTGTCGCATGACTAAATCTGCTGTTAAAACTCTACATTCAACATCTCTTTTGAATATTGTTCCGCCAAATCTGCCGCTGCAACTGCTAGGAGGCATCACACCAGCCGAGTTCATGCGTAAATATTGGCAGAAACAGCCGCTGTTGATTCGTGGTGCAATCTCTGAATTCAAGCCTTTGCTGAGCAGAGACGAGTTATTTGCATTGGCAGAGCAAGACGATGTGGAGTCGCGACTGATTGTTGAAAATAGCAATCCAAAACGAAAGAAATCGGAACCCGCTTGGAGCATGGCGACAGGGCCGTTTTATCAAGGTACAACAGGGTTACCGCCTTTGAAAAAGGCGAAATGGACGCTGTTGGTGCAAGGGGTAGATTTACACGACGCAAAGCTCTATGCCTTGAAAAACCAGTTTCGCTTCGCCCCCGATGCACGGTTGGATGATGTGATGATCAGCTTCGCAACTGACGGCGGTGGCGTGGGGCCGCATTTTGACAGCTACGATGTGTTTTTGCTCCAAGCTGAGGGCAAGCGCCGCTGGAAAATTGGCAAACAAAAAGACCTGACGCTGCAAAAAGACGTGCCGTTGAAGATCTTGGCAAATTTTGCGCCTGAACAAGAGTTTGTTTTAGAGGCTGGCGACATGCTGTACCTGCCACCCATGTATGCACACGAGGGTGTTGCTGTGGGCGAGTGTATGACGTATTCGATTGGTTTTAGAGCACCAGCGGAGCTGGAATTGGCGCGTGAGCTGCTACAGCGGTTTGCAGACGATACTTTGGAAGATGAAGAGAATGCCGGACATGATGATGACGATGAAAATGATGGATTTTGCGGAGTAGATGGTTCTTTAACCTCTGAAAATGCTGCTAATTTAGCTATTCAAAATATAGCAAAAAATCTCTACGAAGATTCTAAGCAAGAAGCTACGAGTACACCTGCATTGATTCCCGCAGCACTGCTAGATTTTGCCAAGCTAGCCTTAGAAAAAGCCCTGTCTGACCCAGATGCCTTGGCACGTAACTTGGGTGAGTATTTGACCGAGCCCAAGGCAAATGTGTGGTTTGATGAGCCCGAGCCAGACAGTGAGGCGGACATTATTTTGACTCGTCAAAACCGTGTTGAACTGCACCCACGCAGCCAAATGCTGTTCGATGCACGACACATCTTTTTAAATGGGGAGAGCTGGCGGGCTGCTGGGGCGGATGCAAAACTGATGCAAAAGCTTGCAAATCAACGCTTTCTGGAATCAAAAGATCTGAGTAAATCCAGCGATGCTGCCTTAGCGTTGCTACAAGAATGGGTGGATGCAGGTTGGTTGCTTTAAATAAGATAAATGACTTTTTCGGACTGATTTTTGTAAGTTTGTTGAATGCAAACTCTAAGTAACTAAGGGTTTCCACTTGTTTACTTTAAATTCCAGCTATAATCGTGGGCTTAGGTGTAAGAAACTCGAGTATTTTTCATCTAAAGTTGAAGCACTCGCTTTTGACGCGATGG
>JAAFJF010000011.1 GCA_013298815.1 Polaromonas sp. | reverse complement strand
TGAACCCTGGAACGCCAAGCCTATAGACCTGCAAGCTGCTGGCGTCAGCTTGGGTAACAATTATCCACACCCCATTGTGAATCATTCGCAAGCCAGAGATAAGACCTTGCTACGATATGCAGTGGTGAAGAAGTCACTGAAAGTCATTTAAAACCTGCAATGACCGGTTTCAAATTAGACTTTTTCTGATTCGCTTAACTTTTTAGTTGTGTATTGACGCAATACCGCGAGCAACCCCTCTTCAGAGTAAGGCTTACCCAAATAGTCATTTACACCTAACTCCATGGCTAAATCGCGATGCTTTTCTGCAATTCGCGAAGTAATCATCACAACTGGTAGGTGCTTGAGCTTTGAGTCAGCGCGAATATTGCGAACCAAATCAAAACCATCCATTCGTGGCATTTCGATATCAGAAAGCACGACGGCAGGAATTTCTTGGTTCAGCTTCTCGATGGCTTGTAAACCGTCTACAGCCAACACGACACGGAAACCTTCACGTTGCAGCATTCGCTGTGTGACACGACGTACGGTTATGGAATCATCAACCACCAAAATTAATGGTGTTTGTTGCTCCAAAACAGTTGCCACAGGTAGGGCATTGCCATTACCCGCTTTCGAACTATCTGGCTGCACATTAACAGGGCTGTATTGCTGAACGCTTGAGCCATAAACGGAAGCAAGCGCCACCGGGTTATAAATCAGAGCAACAGCACCAGAGACCAAAATCGCCATACCAGCCAACCCTGGCAATCTCGCAAGCTGGGGGCCAAGGTTTTTAATCACGACCTCTTTGTTGCCAAATATCTCATCGACGTGTATAGCGATGCGTTGTCCAGCACTTCTAAAAATCACCACTGGATTGGTTTTTGTCAGCGGTTCGTTGCTGCGCTGTGAAGCCTGCAAAAGTGCGCCAGACCAGTAGAAAGGAATGTTCTCATCTTCTTTGCCCCAAAAACCACTTGCGTAAGCTTTTTCAACATCACTTAAAACTGATCTGCGTACAACCTCCACCAAATGCGATGGCACACCAAATGATAGAGAACCTGTACGCATCATGACAACCTGCGTCACTGCAGTTGTTAAAGGTAAAACCAATTTAAATTTGGTACCTTTGTTTATTTCACTGCTAACATCAATTCGGCCACCTAAAGCAATGACCTCGGCACGCACTACATCAAGACCAATACCACGCCCTGATAGCTCAGTCACCTGAGTAGCTGTCGATAATCCTGGTGTAAATATAAGGTTGATAGTGTCCGCATCGCTGAGCTTATCAGTTTCAGACACTAATTTTTGAGTTACAGCTCGTTCCCGTATCCGCTGATAATTTAAGCCTGCGCCGTCATCACTGAACTCAATAACAACATCATTGCCGTCTTGCATCAAGCTAATTGCGATAGCACCAGTTGCGTCTTTGCCTTCAGCTAAGCGCTTGTCAGCGTGTTCTAATCCGTGCGCAATGCAATTGCGCAACAAATGCTCAAACGATGGCGTCATACGCTCGAGAACGCCTCGATCCATTTCGATTGAACCACCAACAATATCTAACTTCACTTGCTTTTCTGCATCTTTGGAAGCTTGACGCACGACGCGGTATAAGCGATCAGAGATACTCTCGAACTCCTCCATTCTGGTTCGTAACAAATCCCGCTGCAAGTCTCGCGTTTGCCTTGCTTGAGCCACTAAGTCGTCTTCTGTGGAGTCCACTGTTCTTTGCAGATTGCGCTGAACTGTAGCGACGTCATTCACAGACTCTGCCATCATTCGCGTCAACTCTTGGACCCTGGTAAAACGATCGAACTCTAACGGGTCGAAGCTTTTTTGCGAGTCTTTCGCTTGCTCCATACGTGACTGCATCTGCGTCTCAGCTTGAAACTCAACGTCACGAAGTTGTTGACGCAATCTATCTAAGTTTCCAGTTAAGTCACCCAATGAACCACGCAGCTGCCCCAACTCTGACTCAATCCGAGTTCTTGTGAGCATCACCTCACCCGCTTGATTCACCAAGCGATCGAGTAAGCGTGCGCGTACGCGTACAGATTGTCTTGACTCTCGTTTGTCCGCCTTCAACACACTAGCTGCCGGTGGCTTGACACCACCCTTAACGTGAATAGGTGTAGTTTGGATAAAATCTAAAGGCCGCGCCTCAACAGCAAGTTTGTTTTCAAAAATCTTAGGAATGATTTTCTCAAGATTGCTTTGATTAACAACCTGATCAATATTTAATACTGTCTCAGAAATGGCATCATTAGGCTTAGTAATAAGCTCAAAGATGGCTTGCAAGCTATCTAGCCTTGTTAAAAGTGGCTCGATCGATGCGGATGTTAAATTCTCTGATCCTAAGGACTCAATCTCGGATTCCATCCGATGCGACAGTTCGCCCAAACGCATGGCACCCGCAAGGCGAGAACTGCCCTTTAACGTATGTAGAGTACGTAAAACTTCAGAGCGTGCACTGAGCTCATCTGGATTAGACGCCCATTGGCGCAAAGCACCACCTAAGTTCGGAAGTAAATCTCGGGCCTCTTCTTCAAAAATATGGAATAGATCTGGATCAAGTGAGTCAACCAAATCAATATCATCGTCGTTATCAGCAACTTCGACCACGCGATGCGACATTGGACGAACTGATGAATCAGATTGGCCGGCTATAGAGGATGTCACCAGCGATATGTGTGTGTCCTTGACCGAGTCTGGTTGCAAATTTTCTGGCTTGGTTGTTAAGGCAGGCTCTGCTGCTAACGTTGCAACACTAGGATTAGAAGCTGCAAGATCAGTCATACTCGGACTACCCAGCTGGGTGTCTACGTGCTTTTCTTCACCTGTAGATTTCGCTTCATTCGACTTAAGGCGTTCAAGACTCTCTAGGATATTTGGTTTTGGATCCTCTAAGAACCCTGCAGCGAACTGATGCAGCAAGCGACGGCACTCTTCGGCTACAGCAGCAAATACTTCTGCTTCAAGCTGAGAACCATTTTCCTTTTGCCAAACTTTCTCTAATGCATGCTCTAAGTTTTTAGCTAACCCAGACAACTGATGAAAACCAACTGTGGCAGAACTACCAGCTAAAGAATGCGCAAAATTTACTGTAGAAAGATTCAAAGGTTTATGGTACTCAATAGCCCACTCATCTAACTCAGTGACCAAGCATCGTGACCACTCATCCGCTTCATTAAGATACACGTTGTAGAGTGGAATGCCAATTTTTAAAGACCCAATGACTTTGAATTGCTCTTCACTTTGGGTGCGCGTAGACGGAATTGGAAAGTTCACCAAAACATCGGACCGAACCTCTTTGGTCGTAACCGCTTGAGCAAGTGGTTCACTAGCCGCGATTGGTAAAATAGAAACTAATTCTTCAGCTTTGTGGTCGCTAATATTGTCTTCTACGCTTTCATGAACCTCTTCAATTTGAATCTTCTCTGGTTCAGCACTGAGTACATCTTTTGAATCAGGAAGATTGTCAGGTAAGTCATGCAGCTCGAAGTCTTCTAAAGACAGTAACAAAGCCTCATCATCCGAAATAACGTTTAAAGGGTCTTCAAGATCTTTTTTAACGGAATCACCAAGCAAACCAATTAGCTCAAGACGCCCTTCAATTCTCATGGCTTCAGCACAACGCTTGAAAGTTTGAGAATTCCACGTCGTAGCATTGCCACCACGAAGATCCTCAGTCCATGATCTAAATGAATTGAGTGCCGCAATAGATAAGTTACAGATATCGGTGTCAAACGGCGTTTGATCGGTGAGCCTTGTATTGATGACTTGCTCGAAGGCCCAGCCAGCTTCTCCAAAATCATCAAAACCAACCATCCTAGAACTACCCTTCAGTGTGTGGAAAGCACGACGTAAAGTAGATTGCTGTTCAAGATTCTCTGGTGATAAGAGCAAAGCATGCGCGGACTCTAAGCCTGTCGTAATGACTTCAGAAGCTTCTTCTAAGAAGATGTCTGTAAGCTCGTGTTCGTCAACTATTTTTTTAGCAATTACAGGCGCAATAGTAATTTTTTCAATAGTTTTTTCGGTAAGCTCAACAATATTGCCAGGCTCAACCTCTGTCTGCAGTTTGTTTTCTGCTAAGGCGCTTAATGCTGGAGATTCGACAACAGGTGCAATCTCTACAGGCGGCGTAAAGCTATCAATTGTCTGCTTGACGCGCCCCATCAAAGGATTCAGAACACCTGATTTTGAATCAAATATAAATAGTTTTTTTACCAACGAAGGTTGGTAGTTCAACATATCTATTAAAAATCCCAGTGCACCTAAATTGTTTCCAAACTTGTCAAAGACACCACCAATACGCGCTTGTTCAAAATTGAAGTTAGGGAACTCAAACTCGCCTACACGATCCCTCATGTCAACTACAGCGTTGGATGCTTCATCCAAACCTAGCACAGAAAATATGCCGCGCATTTGGCTAAGTTTGCTTGGCACCGCTTGCAATACTTGCGGAGTTGTAGGGGACCGGAAGTACAGGTCGATAGCTTTCTCAACATCAGTCAAACATATGCGAAGCTCTCCCACGACACTGCCCATTGACTCCCTGTCGCTAACGCGCCTGTACAACTCTTCAATCCATGGCTCAACAGTCTCAGCCTGCCCACCATTTCTAACGTGTTCAATTCTTTGCGCTAATTTTTTTGCACGAAACTCCATTTCAGAGTCACTAGAACCCCACCCCTCAAACACCGCTTCTAAATATAAAATAGCGGTTGCAACCTCCATTGCAAACTCAGCACTGGGCGCTTCTTTGTGCAAAACCACAGAATCAGCCGCACTCACAAGCGCTTGAGCTAAAGTTTGACTTGAAGGATAAAGCTTTGTCAAAGATTCAGACACCAATTTGAACTGCTCAGAGGTGCTTCTGATTTTGTGAATATCACCACCTGACAATGCTGTCCACAATTCTTTGGCTACAACAATTCTTTTCTTAGACAAAGCCAAAACTGCTGGGTCAAAACGGCCAAATTGACTCTCCTCATAGTTAACAGGGTTGGATACGTTGAGCTTCCATACCCTTTGAACAGCTGCTAGACAAGGCGAGTTAGCCTGCTCCGCAAGACCTGCTTGTGAGCACAAAAACAGCATATTCTGCATGAATTTGTCAGAGAAAACCCAATCACTATGCTGCAAATTGTTGTAGTGAATAATAATCCCTGCGGCTGACCGCTTTGAATAAATATCTACCGGGATTAATTTTTGTGCCAGTGCTTCAAAAAAAGCGGCACACACTTTCCAAAAAGTTATCGCCTTAGAATTACTTTGTGAATGAGCAAGGCCCAAACTCGCTTGTGAGAGCTCAAGCGCAGCTGCAGCATCAGATGATTGCATGAGTCGAAGCAAAGACGAATCTAAATCCGCACGAACAGATGCAGAATAATCCAAAGAACTTGCTGCGGGCAAGTCAACGTCTAACCATTCAAATGGTCTTCTTACCCAAAGATCTGCAGGATGCACACGATCTGTGCCCACAAGCAGTTTGACATCACGATACTGAACAAATAAACCTATGGAAGAAACATTCTTACCAGCTAATATCGACTCCAGATACTCAAGAACTGCGAAACTTGCATGCTCTAGTTTACTGACCGACTCTTCAGTTACCAAAGCTGGTTTTTGGATAAACCGTCCAGTTGCAGACTCCATGGCATCCGCGATGAGCATTGCTTCGTTAATTTCAAGCAACCTTAAAGCACCAGTCACTTGATGTAAGCCATGTTTGGCATTTCTCAAGAAATTGGTATCAACAACTGCCAAGTCAGAACGCGTTGAACTAGCCTCCTGAACAAATCTTTTGAGTCCCTTAATGGAGGCATCAAAGGACTTGCGTAACTCCTCAATAACCCATGATAGCGGGCCAAGATCCTTCAATACTGAATCTTGGTCTGACGTAGTTTGTATATCTACAAGTCGCATAAGTTTTGATCGTTAAATGATATAAGGGCCAGCAATAGAATCTTCTTGAGTACTTATATTTTCAAGCAATCTTGAATCGAGAAACCGACTCACGTAATTCATTTGCCATCAAAGAGAGCTCACGCACCTGCTGAGCCGTGGCACGAGTACCTTCACCTGTTTGCTCTGTCACTGCGAAAATATGTTGAATATTATTGGCAACAGCACTTGCAGAAGTCGCTTCGGCAGACGTAGCTGTTGAAATCTGTTCAATCAAATCAGCTAAACGACGAGAAACCTTATCAATCTCTGTCAAAGCGGTACCTGCGGTATCTGACAATTTTGCCCCCTCAACTACACCATGTGTAGAGCGCTCCATCGCGGCAACAGCATCTTGGGTATCTGTTTGAATGGCTTTAACCAATGACGAAATCTGGCGCGTAGCATCGGCAGAACGCTCCGCTAGACGTTGAACCTCTTCCGCAACCACTGAGAAGCCTCGACCAGCCTCACCAGCTGAAGCCGCTTGAATGGTTGCATTCAAAGCCAAAACGTTAGTTTGTTCGGTAATATCTGAGATCAATTCGGTAATCTCGCCAATCTCTTGCGAAGACTCACCTAATCGCTTGATACGCTTAGACGTTTCTTGAATTTGGTCTCGAATGGAATTCATACCACCGATCGCATTTTGCACAGCGGATAAACCCGACTCAGCAGCAACCAAAGATTGTCGAGCAACCAAAGCAGAGTCTTGCGCTTGAACGGAAACCTTGTTGATTCTTCCTGCCATATCCAGAACAGATTGACCAGTTTCACGAATTTCTCGCAACTGCTCTGTAGAAGCTGCCAAGAGCTCAGTAGAAGTGTTTTCCACTTGCGCCGTGGTCTGTGCCACTCGACTAGCCGTGTTTTGTACGTTGCCTACAAGCAAACGTAGTTCTTCAACGGTGTAGTTAACAGAGTCTGCAATCGCGCCTGTAATGTCCTCAGTCACAGTTGTCTCTTGCGTCAAATCGCCTTCAGCGACGGCTTGCAGCTCGTTCATCAATCGCAAAATAGCAGCTTGATTACCATCGTTCACGCGCTTAGCCTGCAACTCTTGGCTCTCAGCTGTTAATCGCTGCGCTTGTGCAAGACTTTGCTGACGCTTGCTGTCTTGCAACTGCACATAAGCCAAACCAGCAGCACATAACAATGCAAAAAGTGTTGATGCGACTAAAGCTGCGATTGACGCCGCACTCAAGCCTGAATTGGTAGACAACTTACCCTGCAAATCTTCAAGATTTCGACGCAAAGGCTCACTGTCAGCCAAAATCGAAACTTGTGCTTCACGAGCAGAGACGATGCCCTGTAAATTACCCAAAATTGCACCCGCTTGAATGCGCGTTTGTTCGTAAAGTTTTGTTAAAGCATCTAAACGCTCTAAGGTTTGCGTATCCTTGGTGCCAGACAAGCGAAGCTCTGCACTTCCTGACTGCAAACCTTGGGTGATCTCTTTGAATGAATTTAAATCCTTGCCGAGCAGGAATACCGCCTCAGGATTAACGCCTTCCATCGTCAAAAACTCGTTGGCTGATTTACCGATACGCTGCGTCAACATCACCAGCTGACCTGCTGCTGAAATTTCAGTAGGCGCAGCGTTTTGTTGTAGCTTTAACGAAGACACTGTCTCAGCGATTTCTAGCAAATCAGACGATTGCCTATTGATCGTGCGCAAAGCAGTACCCACTTGGGTCAAAATCTTTTGCTGCCCGATAACGGTTTTAGCATTTTTCTCAGCACGCTCCATCAAAGGCGAAATAATATCAACGCTGACTTGTGCATCAACGGGCACAGCATCAATACGCATTTGCTCATCGCCAGCCTTCAAAGCGCGCACGGAACGCGCCAGCACGTCAGAGCTTTCTTTAACGTCAGGGAAAGCTTGTGGCGTACCCACAATCGCTTGCGATACTGACTTTGCAAGACGCTGTGACTGCATCAAAGCTTGACCTGTAGCTGATAACTGTTGCGTGACCTTGTCAGCCTGAGTCAATGCAAGGAAGGTAACCAATGCAAGAACAATCAAAGCTAGAGCGAGCAAAGCAGCCAAAATCCGCTGATGTGCAACAACCGTTCGTGTCCCTAACACAGGAATCGTAATTACCCCAGCCGCAGACACTGCGTTTTCGTCCTCACCATTGGCTGACGAATCAACCCTTGCGGCAACATCCTCATCCAACGCTTGACTTTGTGCTGCTGCCGCTGTCAACGAAGCAGCCGCGGGCGTGGAACTCTCCTGAAATAGACTGCTTGCTGCTGTTTTGGTAGATTCGAAGTTAGGCATCAAAGCCGCATCTTCGGTTGTGGCGACAGATTTACGTTTGAAAAGCTTTTGGAATAGGTTGAGTTCTGACATATGTCGGCCTTTAAGAAATCTTTATGCGTTGATATTTAAAAAACTGGCTTGTTGAGCTAAGACTTGTAGATTAATCTCTTGCCACTGCAAGCCATTTGTATCTACGTAGATATGCCCATAAAATTCGGGCGAACCTGAAGCGGCATCTTGCGACTCGCTGAATGATTCCGTACTGCGCAAACCCTCAATACGATCCACATACAGCGCGCAGTTAACTTCAATACTGCTGTTTAAAGTGACAAACCTAGAGTCAGAACGCGCTAATTCATTGCTCACTGCGCTTTTTTCACCCTGAACGAAGTTGGAAAAATCCACCACCCCAAAAAGCGTTCCACGCATGTTGGCGACACCCAAATACCAGTCTTGTGTGTGAGCTACTTTTTGTATAGCTGTCCACGGAAAAATCTCACCTGACTGGCTCAAGGGAAACAAATATTTGCGCCCACCAGAGTCAACCGCCAACCAAGCCGCGGCTGATGCCACGTCACCCGAGCGGACAGCCTGCAGCTTTTCAGCTAGCCGAGTTTGCAGTTCGCGTAGTTTTTGCTTCTTGTCCATAGTTAAAAGTCATTTATCCTTGCGCTCTGATTTTTGCAATCAGTTCATCAGAATCAAATGGCTTAGTAATATAGTCTTTCGCGCCTTGACGCATACCCCACAATTTATCTGTTTCTTGGTCTTTGCTGCTGCAAAAGATAATTGGCACATTGGCATACAAAGGGTCACGATTGATAGATCGGGCCAGCTGGAAACCGTTTTTTCCAGGCATGACAACATCCATCAAAATCAAATCCGGTACTTGCGCAGCCAGACATTGCATGGCTTGGTCACCGCCATCTGCCGTTGCAACTTCGAAACCATTTTTTTGCAGCAAATCAGAAATGAACATCAATTCTGTTTTGGAATCATCAACCACGAGGACTTTATGAATAGCCATTTTAATTCTCTTTAATTTTTAAAAGTTAACAGCAACTTGTCATGACACTGACAAAACCAGGCTCAAACAGCTTTTAAGCCTGCAAAATGTTGCACAGATTGCAACAGAGCGTCTTTGACAAAAGGCTTAGTAAGGTATTGTTGCGCACCAACCATTCGGCCACGTGCTTTGTCGAAAACACCATCTTTAGAAGACAGCATCACAATTGGAATGCTCTCAAAATTAGGATTTCGTTTGATAATCGCGCAAGTTTGATAGCCGTCGAGGCGAGGCATCAAAATGTCACAGAAAATCATATCAGGTTGATGATCGTTAACTTTTGACAATGCATCAAAGCCATCCTCAGCCAAAAACACTTCGTGACCGCCTTGGCGCAAGAACATTTCAGCGCTTTGACGCACCGTATTGCTGTCGTCAATCACTAAAATTTTCAATGCAGAACCCGCTGTAGCCATAGTTTTCTCCAAGATTCGCTTAAATTTCAACCATTTCAAAGTCTTCCTTGCGTGCGCCGCACTCAGGGCAAGTCCAATTCATAGGCACTTGAGCCCAAGGTGTACCAGCGGGGATGCCTTCGTCTGGCAGGCCTAGCTTCTCTTCATACAACCAACCACAGATTAAACACAGCCAAGTTTTAGAATCAGTCACCGCCAACATCGCCTTCTTACAAAGATTAGAATTGAACCATTGTAGGACAGCAATCCCCCGAATTACACTTTCTAACATTTGCCTGTCGGGTTAATCCGACATATTTTCGACTGAAACACACTTATTAGCCTCAGGTTTACGGGTATTCCAGTATTAGTACATGCGTATTCAACTCTTTGACCTTGGTTTCTTTTTATGAATATAACTTTTAACTTACAAAATCCTGAGCAGGATAAGAACCTCGCCTTGTTTGAGCGTGCCAAGCGAAGCATCCCCGGCGGCGTGAACTCCCCTGTTCGTGCATTCAAGGCCGTTGGAGGCACGCCGCGCTTTGTGCAACGTGCCCAAGGTGCCTATTTTTGGGACGCTAACGGCAGGCAGTACCTTGATTACATCGGTTCTTGGGGGCCCATGATTTTAGGGCACGGCCACCCTGCTGTACTAGAAGCAGTCCAAAAAGCCGCTTTGGATGGATTTTCTTTTGGTGCACCCACGGAACGAGAGGTTGAATTAGCTGAAGAAATTATTAAAATCGTACCCTCCGTCGAAATGGTGCGCCTCGTGAGCTCAGGCACTGAAGCTGCAATGAGTGCGATTCGATTGGCGCGCGGTGCGACTGGACGCGTCAAATTCATCAAATTTGAAGGCTGTTACCACGGTCACGCCGACGCGCTCTTGGTCAAAGCCGGCTCAGGTCTCGCCACCTTTGGCCACCCCACCAGCTCGGGCGTGCCGGCTGACGTAGTCAAAGACACCCTCGTTTTAGAGTTCAACAACATCCCCCAGCTGGAAGAAGCCTTTGCCCTGCACGGCAAAGAACTGGCCTGTGTGATGATAGAACCAATCGCCGGCAACATGAACTTTGTCCGCGCCAGCCACGCTTTTGCGACCCGTTGCCGCGAACTTTGCACGGAACATGGTGCTTTGCTGGTGTTTGACGAGGTCATGTCCGGCTTTCGCGTCGCCTTGGGCAGCGCTCAGGCGGTTTTGGGTATCAAGCCCGACATCACCGTGATGGGCAAAGTCATCGGTGGCGGCATGCCGCTGGCGGCGTTTGGCGCTTCTCGCGCCATCATGGAGCACCTAGCGCCGTTGGGCGGGGTTTATCAGGCTGGTACGTTGTCTGGTAACCCTGTGGCCACTGCGTGTGGCTTGGCGACATTGAGAGAGATTCAAAAACCCGGCTTCTTTGAAGAACTCGGTCGAAAAACACAACATTTAGTCACAGGCCTGACCCAAGCGGCGCAATCCGCTGGCGTGCCCTTCTGCGGCGACAGCCAAGGCGGCATGTTTGGCTTTTTCTTGATGAACGAGCTACCGCAAAACTACGCCAAAGTGATGACCACCGACAGCCCACGCTTCAACAAGCTCTTTCACGGCTTGCTAGACCGCGGGGTATACATTGCACCCGCGTTGTACGAAGCGGGCTTCGTCAGTGCCGCGCACAGCGATAATGACATTGCTCAAACAATTGAAGCAGCCAAAGAGGTGTTTGCATCTCTGTAAAAGCTAAAAAAGTCTTATTTCCCCATTTTCACTCACTTTTACATAGTAAATATGCCTTTAGCCAGCGTATTTACTGCCTGAATAGCTATTCTTTTTATAGCAAATTACTGCTGCACACTTTTATGACTACTAATGAAATCACTGATATCGTTGAAACTAATGAATCCGCAGAGACTATTTCTAACGAAACAGTCGTGAAGGCAGAGTCGACTGAATTGATTCATCCAGCTGACAAGCAAAAACCGGTTAAATCAGAAAAGCCGAAAATCGACGTTCAACCGGTCCTACAAAAACTGTTTGAGCTCTATCCGCACCTGTTCGGCAGCTCGTTTTTGCCACTCAAACTGGGTACCTATCAAGATTTGATGGCCGCGCACCCAGAGGACTTCAAAAAAGACAGCCTCAAAGCTGCGCTAGGCTTCCACGCACGCTCCACCCGTTACCTGCAATGCGTGGCCGACGGCAACAAACGCCATGATTTGCAGGGCAACGCGGTTGAGGACGTCTCCCCAGAGCACGTGTACCTAGCCCTTTTGGAACTCTTCCGCCGCCGCGTCATCAGCAATGCCAAAGCCCGCACCAAGCTGAACCTACGCCCGATTTTTCGTAAACAGCTCATCGCCGCCTTCGTCGCATCAGGCCTGAGCCGCCAAGACTACCAACTGCGTGTGCAAAACGCCGATGCCGAAGCCACGGCGCTTTTAGAGGAAGCCCTAGCCGAGCACGACGCTAAACAAGCCAAACAGACCGCCCTGAAACGTGCGTTTGAAGGCAGCGGCAAAAAGACAGCTGAATTTGCAGAAATGTACGGTTTGGATCTGGCTGATGTTGAAAAAATGCTACAAAAATAGTAGCTTATCAGGCAGTAAAAGCAACGGCTATCGGTGTATTTATGATTGAAATTTGCGTAAATTGATCAATTTAAGGCGTAGTTCGACGTAACTGTAACAACTGCGCCGCCACCCCGACCGCAATTGCCTGCGGCTCTTTGCCTACAACGCCATCCACCCCAATCGGGCAGGTGACGTGCGCCAGTTCAGCCTCTGAAAATCCACGGTCTTCCAGCCGATGCCTAAATGTCGCCCACTTGGTTTTGCTGCCAATGAGGCCGATAAACGGTAAATCCCCCCTCTCGCGCTGCCGCAGCAGGCAGGCGGCGACGATGTCCAGGTCTTCGGCGTGGCTGAAGCTCATGATGAGGACGTGGCTGTTTGCCGCCAAGTCATTCACTGCTGCCTGAACGGGATCGGAATGTTCGCAAATGACGTTACTCGCCAGCTCCTCTGGGAAGATTTCATCGCGGCTATCTATCCACATCACCTGCATGGGCAGGGTGCTTAGGATGTGGACGATGGCTTTACCGACGTGGCCGCCGCCGAACAGGGCGACGTTTTGGCGCTGAAATTGTGGTTTGATCGCCAAAATTGCATCAAATGCCGAATTTAAGGGAATTTTAGAGCTGTAGCCAGCGTTTTTACTGCCTGAGCAGCTATATTTTTCATAGTGCAAAGTCATCACACCGCCACAGCATTGTCCTAGGCTGGGGCCTAAAACGTAGCGTTTTGTCGTCGGTTTGACTGATTCTTTAGCTTTTAAAAGCGCTCTAGCTTCGGTGATGGCTTCAAATTCGACATGCCCGCCGCCTATCGTGCCGACTTGTTTTGTGGCAAACACCGCTATCCACGTCCCCGCCTCGCGTGGGACGGAGCCTTGGGTGGAAGCGATGCTGACGACTACCGCGTCTTCATGGGCTAAAAGTTGCTGAAATTCAGCCGTGAAATCCACAGAATATCGACTTAACCTGTTTATTTAGCTTTTTTTAACGCTTCACAAGCCATCAAAATTCGCTCTGGCGTGGCGGGTGCGTCCATGAAAACTGGCACTTTGTGGCCTGCCGAGGCGCTCACAGCATCACGAATCGCAAAATACGCGCTCAAAGCCAACATCAACGGCGGCTCGCCTACAGCTTTGCTCTTGAAGGGCGTGGGTTTGATGTTTTGGCCATCAAACAGGCTAACCTTGAAGTGCTCAGGCACGTCGCTGGCCACCGGGATTTTGTAGGTGCTTGGTCCGTGGGTCAGCAGCTTACCGCTGCGCATACCGTTGGCCTTGGTTTTCATGTCCCAGATGCACTCTTCCATCGTCAGCCAACCCATGCCCTGCACGTACGCGCCCTCAATCTGCCCTAAATCAATCGCAGGGTTGATGGATTTGCCAGCGTCATGCACGATGTCGACCTTTTGCAGCCACCACTCTCCCGTGCGGGTGTCGATTTCGACTTCCGTCACCGCTGCGCCGTAGCAGAAGTAGTAAAACGCCTTGCCCTGCAGGGTCATGAAGTCGTATTTGATGTCTGGTGTCATGTAAAAACCGGTCACCGACAGGCCGACGCGGTCCAGCCAGGCTTGTTTGACGACTTCTTGCCATGAAACACTGTTTTTAGTGCTATTTTGAGCTGTAGCCAGCGTGTTTACTGCCTGACCAGCTACAAATTTAATAGTTTCCGGCGTACAGTTCAGCATACGCGCGGCGACCGCAGCCAAGCGCACCCGCATCTGGTCGCAGGCGTTGTTGACCGCAGCGCCATTGATGTCCGCACCGCTGGAGGCGGCTGTGGCCGAGGCGTTCGGCACTTTTTGGGTGTCGGTGCCAGTCACGCGGATGAAGTTGACGGGAATGCCCAAACCATCTGCCGCGATTTGCGCGATTTTGGTGTTCAGGCCCTGCCCCATTTCAATGCCGCCGTGGTTGACGCTGACCGAGCCATCCATATAGATATTGAGCAGCGCGCCGCCCTGGTTCAACATGGTGGCGGTGAAGCTGATGCCGAATTTGAGCGGCACCAAGGCGATGCCTTTTTTCTTGTATTTGCTCGTTTTATTGTAGCTATCAACACTTATTCTGCGCTGGCTGTAGTCAGATTCAGCCTCCACCTGCGCCATCACCTTGTCGCCAATCCAGTCTTCAATGTCTTGGCCGTATTGGGTCGTCAGTGTGGCTGGATTGCCAGAAACGGCTGGCTCTTGGTACAAATTGACTTTGCGGACTTCAAGTGGGTCTTTGCCTATTTTTCGGGCAATCTGCTCGATGACTGTCTCAATGCCAAACATGCCCTGCGGGCCGCCAAAGCCGCGAAACGCTGTCGCGCTTTGCATATTGGTTTTGCAACGGTGGCTGATGATGGACAGGTTAGGCAGGTAGTAGCAGTTGTCGATGTGCAGCACGGCGCGGTCGTTGACGGGGCCGGAATAATCGGTGCTATAACCGCAGCGGGATGCCAGCGTGACGTCGATGCCCAAAATGCGTCCTTCGTCGTCAAAACCGGCTTCGTAGTCGATACGGAAATCGTGCCGTTTGCCGGTGATCATCATGTCGTCATCCCGGTTGACGCGCAGTTTGACCGGCTTTTGCAGCTTGAAGGCCGCCAATGCTGCACTTTGCGAGAAGATGCTGGCATTGCCCTCTTTGCCGCCAAAGCCGCCGCCCATGCGCCGGCAGATCACTTCCACGTCGTTGGTGGTCAGGTTCAACGCGGCCGCAGCCTCGCGCTGGTTGCCGTCTGGGTGCTGGGTTGATACGTAAAGTGTCAACTGACCATCTTCACGCGGCACGGCATAGGTGATCTGCCCTTCCAGGTAAAACTGTTCCTGCTGGCCGCAGGTGGTTTGGCCTTTGATGTTGTGCGGGGCGTTTTTGATAGCCTCAGCCGGCGTACCGCGTGTGATGCCTTTGGGGGGCATGACGAAGCTTTTGGCAGCCATGGCCTCGTCAATCGTCAAAATCGCAGGGAGTTCTTTCACATTGACCACTGCTTTTTTGGCCGCTTCACGGGCGTAGAGCATGTCCCGCGCTACGACCACGGCAACGGCTTGGCCCAAAAACTCAACCTTGCCGGTGGCTAAAAACGGGTCATCATGGATGATAGGACCGCAGTTGTTTTCGCCGGGGATATCGCTGGCTGTATAGACGGCCACCACACCGTGCTCGGCCAAAATAGCGGCGCGGTCAATGCCTTCGCCAATCAACTCGCCATGGGCGACGGGGGACAAAATCAGCGCGGCGTACAGCGTGCCACGCAGCTCGGGGATGTCGTCGGTGTAAACCGCTTCACCGGTAACGTGCAAACGGGCGGACTCGTGGATGACGTCTGTACCTTGGGCTGCAGAATCAGCCAAGTTGGGCATCAATTCTTTGAGGGTTGTAGGTGCATTCATTAGACAGCCTCCTTCACCAGATCGGTGGATTCTTCGACAAACTGCATGACCAGATTGCGGGCAACCAGTGAGCGGTAGGCCCAAGTGGCGCGCAAACCATCGCGGGCGGGGAAGCTGGCAGCAATAGCCGCATCCAGAACCTCATTTTCGACGCTAGCCGGCGTATTTCCTGCCAAAACTGCTTCTAATTTAGGAGCGCGGCATGGGTACGGCGCAAGTCCGTTGAAGGCTAATTTGACGTTAGCGAACTTACCGCCAACAAGCTCATAGCTCAATGCGCAAACAGTGGCTGAAATGTCTTGGTCAAAACGCTTACTGATTTTGTGGGCGCGGAAAGTGCTGCCCGCTTTGGGCTGCGGCAACAGCACGGCTTCGATGAATTCACCGGCCTGCAGCACGTTTTTCTTCATGCCGGTGTAAAAGTTTTCCAAAGCGACTTGACGGGTTTTGTCGCCAAGGCGCAAGGTCAGCGTTGCGCCCAGAGCCAGTAAACACGGCATGGAGTCACCAATCGGCGAGCCGTTGGCGATGTTGCCAGCCAGCGTGGCGGTGGAACGTATCGGTGGCGAACCGAAGCGGCGCAAGACTTCCGCGAAGTCCGGGTAAGCGTCACCGATCAAGTTTTGCACTTCTGTCAAAGAAACGGCTGCGCCAATGTGCCACATGCCAGCTTTGGAGGTAATGGTTTTCAGCTCGGCAACGTTGCCCAAATAGACGATGTTTTCCGGGCGGGTGAACTGCTTGTTGACCTGTAGTCCGATTTCAGTGCTGCCGGCTAACAGTGTTGAATTTGGGTGTCTAACTAAATAGTCAGCCACTTCCGCCACCGTGGCGGGGGCGACAAATTCGTTACCTTTGCGGGTGCGCACCACGGGTTGCACAACGATGTCACCGTCCAAGTTGTAGATGGGCACATCAGCGCGGCGGATGTCTTTGAGTAAAGCGATGTCAGCGCTGTCTTCAATTTTCAGACGCTCGGGAGCGGCTGTGCAGGCTTGCAAGGTCGCGTCGATGATGGGCTTGTAGCCCGTGCAGCGGCAGAGGTTACCGCTGAGGGAGTCGTTGATGTCTGTACGGCTTGGGCAAGTATTGGTTTGCACCAAACCGGTCAAACTCATCACAATGCCTGGTGTGCAAAAGCCGCATTGCGAGCCAAAACACGTTGCCATGGATTCTTGAATCGGGTGCAAAGTGCCATCTGCGCGTTTTAGACTTTCTACGGTTTTGATGGATTTGCCGTCCAGAGAGGGCAGCAGCTGCATGCAGCTGTTGGAGGGCACATAGTTCACACCTGTTCCTGCAGCGTTTAATTCACCCACCAAGACGACACAAGCGCCACAATCCCCCTCAGCACAACCCTCTTTGGTGCCTGTGCGGTGCAATTGCTCGCGTAAATAGTCTAAAACGGTGGTGGTGCGTCTAGCGCCTTGGGCTTCTACAATTTTGCCGTCGAGCACGAAGCGGACGGTGTTGGTGACTTGGCTCATGGAAACCTTTAAATATGTCAAAAAATGGCTAATCTACATTTTAGCCAACCTAGCTCAAAAATGCGCATTTAGACCAGTTTGTGGCACAAAAGCGATCAAGCTAGGGTTTTGCCCATTCGGCAATCAGTTGGCGCTCTTCTGGAGTGATGCCTGTCGAGTTGTTCATAGGCATTTGCTTGGTAACCACCACTTGTTGGTAGACCATGGCCTTGTTTTTCAGCAAGTTTTCAACAGAATCTAACCGCACATTTTTCATCTGTACCTGCGCGCCATGACACATCACGCAGCGCTGTTCGATGATTTTTGTAATAGCTGCTGGCACTGTATCGGCCGCTGCGGCAGCGCTTGTTGTTGGTGGGGCAGTGGTAGCTGAAGATACTGTGGGTGTTGTTAGCTTGGAGGCGGTATTCGGCCCTAACCAAACAATCACAAACGCAATGACAGCAACACCAACAGCGGCGTAAGGCCATGGATTACCACTACGACCATGTTTGTAGCCGTGGCGCATCACAAAATACTGGCGAATGGCAGCACCGGCAAACATCATCAGCACCAAAATCACCCAGTTTTGCGGATGGGTATAGGTAAAGCTGTAGTGGTTGCTGAGCATGGCAAACAAAACGGGCAAGGTGAAATAAGTATTGTGCACGCTGCGCTGTTTGCCGCGCTTGCCGTGGATGGCCATAGCTTTAGCGTCATAGGGTTTGTCGCTGGTCATAGCGGCGACGACTTTGCGCTGGCCGGGGATGATCCAAAAAAAGACATTGGCGCTCATGGCGGTAGCGATCATCGCCCCCACCAGCAAAAAGGCTGCGCGACCAGCAAACCAATGGCAAGCCAGCCATGAGGCAAACGTCACTACGCCTAACATAAGCGCACCCACAATCAGTTCACCGTTTTTACGGAATCCAAACAGCTGACAAATAGCGTCATAAACCATCCAAAAAACCACCAAAAACGACAAAGCAACAGCAACCGCTGCGCCTGGCGACCAGTTCATCAGGGATTTATCAACCAAATAGGTTGAGGCGTTGTACAGATACAGCACAGTAAAAAGCGCAAAACCAGACAGCCAAGTGCTATAGCTCTCCCAGTAAAACCAATGTAACTTGCTATGGATGACTTTGGGTGCAATCATGTACTTTTGCGGGTTGTAAAAACCGCCGCCATGGACAGCCCACATCGCACCATCCACGCCTTTTTCTAACAAGTCGGGCGATTTCGGACGCAACAAATTGTTGTCTAAAAATACAAAGTAAAACGACGACCCCACCCACGCTATGGCCGTGATGACATGCACCCAGCGTAACAGCAGGTTGGCCCAATCTAATAAATATGATTCCATAAACTCAAGTGTATACAGTTTTAAAAAATAAATGGATCTAAATTTGCTATTTTTGACTAAAAATTCAATTTTTAAGGGAAAGTACCAATCTTTTCAGAAATAAAAGTGTATACAGTTCAACCACTTTTAATTCATAGGAGACACATATGACCCAACTAATTCATCCAGTGGATGAGCGCCTACCAACAGGAAAACTAGGCGTTCTGGGATTACAACACGTGCTGGTGATGTATGCAGGAGCAATTGCTGTGCCACTTATCGTAGGCAGGGCTCTCAAGCTCAGTCCAGAGCAAGTTGCAATGCTGATATCGGCCGATCTGTTTTGCTGCGGCTTGGTCACGCTGATCCAATCTTTGGGAACGACACAGTGGTTTGGCATCCGACTACCTGTGATGATGGGTGTCACCTTTGCATCCGTCGCACCCATGGTAGCCATGGCGAATGCAACGCCCGGGGCCCTGGGCGCACAAATGATATTTGGTGCCATTATCGGCGCAGGTGTGCTATCCATAATTTTGGCACCAGTCGTCAGTCGCATGCTGCGTTTTTTCCCACCCGTGGTGACTGGCACCATCATCGCGGTAATCGGCATCAGTTTGATGCGCATCGGCATCAATTGGATTTTTGGAAATCCATTTGGCCCTACAGCCCCAACTATCGTCAACCCTGAGCATGCAAAGTGGTTGGCCGATATCACGGCCATGGCTAATACGGCTAACGCAACCGTGCCTGCAGTGCCGAAGGGACTGGCCATTGTCGGCAGTGTACCCAACCCTAAATATGCGCCGCTGGCGAACATCGGCATCGCAGCCCTGGTTTTAGTTTCGATCTTGTTGATTTCTAAATACTTCAAGGGTTTTATCAGCAATATTTCCGTTTTGCTTGGAATAATCATCGGTGGTTTGGCCGCTACTGCGCTAGGCATGATGACATTCGAAAAGGTGGGCAAGGCGGCTTGGTTTGATTTTGTGATGCCATTCCAGTTCGGCACACCCATTTTTGACCCCATTTTGATCCTGACCATGACGCTGGTGATGATTGTGGTGATGATCGAATCAACCGGTATGTTTTTGGCTCTGGGCGAGATGACCGACCGCAAGATTGACCAAAAAGCACTGAGCGCCGGTTTGCGTACCGACGGTTTGGGCACCTTGATTGGTGGTATTTTCAATACCTTCCCCTACACCAGCTTTTCTCAAAACGTGGGCTTGGTGGGCATCACGGGCGTCAAGAGCCGATTTGTCTGTGTCGCAGGCGGTTTGATTTTGATCGTGCTGGGTTTACTACCGAAAATGGCTGCACTGGTTGAGTCATTACCGACTTTTGTTCTGGGCGGCGCGGGCTTGGTCATGTTTGGCATGGTGGTTGCCACGGGTATTCGCATTTTGGCGAATGTGGATTTCAAAAATAACCGTCACAATCTGTTTGTCGTTGCCATTTCCATCGGCATCGGCATGATTCCACTCATCGCTCCCAACTTTAAACAGTGGATGCCGCACAACATCCACCCTTTGATTGAATCGGGTATTCTGCTGGCCTCATTGAGCGCTGTTTTGCTGAACCTGTTCTTCAATGGGGCTAAGGGCGATGCACAAGCCAGCATCCAAGCGGCTAAACAGAGCGATTCGCACTAAGTACGGAATATGAATACCAAACATCTATCAAGTCAAAAGAAAGGCTGATGGGTGTTTTATCGCACCTGATTTACGAGCCTCTGTAGGTTGAATAACTCCAAGGACTCACCAACAAAGGCACGTGATAGTGCTCGTCGGCATGGGCAATACCAAAATCAAGACTTACTAGGTTTAAAAAATTGGGCTCAGGCAAGGACACGCCAAGCGATCTGAAATAAGCGGCTACATCAAAAACCAACCGGTAGGTGCCCACCTTCAGGCTGTCGTGGTCATACAAGAGGCCGTCGGGGTTGCGGCCATCCGCATTCAAGATCATGGCTTTGACCAGCGTGGCTTGTGACCCATCCAGTGTTGTCGTGTACAGTTTAACGGACATGCCTGCTGCTGGGCAACCATGCATGGTGTCAAGTACGTGTGTTGAAAGTCCCATTTATTTTCCTAAATTAACAAAAAAGTGTATACAATTTTGCCATGACTTCTGCTAAATTGCTAATTTTTCCTCAAGAACAAACAAATGCCACATCATCGGACAAGGGCGTATCCAGCACGGACCATATTGTTCATGCATTGACCAAAGCCATTATTGAGCATCGCTTACAACCTGGTGAAAAGTTGAAAGAGCAGCATATTGCTGACCAATTCGGGGTGTCACGCACACTGGTGCGTCAAGCACTTTATCAATTGTCGCAAAAGCATTTGATTCGCATTGAGCAAGCACGCGGCGCATTCGTTGCTGCGCCATCCAGCAAAGAGGCGCGAGAAGTCTTTGCCGTTCGCATGATATTAGAGTCAGCCATGTTGGAATCTTTAATTGCAGGCATTACGCCTCAAAAAATTAAAGTTCTGCGGGCTCATATCAAAGTTGAGGCAGCGGCTGTACACGGCACTGACACTGCAAACCGAACCGAACTGCTAGGCGACTTTCACGTGCTGATGGCGGAGCTGCTGGACAACGATGTGTTGGCGCAATCGTTGCAAGATTTAATCTCACGTTGTTCACTGATCACGCTGTTGTACCAATCTGAGCATGCCGCAGGACATTCGCACAACGAACATGTCGATATTTTGCAAGCAATAGCAGATCAAAACACGATATTGGCAAAACAGCTCATGCAAGCTCACTTGCAAAGTGTGCTGGCGGGTTTGGATTTGAAGGACTGAGGTGCCCATATGATTTATGACAGCACACAAACCTACCCGCGAGATTTGATTGGTTACGGCCAAACGGCGCCACACGCAGCTTGGCCGAACTCGGCACGTATCGCAGTGCAATTCGTTCTCAATTACGAAGAAGGTGGCGAGAATTCTGTTTTGCATGGTGATGCCGCGTCTGAACAATTTTTGTCTGAAATGTTCAATGCAAGCGCTTTTACGGCACGTCATCAAAGCATGGAAAGCATTTATGAGTACGGCTCACGCGCCGGCGTTTGGCGGATTTTGCGCGAGTTCGAAGCGCGTGGACTGCCATTAACTGTATTTGGCGTCAGCATGGCCCTGCAGCGCCATCCTGAGTTAACGTCTGCATTCAAAGAACTGGGGCACGAAATTGCCTGCCACGGCTGGCGCTGGATCAGCTACCAAAACCTCGATGAGGCTACAGAACGCGAGCACATGCGCATTGGCATGGACATCATCAGCCAGATGACTGGTGAACGCCCACTGGGCTGGTACACCGGTCGTGACAGCCCAAACACGCGTCGTCTGGTGGCCGACTATGGTGGCTTTGCTTACGACAGCGATTATTACGGTGACGATTTGCCGTTTTGGATGCAGGTTAAAAAGACTGATGGACAAGTGGTGCCACAACTCATCGTGCCCTATACGCTAGACACCAACGACATGCGGTTTGCGTCAGCGCAAGGGTTTGCGCAAGGCGATGACTTTTTCACCTACCTCAAAGACAGTTTTGATGTGCTATACAGCGAAGGCGACCCACAGGGTTTGAACGCACCCAAAATGCTGAGCATTGGTATGCATTGCCGCTTGCTAGGTCGACCAGGGCGTATGAAATCTTTGCAGAAGTTTTTGGATTACGTGCAAGCGCACAACCATGTCTGGATTTGCCGACGATTGGATATTGCGAAGCATTGGCAACAAACTCATCCATTCAAAGCCACATGACGCCGCTTGGCACTCTACTTGAACAATCAACCATGACTTTGACAATCCAAACACTCAACAATGCAACGCTTGCAGAAGCCACGCACATGCTGGATGGCGTTTACGAACACTCGCCGTGGATAGGGGAGCAAGCGTTATCACAACGGCCTTTTCGCTCTCTGGCGCATCTGAAATACAGTTTGGTTCAAGTACTGGAAGCAGCGGGTCAGGATGCTCAAAAGGGCTTGATACGCGCGCATCCTGAGTTGGCGGGCAAAGCCATGCAAAGTCAGACGCTCACGGCGGAATCGACCAACGAGCAATCCAAAGCTGGATTAACCCAATGCACCCCTGACGAACTGGCCAAGATTGCTGAGCTCAATGCTGCATATCAAAGTAAATTTGGTTTCCCTTTCATATTGGCCGTGCGGGGCGCGCGCGGGACAGGTTTGCCCAAATCCGTCATCCTGCAAACCTTTGCGCGCCGTTCGCACAACCACCCCCAGTTTGAACTCGAGGAGTGCTTGCGCCAGATTCACCGCATTGCAGAAATTCGACTAAACGACAAGTTCGGTGTAACGCCCAACTTGGGCAATGACGTATGGGATTGGCAAGAAAAGCTAAGTACTCATACCGACCCCGGTTATGCCGAATTGGGTCAATTGACCGTGACCTACCTAACCGACGCGCATCGTGCTTGCGCACAACGCATTTCTCATTGGATGCACGATTGCGGGTTCGACGAGATCAGCATAGATGCTGTTGGCAATGTCGTCGGACGCTACCATGCTGCATCACCCGATGCCAAAACGTTACTCACCGGCAGCCACTACGACACGGTACGCAACGGCGGCAAATACGATGGACGTTTGGGAATTTTTGTACCCATGGCTTGCGTGCGTGAGCTGAAAAAACAGAACAAACGATTGCCATTTCACATTGAAGTGGTAGGTTTTTCAGAAGAAGAAGGTCAGCGCTACAAGGCGACGTTTTTGGGTTCAGGCGCATTGATTGGTCAATTTGACCCAGCTTGGCTAGAACAGCAGGATGCGGATGGCATCACCATGAGACAAGCTATGCAGCACGCGGGCTTACATGTGGATGACATTCCCAAAATCAAACGGCAGGTTGAAGACTACTTAGGTTTTGTTGAGGTTCACATAGAGCAAGGGCCTGTGCTGAATGAACTTAACATCCCTTTAGGCATTGTCACCTCCATCAACGGCAGTGTGCGCTACGCCTGCGAGGTGATTGGCACCGCCTGCCATGCAGGCACTACGCCCATGAACAGGCGCTCGGACGCAGCAGCCGCTGTAGCTGAGCTTATCTTGTTTGCAGAGCAGCGTGCAATGCAAGACTGTGGCTCGGTTGCCACGGTTGGACAGCTTATGGTGCCGAACGGCTCGACCAATGTTGTACCCGGGCGCTGCCAATTCACGTTGGATATGCGCGCACCAAGCAATGCGCAGCGTGATGCCATGGTCAACGACATCTTGCACGAATTAAAAGCTATTTGCGAGCGCCGCCAAGTCCGATGCACCTTAGAAGAAACCATGCGCGCTGCGGCTGCACCCAGCGCACCTGCATGGCAGAAGCGCTGGGAACAAGCCGTCGATAGTTTGGGGGTGGCTCTACACCGCATGCCCAGCGGCGCCGGCCATGATGCCATGAAACTCCACGAAGTCATGCCCCAAGCCATGCTATTTGTGCGCGGCGAAAACTCGGGTATCAGTCACAACCCTTTGGAATCAAGCACCAACGACGACATGCAACTCGCAGTCGACGCGTTCGCCCAATTACTCAACCAGTTATCCACCGAATTTTGATATTTACCAGCCTTTTTTTCTTATGACTACCTACGACCATCTAGACGCATGGATTGACGCTCACTTTGACGAGCAAGTCCGTTTTTTACAAGCCTTGATTCAAGTACCGACAGACACCCCGCCCGGTAATAACGCACCGCATGCCGAGCGCACCGCTGAGTTGCTGCAAGGATTTGGTTTTGAAGCCGAGAAACATGCTGTGCCAGCAGCAGAAGTTCAAGCCGCAGGCTTGCAGTCCATCACCAATTTGATCGTGCGACGCAAATATGGTGCAGGTAAAACAGTGCTCTTAAACGCGCATGGCGATGTGGTGCCGCCCGGCGAAGGCTGGACGCATGACCCGTATGGCGGCGAGATTGAAAACGGCAAGATTTACGGCCGAGCAGCAGCTGTCAGCAAATGTGACTTTTCGACCTACGCCTTCGCAGTTCGCGCCTTGGAAGCTGTAGCCAAGCCAACTACTGGCAACGTTGAATTACTGTTCACCTATGACGAAGAATTTGGTGGCGAAGTCGGGCCGGCCTGGTTGCTCAAACACAAAATCATCCACCCCGATTTGATGATTGCCGCTGGTTTTAGCTACCAGGTCATCACCGCGCACAATGGCTGCCTGCAGATGGAGGTGACGGTACACGGCAAGATGGCGCATGCAGCCATTCCAGATTCGGGCGTCGATGCCATGCAGGCTGCCGTGCGCATCTTGAGCGCTTTGTACGAACAAAACGCTTTGTACAAAAAGATAACTTCCAATGTTGAAGGCATCACCCACCCCTACCTCAATGTGGGCTTGATTGAAGGCGGCACCAATACCAACGTTATCCCTGGGCGCGTCAGTTTCAAGCTTGACCGGCGCATGATTCCTGAAGAGAACCCAGCTGAAGTTGAAGCCTCACTACGTCAACTCATTGAAGCTACTGCAGCCTTGCAACATGGCATCACTGTTGACATCAAACGCATACTGTTATGCAATGCAATGAAACCATTAGCTGGTAACAAACCTTTGGTGGAGGCGATTCAAAAACATGGTCACACCGTTTTTGGTGAAACCATTCCTGCCTTGGGTACACCGCTGTACACCGATGTACGTCTGTTTTGCGAAGCAGGTATTCCAGGTGTCATCTACGGAGCAGGACCTCGTACGGTGTTGGAATCGAACGCCAAACGTGCGGACGAACACCTGAACCTAGAAGACCTGCGCCGAGCCACCAAGGTGATTGCACGCAGCCTGAGCGACTTGTTACGCTAATGAGCTAGTGAACCAACTGCACTAATAAATCGATTTTTAATCGATTTATTAGTCGTTCAAAGTCGCCAGAAATTGCTGCAATTCAGGCGTTTTAGGATTTGCAAACAGCTCTTGCGGTGGCCCCATCTCGTGTACGCAGCCTTGGTGCATGAAAATGACACGATCGCTGACTTTACGGGCGAAGCTCATCTCATGAGTCACCATCAGCAGGGTCATGCCCTCGTCGGCCAGGCTTTCAACCACGCGCAGCACCTCGCCCACCAGCTCAGGGTCTAGGGCGGAAGTGATCTCGTCACACAACAAAACCGCCGGCTCCATGGCCAAAGCGCGGGCTATAGCAACTCGCTGCTGTTGCCCGCCTGAGAGTTGGTCGGGATAGGCGTCGTACTTCTCCGCCAAACCCACACGCTCCAACAACTTGCGCGCTTGCGCCTCACCGGCTGCAGCGTCGGTCTGCTTCACCAGCTTAGGGGCCAGCATCACGTTTTTGCCCACGGCGAGATGTGGGAACAGGTTAAAGCTCTGAAAAATCATGCCAACGCGCTGGCGCAATTCGCGCATGGCTTGGGCGTTGTCATGCAGCAAAGGTTTGCCGTCTACTGTGAGGTGACCGCTTTGAAACACCTCCAAACCATTGATACAGCGCAAGAGCGTACTTTTACCCGAGCCGCTTTTGCCGATGATCGCGATCACCTCACCGGCTTGCACTTGCAGGTCGATGCCTTTCAGCACCTCATTCGCGCCAAAACTTTTACGCAGTTGGTTGATTTCAATCAGATTCTTTGAACCATCAGTGATATGTTTAGCCACGATTTAACTTCCTCTCAAGCCTGTGCGCCAGCAGCGACACAGGGAAACACAGCGCAAAATACATGAGCGCCAAACAGCTATAAACCAAGAAGGGTTTGAAGGTGGCATTGGTGATCATGGTGCCGGCCTTGGTCAACTCCACAAAACCAATCACTGACGCCAAGGCCGTTCCCTTAATGACCTGCACCAGAAAACCGACCGTAGGAGGGATAGCAATTTTGACGGCCTGCGGCAGCACTACGTAACGCAGTTGCTCACCAAAATTAAGCGCCAAACTCTCGGCGGCTTCCCACTGCCCTTTCGGAATGGCATTGACACACCCTCGCCAAATTTCAGTCAAAAAGGCGCTGGTGTAGAGCGTCAACGCCACCGCAGCCGCCACCCACGCAGAAGTGTTGATGCCAAACAGGGCAATTCCGAAATACGATAAAAAGAGCTGCATCAGCAAAGGCGTACCTTGGAACAGCTGAACGTAGCCACCCACCAGTTTGTCGGCCATCGGCAGCTTGGTCAGACGCAGCACCAACAAGGCCAAACCGACCAACCCGCCGCCAATGAATGCGATCAGAGACAAAGCCACGGTCCAGCGACCTGCCAGCAGTAGATTGCGAAAAATATCCCAGATTGAAAAATCGACCATCTTTGTTTGCCTTGATACGCTTTCAGCGTCCCCACAAGAAACGCGGGCCCAGCCAATTGAGCAACTTGCGCACCGCCATGGACAAGACCAGATAAATCAGCGTGGCGATGATGAAAGCCTCAAATGCGCGGAAGTTACGGCTTTGTATCAAGTTCGCGGCGTAGCTGAGTTCTTCTGTGGAGATTTGCCCGCACACCGCCGAGCCCAACATCACAATGATGATTTGGCTCACCAACGCCGGCCAGACCTTTTTAAGCGCCGGCGGCAGCACCACTCGGGTGAAAGTTTGCATGCGGTTGAGCGCCAAACTCATCGCCGCCTCAATCTGCCCTTTGGGGGTGGCTTCAATGCCTGCACGGATAATCTCGGTCGCATACGCACCCAGATTCACCACCATGGCGATCACCGAAGCCGTTTCAGCAGATAGCTTCACGCCCGCCGCTGGCAAGCCAAAATAGATAAAAAACAACTGCACGATGAAGGGCGTGTTGCGGATCAACTCCACATAGGTGCCCACCACCCACTTCAACCAGATCGGACCATGGGCACGAGACCATGCACATGCCACACCCACCACCACGCCAACGATGGCCGAGATAGTGGTCAAGGCCAACGTCCAAGCGACGCCTTTAAGTAATAGCGGCCATTGGCTCAAAATGGCCAAAAAGTCGAGATCGATCTGCATGTCAATCAGCTAAAAAGCTAGAAAATCGGTAGGAAACAAACCAACTTATTGCGGCAAATCACCCGCTGGACGACCCAGCCATTTGCTAGCCATTTTGTCGAGATCGCCTGACTTTTTCGCTTCAGCAATGATCTCGTTGACCTTCAAACGCAGCTTGTCCTCACCCTTGCCCACGCCAATGAAGTTTGGGGAATCCTTCAACAACAGTTTGTACTCTGTCGCTAGTTGCGGGTTTTTAGCCATCATATTGCCCGCCACTGATGCGCCAGTGGCAAGGGCCTGAACTTGACCCGCAACGAAAGAGGACACCGTGGCGTTGTTGTCTTCATAACGCTTCACGTCCGCGCTGCTGGGGGCGAGCTTGGTCAACTCTTGGTCTTCAATCGCTCCGCGCGTCACGCCAATGCTTTTGCCTGCCAAATCGGCAAAGCTTTTGATATTGACGGATTTGGCTGCAAACACTGCTTGGAAAAACGGTGAGTAAGCGGCGGTAAAGTCGATCACGCGTTCACGTTCTGGGTTTTTACCGAGGGTAGAAATCACCAGATCGGCTTTTTTAGTTTGCAGATAGGCGATGCGGTTGGCACTGCTCACGGGAACCAACTCCACCTTCACGCCCAGCTTTTGGCCGATGTACAAACCCATATCAATATCCAGACCTTGTGGTTTGAGGTCTGTCCCCACAAAACCGTAGGGCGGAAAATCGGTTGGGATACCAATTTTTATTTCTTTGGCCTTCATCACATCATCCAAAGCACTTTGCGCACTGGCTACACCCATGCTAAATACGGCAGACAAGCCCACGGCGGTCGAAACCAAGGTGTGTTTCAGATAAGTTCTTTTAAAAGGTGTCATGTCAACGCTCCTGATGTGTAAAAGGATTTTTTGTATGCAATATAAGTGCCAACTTTAGGCTTTTTAGTACTGGATCAGCAAAAAACTAAGCAAGCAGCTTTTTTATTATGCGGTGATTTGATTATTTTTTGTATACAGTTATCCTCTTCTAACTCAGTGTTTTCCCTCGATTTTGAATGCCTTAGCGTTCCGTTTCTATGTCAGGAATTCGATTAAATGCAATTCGCATGGGCGCATGGTCTAGCGCTTGATGAGCGCTGGCAAAGTACAAAGCGTTTTTACCGTATAAACGATTGATATGGTCCATGGTGGCAGATAGACGGTTACGGTTGTCGAGGTGTTTTTGATCATGCTTTGAAGCAGTCTCTGCTTCTTCAAACAACGTCGGTGTGTGCTGCGACGCGGGTACCAAACCAAACAAGGTCATGCCCACTGCGGCAGGCGCAGGAAACAACGCCAAACCACGACTCCACAATCGTGCCAACACACGCAATAAGAAAGTGGTGTCTTGGGTTTCGCAAAAGCTAGCCTCCTGCTGTCCCCCTGCTTTATAACCTGCCACTCGCCTGCCCTGCACATGCACAGACATGCCCATGGCATAGAAACCTTGCTTTCGCAACCGCATCGCTGCTTTCTGAGTAAGACGGTTCAAGACATTCCATGCACCTTCAGCATGGCGCATGTCGGGTGGCAGCACATGAGAATGCCCTAAAGTACGCGGCACCGTCACCCGGGGCCCATACCACTGGCCACGCAGTTTGTCATACATCTCGGTGCCACCTACTCCACCCCAGACGGTGTGCAGCACATCGCGCGGTGCGGCGTATAAATCGGCCATGGTCACAATTTTCGCCTTTTCCAAGCGTTGCACCATTCGCGGTCCCACACCAGTGATAGCAGAAGGCTTGAGGTGCAGTAGCTTGGATGGAATGTCTGTCTGTTCCAGTACCGTCAGACCATTAGGCTTATGCATATCAGAAGCCAGTTTTCCCAACAAAGTGTTAGGTGCGATACCAATGGAGGTGCGCATGGTCTCACCAATGCTGCGATAAATCTCGGTTTTGATGTGCTCCGCAATCTTGACTGCTTTCGTCCGTTCGCACCAACTGCCTGTCAACTCACACTCCATCTCGTCGATACTCAAGACTTGGCGTACCGGTGCAATGCGCTCCACAGCCGCCACTGCCCTTTGGTGAAAATCCACGTACACTTCGTGCTTTCCCTCAATCAGAACAATCTCTGGGCACAACCGACGCGCCTCCGCCACGCCCGTGCCCGTTTTAACTCCGAAGGCCTTGGCCTCATAACTAGCCGCAATACAGCTAGATGTTTCAGCCATCACTGGCACTACACCTACGGGCCGACCACGCAAAGCAGGATTGATTTGCTGCTCAACCGAGGCAAAATAAGAGTTGAAATCAACAAAAAGCGTGCGCAACATGTTTGATATGCCGTAAAAATGATAAAAATAAGATATGCCCAGGGTATTTACTGCATTAACTGCTATTAAATTTATAGTAAACTGGATTTAAAAAGTCTCTGTAATACTGATTATATATACAGTATAAACTCAAAGGTACAGTGAATATGTGGCAATATAGGGAATACCCTATAAAACTAGTCTACTGAATTTTCAGAAATTACTGAAAATTCAGAAATTACTGGATAATAAGCACATGTCTGATTTCTCTGCCTCTACACTCCCGCCGCTCAACCGCCAATTCGTTGCCCATTTTGGTGAAATGGGTAGCAAATGGGGTATCAATCGCACAGTGGGGCAAATTTATGCGCTGATTTTTATCTCCAAGAGGGCACTGAATGCGGATGAAATTGCTGAAACCTTGGCATTTTCGCGCTCGAACGTCAGCATGGGGCTGAAAGAGCTGCAGTCATGGCGGCTTGCCAAACTCAGCCACCAAACCGGGGATCGACGTGAATACTTTGAAGCGCCAGCCGACGTGTGGGAAATTTTCAGAGCATTGGCCGAAGAGCGCCGTCGCCGCGAGATTGAGCCGACGCTGTCCATGCTACGTATGGCGCTGCTGGAGGAACCTGTGAGCAGCGATGAGCAGCATGCCCAGGCCCGCATGCGCGAGATGCACGACTTGATCGACAAACTGATGACCTGGTTTGACGATGTCCAAAAACTCGCGCCCGAAACCGCCAAACAGCTGATGGGCATGGGCTCAACGGTGACGAAAGTGCTGGAGTTCAAAGACCGCCTCACGGGCGCTGGGCGCAGATCGGAAAATTGAACAAATCGGCAAATTAAGCAATACAAGATTTAAAAGGACACGTTATGGACACCCTGATTTTGTCTAGACTGCAATTTGCAGCAAACATGAGCTTTCACATCCTGTTTCCCACCATCACGATTGCGATGTGCTGGCTACTCCTGTTTTTTCGCATTCGTGTGATGGCGACTAAAAGTGACGGACTGACAACCGCCGCATCGGACGCCTGGGAAGAAGCATACTATTTTTGGACCAAAGTATTTGCCTTGACCTTTGCCCTGGGCGTTGTTTCAGGCATCACCATGAGCTTTCAGTTTGGTACCAACTGGCCTGGTTTCATGGAAAAAACGGGCAATATTTCTGGGCCACTGTTAGGTTATGAGGTACTAACTGCTTTCTTTTTGGAGGCGACTTTTTTAGGTATCATGCTGTTTGGACGCAACCGCGTTTCACCGCGTGTTCACTTGCTCGCAACGGTGATGGTCGCTGTGGGTACCACGATGTCAGCGTTTTGGATCTTGAGTCTGGATTCTTGGATGCAAACCCCAGCCGGCTATGAAATCATTGATGGCAAGTTTTTTGCCACAGACTGGTTTGCCGTGGTTTTCAACCCGTCTTTCCCCTACCGTTTTGGACACATGCTGCTGGCATCCTTACTAACAGCCTCATTTTTAATGGCGGGTTTGAGCGCTTGGCAGATCATCAAAGGCACCGCTACTGCAGGTACACGCAAGGCGCTGCATACAGCCATCATCGCCGCCAGCATCGCCATTCCGCTGCAGATTTTGATGGGCGATGCGCACGGCCTCAACACCCTGAAACATCAGCCCGCCAAAATTGCTGCAATTGAAGGCATTTGGCACACAGAAAAAGGCGCACCGTTGACGCTGTTCGGGTTCCCAAGCGAAAAAGAAAAGAAAACCCTTTACGCCATTGAAATCCCTAAAGCTGCCAGCCTGATTTTGTTGCACGACGCTGAGGGTGAAATCAAAGGCCTCAACGAGTTTGAAGGCAAACACCCGCCTGTAGCACCAGTTTTTTGGGCTTTCCGCATCATGGTGGGCTTGGGTTTTTTAATGTTGGCCGTGGCCTGGAGTAGCGCTTGGACTTTGTTACGCAATAAAAAAATCTTAGCCAAATCGCAACTTTACCTTTTGGCGGCCATGACCTTCTCCGGCTGGGTGGCCACGCTGGCGGGTTGGTATGTGACGGAGATTGGCCGCCAACCCTATATTGTGTACGGGTTACTAAAAACGGCTGATGTCGTCACTCAACATTCCTCGCCCATGGTGATGGTGACGTTTGTGACCTATCTAGCGGTTTACCTGATGCTGCTGGCAGCTTACATCGGGGTGCTGAAGTACATGGCGGAGCATCCACCCAAGTTGCCGGATGCAAACATGATCTCATTGCCACCCTCAATACACCTTCAAGGAGCTTAACGTGGAACTGACCTGGAGCTACCTCGCCCCCCTGATTTTCATGGCCGTGATGGGTTTGGCGCTGTTGATTTACGTGGTGCTGGACGGCTACGACATAGGCGTGGGCATTTTGCTGCCTTTTGCTAATGACGATGACAAAGACGTGATGATCTCCAGCATCGGCCCCTTCTGGGATGCCAACGAAACCTGGCTGGTGCTGGGCGTGGGCGTGCTGCTGACCGCCTTTCCGTTGGCGCACGGCGTGGTGCTCACTGCCTTATACCTGCCCGTCGCTATCATGCTTATCGGGCTGATCTTACGCGGCGTAGCGTTTGACTTTCGGGTCAAAGCACACATCAACCACAAACCGTTTTGGAACCGCATCTTCGCCTTAGGCTCATATGTGATGGCGGCGTCACAGGGCTGGATGCTGGGCAGCTACATCACCGGCTTTGGCGACACACTCTGGCCACTGGTGTTCAGCGCAGGTATCGCCCTGACACTTCCCGCCGCCTACGCTATGCTGGGCGCAGGCTGGTTGATCATGAAAACCAGCGACGGTTTGCAAACCAAGGCTGCGATATGGGGGCAACAAGTCCTGTGGCCGATGGGTGTGGCATTGGCCGGGATTTCACTGGCAACGCCGTTGGTCAGTGCCACGGTGTTTGCCAAGTGGTTTTCGTTCCCTGAATTGTTTGCGCTGTTGCCGATCCCGCTGATCTGCGTAGCCGCTTTCTTAGCCATCCGTCACGTCTTGGCAAGTCCTAAAGTCATGCAGGCAGGTTACGGTTGGATTGTCTTCGCTTCCACCGTGCTGATCTTCATCATGGCGTTTTTCGGACTCGCCTACAGCTTGTTTCCGTATATCGTGATTGACCGCATGTCCGTCTGGCAAGCGGCCAGTGCCACTGAATCACTGACGATTTTGTTTGTAGGGGTAGCAATCACCCTGCCTGCCATCATTGGCTACACGATCTTTATGTACCGTGTGTTTTGGGGCAAGGCGAGGGCGCTGACTTATTAAATAAAGAAATAAAATAGCTAACAGCCTTCGTATTTATTGCCTAAGTAGCTATTAAATTTATAGTATTTTAGCTTTTGCTTCGGCGTACTCGCGCTTCAACTGGGCGACATATTCAGCAGTACTTTGCACTTTGGTGATCGCGCCGATGCCTTGACCACATCCCCAAATGTCTTTCCAGGCTTTGGACTTGTCACCACCAAAGTTCATTTTGCTTGGGTCGCTGACTTCCAAGTTATCTGGATCCATGCCTGCGTTGCGAATCGATGGCGCGAGGTAATTGCCATGCACGCCTGTGAACAGGTTGCTGTAGACGATATCGTCGGAATTGCTGTCCACAATCGATTGCTTGTAGGCATCGGCAGCGCGAGCTTCTTCCGTGGCGATAAAGGCGGAGCCGATGTAGGCAAAGTCTGCACCCATGGCCTGAGCAGCCAAAACCGCAGAACCTGTAGAAATTGAACCACTCAACGCGACCGGGCCATCAAACCATTGTCGGATTTCTTGAATCAGGGCGAACGGGCTCTTCACACCAGCATGACCGCCAGCGCCTGCAGCAACGGCGATCAAGCCATCTGCGCCTTTTTCAATCGCTTTGCGGGCATGTTTGTTGTTAATGATGTCGTGCAGCACCACACCGCCGTAGCTGTGGGCCGCAGCATTGATATCTTCACGCGCACCAAGGCTTGTGATGATGATAGGTACTTTGTATTTGACGCACATTTGCATGTCGTGCTCAAGGCGGTCGTTGGACTTGTGCACGATTTGGTTGATAGCAAAAGGTGCCGCTGGCTTGTCTGGATTGGCCTTGTTGTAAGCGGCTAAGGTTTCGGTGATTTCAATCAGCCACTCTTCCAATTGCTCGGCGGGACGCGCGTTGAGTGCCGGCATAGAACCGACCACGCCAGCAATACACTGGGCGATGACCAGTTTGGGGTTGCTGATAATGAACAGCGGTGAGCCGATGATAGGCAGTGGTAAGTTGTTCAGGGCTCCAGGCAATCTTGACATTCTAGTCTCCAAAAGTAGATTCACACTAAAAAAAGGGGTACATTTACCTATAGCCAGCGTATTTTATACCTATATTGCTATCATTAATATAGCAATTTAATATTTTAAATACTAACTCGAAATTTTAAAACGACTCAAGCGCGAGTGCTGTCACGGACGCAGCACCGTCCACAATGCTGCCCCGCATGCCTGGGGCTTTGCACAGCAAGTGTTCAGCATAAAACTGAGCTGTGATAATTTTGGCGTTCATAAAAACAGCGTCATCACTGCCAGATGCAATTTGACTTTCGGCGATCAACAAACTGCGTGCCATTTGCCAGCCAGCCATCAAGTTACCTGCCAACATCAAATAAGGCACGCTGCCAGAGAACACAGCGTTTGGCGAAGCTTTGGTATTTCCAGCTACAAAATTAATGACATCAATGTACGCCAAACGCGCTGCTGTGAGGTGTTTCAACACAGCTTTAGCTGCTGCGCTGCCGCTCTTCAGTAACTCAGCTTCGGTGACTTCAATTTGTGTGGCAATGCCTTTGCCAGTTTGACCACCATCACGCGCGGTTTTGCGACCCACCAAATCGTTGGCTTGGATGGCGGTTGTACCTTCGTAAATCGTCAAAATCTTCGCATCGCGGTAATACTGCGCTGCACCCGTTTCTTCAATAAACCCCATACCGCCGTGCACCTGTACGCCCAAGCTGGTCACTTCCAAGCTCATCTCTGTGCTGTAGCCTTTGATGAGCGGCACCATGAATTCGTAAAACGCCAAGTTCTGTTTGCGTACATCGGCATCTGGGTGATGGTGCGAAGCGTCATAGGCGGCAGCGGAGCTGATAGCCATCGCGCGGCAGCCTTCGGTGTAGGCGCGCATCGTCATCAACATCCGTTTCACATCGGGGTGATGGATGATGGGTGCGCTGGCGGCGATGGAGCCATCTACCGGCCGGCTTTGCACACGGTCTTTAGCGAATTGCACGGCTTTTTGGTAGGCGCGTTCGGCAATCGCAATACCCTGCACGCCCACGCCGAAGCGTGCTGCGTTCATCATGATGAACATGTACTCCAAGCCACGGTTTTCTTGACCGACTAGGTAGCCAACCGCGCCACCATGGTCGCCATACTGAAGTACAGCAGTCGGGCTGGCTTTGATGCCCATTTTGTGTTCAATGCTGACACAATGCACATCGTTGCGCGCGCCCAGTGTACCGTCTTTATTCACCATGAATTTAGGCACTACAAAGAGGCTGATGCCCTTCACCCCCTCAGGTGCACCGGCCACGCGTGCTAACACCAAATGGATGATGTTCTCAGCCATGTCGTGCTCACCCCAGGTGATATAAATTTTTGTGCCGAATACCTTGTAGCTGCCGTCAGCTTGCGGCTCTGCGCGTGTGCGCACTGCTGCTAGATCGCTGCCAGCTTGCGGCTCGGTCAGGTTCATCGTGCCAGTCCATTTGCCGCTGACCAAATTTTCTAGGTAAATGGCTTTCAAGTCATCAGAGCCCGCCGTCAGCAAAGCCTCAATCGCGCCATCGCTCAGCAAGGGACAAAGCGCAAAGCTCATATTGGCGCTATTCAACATTTCGCCACAAGCAGAGCCAATGGTTTTAGGCAGGCCTTGACCGCCAAAATCTTGCGGATGCTGCAAACCTTGCCAACCACCTTCGGCAAACTGTTTGTATGCCTCTTTAAAACCGGGCGTAGCTGTGACTACGCCGTCTTTCCAGCTAGAGGGGTTTTTATCGCCCTCCCAGTTTAGCGGGCTAAGCACGCCTTCGCTGAATTTAGCGCACTCTTCCAACACAGCTTGCGCGGTGTCGAAACCCGCATCTTCAAAACCTGGCAACTGCGCCACTTGTTCAATATTTGCCAAATGTTGCATGTCAAACAACATATCTTTCACAGGGGCGCGGTAAGTCATGACGGGTTGCCTAGGTTAAGAGATTAACGATATGGAGTAAGAAATAAACAGTGATTTATGAAGTTACAGCGCAGCGACTAACTCAGGCACGGCCGTAAATAAGTCAGCCACCAAGCCGTAGTCCGCTACCGAGAAAATCGGCGCTTCTTCGTCTTTGTTGATAGCAACGATGACTTTGCTGTCTTTCATACCCGCCAAATGCTGAATCGCACCGCTGATACCCGCTGCAATGTAAAGCTGTGGCGCGACGATTTTGCCGGTTTGACCGACTTGCCAATCGTTTGGCGCGTAGCCCGCGTCCACCGCGGCGCGTGATGCACCCATGGCTGCACCCAGCTTGTCTGCCAAAGGCGTCATCACTTCCGTAAACTTCTCGCTACTTCCCAAAGCACGTCCACCGCTGACGATGATTTTGGCGGCTGTCAGCTCTGGGCGGTCGTTCTTAGCGATTTCGCTGCCCATGAATGTTGACTTGGCGTTGGCAGCAATATTTGCTACTGTTTCAATAGCTACTGAGGCAGCATTTACGCCGGCTGCATCGAATCCAGTGGTACGCACAGTCATGACCTTTGTAGCATCCAAACTTTGCACAGTGGCAATCGCGTTGCCTGCGTAGATCGGGCGTTCAAAGGTGTCTGGGCTGTCAACTTTGGTGATGTCAGAGATTTGCCCCACATCCAATTTTGCGGCAACGCGAGGAGCGACGTTTTTGCCGCTCGCTGTTGCTGGGAATAAGATGTGGCTGTAGTTGCTGGCAATAGCCAAAACTTGAGCAGCTACATTTTCTGCCAAACCGTGGGCCAAACCTGCGTCGTCTGCATGCAAAACCTTGGTGACGCCAGCAATTTGTGCTGCGGCAGCAGCGGCTGCACCAGCGTTTGAACCAGCGACCAGCACATGCACGTCACCACCACACTGCAAAGCTGCGGTGACGGTGTTGAGGGTGGCGGGTTTGATGGATGCGTTGTCGTGTTCTGCGATTACTAATGATGTCATGATGATTTCTCTCAAATATCGTTAAAAGTAAATATTGCTATCAATATCTTTACAAAACCTTGGCTTCGGTTTTCAATTTAGCGACGAGTGTGGCCACATCGGGCACTTTGATACCAGCACTGCGCTTTGGTGGCTCAGACACTTTGAGGGTTTTGAGGCGGGGGCTGACATCAACACCCAAGTCTTCGGGTTTGAAGATGTCGAGCTGCTTTTTCTTGGCCTTCATGATGTTAGGCAAAGTCACGTAACGCGGCTCGTTCAAGCGCAGATCGGTCGTGATGACGGCTGGCAGGCTGATGGACAGGGTTTCCATGCCGCCGTCGACTTCACGGGAGACAGTTGCTTTACCATCGGCAATTTCAACTTTAGAAGCAAAGGTGGCTTGCGGCATGTCGCCCAAGGCGGCCAGCATTTGTCCAGTTTGGTTGCAGTCGTCGTCAATCGCTTGCTTGCCCAAGATGATCAGGCCAGGCAGCTCTTTGTCGACCAGCGCTTTGAGCAATTTAGCGACAGCGAGCGGTTGCAGTTCTTCAGCAGTTTCCACCAAAATGGCACGGTCTGCACCAATGGCCATGGCAGTGCGCAGGGTTTCAGAGCATTGCGTCACACCACAAGAAACGGCGATGATCTCAGTCACTACACCCTTTTCTTTCAAGCGCACGGCTTCTTCAACAGCGATTTCATCAAAGGGGTTCATACTCATTTTGACGTTGGCAATATCAACACCGGTGTTGTCCGATTTAACACGAACTTTGACGTTGTAATCAACAACGCGTTTGACTGCGACCAAGACTTTCATTGTTTCTGCTCCTTGAGATTTCAAAAAAATAAGACTTACCTGGTTGACGTTTACTGCTTTTTTTGATTTACGTTTACGTAAACGTCAGTTAGAAAATAAATTCATTGTAGGCTGCATTATGCATAAAAAATAGTACGACCGTGCTTTTTTGTGTAAATAGCTGATTAATTAGCCAAATTAGGGGAGCGAGCAAGCTTCCACAACTTGTAAATTATTGTCTTTAGCGAAATTGGTCACAAAATCCCATGCCATCGGCTCAGCGACGCGCAAGTCGCGGTTAATCACAACGCATTTAACCTCACCGTAAGTAGTTGAGATAGAAGTAGGGAAGCACCAAGGTGAGTAACTCAAATGGCTGCCAGGTTTAGGGCCGCCAGGACGAAACTGACTCATAACTCCGGCCAGACGCTCTGCCCAATCGCTGGGTCTAAAGATTTTTCCGTCGTGGGTGACGCCTTGTATGAATAATTCTTTAGCCGAATGAGTCGTCATGTTACGAGACTTTGAAGTTGAAAAACGAGTGCGGACATGGTTTGTTGCACTGCACAAGTATTCTATCTTATATAAGACTGAATTGCGTTTTTAGTGCGCGCTTTTAGTGGAAGCTTTCATTGATGCTAGCTCAGACTCAATACCCAAAACAACTTTCATGAAACCCATATTGCCTTGCAACTAAAATCTACCTTTTACGCTTTTACGAGAAACCTGTATGCCCACATTCATTGAAGCCGCCTCCCCTCATGTGATGAACACCTATGGCCGTGTGCCCATGGCCTTGTCGCACGGTCAAGGTTGCCGAGTTTGGGACATTAACGGCAAAAGCTATATCGACGCCTTGGGCGGTATTGCGGTAAACACCTTAGGGCACAACCACCCTAAATTAGTACCCGCATTGCAAGACCAGCTGAGCAAAATTATTCACAGCTGCAACTACTACCATGTGCCTGGTCAAGAACTGTTAGCAGCGAAACTGGTTGAACTGTCGGGCATGACCAATGTGTTTTTCTGCTGCACTGGTTTGGAAGCAAACGAAGCGGCTTTGAAGTTGGCGCGTAAATATGGCCATGACAAAGGCATTGACCGCCCCGAAATCGTCGTTTATGAAAAAGCCTTTCATGGTCGCAGCATTGCCACATTAAGTGCTACGGGCAACACCAAAGTGCAAGCAGGCTTTGGTCCACTGGTTGAGGGTTTTATCCGTGTACCTCAAAACGATATTGAAGCCCTCAAAAAAGCGACAGCTGGCAACAAAAATATCACGGCTGTGTTTTTTGAAACCATCCAGGGCGAAGGCGGCGTCAACCCGATGCGGATTGAATATTTGCAGCAAGTCCGTCAATTGTGCGATGAAAACGATTGGTTGCTGATGATCGACGAAGTGCAGTGCGGCATGGGTCGCACCGGCAAGTGGTTTGCTCACCAATGGGCGGGCATTGTGCCGGACGTGATGCCCTTGGCTAAGGGTTTGGGTAGCGGCATCCCGATTGGTGCAGTCGTTGCTGGCCCCAAAGCCGCCAGCATTTTCCAGCCTGGCAACCATGGTACGACCTTTGGCGGTAACCCACTGGCGATGCGCGCAGGCATTGAAACTATTCGCATCATGGAAGAAGAAGGCCTGCTGGCGCATGCTGCAAAAATGGGCGATTATTTCAGAGCTGCGTTAAGCAAAGCAATGAACGACAGCGCCATCGGCAAAGCGGGCTTGAAAGAAATTCGTGGTCAGGGCCTCATGATTGGCATGGAGTTGACGAAACCTTGCGGCGAGCTAACAGCACGCTGCGCTGAAAAAGGTTTGCTCATCAGCGTCACGGCAGATACCGTTATCCGGATGGTGCCACCGCTCATCATCACAGCGGCTGAGATTGACGAGATTGTCGCTATCTTGATTCCACTGGTGATTCAATTACTCACTGAAAAAGCATAGATAAAAGCATACATTTCATATGACAGCCATCAAACATTACCTGCAATTCAGCGATCTGACAGCCGCTGAATACGCCTATATTTTCGAGCGCGCAGCCCTCATCAAGAAAAAATTTAAAGCCTACGATAAGCACCAGCCACTAGCTGACCGTACCTTGGCTATGATTTTTGAAAAAGCTTCCACCCGTACCCGCGTGAGTTTTGAAGCCGGCATGTACCAAATGGGTGGTTCGGTTGTTCATCTGACAACTGACGGCAGCCAGTTGGGCCGAGCCGAGCCGATTGAAGACAGCGCCAAAGTCATCAGCCGCATGGTTGATTTGGTGATGATTCGCACTTATGAGCAAACCAAAATCGAGCGCTTTGCCGAGCATTCCCGCGTGCCCGTCATCAACGGCTTGACCAACGAATTTCACCCCTGCCAGATTTTGGCGGACATCTTTACCTACATCGAACACCGTGGCTCCATCTCCGGCAAAACGGTCGCGTGGGTGGGAGATGGCAACAACATGGCCAACACTTGGTTGCAAGCGAGCGAGATTTTGGGATTCACCGTGCATGTCAGCACACCGAGTGGGTACGAAGTGGATCAAGACATCGCTGGGTTGCGTTCGTCAGACAGCTACAAAGTCTTCAAAGACCCCATGCAAGCCTGCGCAGGAGCAGATCTGGTAACGACCGATGTATGGACCAGCATGGGCTACGAGGCTGAGAATGAAGCACGTAAAACGGCCTTTGCAGATTGGTGCGTGGATGAAGACATGATGCGTGCCGCCAAGCCAGATGCCTTGTTCATGCATTGCCTGCCAGCGCACCGCGGCGAAGAGGTGGAAGCTGAAGTCATCGACGGGCCGCAGTCTGTGGTGTGGGAAGAGGCGGAGAACCGCATGCACGTACAAAAAGCCCTAATGGAATATTTGCTGTTAGGCAAACTTGCTTGACTCGTTATTTGAGTGAATCGTCTAATTCGCTGTCACGTTGGGTACTCAAAGGGTGCTGACTGAAACTTATCATAGGCGCTTGTTTGTCATCTCACTGCAGAAAGCGCCCTATGTCAACACTCGCCACCTTAGTTAACCACCAAATCCGCCTCGCCGCCCGCCCCGTGGGTTTGCCCACCCGCGACGGCTGGAGCTTCACCGAAGAGCCCATTACAGAACCTCAAGACGGTGGCGTTGTCGTCAAAACCTTGTCCCTGTCACTAGACCCCGCCATGCGCGGCTGGATGAACGAAGGCAAGAGCTACATCCCGCCGGTGGGCATTGGCGAAGTGATGCGGGCTGGTGGTGTGGGTAAGATTATTGCTTCTAAAAACAAAGACTTTGCTGTGGGCGACTTCGTTTCTGGCGGCTTGGGCGTGCAAGAGTATTTGCAAGTGCCTGCCGACCAAATCAAACGTAGCGGCTTGGTCAAAATCGACTTGTCTATCGGCACGGTCAACCAATGGCTCAACGTGCTGGGCATGCCGGGTATGACGGGTTATTTTGGCTTGATGGATGTTGGGCAACCCAAAGCCGGAGAGACTGTCGTCGTTTCAGGCGCAGCTGGTGCGGTCGGACAAACTGTCGGTCAAATGGCCAAAATCAAAGGCTGCCGCGTGGTGGGCATCGCCGGTGGGCCTGCCAAATGCGAATGGGTGGTGAAAGAGCTGGGGTTTGACGCCTGCATCGACTACAAAGCCGGTCCTAGCGCCGTCAAAGACGGCCTCAAAGAACATTGCCCCAAAGGCGTGGATGTGTATTTTGACAATGTAGGCGGCGAGATTTTGGACACCGTGTTGACCCGCATTAACAGATCAGCCCGCATCATCATTTGCGGCGCGATCAGCCAGTACAACAACACAACCGCCGTCCAAGGCCCGAAAAACTACCTCAGCCTGCTGGTCAACCGCGCACGCATGGAAGGCATTGTGGTGTTTGACTACGCACCGCGCTACCACCTGGCCGTTGCAGAGATGGCAGGCTACCTGAAAGATGGCCGTATGAAAAGCAAAGAAGACGTGGTCGTTGGGCTGAACACCTTCCCAGAGACGTTGATTAACCTCTTCAACGGCAGTAACTTTGGTAAGCTGGTGTTGCAAGTAGCGAAAGAGTAATCATTCTTACGCCTAGGCAACCATTAATTTACTATAAATTTAATAGCTGCTTAGGCAATAAATACGCTGGCTACTTGCCAAATTTGGCCATATTTAGGCCATTTTCAAGCCTCTAACGCCGCGTAAACCAAGCTTCTAAACAGCGGACGGTAATAATCTCGCTGGTTGGGGGCTTGGATCATCAATATAGCGAACATGTCGAGTTTAGGGTCGACAAAAAAGCTCGTTCCTGCGATGCCACCCCAGTAATACACGCCGGCTGAACCTGGTACGGTGCTGATGCCAACTTCTTTGCGCACAGCAAAACCCAAGCCAAATCCGTGGCCGGGTGGCAGCAGCGTGCCAGCGCTGGCGACGCTGATGGGGATATTGCCCAAGTGGTCTGCCGTCATGAAATCGACGGTGTGGCTGCTGAGCAAGCGCACGCCGTCAAGCTCACCTTTGTTGAGCATGAATTGTAAAAACCGCGCGTAATCTTGCGCGGTAGAGACCAATCCGCCACCACCAGATTCAAAGCTCGGATGGTCTTGAATATTGATCAGTTTCAGCTGAATGCCGCCATCGGGGTCTTTCTTGAACGGTTCGGCAATGCGGTGGTGTTGGTCTGCGGGCACGCTAAAACCTGTTTCCAGCATCTTTAGTGGCTTAAAAATCTGCTCCTGCAGGAAATTTCCAAGCGTTTGGCCGCTGATGGCTTCTACCAAAGCGCCCAGCACGTCTGTAGCGCGGCTGTATTCCCACATCGTGCTGGGTTCAAACTGCAAGGGCTGCGCAGATAGTACTTTAGAGAATTCGGCATTGCTGGCATCACGCAAAGCCATGCCAATTTTGGCGCTGCGGTAGGCTTTTTGCACGGCAGAGTTGCCCAAGAACTCATAAGTCAGCCCAGCGGTGTGGCGCAGTAAATCTTGCACCGTAGCTGGCTTTGCCGCCGTATAACTGACTTGTCCGTCTGATTCCACGGCAAGTTGTTGTTTCGCATATTCGGGCAAATACTTGCCAACAGGGTCGCTCAGCAGCAGCTTGCCCTGCTCCATCAGCATCATCACAGCCACGGATACGATGGGTTTGGTCATGGAGTAGATTCTGAAAATGGAATTCAAAGCCATAGGCGTTGCATCTTCAGGGTTTTGTTGCCCCAAACGCTCAAAGAGCTCCACTTTGCCGTGGCGCGAGAGCATCACTACTGCGCCTGGCAGGCGGCCGCTGTCAATTTCAGATTGCAGGGTGGAAATCAGTCGCGCTTTACGATCTACATGCATAAACGTATCCTAGTAATTGGGTGAATTTTTCAACAAATTGTCCTACAAAGTATCTTACAAGCGATCTTTGCAAGATTGTTATTCATCCTAAAGTTACCTTATTGCATTACAATCCGTGTTGCAGGAGAGTGAATAGCACGTCTATTCCACCGAAGGCGCAAACTCCCATGAACGCTCAGGTATCCATATACAAGTTGGCTTCAAATCGATCAATTTGATCTTTTAGCCACCTTTTGGTGATGTACTGCAACCTTTTATACGCCGTCTGGAGAGCTAGGGTGTCGCATTACAGCAAATGTAATTCCGATACCTTGCACCGAAGGAGCAAACAACATGCCGATGTGGCGTGCTGTGAATCTCTCAGGTACCAAGGACAGGGGGAGCGGCAAACCAGCCTCGATTGATGTGCCTTTTTTGATTTGCTATATTTTCCATAGCATCTTAGGCAACAAAATCGGCGGCTAAATGCTTAAAAGGCTCAAAAATGCGTGTACTCGTTCTCGGCAGCGGCTTGCTTGGTGTTAGCTCTGCTTACTATCTTTCTCAACTCGGTCATGAAGTCACGGTGCTAGACCGTCAGGCCACACCTGCGGCTGAGACCAGCTTTGCTAACGGAGGGCAAATTTCTGTCAGCCATGCCGAACCTTGGGCCAATCCCAGCGCGCCCCTCAAGGTGCTGCAATGGCTGGGCAAAGAGGATGCGCCCTTGCTGTTTCGCATTCGTGCCGATATGCGCCAGTGGCTGTGGGGTTTGCAGTTTTTGCGCGAGTGCACACCCGCGCGGACTCGCCACAACATCGAGCAAATCGTACGTTTAGGCACGTACAGCCGTGATACTTTGCAGGCATTACGCCGCGATACAGGCTTGAGCTACGCCCAGCGCACACAAGGGATTTTACATTTTTACACCACACAAAAAGAATTTGACGGAGCGCTCAAGCCTGCTGAACAAATGCGGGCGTTAGGATGTGAGCGCCAAGTCATCTCTGCCGACGAGGCTCTTCGCCTTGAACCCGCTCTCAAGCACATTCGCCCACAACTTGCGGGCGCGACCTACACGGCGGAAGACGAGTCTGGCGACGCCAATTTGTTTGCACGTGAATTGGTCAAACTGTGCAAAGATGCTGGCGTGAAGTTTTTGATGAGCCATACCGTGACGGCCTTGCGCGAATCTGGTGGTGCTATTGACCATGTGGAAGCCACTGACAACGAAGGTCGTTTCCAACGCGTGAGGGCAGATGCTTACGTGATGGCGATGGGATCGCTCAGCCCGATCTACGCCTCACCACTGGGCATCAATTTACCGATCTACCCTGCCAAAGGCTACTCTGTCACCATGCCTGTGGTTGATGCATCTAAAGCTTATCAAGTGTCGTTAACCGACGACGAGTACAAGCTGGTGTTCTCTCGTTACACCACAGAAACGGGTGACCGCATGCGGATTGCAGGTACGGCAGAGCTCAATGGCTACGACCGCGATTTGAACCGTGTGCGCTGCGAGGCGATTGTTAAACGTGTTGAGCAGTTGTTCCCAGGTGCAGGTGATGCCTCTCAGGCGCAGTTTTGGACGGGTTTGCGGCCAGCGACACCGTCAAACGTGCCCTTGATTGGCAAAACGAAGTTCAATAACTTTTTCCTCAACACCGGCCATGGCACGTTAGGTTGGACACATGCCTGCGGTTCGGGTAAGTCAATCGCCCGTATCATCAGTGGCTTAGCACCCGAAGTTGATTTTGCGTTTCAGAAGTAAACGTTCGTTAAATAACCGTTGTGGTTGAGCTTGTCGAAGCCTTTCGACAAGCTCAGGGTGCACGGATAGTCTGATTAAACCTTTTCTGCGTCTTGCAAAGTCCGCCACATCACCTTGCCGCTGCCGCTTTTAGGCAGCGCATCGACAAACTGCACTGTACGCGGCATTTTGTAAACTGCCATGTTGTCACGGCACCAGTCAATGATGTCTTGCTCCGTAGTCTGTTTGTGTGTTGTGCGTAATACGACAACAGCTTTGACCGACTCACCACGGTAGGCATCTTGCGTACTGATGATGCAGGCCTCTTGAATGGCGGGGTGGCGAAACATCAAAGCCTCCACCTCGGCTGGCCACACCTTGAAGCCGCTGGCGTTGATCATGCGTTTCAAGCGGTCGGTGATGAAAAAGTAGCCATCTTCGTCTATATGGCCCAAATCGCCGGAGCGGAAAAAGCTTTTGCCGTCAATCTCAATAAAGACCGCTTTTGTAGCGTCTGCACGTTTCCAATAGCCAGAGAATATTTGTGGCCCGTTCATGATGATTTCGCCCTGCTCGCCTTGCGGCATTTCTGCAAGAGTTTCAGGATCAATCACACGTGAATCAGTGCCAATCACGGGAATACCCAAACATTGCTGCTTCGGGGCATCAGGAGGATTCGTGTGTGATGGTGCAGCGGTCTCAGTCAAGCCATAGCCCTCAACATAGCGCAAACCAAACTGCTCAAACAAGCGCTGCGCTACGGCCTGCGGCATAGCCGCGCCACCGCCGCCGATATTGATAAGGCTGGTCAAATCATATTGTTCAAAATTTGGACTTCCCATCAAATCAATCACCATGGTGGGGATATTTGTCCAATGCGTCACTTGATAACGCGAAATCAAACGCCCTGCTAATTCTCTATCCCAACGCGGCATCAACACCAAAGTAGCGCCACTGTAAATGCTGGCGTGCATCACGCTAACCATGCCGGTGATGTGAAACATGGGCACAACAGCCAAGGTCACGCCTTCTGAGGACCCACCCAACCAAAGATTACTAGAGACTGCGTTATGCATGATGCTGGCTTGCGTGTGCATGCAGCCTTTAGGTAAACCCGTCGTACCGCTGGTGTAGGGCAAGATGGCTAAATCAGCGGGTTTAACAGTCAGTAGGGGTGGCACGTCTTGACAGGCCAGTGCATCAACCCAATTATGAACAACAGCGCCTTGCATGATGGGCAAAGTATGTCGCGTCAACAACCAATCATGCCAAGCGACTGGTAAGGCATCTTCACCATTAACATTAGCATCAAATGCATCAGTAAATTGAGTCACGATAAGGTGATTCAAGCGCAAGCTCGGCTCTAACGCATCGTTTGCCAGCGCCAATTCAGCTGCTAAATCACCTGTCGTGATGGCAACTTTGGCATCTGGGTCGGTGATGTAATGCTTCAATTCTTCAGCGCGGTTCATAGGGTTCACCGGTACCACCACCGCATTGGCTCGCAAAATCGCCCAATGCGCCACGATAAGTTGTGGGCAGTTTTGCATATTCAAAACCACCCTGTCACCTTTTTTGACGCCTAGCCGGTATAAATAAGCAGCCAAGTGCTCTGCTTTTTGCAGCAATTGTGCGTAAGTAAGAACGCTTCCAAAAAATACCACGGCAGCCTTGTCGGGATATCGTTTGGCGCTGATGGCTAAGTTATCCCACAGTGGTGTTTGAGATGGGGTGATCGTACGAGGTACGCGTTTGGGCCAAAACTTGTTTTTTGTCAGCATGGTGTCTCCGTTACTTTTTGGGGTTAACGCACTTTTATAAAACTTTGCACACAGCATAAACGCTTTAAAGCAGCGCCTCTACAGAGTTAGTATTATTTCAAGTAAATGCCGTCACTTAGGCGACGTACACACAAAGTGCTTAGAAGCAGGAGAAAAGGCTATGTCACTTCGTTATGATGTTGATTAGATTTGGAGTTCGATGAAACATTTGTTAAATTTACTAGCCGCTATTGCGCTACTGGTTTGGGGCACGCATTTGGTGCGTACGGGTATTTTGCGTGTATTTGGTGCAAACCTCAGGCACATCTTGGCGCAGGCTACGGGTAACCGGGCGACTGCTGCTATGGCTGGCGTGGGTGTGACAGCTGTAGTGCAGTCCAGCACGGCAACCGCGCTGATCGTTTCCGCGTTTGTGGGGCAAGGCATGGTGACGCTAGCTGCGGCGCTTGCCGTCATGCTGGGCGCAGATGTCGGTACGAGCTTGATGGCAGTTGTGTTTCATTTCGATTTGACTTGGCTCTCACCTCTGCTGATTTTTATAGGTGTGTTGCTATTTATTGCCAGGCAAAATACGACTGTTGGGCGCGTGGGCCGCATCTTGATTGGGCTGGGTTTGATGTTGCTGGCGTTGAGCTTGATCAGCGCATCCACCCGCGTTCTCACACAATCTGAAGTTGTGCAACTGGTTTTGAAATCTTTGAGCAGCGACTTGCTTTTAGAAGTCGCTGTAGGCGCGCTTATCGCCTGCCTTGCCTACTCTAGCTTGGCTACCGTTTTGTTGGTAGCGACTTTAGCTGCTTCGCAAGTGATACCCATGGAAGTAGCGCTAGGCCTGGTTTTGGGTGCGAATTTGGGCAGCGGTTTGCTGGCGGTGCTTACCACCCTCAACGCGGCAGTCACCGTGCGGCAAGTGCCGCTGGGAAATTTACTGTTCAAAATTGGGGGGATTTTAGCTGTAGCGCCCTTCACTGGCTTATGGCTTAAATACACCAGCGCGGTTATAACGGGCGCTGCGACGCAAGTGGTCGTTTTTCATTTGGCATTCAATGTATTGGTAGCTTTGGTCTTCATTGGTTTTACAGGTGTGATAGCGCGCAGGGTTGAAAAACTCTTACCGCCCAATGTGGACAACGCCTTGTCACGCCCGCGCCATTTAGACCCTTCGGCTTTGTCAACGCCATCATTAGCTATTTCGTGCGCAGCACGTGAGGCCTTACACCAAGCCGATGTGGTGGAAACTATGCTGCGGGGCACGCTTACCGTCATCAAAAGCAACGACATTGAATTAGCAGAAAACTTGCGCGGTTTGGACGACACGGTTGACGAGCTGTATTCCGCTATCAAATACTACCTCACCAAAATATCTCGCGAAGCCTTGGCTGAAAACGAGAGCCGACGTTGGACAGATATCATCAGCTTCACCATCAACATGGAGCAGATTGGCGACATCATTGAGCGTGTTCTTTTGGATGTAGAAGATAAAAAAATCAAACGCGGACGCAATTTTTCAGATGCTGGCATGGCCGAAATTTGCGAGTTGCATGCACGCTTGGTAGACAACTTGCGATTAAGCATGAGCGTCTTCCTCAACGGTGATGTGCGTGATGCACAGCGACTGCTTGAGGAGAAAGCTCGCTTTCGTGATCTTGAACGCGCGTACTCAAGTACACATTTAGACCGCTTAACAGACAACAGCACCTTGAGCATAGAAACCAGCAGCTTGCATTTAGACTTGATCAGCGAGCTGAAACGCATCAATTCGCACATTTGCTCTATTGCTTACCCGATTTTAGACTCCGCAGGAGCGCTCAGCCCCACGCGTTTGCGGCAAAGCAATTTACTGGTTGCCACTGAGCCTACAAAATGTAATAACGAATGAAAGACAGAAAATGCTATTTTCAAAAAAAATAATCTCTTTTTTAGCTACTATATTCATAGCATTTCAGGCAAATAGTGCGACGGCGTATCCTGATAAACCTATCAAAATCGTGATCGGCTTTCCAGCGGGCGGGCCACTAGACCAGCATGCACGACTGCTAGTTGATAAACTTCAGACGATCTTAGGCCAGCCCGTTTTGGTGGACTACAAACCCGGTGCAGGCGGCAGCGTAGGCGCAGAAAGCGTGGCTAAATCGCCCGCAGACGGTTACACACTGATGTTGGCGAATACTGGCGTTAGCGTCATCAACGGTGCGCTTTATAGCAAATTGCCGTACAACACCTTGCGTGATTTTGTGCCGATTGCTCGCACAGCTCAGCAACCCTTGGCATTACTAGTCAACAACGCTGTTCCTGCTAAAACACTGCCTGAATTCATTGCCTATACACGTAAAAACCCAGGCAAGATCAACTATGGCTCAGCTGGCAATGGTGGTATCTCGCACATCGTGCCCGAAATGTTCAAAACCGCGACTGGCTTGTTCATGGTTCACATTCCCTATCGTGGTAGCGCACCAGCCTTTACGGACTTGATGGGTGGCCAGGTGCAATTTATGGCGGAATCTATTCCCCAAGCGGCCAACTATCATAAGCAAGGCAAAGTGCGTGCATTGGCTGTCACCAGCAAAGAGCGTAACCCTGCTCTACCCGATATTCCAACCGTGATTGAATCTGGCATCAAAGGGTTTGATGTTGTCGGTTTTTACGGCTTTTTAGCGCCTGCTGGCACACCCAAAGATGTGGTTGCCAAGCTGAGTGATGCTTTCAAACAAATCATGAACAACCCCGATGTACGCAGCCGAATGGTGACACAAGGTACAGACCCAGCATTTTTAGGCAGCGATGAATTTGGACAGTTTTTAGCTTTGCAAACACCGCTCTGGGCTAAGGCTGTTTTGGCATCTGGTGCCAAGCTAGATTAAGTATTTTTATAATGTTGTTTATCTTATATTTGACAGCAATATTGCTATGACTGAAAACTCTCTCGTCTACGTCGGCGACCCCATGTGCTCTTGGTGCTACGGCTTCGGCGTGCCTTTGCAGCAGTTGCTAGAACAATTACCCGGTGTGCCACTTGCTATGGTACTTGGAGGCCTGCGTGCTTATAACAATGAGGTTATGCCCGATACACTGAAATCAACGTTGCACCACCACTGGGAAGAAGTGACCAAACGCTCGGGCAAACCGTTTGGCACAGGCCAGTTTGACAGTGAAGGCTATATTTACGACACCGAGCCCGCTTGCCGTGCTGTCGTCACCATACGCACTCATGCAGCTCAGCACACGCTGGCGATGTACCATGCCATTCAACATGCTTTTTACGCGTTGGGTCGTGACATCACACAAACATCTGTATTGGCAGACATTTGGCAAGAAGTTAAAGAAGAATTGCTTGATTCAAACATACTAGGTGATGTTGATTTTTCGAGAAGTGATTTTGTTGAAGCTTTTGAAAGCGACAGCATCAAAACGCAGACTCACAACGACTTTGCCATGGTGCAGCAATGGGGCATTCGTGGCTTTCCGGCACTTATTGCTGTGGTGAATGGCGAAGCGCAACTGGTAGCGAATGGCTATATGGAAGCGGACGAGATGCTACAGCGGGTACAACAAGTATTTGCTTCGGCTGAAAACTAATGTCAGCCCATCACGACCACACTGACGGTCATAACCACGATCACAGCAGCCCAGAAGCTGCGAGAGACCCTAAATATCGCAATATTTTGTGGTTTGCACTGGCTGTGAACGCGGTGATGTTTGCCATCGAGTTAGGTGCCGGCTTTAGCTCAGGCTCCGTGTCGTTGCTCGCCGATGCGATTGATTTTTTGGGTGATGCAGCCAACTACGGCGTCTCTTTAGCGGTGCTCACAATGGCAATGGCTTGGCGCTCAAAAGCCGCCCTACTCAAAGGCACTTGCATGCTGGGCTTTGGATTCTTTGTTTTAGGCAAAGCGGTGTGGGCAGCCAAAACAGGCGATATGCCTGAAGCCGCCACCATGGGAAGTATCGGTTTTCTAGCCTTGGTAGCCAATGTCGTGGTTGCGTTGATGTTGTACCGCTACCGTACGGGGGATGCCAATATGCGCAGCGTCTGGCTGTGCTCGCGCAACGATGCTTTTGGCAACATTGCCGTCATGCTGGCCGCTGTGGGGGTGTTTGGCACAGGCTCGGCGTGGCCTGATTTGGCTGTCGCCTTAGGAATGGCTGCTTTGGCGATTTGGGGCGGTTGGTCAGTTATTCAACACGCGAGGTTTGAACTGAAGACTGTTGAACTTTCCCGCGATTGATTTATCATAACTACATGCGTCGCTTTATATTCATATTCATGATAGCCCTGCTGCCACTGCGTGGTTGGATGGGCGAGGCGATGGCGACTGAAATGGCTGCTATTAATTTGATAGCTACTCAAGCAATGAATACGCCGACTAATATCGATTTACCCACTGAAAAAAGCATGTCCGATTGCGATATGCACAAAAATAAAACAACGGATAGTAAGACAGCAAAACCTGCCTGCACCCATTGCCAAGCTTGCCATGCCACCGGCTTGGTCAGCACTGTGCAAATTACCAGTTTCGATCAAGTGCACTACGCACAACCATTGGCTCCAGCTAGCAGATATGCCAGCGCAAGCATCGCGCACAGCCAAAAACCACCGATTCTGTAGTCTCCCTGCCCAAACTCCGTCTGTACTTTGACTCGCTTTGAGTTGATAGCTTGGCGGAGTCTTGGGGTAAGTAATTTTTTGGCCGGACTTAAGCTGCTTAAATGTCTGTCCAAACGTCTAAATTTCTTGGAGAAATCGTTTGAAAACTCTATTTTTATTGCCTACAGCTGTGGCCGTTTGCCTACTTTCAAGCATGACCATCGCGCAAACAACCGCCGGCTACACGTCTCCCATCGCAGATTACCAAAAATTTGTTGATGAAAAAGTGCTGCCGTGGAAAGATGCCAATAACAAAGTCGCGGAAATTGGCGGCTGGCGCGCTTATGCAAAAGAAGCGCAATTGAACGCCATGACAGTCTTGCCAGCCTATGTAGCAAGTACCGACATTCTTAGTGCTGCGAAAATAGCAAAAATGCCGATGCCTGTGCGGATGGCTTGGTTGCAAGCCGTGGCCAAGCAAGAGCAGTTGCTTCATGCCAAGCAATCACATGCGTCGGCCCAAGCCAGTAGCGAATTGGCAAGGCGTATGCGCAGCGTGGGCAACTTTACCCGTTTGCAGCAAGCCCACCAGCATGCCATGTATGCCGAAGCTGCGAGCCTGCTGTTGACGAGTACGCAAGAAGCAGCTGAGGCACGCGAAGCATTGGTTCGCGCCATGGGTTTGAATGATGCCAAAGCCAAAGCACTTGCATTACCTGACCGATTGCCAGAATTACCTGCTTCGCCCATCGCAGAAACAGCACTACAACGCGTTGTTCGGATGTCAGACACACAAATGTTTGCATCAGAAGCACCCTCAGAAATGCGCAGTAGTTACGCGGCTTACCGAATAGCCTATGACTTAGCCATGCATTACCGCGATGAAGTTTTGCCACTTCAAAAAATCATCGCTGAGGAAGCCACTTTACGCTACAACGGCATGTTTATAGGCGTGTTTGAGCTATTGGCTGAAAACCGCGAGCAAACAAAAATGGTAATTGCTGCAATAGCCGCAAAGCAAGCTTTTTGGCTCGCCGATGCAGGGTTTCAAGATACCTTGCAATCGCAGCTCTATGCCACTTCTGAACATCCGCCCGTTGAATAAAAAACACTATGAACCAATTTACAAAATTAGATAAATCGTCACGACGCACCTTTTTAGGTGGCGCAGGCATGATTGCTGCCGCCGTCACAGCAACCGCCGTCAGCAAAGTCGCTCTGGCCGCTATTCCTGAGCCGATGATGCAGACCAAGCCAGACACCATGCCGCCGCTCGTTCCGCAAACGAGCCGGCCCTACAACCCCGTGGTCACCCTGAACGGCTGGACACTGCCGTGGCGCATGAACCAAGGCGTTAAAGAGTTCCATCTCGTTGCTGAACCCGTGGTGCGTGAAATGGCGCCCGGTTTCAAAGCACATCTGTGGGGTTACAACGGCCAGTCCCCCGGCCCGACAATTGAGGTGGTGGAAGGCGACCGCGTACGCATCTACGTTACCAACAAACTGCCCGAGCACACCAGCGTGCATTGGCACGGTCAGCGCTTGCCCAATGGCATGGATGGTGTTTCTGGACTCACGCAAAAATCGATTCAACCCGGCAAAACATTTGTTTACGAATTCGTAGCGCGCCGCCCTGGCACCTTCATGTACCACCCGCATGCGGACGAAATGGTGCAAATGGCGATGGGAATGATGGGTTTTTGGATTACTCACCCTAAAACTAAGCACCCAAATATCAGCGAAGTAGACAGAGATTTTTGCTTCCTGCTCAGCTCTTACGACATTGACCCAGGTGCCTACACACCCAAAATCATGACTATGACTGATTTCAATTTATGGACTTGGAACAGCCGCATCTTCCCCGGTATTGACTCGCTGAACGTCCGAAAAAACGACAACGTGCGTATCCGCGTGGGAAACTTGACGATGACGAATCACCCGATTCATATCCACGGTCACGAATTTGAAGTGACAGGAACGGACGGCGGCCCAGTGCCGAAAAGTGCTCGTTGGCCAGAAGTGACGACGGACGTGGCGGTTGGGCAAATGCGGCAGTTTGAATTTTTGGCTGATGAAGAAGGCGACTGGGCTTTCCACTGCCATAAATCGCACCACACCATGAATGCCATGGGGCACGATGTGCCAACCATGATTGGCGTGGATCACCGAAGCGTGGTTAAAAAAATCACCAATTTGATTCCAGACTATATGGTCATGGGGGAACGCGGTATGGCCGACATGGGCGAGATGACGATGGAAATCCCCCATAACACAGCGCCTATGATGACCGGCGAAGGCCCGTTTGGCGGGGTCGAGATGGGCGGCATGTTCAGCATTGTCAAAGTCCGTAAAGACCAAAAACCGGGTGATTACAGTAACCCTGGCTGGTACAAACACCCTGAGGGCACCGTTGCTTTTGAAGTTAACGGGACAGTGGCTGACCCGTTACGGTTTAAAGCAGAAGGTAAATCTGCCATGCCGCTGATACAAAAGAAACAAGCTGAGGTGGAAGTGCAGATTCGCAAACCGACGATGGAAAGCATGAAGCATTGAGTTCATTTTCAGATTATATTTACTATTATTTTTATAGCTGCTTAGGCAATAAATACGCTGGCTAGCATCATTTTTTAACAGATTTTACTTTTTTCTAGGATTTTTATGAGATATAACCAAATTATCGCCGCAATGACGACCTCAATCGCTGCTTCTTTCCTCGTAACAGCGGCCATGGCTTCTGGCAACCACGCCGGCGGGCACGCTATTAATAACGCAGGGGCTGATGCCATCGGCAAGCCAGGCAAAGCTTCGAATGTCACGCGTACGATCAACGTTGAGATGACTGACGCCATGCGCTTCATACCTGCCAGCATCGATGCCAAACAAGGCGAAACCATCAAGTTCATCGTCAAAAACTCAGGGAAAATCAAACACGAAATGACTTTGGGATCTATGAAAGACCTCAAAGAACATGCCGAACTGATGAAAAAATACCCGGGCATGGTGCACGATGAACCTAACACAGCCTCTCTCGCACCTGGGAAAACTGGCGAGATCATTTGGCAGTTCACCGCAGCGGGGAAAATTGATTTTGCTTGCTTAGAGGCAGGTCATTTTGATGCGGGAATGAAGGGTTTGGTCAATGTTGCAAGTGCAAAAATGCCAGCCAAAGCAAGTAGCCACAACCATTAAACCAATTTATTTTTACTATTTAAACCAAAAGGAAACGCCATGAAAAACATCAAATTTATCGTCATTACTGCAACATTGCTAAGCAGCGTAGCCTTTAGCTATGCAGGCTCTCATGCTGCTGCGCCAGCAGCGTCTGCTGCTAAAGCGGCAAATACTTTACCCTTGGCAGACGCTGAAATTCGAAAAATCGATCTTGAAAACAAAAAAGTCACACTCAAACATGGCGAGATTAAAAACCTCGACATGCCTGGCATGACCATGGTGTTTCAAGTCAAGGATGAAGCGATGCTGGAAAAAGTCAAAGCGGGCGATAAAGTCAAATTCACCGCTGATAAACTGAATGGTGTGTTTACGGTCATGAGTATTGAAATTGCGAAATAATATCGCTACAGATGCTCCAAATAATATAGATGTTTAGGCAATAAAAACGCCGACTACAGCCATATTTGACACCCAAAAACACAAAAACCGCCTCAAAGCATGCTCTGTTGCGGTTTTGATAAGTTGGCAGATGAAAACCTACCTACACAGACTCTGACGAGTTGCTTAATGCAATGCCTTAAAACGCATGCGTTTCGGCTTCGCGCCCTCTTCACCCAAACGGCGCTTTTTGTCTGCTTCGTACTCTTGGTAGTTGCCGTTGTAGAAAGTCCATTGGCTGTCACCTTCGCAGGCGAGGATGTGCGTAGCGATTCGGTCCAAGAACCAGCGGTCATGGCTGATGACCATGACGGAGCCTGCGAATTCCAACAGCGCGTCTTCCAACGCGCGTAAAGTTTCCACGTCCAAGTCATTCGATGGCTCGTCAAGCATCAAGACGTTGCCGCCTGCAATCAAAGTTTTGGCGAGGTGCAAACGTCCGCGCTCACCACCAGACAGGGTGCCAACGCGTTTTTGTTGATCGGCACCGTTGAAGTTGAAGCGGCCGCAGTAAGCACGGCTTGGCATTTGGAACTTGCCGACGGTCAGAATGTCGAGGCCGCCGGAGACGTCTTCCCAGACGGTTTTGGCGTTCTCTAAGTCATCGCGGTGCTGGTCAACAAAAGCCATTTGCACGGTTTTACCGATTTTGACTTCGCCGGTATCCGGCAATTCTTTGCCCGCAATCAGCTTGAACAGGGTCGATTTACCGGCACCGTTGGGGCCGATGATGCCGACAATCGCGCCAGCGGGGATTTTGAAGCTCAGGTTGTCGATCAGCACGCGGTCGCCAAAGGATTTGGTGACGTTGGTGAATTCGATGACTTCGTTACCCAAGCGCTCGGCTACAGGGATGAAAATCTCCTGTGTTTCGTTGCGGGCTTGGTATTCAAAGTCGGACAACTCTTCAAAACGCGCCAGACGTGATTTACTCTTAGCTTGACGTGCTTTGGGATTTTGGCGGGACCATTCCAGCTCTTTCTTCAGGGCTTTGGCACGGGCTTCTTCGCCCTTTTGCTCTTGCGCCAGACGCTCGCCCTTTTGTTCCAGCCAGGTACTGTAATTGCCTTTCCACGGAATGCCGCTGCCGCGGTCCATCTCCAAAATCCACTCTGCCGCGTTGTCCAAGAAGTAGCGGTCATGGGTGATGGCAACCACGGTACCCGAGTAACGCTGCAAAAATTGCTCCAGCCAATCGACCGATTCCGCATCCAAATGGTTGGTTGGCTCGTCGAGCAACAGCATTTCTGGCTTGGACAGCAACAAGCTGCACAGCGCCACACGGCGCTTTTCACCACCGGACAGCACGCCGATTTTGGCATCCCAGGGTGGCAGGCGCAGAGCATCAGCAGCAATTTCAAGTTGGTGCTCACTGTCGGTGCCAGCGGTGGCGATGATGGCTTCCAAGTCAGCTTGTTCAGCCGCCAAGGCGTCAAAGTCAGCATCTTCCTCGCCGTAGGCGATATAAACTTCTTCTAAGCGCGCTTTAGCCGCAAACACTTTGCCCATGCCAGCTTCCACGCTTTCACGCACCGTGTGCTCGTTGTTCAGTTGTGGCTCTTGCGGCAAGTAACCTATTTGCAAGCCCGGCATCGGGGTTGCTTCGCCCTCAATGTCTTTGTCCAAGCCAGCCATGATTTTGAGCAAGCTTGATTTGCCAGAGCCGTTCGTGCCTAAAACACCAATCTTGGCGCCTGGGAAGAAGCTGAGCGAAATGTCTTTGAGAATTTGACGCTTGGGCGGCACGATTTTGCCGACCTTGTTCATGGTGTATACGTATTGAGCCATTTTGGATTTTTGTGCCTATAAAAAGGCGTAAATTAACGAAAAGAAGCACGAATGAATACAAAATTCAAAGGCGCCATGTCGTCATTATCGCAGTTATCGGCGCTTAAATGGCCAGTTCAGGCTTTGAAATCAAGTTCAGAACAACTGCAGTAAGAGCTACAGATTCATGTACGGACAAATAGCGTCACCAGCGGCTGGTCGCCCACTTGGCGACTCCAATGACCATGGATGGCGGCATCAAAATTCACACCAGCTGGCACGGTGTCATCCGAGTAGAACGAGTCGCCAGGTTGAAAAACACGCGAACTGCCGTCTTGCAACAAGATTTCCATGGTTCCACCCAATATAAACACCCATTGAGGCGTTGTGGTGCAATGAAAGCTGCTTTTAAAACCGACGGGGCTGTGGCGCACCTGAAAGCCACCCGATGGTTGCAGTTTGGATAACATCGCTTGCGGATTGCCTTCAGGCATGGGCAAAGCCTCTTCACGGAATTTGGCGAGGCCATCGGTATCAGTGAACAGAATGACTTGATTGAATGTAGACATATTGGTTTTGTGATTATTTATGAAATTTACCGTCAAAATCAACCTCTAGCCGGCGTATTTATTGCCTAATCAGCTATTAAATTGATAGTAAAAATCAAAAAGATAGCTCTTTATCAAAGGCGATTTGCACTTTCATGGATTTGCTTTTGTCGCAGGCAAGCTTGAAGGCCTCTTCAGACTGGTCAAAAGCGATGATGTCGGAGATGACAGGTTGGCCGTCAATCAAGCCTTGGTTCAAAAAGGCAACGGCTACCGCAAATTCGGAATGAAAGCGGAAAGTGCCGCGCAGCTCAATTTCTTTGGCTACCAGCATGTTCAGCGGGATTTGGGCATCGCCGCCCAGGCCGATGCTGACAATCACGCCACGCGGCATGACGACGGCCAAGCCAGCGCGCAGGGCTTTGTCGCTGCCTGAGGCTTCAAACATCACATCAAATGTGCCCTTGTTATCTGAATATTTATCCAGTCCGCCAGGCTCTTTGACGAGATTGACTACTTCGTTTGCACCCATTTTCAAGGCGCATGCCAGTGGCAAGTCCGCCAAATCTGCCGCGACGATGTGCGCTGCGCCTGCACGGCGCAAGGCAGCAATCAGCAACGCACCAATCGGCCCGCAGCCAGTGACCAACACCCGCTTTCCAAACACAGACCCAGCGCGGGTGATGGCGTGCAAGCCAACCGATAAAGGCTCAGCCAACGCAGCTTGCGATAGCGGCAAATTGTCTGCTACGGCATGCGCTTGGCTGGCGTCGATGATGAGCGATTCGCGAAAAGCACCTTGGATGTGCGGAAAGGGCATGGCGCTGCCGTAAAAACGCATGTTCAAGCAATGGTTGTGCTGCCCATTTTGGCAGTATTGGCAGGCGCCACATGGACGAGAAGGCGAAATAGCGATGCGTTGACCCAATTTAAAACCTGTCACGCCTGAGCCAATCTCGTCAATACGACCAGAAACCTCGTGTCCCAAGGCCATAGGCTCTTTCAAGCGCACCGCGCCAAAACCACCGTGCTGAAAATAATGCAAATCTGAGCCGCAAATACCGCCAAAAGCAATCCGAATGCGCAGTTGCTGTACGCCTAATACTTCAGATGGTTGCTCTTCAAGGCGTAAATCTTGGGGGGCGTGGCAGACAAGTGCGCGCATAGGAATCTCCAACCTAAATCTAAACTACAAATTAAAAAGTTACCAAAAGTCGCGAAGTTACTTTTACAGCGTAGATGTGACGCCGCCATCAACATAAAGAATGTGACCGTTGACAAAGCTTGATGCATCACTGGCTAAAAACACCGCTGCACCAGTCAACTCTTCCACATTGCCCCAGCGTCTGTTGGGCGTGCGCTTGATGAGCCAATCGCTGAACTGTGGATCATTCACCAGCTTCTCGTTCAATTCTGTTTTGAAATAGCCTGGGCCGATGCCATTGACATTGATGCCGTGTGGGCCCCAGTCGATTGCCATGCCTTTTGTCAGCATTTTGACAGCACCTTTACTGGCCGTGTAGGGAGCGATATTGGGTCGGCCCAACTCGCTTTGCACCGAGCAAATGTTGATGATCTTTCCGCGTTTGCGGGGAATCATGACTTTGGCAACCGCTTGACCGACTAAAAAAACACTGTCCACATTGGTGCGCATCAGCTCATGCCAGTCACTGGTTTTGAACTCTTCCAAGGGTGCGCGGCGCTGCATACCGGCGTTGTTGATCAAAATATCAATCGCGCCTATGTGTTTTTCGATGTCATGTACCGCCGTTTGTACGTCGTGTTCATTCGTCACGTCAAAACAGCGCGAATGAATGTTGAAGCCTTCGCTTCGAAGTTGGTCTGCAGCAGCGACCAATTTATGCTCATTGCGAGCATTGAGGACGACCGTTGCCCCAGCTTGCGCAAGTCCTCGCGCCAGTCCAAATCCAATACCTGCTGACGAACCGGTGATGAGGGCGAGACGGCCTTCAAGGCTAAATTGATTATTCATTATCCAAAAAAAGTCTCAAAATATTTCAAAAATCAATCTAAGCGTCTACCCGTTTGCGCTTCAAAAATGTGTGCTTTGTTGGCATTGATATGCAGTTGCACAATGCTATCAGGCTTGGCGTCAGTACGGCCATGCATCACCGTCACAATCCGCGTGCCACCCACCTCTAGAAGTAATTCAGTTTCAGCACCAGTGGGCTCAACGACAATCACCTTGGCAGGAACTCCTTGGCCAGATTCCATGATGCTGATATCGCCTGGACGTATGCCATAGCTAACAGCCTGTCCGTCCACCCCCTGGGTAACGCGCTCAACAGGCCAGTTCACACCTAATGCTTCAACAACGGGCTTATCGCCTGTCGTACGAAGTTTTCCCTCAAAGACATTCATAGATGGTGAGCCGATGAACTGAGCAACAAACAAATTACCCGGTCTATCAAACAGCTCCAAGGGCGTACCGATTTGCTCAATGATGCCGTCATGCATAACAACAATGCGGTCGGCTAATGTCATTGCTTCAATTTGATCGTGCGTCACGTAAACGGTCGTTGTTTTCAGGCGTTGGTGCAGCGCTTTGATTTCAGCCCGCATGGAGACGCGCAATTTTGCGTCCAAGTTTGACAATGGCTCATCAAACAAAAATACTTTTGGGTCACGCACTATTGCCCGACCCATAGCAACACGTTGGCGTTGGCCGCCTGAAAGCTCGCGTGGGAACCGGTCTAACAATACATCTAAGTTTAAAATTTTGGCTGCTTTTGCAACACGTTCATTCGTGATCGCAGCTTCCGCTTTGCGCAGTTTCAAACTAAACGCCATATTGTCACGCACGGTCATGTGCGGGTATAAAGCGTAGCTTTGAAAGACCATAGCAATATCGCGATCTTTGGATTCGAGATCGTTCACAATCTTGTCGTCTACGGCGATGTCGCCGCCACTAATTTCTTCTAAACCGGCCAGCATGCGAAGTAAAGTTGATTTACCACAGCCCGAAGGGCCTACCAAAACAACAAACTCACCGTCTTGAATATCAAAGCTGATGCCGTGGATGATTTTGGTTTTGCCAAAAGATTTTTCAATATTTCTAAATGATACGGATGCCATAAGTCTGTCTTCTTAATTAAATGTGTGGCTAAAAATGTAAAAATGTAAAAAAGTGTTTTGGTGTGAGTCTTAGCTTTTAACTCTTAACTGCGCCAGCAGTTAAGCCAGAAACCATGTAACGCTTGAAGGTGTAATAGATAGCGGCAGGTGGTAATGCGTAAAGCAAACCAGTCGCCATCAAAAGCTCCCACGGCGAATCATCTGCCCCTAGAAAATTACCTAATGCGACACCTAATGTGAGTGTGTCTTCTTTTGAAAGCAATAAAAACGCATACAAATATTCATTCCAAGCCAACAACAGTGAATAGGTACCGACGGCTACCAGCGATGGCACCATCAAAGGTAAATAAACCAAGCGAAACAATTGCATGGCAGTTGCGCCATCCATTTTTGCAGCTTCATCAAGCTCGTAGGGCAACTTGTCTGACGCTTGTTTCAGCACCCAAATACAGTACGGCGAAGCAATGGTCACCATCGCCAAGATCAGTGACCAATGGTTATTTAGCAAGCCATAGCTACTCATGGTTTTGTACATGGGTACAGCTAAAAACGCTGCTGGAATGAAGTAGGTGCACAAAGCCAAATTCATCACTGTTCTACCACCACGAACTTTGAGACGGCTAATGGCAAAAGCAGCAGTAGTAGCTATAAACAATGTAATAGCTGCAACTGAAAAAGCAATCACAAACGAATTGCCAAGCTGCTGCCAAAAGTGAGTCAAATAAATATGTTTTTGTTCAAACACGACTCCAAAATTATCTAACGTTGGGTTCTTTGGGAATAGTTGGCCAGATGTTGCTTTGTCCCTTGGCGAAATAGCAAACAAAATCATGTGATAGACCGGAATCATGGTCCACAGGAACACGGGGATACCAATCAACAAAAGCTTGGCTTCAGTTGTAACTTTTTTTAGAGTAATGGGCTTCATTGTGGTTCTTTTGTTGTCCTAATTTAGGCACTTATTTAGACAAGCGCTTCATCATAAAATAGACCAATGGCAGCACCATCGGCATAGCAACCACGATCGATGCCATCGCCAAATCAATTTGGTCTAAGCGTAAGTAGCGAATACCAAGCGTCGCCAATACATGCGTTAAATCTGCAGGGCCACCGCCTGTCAACAAGTAGACACTGTTGAAGTCACCAAGCGACCAAATCGTCGAAAGCAGGGTTGATGTGAGGTATACCGTTTTTAGCGATGGCCAAGAAATATATTTAAATTTCTGCCAATTGGTCGCGCCATCGACAGACGCGGCCTCGTATTGCTCAGTCGGAATCGCCAAGCGTGCAGCCACTAATATCAAAGTCCAAAATGGCAATGATTTCCAAATATGCGCCAAGATGGACAATGATAGAGCCAGCGTTGGGTCATTCAACCAATTCGGACCATCTGTGCCGGTCAACTTAAAAATCAAGGTGTTGATGACGCCCCACTCTGGGTTCAACATGAACCGCATCGACAAAATGGTGGGGATGGAAGGAACGGCCCAAGGCAAAATGAAAATCAAAGAAAGCCATTTGATCCATGTGCGGTTATGCACAAAAAAGCCCGACAAGAACAATGCCAAAAGCATTTTTAAATTAATGCCAATCGCTAAAAAGAAGATCGTGTTTATTACTGTGCGATAGAAAATAGGATCGTCAAAAAGTTTAACGTAACTACTAGGGTTACTAGCAAGCCACAAGCCATATCCAACAGGGTATAAAACAAAAATCAAAAACAACAAGGCATAGGGAATAAGCAAAATCCTGCCCCAAAACTCCCAAGAAGTCAGACCTTTTTTGATTGGCTGATTTGGCAGCCCTGCTGTGGCGTGTGTCAATGTGGTCATGTCAAAAATATCAGTAAGTGGTTGCCAGCCCATGCTGGTCAACCATTTTCAAAATTACTACAGTTTAAATTTAGAAGATATGATTAGTTCGCTACCGTTTTGATACGAGCAATCATTTCATCGACAGCCTTATCAACCGGCCATTTTTCGCTGGCTACTCGGTTCATTGCTTTAGCCCAAACGTTCTCGTTGTTCAAGATTGTGAACTTGTAGTTTTTGGTCAACTCAAAATTGACAGTTCCTGCTTGAAATTGGTTATGGACGGCTAAGCGGTGTTTGTCACCTTGCCAAAATGGGCTAGCTTGGCCTGCTTTCATCACTGGATACCAACGACCAAGCGAACCTTCAACGTATGGGCCTAAGTTTTCTTCAGCCATCATGAACGCTGCGAACTCCTTCGCACGCTTCACATTTTTAGCATCTTTAAACACCACACCTACTTTTACAGCAGCACGGTATTTGAACTTCGTCCCATCTGGTTTATTGGGGAAGCCAGCAGTACGAATCAGCTCGTTGTAGTTCTTACCAGCAGCCGCTCTTTGTTCGGCAGTTAACGTTTCATTTTTCGAATCATCTAGCCACTTAGCTGCAATAGAAATTGTTGCGTTGTGTGTCAAAACTGTAGTTTTATTGTGGAAAGCAACGTTGTTGTCCGGATCTTTCCAGTTGGTAGATGAAGGCGGAGTACAGCCACGCGCATAAATATTGGTGTAGTCGCTTAAGGCAGAAATTAAGCCAGCACGCACAGCCGAATCATCAACCAGAACCTTACCACTATCGCTAACCAATTTAACGTTGTATGCATCCATGAACGTCAAGAAAGAATAGTAAGAGTCACTAGAATCCACGCCCATGGGATTGCCAATACCAAAAGTACGGTTTCCAGATTTTTGACGGTGTGCAGTTTGCACCTTATCGCACCAGAATGACCAGTATTCTTTCCAGCTCGTCGGGATATCACTTTCTTTAAAGCCAGCATCAGTCAACATATCTGACCAATACTGTATGTGCATCGTTTGCTGCTTCATAGGGAAGGCATAGTAAGCACGTTTTTTATCTACATCGTTGTACAAAAATGCTGTTTCAGCCGTATTTGGTGCAAACTTACTACGAATTGGGTCAATGACGCTGCTGAGATCTTCAAGCTTGCCATCAAATGCCCATTTACCAGCAACTTGGAAGTCATACACGTCAGCATAAGCAACGTCTGGCGGGTTTTTGGCATCCATAGCGGCTACAGACTTTGGAATAGCTTCCTGAGGCGCATATTGAGACAACTCGACCTTGACTTTTGTCTTAGCTTCGAATTTTTTGATGGCAGCAAAAAGCGCATCATCTTCAGCCTTGTAATAACCTTTAGCCCACCATACGGTGAGTTTCTCTTGCGCAGCAGCATGGCCACCGACGAGCATCGCCGTGGTCATGCAAGCTGCAGTTGCGATCAGTTTAAATTTCATTTGACAGTCTCCTTGGTGGTTTCTAACTTACGGGAACAAAAAACAACGAAAAATTTAAATCCTATATTTACGCAAACTTCATGCAGCTTTCAGCTCTGAGGCGGGTCGATTCACCCGAGGCAAGCGTCTGCGTGATGTCAAAATTTCTTCAATATCAGTATGCGCACTGTCAATCAAGCGACAAATAGCTTGCTCAGCCTGCACTGGGTTATGTGCAGCAACCGCATCAAGAACAGCTCGATGCAGCGGCAACGAACTCAAAGGGCCATCTTTTTTGGCCGTTGATAACTCAAAGCTAGTTCGTAACAACGCGCTCAAAGCCTTACTCATTTGCACAAGCATTCGGTTGTGTGATGCTGCGAGCAAGCCTTGATGAAAACGCAAATCAAAAGTAATGTAGTCACCACCTTCAAAAACAGCTTTTTTCATGCCCGCATAGGCTTCTTCAATCTTGGCTATGTCTTCAGCAGTAGCGCGCATTGCAGCAAAACGCACGGCTGCAGGCTCGACCACACGGCGTAAATCTTGCAAATCGCGGATGAATTCCGCCGTCAAACCTGCTTTGGCTTGCCAAGCAATCACATCAGCGTCAAACCAATTCCACTGATCCGCAGACAACACGCGCGTTCCCACCTTGGGCCCGGTATGTATCAATCCTTTAGCGACCAAAGATTTAATCGCCTCTCTGACAACTGTGCGGCTAACGCCTAATTCTTCGCACAACATAGGCTCTGGCGGAATGGCACCACCCTCTGTATAACGCCCAGCAACAATCGCTTCGCCGAGGAAGTCAACCGTGTTGCCGTGGACATTTTTGATCATGCTTACTTTTATCTAAACGTTTAAGGAACAGGCGTGAGCAACGGCTGACCTGCAAAGTGTGCCTGCAAATTGCCAAATGCCAAATCAGCCATAGCACGGCGCGTTTGCCAAGTTGCACTGGCAACATGCGGCGCGAGTACGACATTGCTCATCGCGCACAAAGCTGCTGGAACATGGGGTTCGTTTTCAAACACATCCAAAGCCGCCCCAGCAATGACGTTGCTTTGCAATGCAGTAATCAACGCAGTTTCGTCAACAACAGAGCCGCGCGCCACATTGATCAAATAGCCGTTTGACCCCAAAGCCTTCAACACCTCAGCGTTGATCAAGCCTTTGGTGCCAGCACCACCAGGTGTGATAACCATCAAAAAATCCACCTCAGCAGCAAGTGCTGCCGGTGTTGGGTAATAGGTGTAAGGACTATCTGTCACTTTATTTCTAGACGTGTAAGCAATGCTCATGTCAAAGCCTGCAGCTCTGCGGGCAATGGCGCTGCCAATACGTCCCAAGCCAACAATACCTAAACGAGCACCCGTTACTTTGCGTGCTAGCGGCATGGGTCCGCTTGGCCACTTACCCTCGCGCACATATTTATCCGCTTGCGGGATAGTGCGAGCGACAGCGAGCATGAGGGAAATGCCCATGTCTGCGACATCATCTGTCAAAACATCAGGTGTATTAGTGATTGGAATACCGCGCTCTCGTGCTGCAGCCACATCGTAGCGGTCATAACCAACACCGAAGACTGAAATCATCTCTAACGCTGGCAACTGCGCCATCAAATCACGCGTCACCTGCGACTCGCCACCGCCAGCAATGGCTTTGATGCGTGGTGCGATTTGCGCAAAAGCGGCAACATCTAATTCATGCGTGCGATCATGCACCACATAAGTCTGTTGCAACTCTTCTAAATACGGTGGCCACAGCTTTGCAACTGTTAATATTTCTGGCTTGGACAAATCAGCTCCAAAATTTCAAAAAACATTTAAAACTATTATTTTTTTAACTCTGCAACTTGAACTAAATCAAGGTTTGCGTTAATGTCTCTATCGTATTACCATAAGACCATTAAAGTCTCAGGGTATACCCGAAATTTTTATCTACAACCTCAATATTTACATTTCAAATGAGTCAAACGCCTAAAAAACCAGCCCACGAACTCCGCAGCCAACAGTGGTTTGGCCGTCAAGACCGCGATGGCTTTGCTTACCGCAGTTGGGTCAAAGGCAAAGGTGTACCGCATGACCAGTTTGATGGTCGCCCTGTGATTGGTATTTGCAACACATTTAGCGAATTGACACCCTGCAATTCACACTTTCGCACACTGGCGGAGCAAGTCAAAATTGGAGTCTATGAAGCTGGTGGATTTCCGCTGGAATTTCCTGTGATGTCATTGGGCGAAACCTTGTTGCGACCTACCGCCATGCTGTACCGCAACTTAGCAAGTATGGACGTGGAAGAAAGCATTCGCGGCAACCCGATTGATGGTGTGGTGCTGTTGATGGGCTGCGACAAAACCACCCCATCACTCGTCATGGGCGCGGCCAGTGTCGACCTGCCTACGATTGGCGTAAGTGGCGGCCCTATGCTCAGTGGCAAATGGCGCGGTCAAGAACTGGGCTCAGGTACAGGCGTGTGGAGCATGAGCGAGCAAGTCCGCGCCGGCACGTTGAAGCTGCAAGACTTTTTTGAAGCTGAAAGCTGCATGCACCGCAGCCATGGCTCATGCATGACCATGGGCACTGCCTCGACCATGGCCAGCATGGTGGAAGCCTTGGGCATTGGCCTGCCTGGCAATGCTGCCTACCCAGCCGTTGATGGTCGCCGGAATGTATTGGCGCGTATGGCTGGGCGTCGCGCAGTTGAGATGGTGCATGAAGACATGAGATTATCCAAAGTGATGACGCGCAAAGCCTTTGAAAACGCTATTGTCACGCTGGCGGCGATTGGCGGATCGACCAATGCGGTTATCCACTTGGTGGCGATGGCGCGACGCATTGGCGTTGATCTGCACATTGAAGATTTCGACAAATTAGCCAGTAATCTGTCCTGCATTGTTAACTTACAGCCCTCAGGTAAGTACCTGATGGAAGATTTTTGCTACGCAGGCGGTCTGCCAGCAGTGATGAAAGAAATCTCGCATCTGCTGCACCAAGATATCGTCACCGTCACTGGACAAACCGTTGCGCAAAACATCGCCAGCGCTGAAAACTACAACACCGATGTCATTACACCTTTGGCTACCCCTTTCAAAGAAAAAGCGGGCATTGCTATTTTGAAGGGCAATTTATCACCACGCGGCGCGGTGATCAAACCAAGTGCTGCAACCCCGTCATTGTTGGTGCATACGGGCCGTGCTGTGGTTTTTGAAAATATCGAAGACTTTCACAAACGTATTGACGACGAAGATTTGGACATTGACGAAACTTGCGTCATGGTGCTTAAAAATTGCGGTCCTAAGGGTTATCCAGGCATGGCTGAAGTGGGCAATATGCCCTTGCCTCCAAAAATTTTGCGCAAAGGCATCACTGATATGGTGCGTATCAGCGACGCCCGCATGAGTGGCACGGCTTACGGCACGGTGGTTTTGCACACTGCGCCTGAAGCGGCAGCGGGTGGGCCTTTGGCCGTGGTGCAAAACGGCGACATGATTGAATTGAACGTGCCAGAGCGCAATCTGCATTTACATATCAGCGACGAAGAATTGGCGCGTCGCTTAGCTCTGTGGACAGCTCCTAAACCACCCATGGATTCTGGCTACTGGAAGCTATACATCGACCACGTGCTACAAGCCTATGAAGGTGTTGATTTAGACTTTTTGGTCGGCAAACGTGGCTCTCAGGTGCCGCGTGACAACCATTAACATCGATAAAATACTATGAAATTAATAGCGCCTTAGGCAGCAAATACGCCGGCTACAGCCATTTTTAGACATAAAAAAGCCCTGCAAGCATAACTTGCAGGGCTTTTTGCTATTTAGCGTTGAAAACTGGTTTAAGCAGCTGCCGCAGCCTTGTCTGCAGCGTCCGTCACCTCAGTGAAGTCTGGCATCTTGTCAAAATTCATGTATTGGTAAATCTTGTCGCTGGCTGCGGTCAACACACCCATATCCGCCATGTATTCGGCTTTGGTAGGGATACGGCCTAGCTTAGAGCAGATCGCTGCTAACTCCGCAGAACCTAGGTAAACATTGCTGTTTTTACCCAAACGGTTCGGGAAGTTACGGGTGGATGTGGAAAACACAGTTGCGCCCTCTTTCACCTGCGCTTGGTTGCCCATGCACAAGCTACAGCCTGGCATTTCCATACGTGCACCAGCACTGCCCAACACGCCGTAATGGCCTTCTTCGCTCAACTGGTGAGCGTCCATCTTGGTCGGTGGAGCTACCCACAGCTTGACGGGAATGTCACGCTTGTTTTCAAGCAATTTAGATGCCGCACGGAAGTGGCCAATATTGGTCATGCAGCTACCGATAAACACTTCATCAATCGGGCTACCAGCCACGTCAGCCAATGTTTTCACATCATCTGGATCGTTTGGGCATGCAACGATTGGCTCGTGGATATCAGCCAAATCAATCTCAATGACAGCGGCGTATTCTGCGTCTGCATCACCTTTGAGTAGTTCTGGATTAGCCAACCAAGCTTCCATCGCAGCAATGCGGCGGTTGATGGTGCGGACATCGCTATAACCGGTTGCAATCATCCACTTCAACATGGTGATGTTGCTGGTGATGTACTCAATGATCGGCTCTTTGTTCAAATGCACAGTACAACCACCAGCTGAACGTTCGGCAGACGCATCAGACAACTCAAATGCTTGCTCAACCTTGAGGTCTGGCAGACCTTCGATTTCCAAAATACGGCCAGAGAAAATATTGATTTTGCCTTGCTTGGCCACTGTCAACAAACCCGCTTTGATAGCGTACAACGGAATCGCATTCACCAAGTCGCGCAGGGTCACGCCAGGCTGCATCTTTCCTTTGAAGCGAACCAACACGCTCTCTGGCATGTCGAGTGGCATCACGCCCGTAGCAGCACCAAACGCAACCAAACCAGAACCTGCTGGGAAGCTGATACCGATAGGGAAACGGGTGTGGCTGTCGCCGCCGGTACCAACAGTATCAGGCAACAACATGCGGTTCAACCAGCTGTGGATGATGCCGTCGCCCGGACGCAATGGAATACCACCACGATCAGTCATGAACTCTGGCAGCTCGTGGTGCATTTTCACGTCGACTGGTTTTGGATAGGCTGCGGTGTGGCAGAAAGACTGCATCACCAAATCAGCGCTGAAGCCCAAGCAAGCCAAGTCTTTCAACTCGTCGCGGGTCATTGGGCCGGTGGTGTCTTGCGATCCAACGCTGGTCATTTTTGGTTCGCAGTATGTACCTGGTCGCACGCCTTGCTGGTTGCCATTGACAACTGGCAAACCGCAAGCACGGCCGACCATTTTTTGCGCCAATGTGAAGCCCTTTTTGGTGTCCGCAGGGTTTTGTGGCAAACGGAACAGTGTTGACACTGGCAAGCCCAGTGCTTCACGCGCTTTAGCAGTCAAACCACGGCCAATGATGAGCGGAATACGGCCGCCGGCACGCACTTCATCAAACAGCACATCGCTTTTCAGCTTGAATTCGGCAATAACTTTGCCATCTTTCAGCGCTTGGCCGTCATAAGGACGCAGTTCAACCACGTCGCCCATGTTCATGTTGCTCACGTCCAACTCAATCGGCAAAGCGCCTGAGTCTTCCATGGTGTTGTAGAAAATCGGGGCGATTTTATTGCCCAAACAGACGCCGCCAAAGCGCTTGTTTGGCACAAACGGAATGTCTTCACCCGTGAACCAGAGTACTGAGTTGGTGGCTGATTTACGGCTAGAGCCGGTGCCAACCACGTCACCCACGTAGGCGACCAAATTGCCTTTGGCCTTGAGGTCATTGATGAACTTGACGGGGCCGCGCTTGCCATCTTCTTCAGGCACAACACCTGGACGGGAATTCTTGTGCATCGCCAAAGCGTGCATTGGGATGTCTGGACGGCTGAACGCATCAGGCGCTGGCGACAAGTCGTCGGTATTGATCTCACCAGCCACTTTAAAAATGGTCAAAGTGATAGATTTTGCTACTTCAGGGCGGCTGGTAAACCACTCGGCATCAGCCCAGCTTTGCAGCACAGACTTGGCAAAAGCATTGCCTTTGTCGGCTTTTTCTTTGACGTCATGAAACTGGTCAAACATCAGCAAGGTCTTTTTCAGACCGGCAGCGGCTTCAGCAGCAACAGCGGCGTCGTCTAACAAAGCCACCATCGGGCCAATGTTGTAGCCACCCAGCATGGTACCCAAAAGAGTAGTTGCCTGAGCACGGCTGATGAGTGGACAAACTTCTGTACCGTGAGCCACAGCGGCTAAATAGCTAGCTTTGACTTTTGCAGCAGCATCAACACCCGCTGGCACGCGGTGGGTGATCAACTCAACCAATGTTACCTCTTCGCCAGCAGGTGGCACTTTGAGCAGTTCGATCAACTCGCCCGTTTGTTTGGCTGACAGTGGTAGGGGCGGAATACCTAGCGCAGCGCGCTCGGCAACGTGGGTTCTGTAGGCTTGTAACA
>JAAFJF010000010.1 GCA_013298815.1 Polaromonas sp. | reverse complement strand
CATCACATCAAAACTCATTTTGGGTACAGCATTTGCTGCTTTGACCGCCTTCACAGCGGTAAGCGCCAGTGCTCAAACTTTCCCTACCAAGCCCGTGCGCATCATCACGCCGTTCCCTGTTGGCAGCGGTCCAGAGGGCGTGGTGCGTTTATTGGCAGACAAGCTGTCACGCGCTTGGGGCCAACCTGTGGTGGTTGAAAACAAGCCAGGTGGCAATGGTTTTATCGCGATTGATGCCTTTAAACGCGGCGCTAACGATGGCCATGACTTGATTCAGCTTGATAACGTACACATATCAGCCTACCCCCACTTGTTCAAAAAATTGCCTTACGACGTTCAAAAAGACTTTGACCTGCTGTTACCTTTGTTCAAAACCTATTTTTTCGTTGCTGTTTCAACTGAGAGCAAGTACAAAACAGTGGGCGACATCATTGCTGATGCTAAGGCCAATCCGGGCAAGCTGAATTACGGCTCATGGTCGGTCGGCAACCCTGTACATTTGGGTTCTGCCTTGCTGGAAACCGTCACGGGTACGGACATGCAGCATGTGATTTACAAAGAAACGTCCATGCTCTATACCGGCGTGGCGAACAACGAGTTGTCGTTCGCTATGGGCACAAATGCGACTGCGGGCGCAATGCAACGTGCTGGCAAGGTGAAATATTTGGCGATTGCCGCACCAAAGCGTTTAGCGAACTTCCCTAATGTACCGACTTTTGGCGAATCAGGTGGCCCGAACGGCTTCGAAGTGAGCGGTTGGACAGCCATTGCAGCACCTAAAGGTTTACCAAAAGCAGTGGCAGACAAAATCCAACGCGATATCGAAAAAGCCTTGGCTGAACCAGATTTTAAAGACAAATTCACAACGTTTGCATACGAGTCCTTCCCGCAAACTCGCGAGCAGTTTGGTCAGTACATGCAGGCGGAGTCTGTGCGATTTGCTGATGTTGTGAAAAAGACAAAGGCTACTTTGGATTAATTCGGATTAAGACGGTTTATACAAACATGGCAAAAATCATTGGCGCAATCGCCTGCTCGCACACGCCCACCATTGGGTTTGCATTTGACAAAAACAAACAGGACGACCCAGTTTGGGCGCCGATATTTGAGGCGTTCAAGCCTGTGCGTCAGTGGATTGAAGACCGCAAACCCGAGGTGCTCTTTTTTATCTACAACGACCACGTCACCTCGTTTTTCTTTGACCATTATTCGGCTTTTACGCTGGGCATTGGTGAGAGCTATCCAGTAGCGGACGAGGGCGGTGGGCCGCGCGATTTACCGCCAGTGGCTGGCCACCCAGCACTGGCTAGGCACATTGGTCAATCGTTGGTGGCTGATGAATTTGATATGTCGTTCTTTCAGGGCAAAGCCTTGGACCACGGTGTCTTTTCACCACTGTCTATGCTTTGCCCGCATGAACCAGCATGGCCGGTCAGCATTGTTCCTTTGCAAGTGGGGGTGTTGCAGTTTCCTGTGCCGTCTGCACGGCGCTGCTACAAGCTGGGGCAGGCGCTGCGTCGGGCGATTGAGAGCTATCCGGAAGATACACGTGTCGCCATTGTCGCCACTGGTGGGTTGTCGCACCAAGTGCATGGCGAACGCGCTGGTTTTAACAACCCCGCGTGGGATGCCGAGTTTTTGGACTTGATTGAAAACGACCCAGTGCGTTTGACCGAGATGACGCAAGCTGAGCTTGCTGAGCTGGGTGGCATGGAGGGTGCAGAAGTCATCATGTGGTTGGTGATGCGCGGTGCCATGTCTGCCACGATTGAAAAAGTGCATCAAACCTATTATTTGCCATCGATGACGGGCATTGCAACCGCGATTTACGAAAATAAGGCATCACTTGCCATCAAGGGTGAAACAAAGCGCCATTTGGCATACATGCATCAGCAGCTTGAAGGGGTGGAAGTTCTGAGCGGAACTTATCCGTTTACCCTGGAGCGCAGCGTTAAAAGCTACCGCATTAACAAATACTTGCACGATATGGTGGCTCCAGCCCATAGAGCACTTTTTCGTAACGATGAAGAGGCTAGTTTTGAACGTGCTGGGTTAACGACGCAAGAATGCCAACTGATCCGCGAGCGCGACTGGCGTGGTCTGATTCATTACGGCGTGATTTTCTTCATGCTGGAAAAACTGGGCGCTGTTGTGGGTGTGTCTAATTTGCACATTTATGCTGCTATGCGTGGAGAAACTTTGGAGCAATTTCAACAAACCCGCAATGCGCCTGGTGCTTTGTATTCAGTCGCTGGGCAAGATGCTGGCAATTTAGTCTGGGCGCAAAAAGCTAGCTAAATTGTGTGCGTTTGAGTTCCCAGTGGCTAGTCCAAGTGGACAAAGCTTGGGCAACAGAGCAGTTTTGTTGTCCAAGGCCCAATGCTTGGGCGGCGATATTCAAGGTTTGTAACGGGTTCGAGGTGTCTAGAGCTTGCGCGCCGTTTTGTTTTGAGAGTTTTTCACCATCTTCTGACATAACTAGCGGGGTATGCAAATACTGCAGCGTTGGGTAGCCTAACGCCTGCTGCAGCGCCATTTGACGCGGTGTATTGTCAAGTAAGTCTGCACCACGCACCACGTGTGTGATGCCTTGCAATGCGTCGTCCACCACCACCGCGAGCTGGTAGGTGAAACAGCCATCGGCGCGTTTGAGGACGAAATCACCGATGTGCGATTTCACTTCGCCGTTTGTGATGAAGCGCCAGGCGGGTTGGGCGGATGGTGCGAGTTGTTGCGTCATGCCATGCTGGCAAGTACCCGGGTAGACCAGTTCACCGTGGCGTGGTTTCGCTGAAGGATTAGCTTTGGCAATGGCTGCTGCTACGTCTTTACGGGAGCAACTGCAGCCATAAACCTTGTTTTGTGCAATCAGTTTGTCTAATGCCGCTTGGTACAAGGGACTGCGCTGCGATTGGTAGACTGGGGTTTCGTCAGAAAATAATCCCACAGCGGCTAACTGCTGCATAATGACAATATCCATGCCTTTGATGCAGCGCGGTGTGTCCACATCCTCAATGCGCACCAGCCATTTGCCACCGCGCGCTTTGGAATCCAAGTAACTGGCTAGCGCAGCAACCAGCGAGCCCGCATGAAGCGGACCCGTGGGGGAGGGGGCGAAACGCCCTTTGTAGCTAGCGGGGTAGTCGCTCACACCACTGATAAGGCAAGTTCCAATCCAGAAACAAACGCATCTTCAACGCGGTGGCCTAAACACCAATCGCCACATACACCAATACCAAGTTTTTCATCCCATAGGTGGGATTTTCCCAGAGCTAAAGTGGTCTGTGCGTAGCGCCAGCGGTGTACATCAGCATGCGTGGGTTCAGCGCGAATGCCAGTAACTTCCGAAAACGCTTTTAGCAGCTTGGCTTGTACGCGTGGCGCGGCATCTTCCAAATGCTCTGCCGACCATGCAGGGCTGGCTTGCACCGTCCAGCGTTCAACCGAACCACGACCCGGTTTGCTGGATTCTCGCGCCAGCCAAGAGATACGGTGGTGTGAGCTGCGCGCTGCGTTCCATTGTGGGCCTATGTGTGCCATGGTGGGTTGCACAGCTTGCGCATAAGCAACCATGAGCGTCCAGCAAGGAGCTACGCTCACTTTGCGAACAGATTTAATTAAATCGCCGCCTTGCTTTGATGTTTGTAGCAAGCTGTGCGCTTGCTCGCTAGGTATAGCGAGCAACACAGCATCAAAACCTGAGTAAACCTTTTGCGTGTCGTTTTCACCGCTGGTACGAAGCTGCCACTGCTGCGTGTTTAAGCTGTCCCTTTCAATTTTGGTGACTTTTGTTGCAAGCGCTAACTGAGAATTGATGGGTTTTGCCCAATGTTGCACCAAGGCGTTCATTCCAGGTACGGCAACAAAATGCGATTCTTTGGATGGCAAGCCAGCGGCTGCTACGCGGCCATGTTCGTCCAACACACGCACAGTATTGGCGCTCCAAGGCTTGTAGAAACCGGTGGCTGTTGTTAACGCTTTGGCAAAACGCTCATCTCGAACTGTGAAATATTGCGCGCCGTGGTCAAACGTACCAAATGACGAGCTACGCGTGCTCATCCGGCCGCCAGCGCTGTGGCTTTTCTCAAACACGGTGACCTGGTGGCCAGCTTGCACCAATGTTCGCGCACAAGCAATGCCAGCGATGCCGGCGCCTATGATTGCAAAGTGTTTTTTTGTATCAGCTGAGCTTCGTTTGCGTTTCATCAGTAGGTCTCCAAATAATTTGTAAGAGCCTACAGTATGCCTCTTTCTAAGCCTTATGGCGCCTGCATAAACCCCATATTTTTTGGATAGTTGATACCGTTTGCCGTGACACCAAAATTTTTCAAGTTCGGCAAAATGCTGTCCAGTTCGCTAACTGCGCCGTTTACGCCAGTGGGATTAACGCCAAACCATGTTGCTAAAGTCCCAGCATATTGGTCCACTGAGGTTGTTGGCAACAAACGCCCTTGCCCAACATGCCATTGGTCATTTGGGCTAGTCGTATCCGTATTGCTGACAGGTGGCGCAACGCCATAAAACTCTTTGCCATTGACCGCACCACCGACGACCAGATGGTGACTTCCCCAGCCATGGTCTGAGCCATCGCCATTAGATGTTAATGTACGACCAAAATCTGAAGCAGTGAACGAGGTAACTTTGTCCGCCACGCCCAGGTTAACCGTGGTTTGGTAAAACGCATTCAAGGCATTGTTCAACACGGTCATGTTTTGCGCTTGCCCTGTCAATAAATTATCATGCAGATCATAACCACCAGCTGAAACAAAAAATACTTGCCTTTTTGCTCCTAAGCTAGATCGTGCCGCTATCAAACGGGCAACCATTTTGAGTTGTGATAGCAAATTACTGCTAGTGGTACTTGCAAAAGGTGAAAACTCAGCGCCAGTTCCCAATGGAATACCGCTTCCAATCGCTGAAGTTATTGCCACCTCCGCATCAATCGCCCGCTTTGTCACGCGGTTGTACTCGTTTTCTAAAATATGGCTTCTGGATTCTTTTAGTAATCCATTAATCACCGTCTTCACATTAGCAGAGTTGTAAACATTGTTATTGGCAGCATTGATCTTGACGGCGCCACCTGTACTGACTTGGTATGACAAAGCAGAATCGCCAGACAAAAATACAGAGTTACCAGTGATGGAGATGCAGGTGAATAGCGAGTTGGAATTTGACGATAGCGCTAAGTCGCCCATATCACCGCCCCAGCCGATGGTTGAACCTTCAGGATAGGTGGATTGCCACAGACTTTGCTGGTCGTTGTGCGAGAAAAGTTTGGGTGGCAGTGGGTAAAGTGTCCGGTTGTTGCCTTTGTATTGATCTTTGTTGATAGGCACAACCAGTGGGCCTACGTTGAGCTGAACGGCAGCTTTGCCTGTGTTGAATAAGTTTGCCAAATCTGGCATGGATGGATGAAAAGCGTATTGTCTGCCGTTGGGTAGCGCGGTAGTAGGCGTTAGTACCGTAGAAGTGAGTGCAGCCGTAGGCGTTAGTCGCGTGGATGTGAGTTCGGCCTTAGGTATTGCGATACTGGTTCTGATATTGCTGTAAGCCAAATGGCTAGGGTCGTCATAGGTAACCACCGTATTAGCGTAGTCACTGCCGCCATATAAAAAGATGCAAACCAGCGCTTTGTAGCTGCCATCAGGCGCGCTGAAAGCTGCTGCATCGCCCATAGCGGCTAAGTTCAAAACGGTGGGTAACGCTGCGCCCGTAAAAGCTAGTTGTGCAGAACGTTGCAAAAAGGCGCGGCGGCCGATAGAGTCAATGTCAGAGGCATGCATAGGGTCGTCTCGTCTTGTGATTTTGTGAGTTTATTTTTGAATCAAATATTCGCTGCTGGCCATCACCATCAAAATTGCCGCAGCAACACGATCCATTTTTTGACTGGCCAAAGTAGCAGCAACCGTAGAATTGACGGGCATGGTAGTTATAGCGTTAATCATGAGGGTTTGATTTGCATCTGAAATTTGCCCAGCAGCCATTAATAAGTTAACTCGCTTCACCAATGCTGTGGCATCTGTCGCTAGGGTTAGTTCGTTGCTGTAACCAGCCTTAATGTCTCGCTGATAGTTTGTGTAGGCGGCTTCAGGTTTGCTAGGTTCTGGACAATTCAATCCGTTCCTGATCGTATCTTGCATGAAATTTAAATATCCGCCCACAGTAGTTTCATTGACAATTTGAAATTCTGGAGCTGTCGTATTCGTGGCTGCTAAGGCGCTACTTGGTGGTATGAAGCCTGGTCTAAAAAAATTGAATACTGAAGGCGATTGCAGAGGACTTTGTCCTAATTGATTCGATGTATTGCTTAAATTGAATAATTTCCATGAATTTTGCGCTGATGTAAGACCGAAAGTACGTCCCCATTGAATAAACCTGATCATCGGTTCACGCAATTTGCCAAAATCTTTTTCTGCTATGTTACGGTTCAAGCGGCCTTCGGCATTTCGGATAGTTGATGGGTCAGCCGGCGCAGGTACTGGGGCCGTTGACATGGTGTACGTGCGACGTGCCTCGTCGTCTAAAAAAATCGCTGTCCAAACCGCTTTTAAATCACCGCGAACACCAGCGCCGTTGTTGTTAAAAGCAGCTGCAACTCGTGCTACGTACGCGGGACTGGGATTACTAGTTACAAATCTTTGTATCATTTGCCGGCCGAAGAAAGGGCCTACGTTGGGATGATTAAATAAGATATCTAAAGTCTGCTTGAGCGCTTTGCCTCCAGTGTTATCTGCGCCGACTGTTGCTGCGCCTAAAAATGTGGATGAATTAAGAGTGTGGTTAGTTGCCTTGAATGACATCGGTTTGGTCGTAAATGTACGACTTTCGATGGTATAACTTTGACCAACAGGCGTGATGCGCACACCATCCGAGGTGTCAAAGTCGTAACCTGTGAATACGCGTGCAATATTTGTTACATCATCTTGCGTATAAGTTTCAAGTTTTTTCCCTGTGACGGAATCGGTCACGACGGTGCCGTCTAAATTCAGCTTGTACAAACCTATAGTGAAAAGTTGCATAACTTCTCGGCCATAGTTTTCATCAGGCACTCTCCCAGTCGTAGTGTTTTCTTTTTGATTACCCTTCGTGTTTAGGTAGTAACCCATTGCGGGACTCAGCGTAACGTCCTCAAGAAGTTGCCTGAAATTTCCGAAAGCATTTTTGACTAGTAAGTCCCAGTATTGACCATATGCATGGCTGCGCCAAGCAAATTCTGCAGATTGCATCGAGGCTACAAAAAACTCTGATAAACCCAGTGCTATACGCTTACGCATGCTGTCTTGCGCTGTAAAAAACTGGTTCCAGAGCATGAACTCAGCTGGGTATGTATTGAAGAAATAGTTGTTTACATCATTCACACCATAACCGCGTGTTTCCAACCACTGCACACCAGTCTGCCCAATTGGCTTAGCAAACTGCTCCTGAAGATAAGCTGCAAATGTGGTGGCCTTGACCGCTGCAATCTCAGCATCAGACGCGTTAAATTGGCTCTGCAACAAAAACCGCGCCGCATCGTTTGTTGTATACGCCACAGGGAAATTATTGAACCCTGCTGCAGATGAAACGCCATTGGTTGTACTAGCGCCTGGCGGACGATAGCCACTCACAGTGTCGGCCTGGCTGGTAGCGCTGATATCTGCGCCAGTGGCGTTTACTGCGCTGGCAGTATCACTCTTGATAGCGGTGCCGTTCGGACTGTTACCTTGTTGGTAGTTACCTTCTTCATTTCCGCCGCAAGCTGCCAACAAAGCCGAGCCTAACAGTGATAAGTAAGCGGGTGAAAAATCAACGGTTTGCTGTTCTGCCGTCGGTGATTCAACTTCGGAGTTTTGTGAAGTGGTTGTCTCAGTTTGCATGGCAGGTGTTTGTTGCATTGTGGGGAAGCCAGATTTTTTTATAGCTATCATTTTATGAGCCACGCAAATTTTCGCTGTTGTTTGCGGGCATCGAATTCAACAATTAGCTTGATATTTACAGAATCTTACGAAATGCAAAAATACAGTCTCGTAAACGACCATAAATTGAAACTAAAGTTTTAATGCTGATGCAGGAGTGCTGCTCGCGTCGTAGGACTTTCTAGCTGTGTCAGCCACCATTGAAGTGCGCTGCCTTGGTGGTGGGTGTTTGCGTTGCGCCATGCGTAGCCTACGTTAATGATTCGCTCAGCCCGAGCGACTTGTTTTTGTACCAAACGACCTGTCTCAACGTAAGGCCGAGCCATAGTTTCTGGCAAAAAACCTGCGCCCAAGCCACGTATTTGAGCGTCAATTTTTGCCTCCATGGTAGGCACGGTAAACACGTCTTGGCCACCTAGCAAACCAAACGTCAAGCCGTTGCCGCGCTGCACGGAATCTGCCACCGCCACTGCGCGGTGCTGCTGTAGCGTAGCATCGCTCAAGGGCTCAGGCATATGAGCCAATGGATGGCTGGGTGCAACGACATACACAAAATTAAATTTGCCCAAGGGCTTGCTGGCGATAGTTGCATCTGCGGTGGGTTCTGCCGATACGCCCAAGGCAATGTCAGCCTGTCCAGAAGTCAGCGCCGCTAATGTGCCCGATAGCGCCTCGTCCCTTATTTTCATGCGCGTGGGCGGTGTTTCCCCTTTAAACTGCGCAAAAAAAGCTTCACACAACTCCATCACGGTTGATTTTGAGATGATGCTGTCCACCGATAGCGTGAACTGCGGCTCCCAACCTGTAGCGATGCGTTTGACGCGATGGGCGATAGCGTCAATGTCATGCAGTAGCCGAGCACCTTCGCGCAGCAACTCGTCGCCCGCTGGCGTGAGCCGCGCGTTGCGCGAACTACGGTCAAACAGCAGCACGTCCAGCGCGTCCTCAATCTGCCGAACACGGTAAGTTAAAGCGCTGGGAACCAATCCTTGCAAGCGCGCCGCCGCCGCAAAACTGCCTGTTTCTGAAATGCGCTGTAGCATCTCCAGCGCATCTGGTGTCAACACATCACGCGGGTTCACGATTTTTGAATTTTGCATGGCTAGTTGCTTTTCATTGAAATTATTTGAATAATGCCATCAAAACCATTGCATTGCAAGCAAGGGTTTAGCGCCTACATTCTCTACATGATTACATTACGCAGATCCCAAGAACGCGGCTACGCTGACCACGGCTGGCTGAAAAGCTACCACTCGTTCTCATTCGCAGGCTACCACGACCCCGCACACATGGGTTTTGCTAATCTGCGGGTGATTAATGAAGACTGGATCGCTGCTGGCCAAGGCTTTGGCACACACAGCCACCGCAATATGGAAATTGTTACCTACGTCGTCCATGGCTCTTTGGCACACAAAGACAGCATGGGCAACATCGAATCCATCCCGCCTGGCGACGTGCAGCGTATGAGCGCCGGAACGGGCGTGACGCACAGCGAATTTAACCACGCACCTACCGAGACCACACATTTGCTGCAAATTTGGATCATGCCAAATGCGCAAGAAATAGTGCCAAGCTACGAGCAAAAAACCTTTGCCAACGCGGTTAAGCAGGGCAAGCTAAAGTTGGTCGCCTCGCCGACGGGCGCAGACGGCTCAGTCACGATTCATGCTGATGCCGCTTTGTACGCTGGCTTGTTTAACGCCGGCGAAACCGCCAGTTTGAGCTTAGCAAACGGCCACAAAAGCTACGTGCATTTGGTGCGCGGCGAGCTGAAAGTGAACGGCCACCTGCTCAAAACGGGCGATGCCGCGAAATTGGTCGACGAGTCTGAGGTTCACCTCACAGACGCTGTCGATGCTGAAGTTTTGGTGTTTGATTTGGTTTGAAGATCAAATTATTTTTGTGTAAGTCGTTGTTTTAATTAACTTAAATTTAGAAAAGTAGGAAATATCATGGCAAAAACAGTTGTTGTTTATCACTCAGGTTACGGTCACACACAGCGCGTTGCGCAATTCGTGGCTGAAGGCGCAGGCGCGCAGCTCATCGCTATTGACGCAAACGGCGACCTCACCGACGCGCAATGGGCAGACGTCAATGCCGCTGATGCGGTCATTTTTGGTAGCCCAACCTACATGGGCATGGCTTCATGGCAGTTCAAAAAGTTTGCCGATGCAACTTCTAAAGCTTGGTTTACAGGCGCATGGAAAGACAAAGTCGCAGGCGGCTTCACGATTTCTGCATCTCCAAGTGGCGACAAGCTCTCCACAGTTCAATACTTCATCACCCTGGCGATGCAGCAGGGCATGATCTGGGTTGGCCAGCCAACGCAAAACGACGGCACAACCAACCGTTTGGGCTCATATTCAGGTTTGATGGCTCAAGTCGGACCCACTGACCCAGCAGACAAAATTCCACAAGGTGACCTAGATACCGCCAAAGCTTACGGCCAACGCGTTGCGGAAGTCGCCACAAAACTGCGCGGTTGATGCCCTGACAGCCCTCTGGGCATGAAAAAGCCACCTGCGGGTGGCTTTTTTTCGTAAAAATACCAATTTTAGTGCTTAAATATACTTCTATCCAGCGTATTTACTGCCTGAGCAGCTATAAATATAATAGCATAATTGGACAATTACTAGCACACAACTTAAGCATAAATACAAACTTAAATCGAAAATTAAAGCGTAAATTTAACCCCAGTCAGCTTCTCCTGCGCCTTGACCAGCGACGGCACATACTCGCCGCCAAAGCCTAAATTCGACGCCGTCGCCAAGCTCTGGTGAACCGCTTCGCCCACAAATGACGGCACATTCACCATCTCCGCCAAATGCGTGTAATAGCGTAAGTCCTTGCGGGCATTGTCTAATTCAAACTTCAAACCCGCAAAATCACCGCCCAGCGTCTTCGCCATCGCTTGAAATAAACCGTTATTCACAGGCCCAGCGCTGACCACTTTGACCAGCTCCGCTGGGTCAACGCCCGCCTTCGCACCCACGGCAAACGCCTCAGCCGTGGCGGTGCAAATGGCTTGCGCCACAAAGTTGTTCAGTAGCTTCACAATATGCCCCGCGCCCGGGCCGCCTACGTGAAAGATGTTTTCACAATACGTCGCCAAAACGGGTTGAATCTGCGCAAACACCTCCGCCGTCGCCCCCACCATGGTGTTTAACTTGCCCTCTTCCGCCTGAACGGGCGAGCGCCCCAGCGGCGCATCCACATACACCACGCCTGCCTGGGCGCACAGCGCGGCGAGTTTGGCGGTCGATTCTGGCTCGCTGGTCGAGGTGTCGATGATGATCAACCCCCGTTTAGCCGCGCTCAATAGTCCATTCGGCCCAGTCATCACCGCCTCCACCTGCGGCGACCCCGTCACGCAAATCAACACAGCATCGCAGCTGCCCAAACCAGCTGGTGAATCCACCACCGTAGCCCCCAGAGCCGCCAAATCCGCCACCGCCTCGCGATTACGATTCACGCTAACCGACAGCGAAAACCCCTTGGCCTGAATGTTCCGCGCCATCCCATGCCCCATCATCCCCGAAGCGCCTATGAAGCCTATGTTTTTCATGTGATTTCTTTCAAATTAATCATCATACCAATTGTCGAAAAGCTGGAATTTAGACGTAAAAAAGCCCGTTAAATCTACATTTAACGGGCTTTTTGTAATTTAGATGGGGTGGCTGATGGGGAAGTACCCCACATCATAGTTAACCCATTGAATTCAAACATATTTCTTCACTAAAAACCTTGTAATAGGCAGTTTAAGTGGGAACCCAAAGTGGGAACCCTTCCCATTTTGGATAGAGAGATCATAGCAACAAAAAAGCCATCACTTGGATGGCGTGTTATAGGTGATGTACTTTATGTGGCTTAGAAAGGCGAAAGCCTGATCAACGGATCAGGCTTTCTAACGCTTGTCGGAGAACGTATTCGCCGAGGCTGTCATATAAACATGAGTCCAAAGCGTACTCGGGAACATGTTGTAAGGATTTTATCACACTTATAATTGTCGGGCAACTTCATAACAAACAAGCCTACAAATGCCTTTAAAGTACACCGAAATATTGACTGGGCTATCTGCTCCTAGGCTAAAAACGTACAGAAAAATTTGTCCATCTCCATCAACGACATTAGACGCAATCAAGGCACATTTTTTGTTGAATGATATTACGCAACATTTTTATGTCCCTATTCAATTGATTGAGTTGATTTTGAGAAATCAAACAAATGCGGCCATTTTAAATAAAAGCGGGAACGCTAGTTGGTATAGCACTTTGCCCGTTTCGCAACAAAGTAAAGATGCAGTTACACAAGCACTTGTGCTTGCTCAACGAGAGGTTAGTGGACGAGCAATACTACCCGATGAAGTTGTATGTCGTTTAATGTTTGGCTTTTGGGCTTACATGTACGATACCCAATATAGAAATACTAGAAATAGTTTTTTTTGGGATCCTCACACTTTAGCTATGGCTTTTCCAAACAAGCCTGCAGCGTTGTCAATTGCGACACTTTTTTTACGTCTTAAAGAGGTGAATGACTTGCGCAATCGCCTATTTCATCATGAGCCGATTTGGAGTCGAACAAATATCGCCTCACTAGATGATGCAATTAGTAATTTAAAACAGCGTTATGAAAATTTGTGTGAGGTATTAACTTGGCTGTCAGCAGAGCAAAGTTCACTACTGAAGGCTTGGGGATTTCAAGGTCGTTTTTATATGGCATGCGACAAGACGCGTTTTGACAGACAGCTTTGGTGAACCTTCCAATTCTTAGCAATTTTTATTAAGCCATTGTTTTTCAGCGTCTTCGATCAACTCCAAAATAACTTTGTAATCTAAAAACGGTTGTCCATAAGTGAAGCTGCTTTCGACTTTGTTTTTTTGTTTCCGTGTTAGTTTTCTGTGAATGTGATCTGGTCCAAAACTGACGGAATGATCATCTGCAGAATCAACTCTAGAATGCTTATCCCCATTGGGGTAATCAATGTTGTAAGCATAGTAATCTATAGCTTCTAGTCGAAAAATAACTCTAACGCCAGATGCACGATGGCTTGTAATCTTTCTTCCATCTATCTCAGAAATAGTGCAGGCTAATTTTTCACGAATGAACTGGCAATTGATTGCAAGCGTAGAATCGAAGTCGGCGACCATCTTGAAAAAATCATCGCTCCTTTTTGGTAGCTTGAACTGATTCTCAATCGTCGCTTGTAATCCGCCGCTAGATTGAATTTTTTCTTGGTGTTCCATGCAGACACGCACGCCCATCATTACACCTTGTTCGGCATTTGACATTGATACGGTATGCATCAAGTCCGCAGGTTTTTTACAAAAAAAGCATGTTTCGGTGTTTAGCCAAATCGCTTTATCTACTGAAGTGTTTTTAGACCGCCCATTGGCCAATTCATTGAAATTTTTATATTCACTATCGCGCTTGTGCTTCCATGCTTCAAAACGTGCAGGGTAGTTGTCTATATCAATTATTTTTGAGAATTTAGTATCATTAAAAATTGGAAGTTTCAAAAGGTCAATGTCATGCTTTTTTAGGTCGGCTGCCCAGCTTGCAAATTTATCCAAGTAGGGTGTTTTTAGATAGTAGATGCGTGCTGCTGGAAAAGTCGTTGTTGCATTAAACAAGGCATTGATATGCAAAATGTCTCCCGTAATATACGTATGTGCACAGTCGGCTTTTTTAAGCATGAGGGTCAACCGCTCAACTGTCGACATTGGGACAGCTAAAACAGGGTTCTTGATACTAATAAAATTTCCGCCTCCAGATCTAATAATCAAGTCGAGATTAGATCCATCTAGCCCAGATTGAGCAGCGTGCTCAAACATCTCAAGTAAATTAAATTTCATTTTCAAAATCATCCGCCTTAAATTGATGTAATCTTAGCTGATCAATTTCGGACACTGAAATAGTAAATTACATCTCCATCCCATAGCCACGACTTCGTGACTGACTTCTTTGTTGATTGGCTTGTCGGACTTTTTCATCTGCCATTTCTTGTTCTGACTTTTGTTTGGTCAGTTGCACAACGGCGCGATGTGCCAACACCATGCCACGAGCATTAGCGTCATGCTCGGATAACCCCAGCTTTGCGCATTCAAGGATGGATTCTTTATAGTAGTGCAACATAAAATCTACAGCCTTGGCTGTGCAAGTTGGACTAGTGATTACTTTAGCAAAAGATTCCGCATATTTTTTTGACTCTGCATCTTGGTTGGTGGACATGAAGGCCGCTAACCATGGGGCTTTTTCTTCTACGATTTTCCAGTCAATACTTGGTATTGAAGGAGTTGATAGCAATGGATTTACTTCAATCGTTTCAGTCGCAAACGTTTGAGGTTCGGCGGGTTTTAGCCATATTGCCGTTGGATGGTGTTTCGTCACGAACTGTTGCTCTAGCCCATTCGGCTGTAGCCAGCTTTTAGGCGTATACAAATAGTTTAGACGCGATGCATCCAGCTTCAAAAGATCACTTTGCATAGCGACCATTCGACGATTAGATTCTTCAAAATCTTGGATCATCTGATTGATGACACGTGCAGCATCTTCTCCAAGCTTTGCAATAAATGACAGCCATGCTGCAGTAGTAGCATTTTGTGGAGAGGTAGGTGGTTGACGATACAACGATTGCTGTAGTTGATATGGTCTGCCAGTATTGATAAATCGCTGACGATCAGCATGTACCATTTGCGAAGTACTCTGTGTAAACACTCGTCCTAAACCAGTGTCTAATTGGCTCGGCTTACTCATTAATACTATCTGTTCTTGGTAGTTCAATTCCAATGCTTTGACATTGTCATTATGCTCACTGCGGCGCTGGTACGTCATTGAGTTTTTTCCTGTTTCACCGATATGGCGAGCAGTTCCAAGATGCAAAGTAGGCTCACGTTCAATGCCTTGGGCTTTCAATGTTCTGCAATCAATTCGCTCTAAAGAACCTGCACGCTCCAAAGCTGCATTGCATGACACTTCCCAACGTTTGCGACTATCGTAAAGCCATGACTTGGCTTTTAAATCTTCAGTCTTACGTGCACCACCTTTTGAAGCCTCTGTTGGACTAGCTCGCTTAAACCAGCTAGAAGCATTTCTGGCTATGCCATCGTTAACTCTTTCAGAGATCATGATGTGCAAGTGTGGATTGTGATTTTCTTGGTCTTGGTGAATTGCGAACGAATAAGGCAGCGGCTGTCCATCATTGGCGTGTGCAATATCGGACACAAATGTTTTTGCCAGTTCAAACCGCTGCTCATCTGATAATTCCCGAGGCATTGCAATAATAAATGTTCGTGCCGTTCTTCCGTTGGAGCGCTCGTATTTATCGCAAGCATCCCAGTAGTGCTGATCATTTTCCTGTGGATTTACTTTTGGCCACTTGGGCATGTGCCCAAAGCTTTTGAACACAATCTCATCATCGTGGCGATCTTCAAATTGCTCTTCCCGTAATATGTATTTAGCTTGATCTGAAACTTTCTGTTCATTCCCGATATCAGCTACATCAATTTTTTCATGAATTTGTGGCTTTGGTGCATATTTGCCTTCCCGTTTGATGTACTGAGATTTTTTAACGGTAGACGTGTTTCTACATGATCCGCCCTTAGACCTTTTGTCTTTGGAAACTGTACTCATTTCAAAATGATAAATGGCCATCTGAATTAACGCTTCCGAAGGAGGCGGTTTAGAGTGGAGCGCAGCGCAACGTCCCCTTTAGGGGCGAAACCGTTAAGTGCGCTTGTATTCTGGTAGTTCATATATAAAAGATACTTGATTGAGGGGGAGTTTGTCAAAGGAGGCCGACGTGAACAACAATAGTTGTGAATCGAGGCCGACTAGGATTTTTTGAAAATTTGAATAAAGCGGACGATTTAGAAAATTCGTGCATCAGGTCTTGATTGTGATTTTTGTGGGAAACCTTGCCAAATAGTTTGTGTTCTGCATATATGTATGTATTCAAACTATGTGAGGTAAGCGAATGACTGACGAAAGATATAAATTGAAAGAGATCATGGAAACAGCCAAGCAGCTTCGTGACTCAATAAATCACAAGAAGGTGCAAGGTCAAGACTATGCAGAGCTAACATTGATGCGCGAAATATTTGGGCTTTGGAAAAACGGAGACTTGAAGTTAAAAGTGAATCAGATGGCATTAGTGAAAACTAGGGCTGCTGCTAAGTTGCGCGGTAAGTTGAAGCCATACGCTGAAGAATCTATTGAAGCTATGTGTGCTGATTTACTTGCACTAGACGTGAAAACGGCAGAATCAAAATCTATGTCTAACAATGCTAAGACTCCTTTGGAGAATTTAGAGGATCAATTTCTTCCTATATTTGATCAAAGTATTAAATGATAAAAAGCCGCCTTACGGCGGCTGGACTTCAAGGATTCAATTTTTAATTGATACGGGTGGCTTCAAAACATTCAAAGTTTTTGCGCCGCCTTGCTTGATAGTTTGAAACAATTTTTCTGGCGTTGAGCTGATAACGTTATTTGGAAGTGTTGCTGAATAGAAAATAGCAATTAACCCAGAGAACACAACAAACAAACCGAAGGCCATGAAAACTGTTTTCATCTTAGGGCTAAGCCTCTCCTCTAATGTTTTTGGCTTTGGTAATGGATTGCCGTAACGGAATCCCAAACGCAAGACAATCATGAGTGCGAATGCGAAGGCAACGCTGAGTAAAGAATTGTTAAGAAGTAGGTCAGTAGTCATATTTCATTTCTAGTATGTGATACATACACATGCATCCAAAAATAAAGCGATGTCAATTTCTTTATCTGCTGATTTTGAAAAATTTTCATAAAAAATTTGACAAACATTTTGAGTATTGAGATATTGGTCTTGGGCGAATGCTACGGGACCTCATAATTTTGTAGCCTCCACCGCCACTTAGACCCATCAGGATTTCATTCTGGTGGGTTTTCGCTTATGGGGCTTGCTTATTGGCTGTTTATTGAATACTTTTAATGAACGCCTTTAATTTTGGAGAAATAACGATGCGGCTTCTAGCTTTTATTTTCATGGCCTTGATACCAGGCTTCGCATTTGCGGAGGTACTAAATTTAACGCCACCTGCATCTGACATCACAGTTACCAATTTTTTATCTGCATTGTTTGGAGATTTGGTTGGCGTTAGTGGTGGTTCAAACCCCATGGCATTAGTCATTGGAAAATTTAATGCTGTAGTTCTTCTTGTTGGCGGAATCTTATTGGCGTATACGCTTATCGGTGGAACGATGCAAACAGCACATGATGGTGAGATGTTAGGCAAAAAATGGTCATCAATGTGGACTCCAATTAGAACCTCATTAGGTGTTGCTGCAATTGTTCCGATGGGTTCAGGATATTGCGTCATTCAATATGTAGTGATGTGGTTGGTCATGCAAGGTGTTGGAGCTGCTGATGTTATTTGGAGTGAATATGCTGATAGGTCAGATCCATTAGCTGAAATTGCGATCATGCAAAACAATTCGCGTGGTGCTCAAATGGCAGATTTACTGCTACAGCAAAATTTATGCACAACGGTTATTAATTGGGAACTATATAGAGCTAGTCAAGCTAGCGATGGTGGCGCTGCTATGGCTGCTGATATTGGCTATATCGGACCTGTAGAGCCATTATCAGCACCTCCTAGCCCAACATCCACATTTGAAAAAAATGTTTGCGGTTCTTTTGAAATGCCTTCAGTTGCACTGACAAACAACGAAACATTACAAACTTGGTTTGGGCAAACTTTTGATCAAGCTGCATTCAGTTCAGCGATTACACGGGCACATACAAACGCATATAAAAAACTTGATAGAGATATGGGTTGGTTGGCCTACAAAATTTACAAAGATGATGTCTACAATTCTATGTCGCCAGCAGGACAACAGACGCGTGGCAATGAATTTAAAACGGCTGTAAACGAGTACAACAAAACTATTAACGATGCTGCACGTGCTGCTGCAGATAGCGTTAGTCGTGATAACGATGTTGCTAGATATGCAAGTCGCGATGGTTGGGGCATGGCTGGTGCGTGGTACATGAAATATGTATATGTTCAGACCGCATTAAATCAAGAAATTAGTCGCTATCCTGATGTCATTCCGCCAAACCTTGGCGCAATTCCGCCAGAATTCAAAGACATTTACGCAGGCTTTTTAGGCAGGTACAACGTCATAAAGCGTTCTGGAAAATTCACAAGTGAATTAGGCATTGAAACCATGCTGAGCGATACAAAAAATCCAGTAAATAGTACAGAAAGCTCCAGTGGTGATTCACTTAAAAAATATTTGAACGACTCATACGGTTCGGTGCTGTCTGCTCCAAAAAAATATTTGCAAAGTACCATTGGTAATAAAAATCCTGTGCTCGCATCTAAAGATTTCGGAGACTATGTATTCACTTCAACGATTACGGGAACACTTGGGTTAGCAGTCCTAGCAACTATATTGCCAGGGTCATCTGTGATGGTGGTGCTTCCAATAATATTTGCACTGGTAGGCGGCTTGATGGGCTTCTCTGCAATGCTGGCTTTTTACTTGCCAATGGCGCCATTTATTATTTGGTTTGGCGTAGTTATTGGGTGGGTTGTGTTAGTCATCGAGGCCGTGATTGCTGCACCAATGTGGGCAGTTGCTCACTTACATCCTGATGGTGATGGCATTGTGGGTCGTGGTGGTCAAGGCTACAGTTTAATTCTGGGTTTAACACTTCGTCCAGCCTTAGCAGTTCTTGGATTGATTGCAGCGATGGTGCTGATTGTTCCCGTTGGACATTTCTTCAATAGAACTTATTGGGCTGTATTTGAAATCAGCCAAGGCAACAGTGTTCAAGGCTTGTTTACGTTTGTCGCATGCATAGCTATTTTTTCAGTAGTTTATGTATCAATAATTCACAGAGTTTTTGCCTTGATCCATGTCATTCCAGATCAAATTCTGCGATGGATTGGTGGTGCTTCAAGTGATTTAGGAAGCTATGCTGGTGATTTGGGGAATGCTGGTAAAGCTAGTGCAAGCGCCATTGGTGGTGTGGCAGGTGGACTTGCTGGTCAAGGCTTGCAATCTGGCCAGCAGTATCAGCGCATAAAACAAGAAAAAAGAACTACCGATGAAGCCAGAATGGGTAAAGAGGCACAGCAAGAAGGCAATGCCCTTGCTCAGTTTTCAGCCATGCAAAACGGCGATAAGGAGCAAGGTCGTGGTATGGGTGCTGCTATGTTGGCAGGCGATAATGCTGCAAAAGCTTACGCCAACGATCCTAAGAATAAACCAAATCTTACAGGCAACGCTACAAACGATGATGCTGAGAACACTCGCTTCCTGAAAGGTATGGGAAGTGCACGTGAGGAAGCTGAAATGAAATCGTTCAATAAACACCACGAAGACCCCACTGCTTGGGGTGCTGCTCAGGAATACAAAAAAGAACGTGCTAAGCGAGGTATGAGTGAACCTACAGGTGCGGAAATGAATTACTTCAATGATTCACGTGCAAGCATCAATGCAACGCAAGATGGAAACTTCAACGTTAGTAAGTTCGTTGACAAACAGCAGGAACGTTCTGGAGTTGCAACACCTACGCCAACCGTTGCAACTGCAAAGCCTGACCCAAATGCAGAAATTATTAAATAATTTCACCCAGCAATTAACGGCCTGATTGGGCAGGCCATTTTTAAGGAATAAAAAAATGAGTTCACTCGATCAAATGGATGCAATTGACGTTCTGGAAGTAATATTTAAATTGCCACCTCATAAAGGTGCTCGCAAAGCTGTTATCGATCTTATTAGAGGGGATGCGCAAACGCTGGTAGGTTTAATGAAAATTCTTTCCTGCGGCGGAATTATTGATCAAGCCATGTTGAATAAAATGGAAAGATTAGGTGCTGTTGAGCGCACCTTGCTGGCAGGATGGGTGTCTGCAGGGTTTCAGGGAAAAGATATTTTTGAGCCTGCCTCCTCCATGCCAATCGAGATGCTTCTCTCTGGCAAGGGATTTGTACATCAAGGATATTCGCCTAGACCTTATTTTTGGGAGGCTTCTGCTGAGGCACCTGACGTGCATCAGTTATAAGTTTGACTAAATTTTTAGCGAGCATTCCATCTTGCAAGTCTTGGCGAACTTGTTTCATTTCATCGGAGGTGATGGGTAATAGGTTTTGTTTCTTAGCCATTGCCATAAACTTGGCTATTTCTCGAGCGAGTTTCAACTCGTAATATATCCAGTCAGGTGGCACACCAGTTGCGCACCAAAATTCAATCATGCATAGCTCGCCATCCTGCAATTCACCAATTAGCTGCTTAACATCATCAATACAAGCCATAGTTATCTCCAAAACACAAAGCTATGACTGTAATGCAGAAATCCAAGCTCAAAGGCCTTTGCGAAACTGTGGAAACTGGTCTTCTGGCTGTACAGCATCAGGAACAATTTTCACGTCACCATTTTCTTCTACCAAAAGCAGTACGCGTTCTTTGGCATTATTTGATTCATTCACGACTGAAAGGTAGTATTTTTTTGCGGTTCTAACGGGGATCATTTTTTCAGGATCTTCAAAAGTTGGATATACGTCTTCTTGCATTTTGATGCGATCATTCATAGCAATCTTTCTAGTAAAAATGCCCTATTTGGGCGGAGTGTTTGCTTGTTAGCAAATATCGCTGAGTGTCAGCGTTTGTGTTCGTAATCCAAATAAATTGAATTACGCAGGCGTAAAACCTTTTTGTTCTGGTGTGTATTTAGGCGCAAGGCTTTTTGAAATACGTGACGTATCTTCTGTGGAATTGCGTCGATGGTTTAAGGCGCTTACATCTTTACCCATACGATGGACTTCATGATTGGGACAAGCTTTAATTTCATCTCGCAACACTTGAGCTAGGTCTTTCCATGCTTCCATGGCAGCTTGCCATTCCAGCACAAGGTCGTTGGCTTCATCTAATGCTTTTTGCAAAACAACATTGTGTTCACGGTACTTTGATTCTTGGCTCTGTGAAGTGCGTAACGATTGCTGGTGAATGGTGATGCCTTCGGTTTTTGCACGGTTAAGTGCATGAAGTTCAGCCATTGTTTTTTGCTGTGCAATATTGACTGCGTTTAGGCCGTACTCGTTCATAAGCCACCCCTACAAAGTGAGCTATCAAAGGTAATTTGATTGATTATTTTTTTCATACTTAATTCATAATACGAAATTTTTAACGTTTGCGAAAGGTTAGCTGTGAGTCATTTATTTCTAGGCTAATCAATCGCTGATGTAAAGCAAAAGCCTCATCTCCTTTGCGAAGTTGTCAGTCTTCATTTCAGAATGAGGTTAATTTGCCCAAACAGATCATAGCTTAAAAATACTTATAGACCGTGCTTTTATAGTCCGCGTATTTTTATAACGTGGTGCTTTTGTCTTTTATTTAGGAGACTAAAAGCATGGCTACTAAAAAACCAACTTTGCTGCTAGATTTTGGGGATTGGGTTCGTCAACACAGAATGCAGCGTGGACACTCTCAGGAAGCTTTTGCCGATTTGTGTGAAATTGATCGCAGCTATATGGGTGGGGTAGAACGTGGGGAACGCAATTTAGCGCTGGCGAACATCATCCGCATCATTCAAGCTCTTGAACTTGAACCGTCTGCATTTTTCCGTGGCCTAGATAGCGACACGCGGGCAGAGCTGCAAACGAATCGACAAAATGCAAAAGAACGAACTAAGCTAATGGCTAAAGTCAAAAAAAGTGTTCGCGATAAAAAGTCTATTCATGCTTTGTGATTGAATTGATAAAGCTGAGTAAAAAGTAAGATTTTGGACAAAATCAAGTTTTATTGACGCATAAGTTCAGACCATTGCAAAAACCATTTACAAGGCCTTAGACGAATAATAAGACTTTGGGCATAGCTGGGTATTCGGCAAGCAATTTCTAATGCGTTTGGTGCGCAAAACAGGCTTCATTCAGTATTAGTGAAGATGCCAGAACTCATATGATTGTTTTTAATTATTGCAACTTTGCCAGAACACTACACCTTGTCTTTTGTTTCCATCCTCAATAAAAAATGGATAGGGTTTTCGCTCGCGTAGCGAGCATCTTTAAAGCGTAAGCGATCTTCAAAAGAGATGCGTTAGCATCTCAGACAGCCCCCCGAGGGGGCGTTCCTGAGCTTTAGCGAAGGAGTCTGAAGGGGAGTTGGTTTTTGTATTTTTCCTTGTATTTACATGGTAAATTCCTTGTAGGAAACCTTGTAAATACCTTGTAACGATTTTTAGACCCCAAAAAATTCAATTAAATCAATGGGTTGCGAGCGTTTTATTTTTCCAATTGTTGGGAAATGTCGGTTACATGTTGGGTTTTGTCGGAGAAAATGGCCTGAACTGTTGGTTTTTGTCGGTTACATGTTGGGTAATGTCGGTTACATGTTGGCTGGAAGCGGAGCTTGTTGGGTCAATAAACACAATCCAACAAATCAAAATTTTATTTTTGGATAGCTTAAATAGTTGAAAAATTGACAGAATTTTTTAAATCTGACAAGTTGGGGTATCTCTAACTTTAAAGAACTGTCATGCAAACTAAAGCTAAAAAATTTGAGCAACCACAAAACATCCAGAAAACTGTAGATCTTGTTGTTAGGTCTAAACGACCTGCTGCCATGTCCCTAGATTTATGGCAGGGCGACAACGTAATTATGTCTAACGCCTTGGTAACGAGTATCCATCGCTTGGATATGAATGGTAAGCGCGTTGTCGGATTAGCTTTGTCAAAAATTGAGCAGCAAAAATCCGCATATTTAAATGAAACTGGTGAGTGGTGCGTAGAGCTATCTAGTGCAAACTTCGCCGAAACCTTTCAGTTGGAAGGATCTGATGTGTATTTATCAATGCAGCGAGGGGTGAATGAGTTGATGCATGCGCATGCAACTATGACTACGCTCGACAAAGAAACCAAGCGTCAAAAAGTTGTCAAAATGAATTGGACTTCTTGGTCTGCATATGTTGAAGGTCAAGGGAAAATAAAATTAGCTTTCAGCCAACATTTAACACCTCATATTACTCGTTTTGTACAGGAATCTGGTGGTGGATATAGCTTATATAAAATTACGCAAGCTGGCCGTCTTCGGTCTGTTTATGCTTGGCGCTTGCTTGAAATGTTCTCGTCGTTTCGTGACACAGGCTGGATGTCAATCGACATTGATGAATTACATGAACGCTTGGAAACAGCTCCCAGTATGCGTACAAACTTTGGACAATTCAAGCTCTACTGCTTAAATGTTGTAGTGCAGGAGCTTCGTGAAAAATGTCATTTGGATGTGAAATTTGAAGCCACTAAAGAAGGACGGCGCTATACAAAAATCAAGTTCTCATTTAGAGACGATCCAGAGTTTGTTGCATCAATAAAAATGGTTGAAAATCTGCCAACAGAAAAAACAAAAACTGTAGCTGGCGATACTTCAAATGACGCAAATACACAGTCAATCTGGCACGCAAGCAATCTAAAAAACAATCAAACCTCTCAAAAATTAGAGGAGAATGAAAATTCTAATGATCCAGCCGATTCTTTCTTCGACGATATACCCGTGGATTAATTTCCATGTTTGATAAAAATTGGCTTTGAACGATGCCTAAATTAAGCTAAAAAGATATTTATCTTTTTAGCACTTAACCTTATAACGCTGTTGGTTTTGGGCGTGGTTTTTTGCCGTTGTAGAGGTAGTCAAGTACGAATTTTTCTATAGACGCGTCAGTGGATTTTTTCTCTTTAGCCAAAATTTCAAGTCTGAGGATTTTGACTTTTAGAGTGAGCACGCCTGAGACGAAAGATTGCGCCACGCCCGTATTTTCGGCTATATCAGCTTGCTTCATGGCAGGCTGCTTGAGCGCTAAAAGTAGCACTTTTTCCGTGTTTAATAGCCGCGCCTTTTCTACTCTAGCGGCATTATTTTTTGCCTTGGCAAGACCTCCAAGCCGTCCGTTTTCTGCCTTTGCCGAATGATAATTATTTGATTGCATTGCCCGCTCCGTGCTGTAAAGATATTTATCTATCTAGCACGGGGTGCGAATTGTCAAGTCTTCAAAGTGGTTTTGGCGTTGTGGATACTTTCGCTTCTGCTATGCTTTTTGCTCGTTCGTTGCGGTCTGTGATTAATTTCTGACGTGTCAAAAACTTAGTCCATGTCCCTATTGGCACTTTGAGAGCTTCTAAATCCAAGTCATAAACAACACGGTTGAGTGTGTCACGCAATTCCATTAAGCCCATACCGTGGGCGTAAACTTGAAAATGGATGTTTTGCACCTGCACACCTTCATGCCCCGTTAGCTGCATGGCGTGGGCTGGGTTTGCGTCTCTTTGGTGTAGGTGGGTAATGATGGTTGAGCGTGTGCTGTGGAACACCTTCAATGGGTCTGTAATCTTGAGCTTGTCTAACCATCTGCCAAACTGCCTTCCTGCATTCTTGCCGTATCCATTATTTCCATCGACAAGATACGGAAAAAGACGTTCACCACCCATGCTGCGCACTTGCTCTACATAGTCCCAAAATCCAAGTTCAAGCAACGCTTTATGAATAGGTACAACACGCCCAACCTTGCTAGTTTTGGTGTCTGTGAATGCCATGGCATATGTGCCGTCAATTATTTTCAATTGTTCAATGGGTAAGCCTGCAATTTCATTCAGCCTTGCCCCTGAATAGAGGGCTATCAGTGGTATCCAGTAATGGTCAGGCTTGGGCATAGCTTTAAAGTAGCCTGCGCCATAAATGGCTTTGAGGTCATCATTGGTGAACGATTTCCAATGCTCGGTTTTTTTAGCAAGCTTGCTTTTTTTGCTGATGATTAAACCTTGCACAGGGCTGTTTTCGTGTTGGCTGTGCCCATTGCCTATGCACCAATTGAAAAAGTCATTGAGAGAGCCTAGACGTTTGTTAATTCGGCTAGCACCTGCACCTTTGTTCATTTCGTGATTTTTCCACTGCACTAGCGTGGCTTTGTCATAGAGATTTATCTCTAAATCACCAAACAAACCTTGGAACTCGTCAAACACCAAACCTTTTTCATAAAGTGTGCGTTTGGCGTTGTCGTATTCTTTTTCTCGTAAATAGCCAGCTCTGGCCTCAGAGAATTTGATGGATTTCGCCATTGGGCGTGGCTGGATGGTTTGGGTTTGCTGCTTTCCCATGGCCATAGCCTCTTGCAGGGGTGGATAAGCACCGTGCACAGCTTTGTAGGCATCAATAGCCTTCATCATCAAAGCATGGTCATCTGGGCTGTCGGCTTCCATGATGCCTTTGCCTAAGTCCAATTTGTATTTTTGGACGATGTCGTCAATGTTGGGAAATTTTGGTGTTTCGGTCATTGCGCGTTGTCGTTCAAATAATTCATTGAACTTTAACGCAAGTAGACGGGCTATTGTGGGCTGCTTTGTACCTAGGCTATGCAGGCATTCGCGTCTTTTGCCAGTTTCGTCTAACCAAAGGATACGTAAGCTAAATGTGCCGTGTCGATTTTGTTTCAGTCGTGGAACTCGGATCATGTGGGAACCCTATGTGGGAACCTATCCTGAGATTTCGACGAAAAAACTTATTTAAAATCAACACCTTAGAGGTGATGGGGTGGCTGATGGGGCTCGAACCCACGACAACAGGAATCACAATCCTGGACTCTACCAACTGAGCTACAGCCACCGCAAGCCTTTGATTATAGCCTGAGTTCGTAGCTTTTTGTCATCAATTCACCATCACCAGCTTACCTTTGACGGCGCGGGAGCTCATGTGGGCGTAGGCTTCTTTGAGTTGCGACATGGGCATGGTGCTGTCGATAATGGGTTTGATGGTGCCTTTGGCGTACCAGGTGGCCAGTTCAGCCATCATGGCAGCGTTGGCTTTGGGTTCTTTTTTGGCGAAATCGCCCCAGAACACACCAACGACAGATGCGCCTTTGAGCAGCATGAGGTTAAAAGGCAGTGCTGGAATAGGCCCAGCCGCAAAACCAACCACCAAATAACGACCGCGCCAAGCGATGCTGCGAAAGGCGGGCTCGGTGTATTCGCCGCCTACGGGGTCGTAAATCACCTCTGGGCCTTTGCCATCGGTCAGAGCTTTGATGCGTTCGCGTAGGTTTTCAGTGGCGTAATTGATGGTTTCATCAGCACCTATGCTCTTGCACAGGGCGCATTTTTCGTCGCTAGAGGCGGCGGCAATCACCCTTGCGCCCATGGCTTTGGCTATTTGAATGGCTGATGTGCCGACGCCGCCGGCAGCGCCCAAAATCAGCACGGTTTCGCCGGCTTTAAGCTGCGCACGGTCAACCAAGGCGTGGTGCGAGGTGGCGTAGATCATGATGAAAGCGGCTGCGTCCACGTGCGAAAAGCCCGCTGGGAGCAGCATGCACATCGCTGCGGGAGCCAATGTATGCGTACCGAAGCCGCCTGTGCCACTCAAGCAAGCCACGTTTTGACCAACTTTGAGGTGCGTCACGCCGGGGCCGACGGCTTCGATCACGCCAGCGTATTCAGAGCCAGGCACAAAGGGTAGGGCGGGCTTATGCTGGTATTTGTTTTGAACGATCAAAATGTCGGGGAAGTTCAGGCTGGCGGCTTTGATGTTGATCAACACTTGGCCTTCAGCGGGCACAGGCGTGGGGAGTTCTTTCCAAGTGACAGCGTCGATACCAATCGGGTTTTCACAAAGCCATGCATGCATAAGGTTTATCCTAAAAAGACTAAAACAGCATGATAGCGACCTTGTTGTGATGATTCTGTCACTGCTGAGACCTACAATGTGTCATTAACTTTTAAAGCTATTTTTCTACCTATGAAAATACTCATCTCAAACGACGACGGCTACCAAGCCCCTGGCATAGTGGCTCTGTACGAGGCCTTAAAAACGATTGCAGACGTTGAAGTGGTCGCACCAGAGGTGAACAACAGCGCCAAATCCAACGCGCTGACGCTGCATTCCCCCTTGCATGTAGAAACCGCAGCAAATGGCTTCAGGTACGTCAACGGCACACCCGCTGACTGCGTGCACATCGCGCTGACGGGTTTGCTGGGTTACCGGCCAGACATGGTGGTTTCGGGTATCAACAATGGCGCGAACATGGGGGACGACACGATTTACTCGGGCACGGTGGGCGCGGCGATGGAGGGCTATTTGTTTGGCATCCCGGCGATTGCGTTTTCGCAGGTCAAAAAGGGCTGGGAGCACATCGATGCTGCTGCTTTGAAGGCCAAAGAAATTGTGGCGAATTTGATTAAATTAAGAGAAGCAGAAATAAAGACAAACCTCAAATCAGCGCCTTGGCTACTCAATGTGAATGTGCCAAATTTGCCTTTTGACCAGCTCAAAGCGACCAAAGTGTGCCGCTTGGGTGCTAGGCATGCGGCTGAAAAAGTGATTACCCAAACGACACCGCACGGTCGCACCATGTATTGGATAGGCGGTGCGGGCCCTGCGAAAGATGATTCTGAGGGGACGGATTTTCATGCGACTTTGCTTGGCCATGTGGCGCTGACGCCCTTGAAAACCGATTTGACCAACCACGAAGCGCTGGCAACTTGGGTGCAGCAAACGTCACAATTTGTAAGAGTATGAACGGTAAATCCACGGTGAAGCCCAGCTTTCCGGCAAAAATGGATTTGTCTGTGGGTAAGGGTGTTAAAACGCATGTGGCTGCACCCGTGGCGCAAAAACTTCAATTCGTCAATCCCAGTTCGGCGAGCAAGCTCGTAAAAATTGCGCCAGCTATACCCCAGGGTTTGGGTATGGATTCCAGTACCTTTCGCGCCCGCATGGTGCGCAAATTAGCCAACCAGGGCATCACCGATGCACGTGTATTGAATGCCATGCAAACCACGCACAGGCACAGTTTTGTTGACACTGCTTTGGCAAACCAAGCGTACGAAGACACCAGCTTGCCGATTGGCTGGGGGCAAACGATTTCAAAGCCTAACGTCGTAGCGCGCATGGTTGAGCTGTTGTTTGAGGGTAAAAAGGGGAATTTAGGCCGCGTATTAGAGATTGGTACAGGGTGCGGCTACCAAGCTGCGGTGCTAAGCCATATCGCGCATGAGGTTTACAGTATTGAGCGGGTGGCGGGCTTGTACGAAAAAGCGCGTGAAAATTTCAGGCCATTTCGCATCAAAAATACGCATTTGTTGTTTGGCGATGGCATGCTGGGTTTCCCCAAGGGCGCGCCATACACGGGCATCATCGCCGCAGCGGGCGGGGACGCGATTCCGCAGGCTTGGGTAGACCAACTGGCAGTGGGGGGGCGCATAGTTGCACCTGTTACAAATAAAGTGTCGGGAGAGCAGTCTTTGGTCGTCGTTGATAAAACTGAGTCAGGGTTGACGCGTACAGTATTGGAATTGGTGCAGTTTGTGCCTTTAAAATCGGGTGTTACATAAGTTCAGTAGTCACTCAGCTTGAACTTTATGACTCGTTTTAAACCAAACCAGTCGTAGCTTCGTAAAAATTTAGTTAGGTAAAAATGATGATTCAGATGATCCAAAAGCTATCAAAGATGCAGCACTCCATGCAAATCGGTTCGCTGGCTTTGCTCTCGGCAGCCGTTTTGCAGTTAGCTGGTTGTTCCACCCCTATGCCTACGCGCGCTCCAGTAGTTGATCGCAGTACCGGCAATAGCGTGGTTGCAAGCAAGCCTAGCATTGACACACCGGCTTTCGCGCCCATTGACAGCAAGCCGCTGCCAAACTTGATGAACTCTCAGCATGCTGGAAAACCAGGTTATTACACGGTTAAGCCAGGCGACACCGTGATGCAAATTGGTCGCAATACCAACCAAAATTGGCGCGATATTGTGAAGTGGAACAATTTAGAAAGTGCGAATCAGATAGAGGTCGGCCAAGTGCTACGGGTTGCACCATTAGATAGCAACGGTGCTGTGACAAAGCCGCCAGCTTCGGCTGCAGTTGCTCCTGTACTCACACCAATGCCACCAATTCCGCCTGCAACTGCTAACGCGGCGTCTGAAGACGATATTCCGTGGATGTGGCCAAGCACAGGATCACTGATTTCTGGTTACGACGAAGTGAAAAGCAAAGGTTTAAAAATCGCTGGTAAATTGGGTGATCCAATCTATGCATCTGCAGATGGCCGTGTCGTTTACGCGGGTTCTGGTTTGCGCGGCTACGGCAATTTGGTGATTTTGAAGCACAACGAAACTTACCTCACCGCTTACGCGCACAACCAAACTTTACTGGTCAAAGAAGACCAAACCGTTCGTAAAGGCCAGCGTATTGCAGACATGGGTAACAGCGACGCTGACAAAGTGATGCTTCATTTTGAAGTGCGACGCAACGGCAAGCCTGTCGATCCAGCCAAGTATTTGCCAGTTCGTTAATACGTTGAATCGTAGAACAAATTTTTTAATTCCTAGGAGCTTTCGTGAACAAAATTTATCCTAGCGCAGCAGCTGCGCTAAAAGGCGTGATCAAAGACAACCAGCTTCTAGCGGTGGGTGGTTTTGGTTTGTGCGGTATCCCAGAAGCATTGATAGACGCCGTGGTTGAAAGTGGCGCGCAAAATCTCACTGCTATTTCCAACAACGCTGGCGTTGACGGTTTTGGTTTGGGTAAATTACTAGAAACCCGTCAAATCAAAAAAATGATTTCCAGCTACGTGGGCGAGAACAAAGAATTTGAGCGCCAATATTTAGCCGGTGAGCTGGCTTTGGAATTCACCCCGCAGGGCACCTTGGCTGAAAAACTGCGTGCAGGCGGGGCTGGTATTCCTGCTTTCTTCACCAAAACTGGTGTGGGCACGCTGGTGGCTGAAGGCAAAGAGCTTCGCGAATTTGAAGTCGATGGTGTCAAAGAAACCTTTGTGATGGAGAAGGCTTTGTTTCCGGACGTGGCTTTGGTGAAAGCCCATGTGGCGGACAAAGCCGGCAATTTACGCTTCAACTTGACCGCGCGTAACTTTAACCCTGCCGCTGCGATGGCGGGCAAGATTTGCATTGTGGAAGTTGAAAAAATCGTTGAAACCGGTGAACTCGCACCCGATGACATTCACTTGCCTGGCATCTACGTGCACCGCATTGTGTTGAACGCGACACCTGAAAAGCGCATTGAAAAACGAACCATCACTGAAACCAAATCTGAGAAAGCAGGAGCGTAATCATGGCTTGGACACAAGATCAAATGGCTGCGCGTGCAGCGCAAGAGTTGCAAGACGGCTTTTATGTCAACTTGGGTATCGGCATCCCGACACTGGTCGCCAACTTCGTTCCCAAAGATATTGAAGTGTGGTTGCAATCAGAAAACGGCATGATGGGGATTGGTGCGTTTCCAACCGAGACCGAAGTCGATGCAGACTTGATCAACGCTGGCAAACAAACGGTGACCACCATCAAAGGCTCGTCGATTTTTGGTAGCCACGAAAGCTTCGCTATGATTCGCGGCGGCAAAATCAACCTCAGTATTTTGGGCGCAATGCAGGTCAGCGAGAAAGGCGATCTGGCGAACTGGATGATTCCTGGCAAGATGATCAAAGGCATGGGCGGTGCGATGGATTTGGTCGCTGGCGTCAAGCGCGTGATTGTGCTGATGGAGCACGTCGCGAAGAAAAAAGACGGAACGGTTGATTTGAAAATTCTGCCTAGCTGCACTTTGCCACTCACAGGTTTGGGCGTGGTTGACCGCATCATCACCGATCTCGCGGTAATGGACGTGACTGACGCGGGCTTGAAAGTGGTTGAACTGGCTGAGGGCGTGACGCTGGAAGAACTGCAGTCCAAAACTGGTGTAAAACTGATTTAAATTGTCAGAAAAGCAGTAAATACACCTTTAATTTGGCTGTAGCCAGCGTATTTACTGCCTAAGTGGCTATTAAATTTATAGCGTTTATTTTGTAAAATTTGTATCTAAATCAAGCGCACCACGCTTGATTTGATCGCGCTCTAGCGACTCAAACAGCGCTTTGAAATTACCCTCACCAAAGCCCTCATCGCCTTTGCGTTGGATGAACTCAAAAAACACCGGGCCGAGTTGGGTTTGCGAGAAGATTTGCAAAAGTAACCTAGGTACGCCACCTTCAGTCGTGCCATCCATCAAAATCCCGCGCGTTTGCAGCTCTGCAACCAGTTGTCCATGCCCCGGTAATCGGCCATCCAGCATCTCGTAGTAGCTGTCGCTGGGCGCGGTCATCAGCGGCACACCGGTAAGCGCCAAGCTGTCCACTGTGGCGAGCAAGTCGTCACAAATCATGGCAATGTGTTGGATGCCTTCACCGTTGAACTTCATCAAATACTCTTCAATCTGACCACCGCCTTGGCGCGACTCTTCGTTCAGTGGGATACGAATTTTGCCATCTGGCGCTGTTAAAGCTTTGGACGTCAATCCCGTGTATTCGCCTTTGATGTCAAAAAAGCGAATCTCGCGGAAGTTAAATAGCTTGGTGTAAAAATCCGCCCAAAACGCCATGCGCCCCCGGTAAACGTTGTGCGTCAAATGGTCGATCAGTTTCAGGCCGTGTCCAACGGGGTGTTTGTCTACACCGTCAATGAAGTCAAAATCAATGTCGTAAATCGATTTACCATCTTCATAACGGTCAATCAAATACAGCGGCGCACCACCAATGCCTTTGATGGCGGGTAAATTCAATTCCATAGGCCCAGGGTGCAGCTCAATCGGCTGTGCCCCAAGTTCCAAAGCGCGTTTGTAAGCGTGGTGCGAGTCTTTGACCCGAAACGCCATGCCGCAAGCGCTAGGGCCATGCTCCGCCGCAAAGTAGCCAGCTACGCTTTTGGGCTCGCGGTTCACAATGAAATTGATCTCGCCTTGGCGGTACAGCACCACATCTTTGGAGCGGTGCTTGGCAACCAGTGTAAAACCCATGCGCTCGAAAATAGGCTCAAGCAAGCCAGCGGTGGGCGATGCAAATTCCACAAACTCAAAACCCATCAAGCCCATTGGGTTGTCAAATAAATCAGCCATTTTGATTCTCCAAAAAATTTAAAATAGTTTAAAACATACCAGTTCAAAACTATTTTGGAGGCGCGCAGGGCTTTCCCCGCGTGCTACGCGCGAGATGAATACCGACGATCAAGATGGAGATTTGCAAGCAGTTCAAAGTTGAATAGAACCGCAGATCAATATAGTGCTTGCAGTACATTTACTCGGTTAGTCGTCATTGAAAGCGCCTAGCCTCAACTTCAAACACATTGTCCCAGTAAAACCGCTTACCTTCCAGCAGGGATTTGAAACTTGCCAATACATACAACACCGGGAACAGAACTCCCCAGCGCTCGTATTGCCTCACATGCACCAGCTCATGGCTGCGCCAGCGCTTGAGAGTGCCATGGTTTCGACCCAAAATAACGTGACCTACAGTGATGGCGTCAAACTGGTTCGCGAGGGCGCGCAGCAACGGGGTGCGCGAGTTGCCAGCCACTTCAAGCACGCCGTGTCGGTGTTTCACAGATGCACCCAGCCAATAAGCAATAAGTGCGAAAAAAAGCCCAAAAAGTGTCACGGGCAAAACCCACAAATAAGCTAACAAGCTGCGATGTTGAAGTTGGTTTGAAGTCATGCTTTGGAGCGGGTGAAGGGAATCGAACCCTCGTTATTTGCTTGGGAAGCAAAAGTCCTACCACTGAACGACACCCGCTCAATTTGTTTGTGGATTGTATTTTATTTGTGCACAAATAAAAGCTTGTTTAAGTACTTTAGCGGTTTTTTGTCTGATGCTTCCAGGGCGATAGTAGAAGTCTACGGGTTTTGAGTACAAAACTTTCTTGGCAAAAAACAGCCAGAACAACGATGATGACTATTAGCAGCGGGTAGCTGGCAAAGGACAGCGATACGCCTTTAAGTTGCTGAGAGTAGCTCAGCAGATCTAATTGATTTTGCGGTGAATCTAAGTAAACAATCAATGCTTTTTGCAGTCGCGTCAAAATGTAGAAAAGTGGTAAATGCAAAATGAACAGCGATAAAGTTGCATTGCCTAGGCGATTTGCAAGCTCATCCAACCAGATCACACGCGTTTGACGAACCCCTGCAAATAGCATAACAAGCAATAACTCCAAGGGTAATAAAAAACCGTTGTGCACCAAATAAAATCCCGCTGGACCATACCGATTCGATAGTCCGATAATCAAAGCCATCAAGCTGATGATCAAGGTAAGCAAGCCCAAAAATTGGGGTTGAGTTAGAACGACAGTACCTCTGTCTTGCAATAGTCTACACAACAAGATGCCAGCTATGAATTCTGGCAATCTAACCAGAGGATTGGTATGCAAAAAGCCAGTGGCAACGCTGCTGTAGTTGTCGTATGCAATCAAGCTTAATGGAGCCAAAAGATTGACAAATACCGTTGCTAGCAATAGCCAAAATGGATAACGAAGGCGTAGCACTTTTCCGCCCCACAGGGCAAAAAAGACATAAAAAAAGACCAATGTCGAAATAGACCAAGATGGAATATTGAAAGTTAGGTAAAAAGGATTCCATGCATGCAGCAAAGTCAAATGCTGCAGCGCGTTATTCACAAGACCAGCGATATCAAGAGGTATCAGTAGAGCTTCGGTACTATAAGCTGCCATGGCTTGGGGAATATCTGCCACTGCGTAAACCACACCATAGGAACTGTATTGAACCCACATGACCAAGGCTGCTAGTGCAAATCCCACCAAGTGAAGTGGGTAGACTGTAAGAACACGCGTGGCGATAAATCGGCGGGCTGAAATTCTCAGCGTGCCGTCATTGTCCAAATAGGCATGTGCTAAGACATATCCTGAGAGTATGAAAAACACACTGGTAGAAATATGACCTGCTGAGACGGCCTGATAAAGCCAATCTGGCAAATCCCTATAAGCTGGAAGGGTATGAAAAAATATCAAGTACAAGGCCAAACCAAAACGCAGCCATGCCAGACCGCTGAGTTGCTTGCGACCGTAGTTTAAAAGCATTTACCTGATTCCATGAAGCGTTTGACAGTCGCAAAAATGATAGCATGCCCAGCATCATTAAAGTGCACACCGTCACCAGCAGAGAATTCACGTCTGGGGTTTTCATTGCTTGAGTCAGATAAAGCACTTCTCACATTGATAAAGCATTTGCCAAATTCTTTTTGTAGGGCTGCATCGATTTGAGCGATTTCTGCATTTTGTTTCTTTGACAAGCCGCTGCGTGGCAGACTCGACATGACGGCTACCTGCACCTTGTCGTTTGAATGGGCACATTGGCGCATTTCCAAAAAATTATTGATAGTTTGATCTGCTGGTATGCCGTTTGTTGTATCGTTTGATGGGAACGAAAGAATCAATTGCGATGCACCTAGCTTTATCGCGCGGTCTACATTTCGGGTCGGTGAAACAAGTTCGGACAAGTTAGAATTTGTATGCTGGTTACACAAAGCAGACGAGCTCAAAATACCAGGCGTTGCTAAATTGATAATCTTTTCGCCTTTGGTGCGCATAAGCCATGCTTGAAGTAAGCCCACCCAACTGTTACTCGCTTGGCTAGCGCCAGTACCTGCAGCTGTAGAGCTGCCCAAGACTGCAAGGTTCGCAGTTTCTGCGGAGACGCCACTCACAGATAAAGTCCATAGCAATACTGCGGTAAGTAATATGCGTAAAGCTTTGCAACTTGTTGGCGTGTAAAGTTTCATTGGCTATTTAAAATTGCTATTTCAAAATATCACCCAAACACAGGTATTTCATCTCCAAATACTCGTCCATACCGTGGCGAGAGCCCTCGCGGCCTAGGCCGGATTGTTTCACGCCGCCAAAAGGCACGTGCTCGGTAGCGATGACGCCAGCGTTGATGCCCACCATGCCGTATTCCAGCGCCTCGGCTACGCGGAAGATACGGCCCACGTCGCGGCTGTAGAAGTAGCTGGCTAGGCCAAACTCGGTGTTGTTGGCGGCGTCAATGGCTTCTGGCTCGGTTTTGAAGCGGAACACGGGGGCGAAGGGGCCAAAGGTCTCTTCGCGGGCGCAAAGCATGTCTGCCGTTGCGTCGCCAATCAGCGTGGGTTCAAAAAACTGGCCTTCCAACTTCTTGCCGCCCGCCAGCAGCTTGCCGCCTTTGCTCAACGCATCAGCGATGTGGCGCTCTACTTTTTCTAGCGCAGCAGGCTCAATCAGCGGGCCTTGCACCACCCCGTCTTCAAAACCGTTGCCGACTTTGAGGGCTTTGACTTTGGTTGCAAACTTGCTCACAAACGCGTCATACACACCGTCTTGCACGTAAATGCGGTTCGCGCAGACGCAGGTTTGCCCTGCGTTGCGGTACTTACTGGCCATCGCGCCTTCGACGGCGGAGTCGATATCTGCATCGTCAAACACGATGAACGGCGCGTTGCCGCCTAGTTCCAGTGCCAGTTTTTTGACCGTAGGCGCGCTTTGCGCCATCAAAATGCGGCCTACTTCGGTCGAGCCGGTGAAGCTGATGTGGCTGACAATGGGGCTGTCGCAAAAGACTTTGCCAATGGCGATGGAATTGTCACTGTCGGCGGTCAGCACGTTCAGCACCCCAGCCGGAATGCCAGCGCGCATGGCCAGCTCAGCCACGGCTAAAGCGGTCAACGGCGTTAATTCTGCTGGTTTGATGACGACGGTGCAACCTGCGGCCAAAGCTGGCGCGACTTTGCGGGTGATCATGGCGATAGGGAAGTTCCATGGCGTGATGGCTGCGCACACGCCAATCGGCTGCTTCATCACCATCAGGCGACGGTTGTTGTCAAACTGGGGCAGCACCTCGCCGTTGACGCGTTTGGCCTCTTCTGCAAACCATTCCACAAAACTCGCGCCGTAGGCGACTTCGCCTTTGGCCTCAGCATACGGTTTGCCCTGTTCAGACGTCAAAATGCGAGCAATGTCGTCTTGGTTCGCCATGATGAGCTGAAACCATTTCAGCAAAATGGCGTGGCGCTCTTTGCCCGTTTTTAAGCGCCAAGTTTTCAAGGCGGCAGCTGCGGATGCTATGGCTTTGGTAGCGTCTGAGGCAGATAAATTGCTGACTGAGGCCAGTTTTAACCCCGTAGCAGGATCGTTTATGTCAAATCTAGCCGCGCCTTTGATCCATTCGCCGTTGATGAGGGCGTCGGTTTTCAGCAGGCTGGGGTCGTTGAGTAATTTGAGGGGAGAAGTTTTCATGTCCATTCGAATATCTTAAAGCAAAGCCGGCTTTTGATGGGTCAGCCAAGTGACAAAGGCAGTAAGAGCTGCAGATATATCCGTTTTATTCGTCCGCTCCGGCGTGACGATGTAATACCCGCGCTCGCCCCGCAGCGGGCGGTTGCAGGCGATGACCAACTCGCCCCGCGCCAGCTCGGTTTCCACCAGCAAGCGCGGCACCAGCGCTACGCCCATGCCCTGCGTGGCCGCAGCAGCCGTCATTGAGAAAAGCTCATAACGGGGTCCCGCCAGTGCCAGCGGCGCGTCCACGCCTTGAGCCTCAAACCATTGTCGCCAGCCTTCTGCACGGGTGCTTTGCTGCAAAAGCGGGAGCAAAGAAATAGCTTCTGGTGTGAGTTCAACCGCATCGCTCATTAATTTGGGGCTGCAAACGGGCACGACTTCCTCCATCAGCAGCAGCGTCGCCTTCGTTCCCGCCCAGTTACGCACCTGTTCGGGTGTGCCCGCGTACAAAGCGGCGTCAAACGGTGTTTCGCCAAACATAAAGGGGCGGGTACGGGTTTCGATGTGGATGGTGATGTCGGGGTGCTGCGCCGCCAAAAGCGGTAAACGCGGTATCAGCCAGCGCGTTGCAAACGTCGGCACTGCCGCCAAATGCACGGCGCTGCCTTGTCCTTGGGTCGACATGGCGTCCAGCGTGTCCTGCTCCAAGCCCTGCAGCCGGGGCGCGACCTGCTTGGCATACGCCGCGCCGCGCTCGGTCAGCGCCACGCCATGGCGGGTGCGGCGGAATAGATCCATGCCCAAAAACTCTTCCAAAGCCGTGATTTGCCGCGACACCGCGCCCTGCGTCAGCGCCAGCTCCTGCGCCGCGCGGGTGTAGCTTTCGTGTCGGGCGGCGGCGTCAAAGCAGGCCAAGGCTTGGAGAGAAGGTATTTTTCTGCGCATGGTGTGCGTAATATACACAATTATGCATTAAATGCAAGTCAATTATGCTATTTATTTAATAGCTGTTTAGGCAATAAATACGCCGGCTAAGTGCCAATTTAAAGGATTAATTTGAGATATTTGAAGGAATCTATATATGAATAAATATCATAACTAAGTGCGTAAAAGTCGTTTGCACAGCGTAAATATAGCCGTTACGATGACAGATATTGCAGCACAATTCAATCCATTCAAAGGAGATATTCATGGCATCCACCCAAAAAGCCACCTTCAACTGGCAAGACCCCTTCCTGCTCGATCAGCAGCTCACCGCTGACGAACGCATGATCAAAGAAGCATCAGCCGCCTACTGCCAAGACAAACTGCTCCCCCGCGTGACGCAGGCTTTCAGAGACGGCACGACCGACCCCGCCATCTTCCGCGAAATGGGCGCGCTAGGGCTTTTGGGTCCCACGATTCCCGAGCAATACGGCGGCCCGGGCTTGAATTACGTGGCCTACGGCGTGATTGCCCGCGAAGTCGAACGCGTCGATTCTGGCTACCGCTCGATGATGAGCGTGCAAAGCTCCCTCGTCATGCTGCCGATTTTTGAGTTCGGCACCGAGGCGCAGCGCCAAAAATACCTGCCCAAACTGGCAACGGGCGAGTGGATTGGATGTTTCGGCCTGACCGAGCCCGACCACGGCTCTGACCCCAGCTCCATGGTCACCCGAGCGCAAAAGGTGGCTGGCGGCTACAAGCTCAGCGGCGCAAAAATGTGGATTTCTAACAGCCCGATGGCCGATGTATTTGTGGTTTGGGCGAAAGAAGTTTCCGAAAGCGGTCAAGTCGGCCCGATTCGCGGCTTTGTGCTGGAAAAAGGCATGAAAGGCTTGAGCGCTCCCGCCATCCACGGCAAAGTCGGCCTGCGCGCTTCTGTGACTGGCGAAATCGTCATGGACGGCGTGTTTTGCCCCGAAGAAAACGCCTTTCCTGAGGTGCAAGGCCTCAAAGGCCCGTTCACTTGCCTCAACTCCGCCCGCTACGGCATCGCTTGGGGCGCATTGGGTGCGGCAGAAGATTGCTGGACACGCGCCCGCCAGTACGTCATGGACCGCAAACAATTCGGCCGCCCGCTCGCGGCCAACCAACTTGTTCAAAAGAAACTCGCCGACATGCAAACCGAAATCGCCCTTGGCCTGCAAGGCTGCCTTCGCTTGGGGCGCATGAAAGAAGAGGGCACAGCGGCGACGGATTTGACCTCGCTGCTCAAACGCAATTCCTGCGGCAAAGCCCTAGACATCGCCCGCTTGGCGCGCGACATGATGGGCGGCAACGGTATCAGCGACGAGTTTGGCGTGGCACGGCATTTGGTCAATTTGGAAGTGGTGAACACCTACGAAGGTACGCACGACATTCATGCGCTGATTTTGGGTAGGGCGCAAACGGGTATTTCGGCATTTTCGAATTGAACGATATGAACCAAGGCGCACTCTCACATTTAAAAGTTCTCGACTTATCACGAGTTTTAGCCGGCCCGTGGTGCACCCAAATGCTGGCAGACTTGGGAGCGGATGTTGTCAAAGTCGAGCGTCCCAAAGAGGGAGACGACACGCGCCATTGGGGGCCGCCGTTTTTGAAGGATGCGCAGGGCAATGACACCGATCAAGCCGCTTATTTCACCGCCTGCAACCGCAACAAACGCTCCATCACCATCGATATCGCCAAACCCGAAGGCCAAGCGCTGATTCGGCAAATGGCATTGAGCAGCGACATTTTGGTAGAAAACTTCAAAGTCGGCGGGCTGAAGCATTACGGATTGGATTTCGACAGCCTCAAAGCGCTCAACCCGCGCTTGATCTACTGCTCCATCACCGGTTTCGGCCAAGACGGCCCCTATGCGGAGCGCGCCGGCTACGACCTGATGATTCAAGCCATGAGTGGCTTGATGAGCATCACCGGCAAGCCCGATAACGTGCCCGGCGGTGGCCCGCTGCGCGTGGGCGTGGCGTTGACCGATTTGTTCACCGGTTGCTATGCGACATCCGCCATCCTAGCCGCACTGGAGGTGCGCAACCGCACTGGCGCAGGGCAGCACATCGACATGGCGCTGTTAGACGTCGGCATGGCGATTTTGGCCAACCAAGCCGCCGGTTTTTTGAACACCGGCAAAGTCCCCCAGCGCCAAGGCAACAGCCACCCCAGCCTAGCGCCGTACCAAGACTTCCCCACGGCAGACGGCGCGATGCTGCTGGCCATCGGCAACGACGGCCAATTTGCCCGCTTTTGCCACGCCGTCGGCAAACCAGAATGGTCTGCCGACCCCCGCTTCGCTACCATGAGCGGACGCAACACCAACCGTGGCGAGCTGATTCCAGCTATGGAAACGGTCACCCGCACCCGTACCACCGCGCAATGGATCACCCTTTTAGAAGACAAAGCCGTGCCCTGCGGCCCTATCAACGACATTGGGCAGGCGTTTGCGGATGAGCAGGTAAAAGCGCGGGGTTTAGAGGTAAAACAGCCTGTAGTCGGCGTATTTAATGCCGATTCAGCTATCAAAAATATATCAACAGTGGCCAGTCCGCTGCGTCTTACCGCGACCCCACCCGTATTACTGTGTGCACCGCCAGCTTTGGGGGAGCATACGGACGAGGTTTTGCGGGAGATGGGATTGAACGCTGAAGCCATTGAAGCTTTGCGTGTTTCTGGGGTTGTCTGAGGTTTGTCTAAGGTTTAACCGTGGATAATCTATCCTTATCGATTTAGACAAAAAGGGAAGACAGCCATGGGCGCGCAATGGAAAGCAAAAGGCAAAGAACTGGCAGCGAGTGCCAGAGGTAAATTATTTGGCCGCTTGGTCAAAGATATCTTGGTCGCCGCGCGTAACGGCGCAGACCCCGCATCCAACTCCAAGCTGCGCTTGTGCGTGGAGCAGGCTCGCAAAGTCTCCATGCCCAAGGACACATTAGATCGCGCCATCAAAAAGGGCGCAGGTTTGACGGGTGAAGTCGTCAACTACGAGCACGTCATCTACGAAGGCTTCGCCCCTCACCAAGTCGCCGTCATGGTCGAATGCCTGACTGACAACGTCAAACGCACCGCCCCCGAAATGCGCGTCCTCTTCCGCAAAGGCCAGCTGGGCACCTCTGGCTCAGTCTCTTGGGATTTTGACCATTTAGGCATCATCGAAGCCGAGCCAGCGAACAAAGACGCCGATGCCGAAACAGCCGCCATAGAAGCCGGTGCACAAGACTTTGAAGCCGGCGATGCAGATGAAGACGGCAAAGTCACCACCACCATTTTCTACTCAGACGCCACCGACCTAGACCTAGTCAGCCGCGCTTTGCCCGCCCACGGCTTCACCGTCCTGTCTGCCAAACTAGGCTACAAAGCCAAAAACCCTGTCGATCCATCAACCCTCAGCGCTGAGCAACTAGAAGAAGTAGAAGCCTTCTTGAGCGCGATTGACGGGAATGATGATGTGCAGAATGTTTATGTGGGGTTGGCTGGGTAATATATAAAATTGCAAACAGGAAAATATCCATGAAACCATCCCTAGCACTTCAATCGCATCGCAGCGCCATACGCAGCGTGGTTGAGTTGCACCATGCTTGCAATGCACGCGTGTTTGGGTCTGTGGCGAATGGCAATGATGTCGAGGGGAGTGACTTGGATATTTTGATTGATACAACACCAGAGACGTCGTTGATGGATGTAGCGACGATTCAGGTGAAATTGGAAAAACTGCTTGGAATTTCCGTGGATGTTTTGACGCCAAAAGGGTTGCCTGAAAAATTCCGCAATATCGTTTTGGCTGAGGCTGTTCCTGTATGAACAAGGCTTTGCGTGTTCCTGACTACTTGTTGCATATTCTTCAAGCTATTGAGCGCATTGAGCGACACACGGAAGATGTTGATGAAATGGGTTTTCTTGCTAGTGAGTTGATACAAGACGCCGTAGTTCGAAATATCGAAATCGTTGGTGAAGCAGCGAATAACATTCAAAAAGTTGATGCTGCCTTTGCTGCAACGCACAACGAAATACCTTGGGAAGTTATGTATGCTATGCGGAATCGTCTTGCGCATGGGTACGACAAAGTAGATTTCGAAATCGTGTGGAAGACGATTCAACGTGATTTGCAGGTTATCTATTTCCAAATCAAGGCAATCGCAGATAAGTTAAATTAAAATCTCTCCATGACTGAAACTACACCGACCACCAAACCCACTCTCCCAGACCACCTCTCCACCGACGCTCGTAGCCCGTTTCATGTGGCTGCTATTTTTGAGCACGATGTGGGTATCAAATTCAACGACAAAGAACGCTTTGATGTGGAGGAATATTGCATCAGCGAGGGGTGGATCAAAGTGCCTGTGGGCAAAAAGGTTGACCGCAAGGGCTACCCGCTGACGGTGAAGCTGAAGGGCACGGTTGAGGCGTTTTACAAATAGGCATCGAAATGTTGGTATCAACTATTGATTCCAAAGGTCAAACGACGGTGCCCCAGCCCATCAGAGATGCTTTGCATACTGAGGCAGGCACCAAATTGCAATGGAATTTAATGCCAGACGGCACGATCACTGTTCGGGCTAAAACCAAATCAATACTTGATCTTGCGGGCATACTCAAAGCGTCAAGTGGTAAAAGCGTGAGCATTCAAGACATGAATGCTTGGCGCTGTATTTAACTGTATTTCGACAAGCTCAATGCGAACGGAGTAAGGTTTGCTGGCAAACTTTATAATCACTGATTACCTGTGATTTATAGAGCGAAATGACTAAGTAGACCAATATGACCCAATCAGCCACCCAACCCAAATTCTCCGTCGCCGACATCCGTAAGACTTTCCTCGACTTTTACGCCGCCAAAGGGCACACGGTCGTGCCGTCAAGCTCTTTGGTGCCGGGCAACGACCCGACGTTGATGTTCACCAACTCGGGCATGGTGCAGTTCAAAGACGTGTTTTTGGGGCTGGACAAGCGTCCCTACGTGCGCGCGGCCAGCGTACAAGCCTGTTTGCGTGCGGGCGGTAAGCACAACGACTTGGAAAATGTGGGCTACACCGCGCGCCACCATACTTTCTTTGAAATGATGGGCAACTGGAGTTTTGGCGACTATTTCAAGCGCGACTCCATCAAATGGGGCTGGGAGCTGCTGACCAAAGTCTACGGCCTGCCGGCTGAAAAGCTGCTGGCCACGGTCTATATCGAAGACCAAGAAGCCTACGATATTTGGCACAACGAGATTGGTTTGCCCGCAGACCGCATCGTTCGCATTGGCGACAACAAAGGCAAAAAATATGCTTCTGACAACTTTTGGATGATGGCCGATACAGGGCCGTGCGGCCCTTGCTCTGAAATTTTTTACGACCACGGGGCACACATTCCAGGCGGCCCACCGGGCAGCCCAGAGGAAGACGGTGACCGTTTTATCGAGATTTGGAACCACGTGTTCATGCAGTTTGACATGCAGGCGGATGGCAGCCTGGTCAAATTGCCTGCGCCGTGCGTGGACACCGGCATGGGCTTGGAGCGCCTGGCTGCCATCCTGCAACACGTGCACAGCAACTACGAAATCGATATTTTCGACACGCTGATCAAAGCCGCTGGTCGTGAAACTGGCGTGACTGACTTGAACAACAAGAGCCTGCGCGTGATTGCCGACCATATACGCGCGACTGCGTTTTTGGTGAGCGACGGCGTGGTTCCCAGCAACGAAGGCCGCGGCTACGTGCAGCGCCGCATCATCCGCCGCGCCATCCGTCATGGCTATTTGCTGGGCAAAAAGACGCCGTTTTTCCATAAGCTGGTGGCAGATTTGGTCAGCGTTATGGGTGAAGCCTATCCCAATATGGCGAAGCAACAGCAGCGCATCACTGAGGTGTTGAAGACAGAAGAAGAGCGCTTTTTTGAGACGCTGGAAACCGGCATGAAGCTGTTGGACGGTTCGTTGAAAGATGGCGACAAGGTGCTGGATGGCGATGTCGCCTTCAAACTGCACGACACCTACGGCTTCCCGCTGGATTTGACCGCAGACGTCTGCCGTGACCGTGGCGTGGAAGTGGATGAAGCCGGTTTCGACGCCGCCATGCTGCGTCAAAAAACCATGGCTCGCGCTGCAGGCAAGTTCAAAATGGACAAAGCGCTGGAATACAGCGGTGCGTTGAACGACTTTGTGGGTTACGAGCAGCTCCAAGCTACTTCAAAAATAATAGCTCTCTATGTAGAAGGAACGCCGGCTAGTGTGCTAAATGCAGGTCAAAACGGCGTTATCGTGCTTGATACCACGCCTTTCTACGCTGAGAGCGGCGGTCAAGTCGGAGATGAGGGCACGATTAGCGCAGCATCTGGAAATTTCGAAGTCCAAGACACCCAAAAAATCAAAGCAGATGTCTACGGCCACCACGGCGTGTTGAGCTCCGGCAGCTTGAAAGTCGGCGATGCTGTGACCGCACAGGTCAATTTGGCGACCCGCGCTAAAACCATTCGCAACCACAGCGCCACCCATTTGATGCACAAAGCCCTGCGCGAAGTGCTGGGTGAGCATGTGCAGCAAAAGGGCAGCTTGGTCAACGCCGAGCGCACCCGTTTCGACTTTGCGCACAACGCACCAGTGACGGACGCGCAGATTCTGGCGATTGAAGCTCAGGTGAATGCTGAAATTTTAGGCAATGCAGCAGCATTCGCCAAAGTCATGGACATTGAATCTGCCAAAGCCACAGGCGCGATGATGCTGTTTGGTGAAAAGTATGGCGAAAGCGTTCGCGTACTGGAAATCGGCTCATCCAAAGAGCTCTGCGGCGGCGTTCACGTGCAGCGCACGGGTGACATTGGGCTGTTCAAAATCGTGTCTGAGGGCGGTATTGCGTCTGGCGTGCGCCGTATCGAGGCGGTGACGGGTCAAAACGCGCTGGCGTATTTGCAAGATTTGGAAGCCACAGCCTCCAAAGCCGCAGCCGCGCTGAAGGTTACCGTACCTGAGCTGGGCGACAGATTGCAAAGCTTGCTGGATCAAAACAAAGCGCTGGAAAAAGAAATCGCTGGTCTTAAAGGGCAACTTGCCTCACACCAAGGCGATGCTTTGTTGTCGCAAGCCATTGATTTAAAAGGCATTAAATTCCTAGTCGCCAGAATGGAAAATGTGAGCGCGGCTGATGCTGCACAAACTTTGCGCGACACCGTGAGCAAGTTGAAGGACAAGCTGAAATCAGCCGTGGTCGTCTTGGCCAGCAGCGATGCAGGCAAAGTGCAGCTCGCCACCGGTGCGACGGCTGATGTGATGGGTAAAGTCAAATCCGGCGACCTAGTCAACTTCTTGGCTGCACAAGTTGGTGGCAAAGGCGGTGGCCGGCCGGACATGGCGATGGCGGGTGGTACGGATGCCAGCGGACTAGACAAGGCGCTAGCGAGCGCGCAGGGCTGGGTTATTGAAAAACTCGGATAATGAAAAATTGGGTTAAAACTCAAATTTCATGCCGAAAATATACCTAAATTAGCATCTAGCCGTTGTGTTTGTTGCCTAAATAGCTATTAAAAATATAGCAAAAATATAGCAAGAATATGCTTAAATTTGACTAATCTTGCCTATTTTTGCGCCTATTTTTATGCCTCAATCAGCACCAAACAAGTTCATCTCCACCAGTGCAGGCAGCACGCCGCTGGTGCTGGACTCGCCGCACAGCGGCACTGATTACCCGCAAGATTTTGGCTATGTGTGTGACCTTGCCACTTTGCGCCGTGCGGAAGATACGCATGTTGAGAAGCTCTACAGCTTCGCCCCCACCTTGGGCGTGGCCTGGGTGGAAGCGCATTTTCCGCGCAGTTATTTAGACGCGAACCGCAACGTCACCGAGATTGACCCCAGCATGCTGTCAGGCGCTTGGCCAGATGATTTGGGCGAGCAAGATGCTGCAGTTCAGTCTAAACTTCGCTTGGGTAAGGGGCTGATTTGGCGGATGACGGACGATGGTTTGCCGCTGTACGACCGCCTGCTGAGCGTGGCAGAGGTGCAGCAGCGCATTACCAACTGCTGGCAGCCCTACCATTCAGCGGTGGGCAGCGCGATAGGCGCAGCCCACGCCCGCCACGGCTACAGTATCCACATCAATTGCCACAGCATGCCCGCCATCAGCAGCAGCCATGCGACGGATTTTCCGGGTTTGGTACATGCCGATTTTGTGATTGGTAATCGCGATAACACCACCTCTAGCGAAGACTTGATGCTCCTTATTCAGGAGCAACTGGTGCAACATGGTTATAGCGTCGCCATCAACCATCCCTACAAAGGGGTAGAGTTGGTGCGCCGCTACGGTAAGCCTGTGCAGAAGCGCCACAGCGTGCAGCTAGAGATCAACCGCAAGCTGTATATGGACGAAAACAGCTTGGCGCTGCATGCGGGGTTTGAGACGCTGCAGGGGCATTTGCAAAGCCTTGTTCAGCAGCTGTTGGCTTACGATCCACGGTAAACACGACGGGGTTAAACCTGCTTAAGCTGCCATCAGTCTTGGCAAGTTCGCCATTGCAGCCATGGCTTGGGTACGCAAGTCGCCGATGATCTTCAATTTTTCAAGATCGCTAGGGTCGATATTGCTCATCAGTTTGCCAAAACCGTCTAGCCGGCTGTCGCGCATCCAGTTTCGCAATGCTTTGTCTTGCCCCCAATGCATTTGGTTGGTCATATTTGCGGCCATGGTGCGTGGGTAGTCAGCAAGGCAGTGCGGAAAAGGCACGTTGCCGCAGAGCTTGTTTTTCTGTTCTTCGTCGGTATAGTGGGCTTCCACGTAGGCAATCAACGCTGCGCTGAATGTCGGCAGCGGGGCGCGGACGAGTTGTAGCATGATTTTGTTGCCATCAAAAATAGGTGGCATAGCGCGGGGCTCCACGGCAGACGCAGTGCAGTCTATGTACAGCGTACCCGTTGCCATGGCAACATTTCCTTTATCCAGTACCATATTGGCAGGCTCTAGCGCTTGCACGCGCCCCATACGAATCACGTTTTTGATGCGCTGCAACATCGCTATTTCACCCTTAGACACCGTTGCAAAATGGAACATCGTAGGCAGGTGCTCGGGGTAAATGCGTAGCATTTGGTCGCTGGCTTCCATGCGTAAAAACAAGTCGTCGATGCTGGTGGCGTTGGCAAAACAAGCCATTTGCGTGACTTGGCCACCGATGGAATCTTTAAAAAACTCCTCGCCCGGCTGGGTGGTCAGGCGGTTGACCAGCCAAGAGTCGCGCGGCATCACCCAGCTGATGCTGTCGGGCGCTGCGCCGTGGTTGAGCAACCAAATGCCGGCATCCATGGCGGTTTTGCCAGCACCTATGATGCAAAATTTGGTGGATCTGTCTTCTTTGCTTGGCGTTTGCCAAAGTTGGGTCAGCGCATTCGGGGCAATGCAGCGCACGCCGTCAGCCACTTTGAACTTACGCGTGTGGGTAGACGGCACGGTGGGGCTGTAGTAGTTGGCATCCACCAGTTTTTTACGCACATTAACTTGCGTTTTTTCGCCTGACAAGATGGACTCAAACGTGTGAACGCCAGCATCATCCTTCCCTGAATCATCCTGCGCCAAATAATTGCTCATAGGAAAGTAACTCACCCGCCCGCTGGGTAGCAGTTTCTGGTTCATCACCTTGTCGTAATAGCCGTTGATCTCTGGGCCCGAAGCCAGTTCGTACATGCCTTGGTTCGCTCCCGCTGTGTCTTTGCGATTAGCGCCTAAATCCATAGAATTCACGCCGTAAAAAGCCGAGGGTTGGTGCAGCGTCACAAACGGGTAAGCGTCGTTCCAATGCCCACCCGGTTTGGCGTGTCGGTCTACGATGGTGATGGTTGCGTCGGATTCTTGCACCAGTGTATCGGCAAATGCCATACCCGAAGCGCCGCTACCGATGATCAAATAATCTGTTTCGAGTTGCTTCACGGGCGCTCCTAAAAGGTACAAAAGTGATAAGCTTTCAATTTATCACACTGACTATCAATTGAACAGGAGCACCTATGAATACCTTAGAGATTGGCAAAAAACTGGTTGAGCTGTGCCGCGAAGGCAAAAACGAAGAAGCCGTCAATACGCTGTTGGCTGAAGATGTGATCAGCGTAGAAGCCGGCGGCCCGCCTGGCACAGACCCAATGACCAAAGGCATTGAAGGCGTGCGCGGCAAGGGTGTGTGGTGGCGCGAGAACCACGACATCCATTCCGCCAAAGTCGAAGGCCCTTGGCCGAACGGCGACAAATTCATCGTCCGCTTCACTTATGACGTGACCTTTAAACCGCAAAACATGCGTTTCACCATGGAGGAAGCGGCACTTTATACCGTAGCGAATGGGAAGATCGTGAAAGAGGAGTTTTTCTACAGCATGGGATGAACTGTCGAAAGTGAAAAATTAGGGTGTAAAGATGCCTCTAGCCGGCGTATTTTATGCCTAAGCAGCTATTAAATTTATAGCTAATTAGACTAATTTCAATTGAAGCCGACTCTCAAACCGCCTAGCTTCTTTTGAGATTGGATCAACCCATTCAATCGATTTCGCAAGCAGTTGCAGCGGGTTCTCATAGTCAATCTGCCCCTCTGGCGTCAACACGGGGTAGATGCCGTCACCCAGAATCGGGATGCCTAACGCATGCATGTGGACGCGAAGCTGGTGGCGCTTACCGGTGACGGGTTTTAGCTGGTAGTGGGCGAAATTTCCTTTGACTTCAAGGACTTGAATATGGGTCAACGAATTCAATGGGGCGTTGGGTGAAGCTTCTACTTCAGTCTGCGTCATGAAACCTCTACCCTCTGATTTGTCTTCGACGATGCGGCTTTCGCGGGTCAGCGGGAAGGTTAAATCAGACCGCCACGGCGCAATCGCCTCGTAGGTTTTATGCACAGCGCGGTCGCGGAAAAGGGCTTGGTAGGCGTCGCGGGTGGCAGGTTGGACGCTGAACAGCACCAAGCCCGCTGTGTCGCGGTCAATGCGATGAATGGGCACCAAATCGTCCAAGCCCAGTTTGCGTTTCAGCCGCACCAGCACGGTTTCTTGCAGGTATTTGCCTGACGGGGTGACGGGCAGGAAATGTGGCTTGTCGACGACGATGAGGTGCTCGTCTTGATGCAAGATCACTTCGTCGAAGGGGATGCGTTCCTCGACGGGTAAATCGCGGTAGTAATAAACGCGAATGTGGCCTTGGTAGGGGCGCTCTGGGGTGACGGGTACGCCAAATTCGTCCTCAACATCGCCATCGGCAATGCGCTGCAGCCAAGTGGCGCGGGGGATGGAGGGGAAGCGGTCAACTAAGAAGTCGGTGATGGTGTGCCATTTGAATTGATCGTCTTTTGGCAGACCGACGACACTAGGGCCGACGCCGTTTTTGACGGGTAACACAAATGAAAACTAGTGGTGTTGCTAGGACGGGCTGTCCGAGCGGCGCTGATGCACAGGTCGCTTTTGCTCACGCAGCATGAACAAATACAAACTCTCCACCTTCTCACGCGCCCAAGGCGTTTTGCGCAAAAACTTCAGGCTGGACGCCACGCTGGGGTCGAGCACAAAGCTGCGAATATGGATGCGCTGCCCCAGCTCGTCCCAGCCGTAGTGGGATTGCAGCGCAGTCACCATCGCCTCCAAGGTCACGCCGTGCAGGGGGTTTCTCGCTTGCGTCGGCGCTTTGACCGCTGCGTCAGCGGGTTCTGAGGAGGGCAATTCTGCAGTCAAACTTGCTTACTTTTTAGGCAACTTAGCCGCTTTGCCGCGCAAAGGCACTTGTGTCACCACAGATGGGCGCGGCGCGTCGGCTGACACGACTTTAGGCGGAGCTGTATCTTTCTTCGGTTTTTTAACCATTTTTTGTGATCCGAGACCTTTTGCCATGATTTTTCTCCTGTGATGTAAAAAAGTGATTTTGTGTAGGTATTATCGTACCCAATACGCCTATAAATTCGTCAAACGAATGCGGTATTTTAAATAGCTTTACATCATATTCACCATCTAACCATCATGCAAAACATCACTGTCCGCCCCGCAACTCTGGGCGATGTCCCCGCTATCACCGCCATCCACATCCGCGCTTGGCAAATCGCCTACGCCGGCATCATGGCGGATGAGCATTTGGACAATCTCTCGTCAGAAAAACGCGCTGCCTTCTGGACGGACGCTATCGAATACTCAGAGCCCCAAGTCTGGGTCGCCATGGGCTCCACCAAAACCGGCGAAAAAGTTGTCGGCTTCGTAGGTTTCGACCGCTCCCGCGATGCCAAAACCAAACCCACCACCGGCGAAATCTGGGCCGTTTACGTTGACCCCGAGCATTGGGGCAAAGGCGTCGGCTTGGCGCTGTGGGACGCTGCCCGCGAAGGCATGCAAGAAGAAGAATTCACAGAAGCCACCCTGTGGGTGCTCGTCCAAAACGAACGCGCCTTGGAGTTTTACGACAAAGCAGGCTTCAAACGCGAAATGACCACCCTGAAAACCGTGGAAGTAGGCGGCGCGAAGCTGGAAGAGATTCGCTTAAAACGTTCTTTAGCGTAGTTTGAGTTAAACTAAAATCATTATGAAATCAAAAGAGAAAAATTTACATCTAGCCATTGATTTATTCTGTGGATGTGGAGGTATATCTGTTGGCTTAGAGCGCGCCGGATTTAAAGTGGTCGCAGGAATAGATATCGAGAAAAAATATTTAGCTTCATACTCTCATAATTTTCCTGATGCAAAGGCCATTAATCAAGATATTACAAAAATATCAGCAGAAGATTTTTTTGACCAGTTTGGATTAAAACCGCGTGATTTAACACTCTTGGTGGGAGGCCCACCGTGTCAGGGATTTTCTAAAAATGTTCCTAGAAAAAATAGATTTTTAGAAGATCCTAAAAATTTGCTCGTTAAATCTTTTTTGAATTATTGTGAATATATTCAACCAGAAATGATTCTGATGGAAAACGTAGCCGAAATGAAAAATGGATTTGAGCAAATTTACTCGCTTGAGGTCATATCTCGTTTGGAGGAGGCTGGCTATACAGTTACTTCTGTTGTCTTAAATGCCGCTGACTTCGGTGTTCCACAGAGACGGCGTAGGGCTTTTTTTATGGCAAATCGATTCGGCGTCAGCTTTTCCTCACCGCATCCGACACATAAAGCACCAACAAAAGGTGAAAGATCAAACAATGACTTATTTGGAGTGCCAGAACATATATCAGTTTGGGATGCTATAGGTGATTTACCTGAATTAGAGCACGGCCAAGGCACTGAAAAAACGCCTTATAAACTGGAACCTCAAAATGAGTTTCAACAGTTAATGAGGGGTAAGCTTGCCGTGACATCTAATCATGTTGCAAGAAATATGCAACCAAAACAATATGAAAGAATGTCATCTTTATTGCCTGGTCAAGGCAATAAAGATTTACCTCCTCATCTAAAAACAAAAGGTGGATTTAGTGGTGCTTATGGACGCTTAACAAAAACAATGATTGCACCAACAATCACACGCTGGGTTTTTCACCCTGGTTCAGGCAGGTGGGGTCATCCAGTCGATATTCGAACAATATCAATACGAGAAATATCTCGGATTCAGAGTTTTCCTGATACGTTTGAATTCGTTGGTTCGTTTACCGATCAGGCGGGGCAACTAGGAAATGCGGTGCCACCATTGCTAGCGGAAACAATTGTTAAAAGTATGCTAAATCAACTGACAGTAGTAAGAAATGCGACTAATTTCACCCAGTCTACTTTTTCTGATGGAAGACTAAATGCAATGGCATGATTGTCCGCAGAAAATATACATTCCGTAGAATTTGAAGTGATTTCTTTGGGGAACTTTGGCCACCACTCTTTTTCCCCAGTGAAATGAAGCTGATTTTCACCTTTGCCGTGCCAAGCGAATTCTTTTTTATTGGTTTTTTTATTCGTTCCGTGCAGTGCCGTTAGTTGCTCTTTTCCTTTGGTGTTTTTTGCTTTTGACCATTTCCATGTGTAATCAATCGCATTGAATAAATTTGAATTTTTTGAATTACAAAGCTCTCGTTCAAAATATATTGCAGTATTATTTTTATACAATACTAAGCGAGAGTATCCTACACTATTCAAATTGTATTTATTCATACTTTCTGTAATATGATTATTGCAGAAAGAAATTATTAAATCCCCCAATTTTTGACAATGGACGGGATCATTTTCAGATTCTAATATCAGTGATGCGGAGTTTGGGATTTTGGCACGCTTCCACGTCAGGGGTGTATTTTCTTTGGTCGATTTTACACTCCAGCCAACATCGTTATGAATGCAAACATCTACATAATCATAAGTTACCAGTTGTTCCCCATTTCTAACAATGGAAATTATTTTTTCCATAATTTTTCCAGGAATTGAATCATCCTGAAAGAATGGAATTTTCATGTACGCCTTTAAATAATTCGCTATTCCTCGCAACTCTTCTTTTGTTGAATACGTGGAACTCATGGCTTCACCTCCGTCAATAAGAGAGAAGGTTCAATGTCGAGGGCGATTGCGATTCGATTTAGTATTAAAAGCGTAGGATTCCTACGTCCTCTTTCTATTCCGCTAATGTATGTGCGGTGAAGTCCAGATTCTTCAGCTAGATTCTCTTGAGACCAAGTTTTGAGTTCTCGAAAATGTTTTACCTGCTTGCCAAAATGTACTTGAATATTCATGCTGGCAATACTCACATCATGTTACTTATAGGTCTACAGCCAATGAGTAACAATCATTGCTGGAACGAAAAAAGCTGTTCCAAACCCTTCTTGTCAAAATGCGTAGTAAGCCAAAGTTAAACTATTTATGCTATAAATAAAATAGCATATTAGACAATAAATACGCCGGCTAGAGTAATATTTAAGCCTCTAATTTCATCACCAAGTCACTCAACGGCTGTGCACAGCAGGGGAGCATCAAACCGGCTTGTTTTTCCTCGGCACTCAGGCCCGGCCAGTCGGTGTTATAGCGGATGTCGCCGCTGATGAGGGTGCTGATGCAGGTGCGGCAGGTGCCGTTGCGGCAGGAGCTTAGGGGGTAGATTTGGGCTCTTTCCGCCGATTGCAGGATGGTTTTGTCTCTGTCTGCTTGAAATTGCAGGTTTTCTGGCATCAAGGTAACTGTGAAAAGTGCTGCGGGCATGGTTTTGTTAATGGTTGTAGACTTGGCGCTTTCGCTTTCGTTAGTATCCACATTTTTAAGGAAACCCCCATGTCTATATCTATGTACGCCGCTTCTGTGCCTTTGTTTCAGCAAATGTTGGGTGGTTTGAGCAATTTTTTGACCAAGGCCGAAGCACACGCTACGGCTAAAAACGTCGCGCCAGAGGTTTTCTTGCAAAGCCGGATGTTCCCGGACATGTTTAATTTGACGCGCCAAGTGCAAATTGCTTGCGATTTTGCCAAAGGCACTTGCCAGCGTTTGGCGGGGCAAGAGGTGACACCGATTGCCGATACCGAAGTGTCTTTCGCAGACTTGCAAGCACGTATTGCCAAGACTTTGGGGCTGATTGGCGCGATTCCAGCTGCCAGCATCAACGGCAGCGAAGAGCGCGTTATCGTCACCTCGCCAGGCACAGCGCGTGAGCGCACGTTTGCTGGCCAAGCGTATTTGTTGACTTATGCGATTCCGCATTTCTTTTTCCATACGACGACTGCGTACAACATCTTGCGCCACAACGGTGTTGAGATTGGTAAAAAAGACTTTATTGGCGCGAACTAATCTAGTTTGACCATTCTTCTCGCCCCCATGGAGGGGCTATTGGACTTCGTGCTGCGCGACATCCTCACCCGCGTGGGTGGGGTGGACAGGTGCGTGTCTGAGTTCATTCGGGTGACGAATACTGAGCTGCCAGACCGCGTGTTTTACCGCGTGGTGCCTGAGCTGTTGAACAAGGGGTTGACGTTCGCAGGCGTGCCCGTTCGACCGCAATTATTAGGTTCTGATCCCTATTGTTTGGCTGATAACGCAGCAGTATTAGCCAGACTAAACCCACCCGGTATCGACCTCAATTTCGGCTGCCCCGCCAAAGTGGTGAACCGCCACGGCGGTGGTGCAGCGCTGTTGGATGAGCCTGAGCTTGTTGCAAAAATCGTAGCAGCCGTGCGCCGTGCTGTGCCGTCCAACATCCCAGTCTCCGCCAAAATGCGGCTGGGTTTTAACGACGACAGCCGCGCTGAAGAATGCGCTATCGCCATTGCTTCCAGTGGTGCCAACGAACTGGTCGTCCACGCCCGCACCAAGGCTGACGGCTACAGACCACCCGCGTACTGGGCGCGGATTGCGGATATTCGTGCAGTTGTCGATATCAAAGTCATCGCTAATGGTGAGATTTGGAACGTTGAAGATGCCAAGCGCTGTCAAGAACTCTCGGGCTGCGACACGCTGATGATAGGGCGCGGCATGGTTCAAAACCCGGGTTTAGCTAATGAAATTAAGAACGACATCAAAGGGTTAGCTTATGCGTCTAGCTGGCAATCGATTCAACCCTTGCTGCATGATTTTTGGGAACTCGTTTGTAACCGCTTGGACAGAAAATCCAGAACGGGTCGGTTCAAGCAATGGCTGAACTTCTTGCGCCGCCAGTACCCTGAAGCTGAAGTCGCCTACATGGCGCTGCGGACTTGTAACGATCCGGATCAGGTGGACGCCTGGTTTGCAGCCTTAAATACGCTCATTCCCGCAAAAACAGCGCCTCAAACCCATTAATAGGCTCAAACCGCTTGTTGGCGTAACGCAGCCGCGTGGGGCCGGGCAGGGCGCGTTGGCGGACTGAGTGTTGCGGGTCGCCAGGGTAGGTGATGGTGCGGATGCCATCGTAGTCAAACGGCTCAGGCTCAATGACGGCTGGCGGTTTACTACGGGCTTCTGCCAAAGCGCTGGCAACCGTGCGGTGGTGCGACAGATGCGCCAAGCTCATGATTTGCGGTGGCGCAAGGGCGATGCCGCCGCTCCAATATTCTTCCAGCGCAGCGCGTGGGGTTAACCAAACGCTTGTTGTCGTCTCAAAATTATCGTGCGTCGCCGTTTGATGGTTGGGTACGGCTGCTATAAAAAAGCGAGTGTCAAAGCGTTTGGTGGATACAGAAGCCATTTTTGGTGTGATCCAGCGCGACCACGGCTGTACATGTCGGGTTTGTAGCCGCAAGCCCAGTTGAATCAGTACATTTGGGAAGCTTGTCCCATCTCTGAGCATTTGCGTAGCTTGCTCGGTAACTTCTGTCGTGGCACCTTCGGCAAAAAGTACACCAGACTCTTCGAACGCTTCTCGTAAAGCGGCCACGTATAACGCTGCGGCTCTGTGGTGTTGTAGGGCGGGTTCATTCAGCGCCGCATGCAAGGCTAGCGGCGTTTGGTCTAGGCGGTTCGGCAAGTCGTCCATCGCATCTGCTGCATCTAACTTACCACCGGGGAAGACATAAGCGCCACCCAAAACGTCAGACAAACCACTGCGTTTCATCAAAAACACTTCTAAACCCGCAGGTGCGTCGCGTAATAAAACGACGGTTGACGCGTCGCGGACAGGGGTTTCTATGGCTTGGTGGTTTAATTCCATAATGGCGTTTAGATTTTTTAGATTTTCAATTAAAGGAACAAGGCATGTCGTTAGATTCACTGGATTTTAAAGGTCGTGTTGCTATTGTGACCGGTGCAGGCGGTGGCTTGGGTCGCCAACATGCCTTGGCTTTGGCGGCGCGGGGCGCAAAAGTGGTGGTGAACGATTTGGGCGGCGCACGGGATGGTGCTTCTGGGACTGGCTCTGTGACGGCGGCTCAGGCCGTGGTACAAGAAATCCTTGCCGCAGGTGGCGAAGCGATCGCCAATGGCGCATCCGTTACCGACTTTGCTGCTGTGCAAGCCATGGTGGCAGAGGCTAAGGCGAAGTGGGGCAGGATTGATATATTGGTCAACAACGCAGGCATTCTGCGTGACAAAAGCTTTGCCAAGATGGAAATAGCCGACTTTGCCTTGGTGGTGGACGTGCATTTGATGGGCGCGGTGAACTGCACCAAAGCGGTATGGGCGATCATGAACGAGCAAAAATATGGCCGTATTGTGATGACCACATCATCCAGTGGCTTGTACGGCAACTTTGGCCAATCTAACTACGGCGCTGCCAAAATGGCGCTGGTGGGGTTGATGCAGACGTTGTCCATTGAAGGCGCTAAAAACGATATCCGCGTGAATTGCTTAGCGCCAACGGCTGCGACGCGTATGACTGAGGGCTTAATGTCGGAAGAAGTGTTAGCTGCTTTGAAACCCGAAGCAGTCGTCCCCGCTATGTTGGTGATGGTTGCTGAAAATGCGCCGACTCGAACAATTTTGTGTGCTGGTGCCGGCACATTTGAGGCAGCGCATATCACTCTGACCCAAGGCGTTCATATAGGTTTGGGCAAATTAGCCCCCGAAAATCTAGCCTTGAGTTTGGCGGACGTAACCGCTCGAACAAATGATCAAGTGCCGATGAGTGGTTCTTCGCAAGGCCAAAACGAGATACAAAAAATGATGGCTGCATCAGCGATTAGTAACTAAACTGATAAAAAACATAAAAAATGTCACACTTATCAAGTAAATTTGTATCAAATTGTTAAAAAATGGTAACAATAAGTGAGAGAATAAAAAAAGGTGTGTGATTTATAGATATATTGAAACTTGTTATTCACACAGCACTTTTGGTTCTTGTCAGTAATGCTAAATCACTCATCACAAGTATTATGAATAAACTTTTTTCACTAAATTTATTGCACAGACTTTTTGTCGCTGCATTTTTGGTTGCTTCTGCAGGCAGCGTTTACGCGCTTGATTTGAGCAAGACAAAGGTGGTAGGCCCAGTGGTTCTTAAGGTCAACGGCAAGATTGGAGTCAAAAATTCAGCTGATGCAGCTGAATTTGATGACGCTATGCTAGATGCGCTGCCTCAGAAAACCATCGTCACTGAAACGCCTTGGACCAAGGGTGTAGTCAAATTTACAGGACCGCTCTTAACAGACGTTTTGGCTGCTGTAAATGCTACAGGTACTAATCTAAGAGCCAATGCATTGAATGACTATAAAGTAAATATTCCTGTAGAGGACGCCAAAAAGTATGGGGTTATTTTGGCTAGGCAAATCGATGGTAAACCTTTGGCTGTGCGTGACAAAGGACCTTTATTCGTGATGTATCCTTTTGCACAGTTCCCTGAAATCAAAACCTCAGTGTACTTTAGTCGATGCATTTGGCAGCTTCAGTCTATTTCTGTTGAATGAAATAAATTTGAAAGCAACATTAGAGCTAACGCAAAAGCTAAAGCATGTTGCATAAATTCAAATTTCCCCTGAAAAATTTGCGCCAGCACAGATTTAAGTTGAGTTTGGGTAAATGGGCTGGCGTCGTCGTGCCTTTGATGTGCTTGGCTATCTTGCCATTGGCAATGTTTTATACGCAGTATAAAAACAATGCGCTCAAGCCTCTGCATTACAGTGTTGATTCAATATTCCCTTTGACTTACATGTTAGAGCGAGAGCATTCACGCTTTGCTGCCATCGCACACAATGAATTTGAGCATTTGTCTGAACAAACGCCTGATTCTCTGCAGAATCTGAAGAAGCGCTATGAGATATTGATCAGCAGGTTTTTGATTTTGAAAAACGCGCCCAGCCTTGAGGTGCTGAAAGACATCCAAGAGTTTAAAAATGTGGTGGATGGCATGGAGGCATTCATTAAGTATGCCGATCCCATCATGGAGCGTCTGGGTCAGACAGAAGTTAGTCCACAAGATGTCAAGCTCATCTTTAATGAGATAGACAAAAACACTTTGTTGTTGTTGAATTTATCTAATACAGCAGAGATTGTGGTCTATCGCATGAACGACGAGCAGGCGGCTTTGGTCGAAGATCAGGGTAAGTGGATATTTCGATTGATTGCTGTTCAGTGGTTTCTATTGATTGGCGCATTGCTGGTATTGGTGATTTATATCATCAAGCAGCGCGCACAAAACTCAGAATTAATCAGCCTTACAGCTGACATGAGGGTAGCTAGCCAGCATGCAGATCAAGCCAATAAAGCTAAAAGCATGTTTTTGGCAAACATGAGTCATGAATTGCGAACGCCATTTCAAGGGCTGATGGGGATGCTGCATTTGTTGTCCGAGACACCGCTGACAAATGTACAGCTAGATTACGCCAACACAGCACTAGCTTCTTCACGACACTTGCTTGGTATTCTGAACGATATTCTCGATACCTCTGCCATCGAGTCTGGCTCTATGGCTCTGAACATTGCGCCTTTAAATCTGCCGAATTTGATTTCTGATGTTGAAGCCCTGATGCAATCCGCGGCTCGTCAAAAGAAGATTGATTTTCAAGTCATAGGTATTGGCGCCCTACCAACATGGATTGAAGCAGATGCCAAGCGCTTGAGTCAGGTATTGTTTAACTTGCTAAGCAATGCGATCAAATTTACGGATGTAGGGCAGGTGGTTCTCGATTTGACGGTTTTGACTTCAAAGGCTGATGGCCAGTTGCCCGTCTTATCATTCAAAGTGAGAGATTCCGGCATCGGCATGAGTGCACAAACTGTCAAAGGATTATTCGCAAGGTTTCATCAAGGCGACAACACAATACATCGTCGTTACGGTGGTTCTGGTCTAGGTTTAGAGATTTCGCTAAATCTGGCAAAGCTGATGGGTGGCGGTATATGTGTTAGCAGCATTGAAGGTGTGGGAACCACTTTTACCTTTGAGTTTCCTTACAAAACAGCAATCGTGCCAGTGGTACAAACAGTCGTGCCCTTCGAATCTGTACAGAATTTGCGCATTTTGATTGCTGAAGATCATCCCGTTAATGTTAAATATCTACAAATTTTGCTAGAAAATATGGGGCATACGACGGTCAGTTGCGAAAATGGTGAGCGCGTTTTGGCCCGCTTGCAAGAGGGCGCCGTCGATGTCATATTGATGGATTTGCACATGCCTGTGATGGACGGTATCAGTACAACCAGAGCCATCCGTAATTTAGAAGGTCCGCTTAGGGATATTAAAATCATCATGGTAAGCGCGGACATTTTGCCAGAAGCTAGGCGACTAGCTTTTGAGGCGGGCGTTACTGAGTTTTTGTCTAAACCAATTCAAGCTAATAGCTTGAGGCAAGCTTTGAATCGTAGTTTCGAAGTGACATTGAACCATCTTGATATGTTTTTGCCTGAAATAGAAGTCCCCTTTAAAACTTCCACACCTGAAGTCGTCAATATTAGAATCTTTAAAGAATTTCAGGAGTTGATGCCAGTGGACATGGTCAAAAAGCAGCTAGCGATTTTTTTGGGGGACGATGAGCAAGCGATGAGCAGTCTCTCGAAGGTCATCGACTCTGAAATGAGAGAGGTTCTTGTTGAAAGTGCACATACCATGAAAGGTGTATGTTTGTTGTTAGGTTTGACCGCTATGGCCAACACACTATCTAGGATTGAATACCTTGCGCTTGACTCAACCATGGACAATTTAAAAGGTTTGCTGGTCCAGTTCAAGGCTGATATCGAGCAAACGCGACAAATCTTGAATTCTGAGCTGGTGTTGCATTGAAAACTATAAATATATTAGGGTGTGGCCGGGTTGGCTGCACTTTGGGGTATTTGTGGCGTGACAAAGAGGTCTTTGCCATTCAAGATGTTTTGAACACAACTATGGGTAGCACCAGGCAAGCTATTCAATTTGTTGGCGCTGGCAGAGCTGTGTCGCAGATTGAAGATATGCAGCCTGCAGATGTATGGCTTATAGCTGTGCCTGATTCGCAAATAGCTGCGACCGCAAAGCTTTTGGCGCGGTATTTATCTGGTAACAAGCCAGCCATTGTTTTTCATTGCAGTGGCGCATTGGCCGCCGAAGTGATGTCTCCTTTGCGCGCCCTATCATGCAAGATAGCTAGCGCACATTGTATTTTGAGCTTCAGTGACCCAAGCTCTGCCATTCATCAATTTATAGGCACGCCATGCGCATTGGAAGGCGATGTCGATGCTAAGCAAACTTTACAAACCGCATTCGAAGCTATTGGTGCCAACTGCTTTAATTTGGACGCTAAGGACAAGGTGCGATACCATGCTGCGGCTGTTTTTGCTACTAATTTTTTGCCCGTGCTTCAAGTGGTTGCGTCAGATCTTTGGAGCAGCACTGGAATGCCAAAAGAACTGATTGCACCCTTGAATGTGTCGTTGCTGAATAAGGCTGTTCAAAATATCACTTCGCAAGGAGCAACGAAAGCTTTAACCGGCCCTGCGGCGCGAGGTGATATAGACTTGGTCTCTTTGCAAGGTAAGGCTGTTACCGAATGGGACGAGCAAGCGGGTATTGCCTATGCAGCTTTGAGTCAACTAGCAATGCGGGTTGCGAAAAACGGTACGATTCTAAAATAACTTACAGGAAGCGAACATGAGTACGTCAACAGTTTTATATGCAGAGCACGGCGCAGTTGCCGTTGTCACGCTGAATCGCCCTGAAGCACTCAACAGCTTTACCCGCCAAATGCACACTGAGCTGTGGGCGGCATTGGATAAGGCGCAAGCAAATGCTAGCATTCGCGCCTTGGTCATCACTGGTGCAGGTCGTGCTTTTTGCGCGGGTGCAGATTTGGCTGAGTTTGACTTCGCGCCAGGCCCGAATGTGCAGGACTTGATGCGCCGTGCCGACCCTGGCCCAGTGATTGACCAACTGTTCAACCCCACAGCGCGCCGGTTGCAAAACTTGCGCATGCCTACTATTGCCGCGGTGAACGGCGTAGCGGCTGGTGCGGGTGCTTCACTGGTAATGAGTTGCGACATGGCGATTGCAGCACCAAATGCAAGTTTTATTCAAGCTTTCAGCAAAATTGGACTGATTCCAGATGCGGGTGGAAGTTGGTTTTTACCGCAACGCCTTGGTTTGGCGCGGGCCATGGGTTTGGCGCTGACGGGCGACAAATTGACTGCTGCCCAAGCAAAAGAATGGGGCATGATTTGGGACGTTGTCAAAGAGGGTGAAGACTGCGTTACTGCCGCTACAGCACTGGCTGAACGTCTAGCCGCCATGCCCACCAAGGCGATGGTTGCAACCCGTCATTTGCTGCGCGATGCCTCAACCCGCACCTTGAATCAACAATTGGACGCCGAGCGTGACGCTCAATCTGCCATGGGGCACACACATGATTACATTGAGGGTGTGATGGCTTTCAAAGAAAAACGCCCCGCTAAATTTAGAGGGGCGTAATAAGAACCTGTGCACAGATCTGTGCACAGGTGCGTGGTTTTAGAAAATACTTTTGTTTACTTAACAGTAATTGTGATGCGCTCACTCATCACGACAGGGTGGTGAGGAATGTGATTTTGGTCGCCCAACACGAGCTGCAGAGTGTGAACACCAGGTTTTAGTGTGACTGACGCCTCGGTTTGTCCCGCACCAAAATGGCGATGGTTATCGCTCACAGGAATGCCTGCATTGATGTCTAGCTCAGCGACATCAATCAATAAGTGGTGGTGGCCAGTGGCGGCCTTTTCAACACCAGCAGGTGCTACTCCCATTCCTTTGAGACCGAATTGAACGTTTACAGGGCCAGTTACTGTGTCACCATTCTTCAGGTTGATGAAATACAAACTCGTACCCGATACTGCGGCAACCTTGTTGTAAGTGCCGAAAACAACGGGTGTGCTTGCAGCGGCTTTGAGTGGCTCTGTTGCAGGGCCATGGCTATGCATCATGTGGCTGTGTCCACAGCCTGAGAGCACCAAAACAGTGGTTAGTAAAAGCGGTAAAGTGATTTTCATTAAAAGTCTCCGTAAAGTTCAAGTTAGCATTAGTTCAATTTAACGTTAAAACAATACTATACGTTATATGCCAAGCTCTTGAAAGTCAATAAAAAGATAACCACAAAGCTGCGCTTGTTTAATTTTACAGACGGTAAGATGCGATGAAAAACTTCCTGCAACCCTCCAAATCAGTTCAATCTATAGCTGCTGCATCCTTGATGCTGAGTATGCTGTTAGGCGTGTCGTTGCCCATTGTGGCTGCGCCAAGTAGCGATCTACAGCCGGCCTTAGTCGCGCGTGTGAATGCCGTAGAAAATGTTACAGCGCAAAATTTTGATTGGCACGACGGTGCGCGAAACCGCGACGTACCTGTGCGTTTGTACCTGCCGGCAATCAATTCTGAGATTCATACCCCCATGCCATTGGTTGTGTTTTCCCATGGCTTGGGTGGCTCTCGCAATGGCTATCAGTATTTGGGGCGATTTTGGGCAAGCCATGGATATGCTAGTTTGCATGTCCAACATGTGGGTAGCGACAACGCGTTGTGGCGCGGAAACCCGTTTGGCTTGACCATGCGATTAACCAGCGCTGCGCAAGATTCTGAAGCCATGGCGCGCGCCAAAGATGTGAGCTTTGCTTTGACAGAGCTTTTGGCATTGCCGAGCTTGACGGGACGTGTGGACGTGAACCGCATCGTCGCTGCAGGGCATTCTTATGGCGCCAACACCACCATGCTACTGGTGGGCGCGGCAGTTCCCCGTAAAACAGATGCGGGCAATGAGGTGCTGAATTTACGCGATCCGCGCATCAAAGCCGCCATGCTGCTGTCGGCACCGCCGTTTTACGGCTACAGCAACCCTGCAGCGATATTGGGTGGCATCGCTTTGCCGACACTGCATATCACCGCCACAGGTGACGATATCGTTATCCCTGGTTATGGCTCTGGTTTTGAGGACCGCGTGACTGTATTTAACGCTGTGGGTGACGCGCGTAAAACACTGGTAGTATTTACAGGTGGCTCGCACAGTATCTTTACCGACCGAAGTAATACGGGAGGAGCAGAGCTAAACCCTAAAGTCAAAGCCGCCACACAAGCCTTGTCATTGGCTTTTTTAAAGCAAACTTTTGGCGGCGAAACCAGCGCTGTGGCTGATTGGCAGCCCAAATTTGCCGATTTATTAGCTAGATTTGTGCCTGCAAAGTGAGGCTGCGCCTGATTTGAGCCTATTTTTTGCGCAAATAGGGTAAAATAGTCAAAATATCCCCCTAAAAACGACTCTAGCCAGCGTATTTACTGCCTAAGCAGCTATTAAAATCATAGCAATTGTTTGATAGTCTCAGGGCGGAAAATAGAGCAGTAAGTCTCACAAATACCTTTTCAAGAAAGCTCCCAGATGGCCATCCAATGGTTCCCCGGTCACATGAACGTGACCAAGCAAGCCATCAGCGATCGCATCAAAGACATCGATGTGGTGGTTGAGCTGCTAGACGCCCGCTTGCCTGGCTCCAGCGCTAACCCCATGTTGGCCGAGCTGACCAGTAGCAAACCAGCGCTCAAAATCCTCAACAAGCAAGACTTGGCCGACCCCGTGATCACCGCATTGTGGCTGGCGCATTACAACGCCTTGCCAAATACACGTGCCATCCCGCTGGCCGCGACAGATGCAGCGCCCGCCAAAGCTTTGGCCAAAGCCTGCAAAGAACTGGCACCCCTGCGCGGTGGCATGATCAAGCCACTGCGGGTGCTGATTTGCGGCATCCCCAACGTGGGGAAATCCACGTTGATTAACACGATGACTGGACGCCGCTTCACTAAAACGGGCGACGAAGCGGGCGTGACCAAAATCGAGCAGCGCATCACTTTGGCTGACGATTTTTACCTGTACGACACCCCCGGCATGCTGTGGCCGCGCATCATTGTGGAGAAAAGCGGCTACAACTTGGCTGCCAGTGGTGCGGTAGGGCGCAATGCTTTTCAAGAAGAAGATGTGGCGTTGGAGCTGATTGATTACCTCATCCAGCATTACCCCGCGCAGCTAGAAGCCAGATACAAGCTTGACCCCGTGGCAGACAAAACCGACGAGCAAGTCCTAGAGGCCATCGGCATCAAGCGCGGTGCTCTGCTTGGCAAAGGCAAAGTGAACCTGCAAAAAGCCGCTGAAATCGTGATTTTCGACTTCCGCACCGGCAGCATTGGCAATATCACCTTAGAGATGCCAGATGAATTCGCCCAATGGCTGGCAGTGGGGCAAACCATCGATGCTGAGCGTCAGGTCAAAAAAGACGCGATTGAGTTGGACAGAAAAATTCGGTTTAAGAAGATTCCACGGCCATCTAAAAGGAAGATTGATTAGCAGAGCATCAGCCCACAAGGTTAAAACACACATGCGACACACTGAAAGACACAAAAACCACCGTATTGGCTGGCTAAGAGCCGCTGTGCTTGGGGCTAACGATGGCATAGTTTCAACGGCCAGCTTGGTTTTGGGTGTAGCCGCTGCGGGCACTTTGCCGCAGACCATATTAATGACTGGCGTGGCTGGTTTGGTGGCCGGCGCGATGTCAATGGCTGCTGGTGAGTATGTTTCTGTGAGCTCTCAGTCAGACACAGAGCAAGCTGATATTGCCAAAGAACGACTAGAGCTTGCAACGCAGCCTGAGCACGAACATGCTGAGCTCGCTGCAATTTACGTCGCACGTGGTTTAGATTCAGCCACTTCACAAACGGTTGCAACGCAGCTGATGGCGCATGACGCATTAGGCGCGCACAGTCGCGATGAATTAGGCATTTCTGACTCGTCAGCTGCAAAACCTGTTCAAGCTGCGCTAGCTTCCGCACTCACATTTGCTGTGGGTGCTGCACTTCCGCTGTTGGTAGTTTTGGCGACACCTGTTGCAATGTTGAATGTGGTCGTCGCGGTTAGTTCTCTTGTTTTTTTAGCGTTATTGGGCTCGCTGGCTGCTAGGGCTGGCGGCTCTTCAGTCACGGCTGCAGCGCTGCGTGTGACATTTTGGGGCGCATTGGCTATGGGTATTACATTTGGCGTAGGTACTTTGTTCGGCGTTGCAGTTTAGTGATTGTTTTTAACAAAAATTAAGCTTGATAATGTTAGTTATTTGCTTATTTTAAATTTATCAATTGATACGTATGAATGCTTTTACAGAGACACCCATGGTCAGTTTAGAGGATATGCGCCTTGCATTAGAAACAGCTTCAACTATTGTTATCGACATTCGTGAACCCCATGAGCACGCCAATGGCGTTGCTAGCGGCGCGAAACTCATTCCTATGAGCCAGTTGGGCGGTCGATTGGCTGAATTGCCTGCACCCGGTGCTGAGCCATTCTTAGTGATTTGCAATACTCAAGTTCGCTCTGCCAATATTGTTGGGCAGTTACAAAATATGGGCTATAGCAATGCAAGCTATGTCAATGGCGGTATGAGTCTTTGGGCCAGACAGGCTTGGCCTATGGTGAGGCCATAATTTGGAGTTGAGCGGTGATGTTGGTTTATCGTCTGCGTGAGCCGTCTTCTAGGATCTCGTCGTCGGCTGTCAGTTTGCCAGACTCGTCCCATTCTCTGCGCCTGGTCAGTTGCGTACGACCTTTGCCGTCTGGTTCGCTGTAGGCGTCTTCACGCATGATGTTGCCGTTGCTGAAATATATTTGCCGCAAACCGACGACTTGGTTGTCTGCATTTAAGGTTTCACGGCTGGCTATTTTCCCCGTATCCGCGTAGTTTTCACGCAATGTGCGGGTAGTGTTTGAGCTGCCAGTCACAGAAACCTTCTCTTTAAGTGCGCCATTCAAATACCAGCGCTCTGTCAAGTTAGCTTTTCCATCTGCATAGCGGGTGTGCAAAACCATTTGGCCACTGGCTGCCCATTGCTTAAGCGTCAATGGTGAACCCTGGCTAGAGCGCAATATATGGTCGCTGGTTTCAAAAACTCGCTCTTCGCGGAGTTGGTTCTTAGTATCGTGAAACTTTTTGTGCACACGACGACCTTGCTCGAAACGCATGTCGCTTTCCAGCTCTCCATTGTCACGGTAACCCATACTTACCAGCAGTTTGCCTTGTTCCCAGGTTTGCAGCGTGCGTAGTTTGCCAGTTTGATCTAAGATTTTTGTGTCTGTTTTGCCTTCAAAACCGCAAGGTTTGCGGTCTTCAGCAAGTACGCTGCTGGCGTGGCAGCGCAGTTCAGCGTAACTGCCGTCAGTGTTAAAGCTGATTTCAAACAGCTCACGCCGGTCTTGCACGAAGCTGAGGCGGCGCAACTTCCCCGTTTCATAAAACTGGCGAACAGCGCCTTGAGTTTGGCCGTTATCAGCCGTTTCTTCAGATTTGACTTGCCCGTTAGGCCAGAACGTTTTTTCCAAGCCTTGCGTGTTGCCACGCTCGTTGATGGTGCGCTCTTTGATGATGTTCCCATTGCGATCAAAAAATCGCTCCAACCCCACATTTTTGCCATTGCGAAGTTCTTGTTCGCGTTGCAGTTTTCCGCTGTCTTCGTCCTTGCAGCGTAGCATTCCCGTCAAGCCTGCCGTTTCGTTGCCGTTGTTGGGATTAACGCTTTTACCGCCCAACTCGCACCGTACGATGGCACTGGCTTGGCCGGTAAAAGCGCAGCAGATACTGGCAATTAAGATTAATTTTGAAGTTTGCATGGTCACAATTTGTTAAGAGTTCTTAAATACTTTCAGATTTTAATTCGCGACAAATGCTAAGCGCTGTCGCTGTTGCAGCAAACCAAGTGAAGGGAAAATTTGTTAAAGGTTGTAAATTTATTTGACCTGACTGGTATTTATGAATACACTAAAGTATCAATAAAACTGATTAGTATAAAATTAGCCTACAAAGTTTATTGATACGAAGCTATTTTGCTTGTTAGTTCGAATCTGACTATATTTTCAAGGAGTCTTACCATGCTACGTAGAAACCTACTTATCTTGACTGGCGTTGCCGCTGCCACCACCCTGCTCACCGCTTGCGGCAGCGACGACCATGTTGCTACACCTGCCAAAACGATTGTTGAGTTGGCACAAGCCACACCTGATTTGAGTATTTTGGTCGAAGCTGTTGTTGCTGCTGGCTTGGCGTCCACGCTTTCTAGTGCCGGCCCATTCACGGTGTTTGCACCAACCAACGCAGCCTTTGCCTCACTTTTGACTGAACTTGGTGTGACCAAGGAAGCTTTGTTGGCCAACAAAACCTTGCTCACCGCTGTATTGACTTATCACGTGCTGGGTTCAAAAGTTGAAAGCACACAAATCCCGTTAGGCACGGCTATCAAAACCGTACAGGGTGCAAACTTAACCATCAATGCGGCAGGTACAGGTCTAGCTATTACCGATGCGCGCGGTCGCAAAGCCAACATCGTGACTGCAAATATTCAAGCTAGCAATGGCGTGGTGCATGTTATCGACAAGGTAATATTGCCACCAGCATAATGCTGGAATGGTGGCAGGTACATTACTCTTAATTCGTCAACCATACCCGCCACCATGTAGCATCAGCCAGTAGCACGCAACCACCATTAGGTAATGGTGTGATTCGTTTGATCTGAGCAGGCAGCGATTTGACATCTGTCAACTCTTTCCACTGACCGGGCGCATCCCAGCGTAATGCATGCAGCGCCTTGAGCTGCATGTCCGGCACGATGATGGTGGGTCGCACACCTTTTTGCTCGACGATAACGGCAACTTGCTGCTCCAAATCGCCCATGCGGTGGTTGGACGTGTCCATAGCTTGTGCAAAAGATACCAATTTGGGTGGTACATAGCGGTAAAGCGTTAGCAAGCCGCCTATGTGTGGGGTAATGACGCTGGCTACATCTAGCTTTCCATCACCGTCAAAATCTGCCGCACCTACAGGGTTGAGCCATCTGAATGTTGACCCTGTTTGTTCACTTCTTGCCAACTCAACCAAGCTTATTTTTTTGTTATCTCCCTTTGCTGTTCTCACGGATTGCAAACCGTAAACCACCGTTGCCGAGCCACGTAAAGCGTCTGATTCAATCAAGATAATTTCATCGTGCCCGTCGCCATCCAAATCTATCAGTCGCGGCAGGCGGTCTTCAAAGACACGGTTGAAGGGTAATTCGTGCGTTATTTCTTGAAACTTTCCAGCAGCGACGTTTTGTAAAACATGCAAACTGCCCGCATGGGTAGTCGCACCCAGTGCTTTGTGTGGGTAGCGCATCGTAGGCGTTCCTAACCACGCCCAAGCAATGTCTTTGTCGCCACGAACCACTTGGCTGTCGGGTAGTTTTTTTGATGCTTGGGCTGGCGGCGTCACCAAAAGCGTACTTGGTATGCCGCAGTATTCTTTGGCTTGCTCGACCATCAAACCCATAGCCAAACTGTTGGCACTGGCATGCAGCACACAAAAGCTAGTTATGACGCGTGCTGCAACTGTTGAAATGATGGATGGCATGTAGGGGAATCTATAAATCTGCGATTGAGGGCTTCGGTGTTCAAAGTAGTCATCAGCATGTCACCGTTCTTACAGAATTTGCCCGAAAGCGGTAATATTTCTCTTGTTATTTGATTAAATTAGCGAATAATAAAAGAGTTACAACTTTAGTTACAATTTTTCATGCAGACCCTAGGAATTAAAAAACAAATCACTTACATCTGCCTAATTTTATGCAGCTGCTTTCTGCCCCAAGTTTTTGCGCAATCTCAATCTAATACCAGCACGGCTAAACCTGCAGCAGTCAAAAGCAAAGCCGAAAACTTTCCAAAACAAATTCAGGTTGAAGGCGTTAAGCTGAGCTTGAATGGTTTAGGCACACGCTACAAAGCTATTTTCAAGGTGTACGACATGGGTTTGTACGCCACAACAAAGGCATCCACGCTGCAAGATTTGATAGCGGCACCTGGCCCCAAAAAGCTGCACTTTGTAGCCTTGCGCGAGCTGCCAGGGACAGATTTAGGCATGCTGTTTTTGCGTGGTATGCGTGATAACTCATCGCCAGAATTGAACACAAAATATGCCGCGTCTGCCAACAGGTTGGTCGAGATTTTTTCTGGCAAAAACAAGCTCTTGTCGGATGAAAGTTTCTCTATCGAGTTTGTGCCTGGCAAAGGAACAACCTTTTACATCATGGACAAGCCGCAAGGTACCGCAGTGGGTGATGCAGAGTTTTTTGCCATGATTTTACGTATCTGGTTAGGCCCAGTACCTGCGGATTACAAGTTGAAAGATGCCTTGTTGAACGTGGCTTCTTGAGTCATTTGACACTAAATTCCTAGCGTTTTACGCAGTTCGCGCCCAGTAAACCGCTGGCCCTTGGTGTGCACACCAATCAGCTTGCACATCGTTGTGTTGCATGTGGCCTGCGTTCCTGTTTGCTGGGCTAATCGCACCACTGCACCGCATAAGTCATCCACCTCGGTCGTTCGGCCATGTTGTATGTCGTCCCACATGGATGATCTGGCACTTGCATCCATGCGCAACATCTTTTTGGCAAGGCGTGTAAATATCCAATTTGGCAACTTCAGCAGCATGGGCATAGTGTGCGGTTTCACGGCAGCGAGCTGTTTCGGTTCAATACCTGCTTTCTTCATGGCGGCTAGCGCCTCAAGCTGCAATGTGGCGAAAACAAAGCGAAAGTCGCGATCCAGCAGTTGCTCTCGTAAAGGCAGGTCTGACAGCGCATTGATAGGGTTATTCACATTCAGCAACAGTTTGCCCCATTGCACAGCGCGCATTTCGGTCGATACAGCAGCTTTTAAACCAGCAGCGTTGAACTTCGCTACCAGCTGTGAGGTGACAGATAGTGTGGTCTCAGTCTGCTCAATGTAAATTTGCCCCATGGTGGCGCGATGCACATGCGTGGCGGTTTTCATCACCACGTTGTAGGGCACCATGCCCGCCAATGCTGTCATTTGCGGTGCTGCGTTTTGAATGCGAGCCACATTGTCCACACCATTTTGTAAAGACACAACCACCGTTCCCGCAGGGCAGCAGTCTGCAATTTCCTGGCTAGCGGTGGTGGTCGCACCACCTTTAACGCACAGCAAAACCACCGTGTCCTCTGGCGCACTGCCTACGCTAGCCATATTGGTCCAGGCAAGTTTTAAACTAGACGCGATGGACAGCGTCTGCGAGCTCACATCCGCATCGACATTTGCTTTGTAGCCTTGCAAATCTGTCACGGTTAAACCGCTCAAGGCCAATGGCTCAGTTGTTCGCGGTCTGCCTACCAAGGTCACACGCTCCCCGGCAGCAGCCAAACGGCCCCCCACGTAGCAACCAATCGCGCCAGCACCTAAAACGATGATGTTCATAAGCTCAGTTTACCTCGTTCATGTCTTTGGAGCTTTTAATGCCTCGCAAGCTCTCCCGCCGTGCCACCCAAATCGTTGCTGCGCTGATGACCACGCCACCTATGATGGCATTAAGCGTCGGCACGTCACTGAACAGCATCCACCCCATCAGCGCTGACCACACCAGCTCTAAAAATTTGAGCGATTGGGTTGATGAAATGTCTGCCTTTGAAAATGATTTGGTCAAAAAATAATGCCCCGCCGTACCCAGTGCGCCGCTCAACAAAAACCCTGCCCACTGCCAAGTGGACGGCCAGGTCCAATCCAGCAGCGCCATTGGCAGGCTGAGTAGTGACACGGTTAAAGCCTGCCAAACCATGATGGTGCCTGTTGATTCATAACGCGTCAACGCCTTGGTAACTAAAAATGACGCGGCAAAAAGGGGCGCAGACATCAGCATCGCCAACTGATACCAGCCCGAATTGCTGCCAGCCACGCTGTTACTCAGTGAAAACTGCGGCCCCACAACGACCAGTACGCCAGTAAAACCAATCAGCGTTGCCAGCCAACGCTCCCAGCGCATGGGTTCTTTTAAGAAGATGTAAGCACCCAGCATGATGAAAATCGGCCCTGAAAAACCAATTGCCGTGGTGTTAGCCAACGGAATATTGGGCAGGGCGGTGAACCAAAAGCACAAAGCCAAGGTATGCAACGCACCCCGCGTGAACTGCCCCGTGATGTTTTGCGGCTTATACGCCGTCCAGCCGTTTTTGAATATCAATGGCAACAGCAGCAACAAACCTGCTGAATAGCGCAAAAACTGCGTCTCAAACGGTGGTAAATTTTTAGCCAGCAGCCGCAAAAGGGCGTTCAACATGCTGAAAGTCAAGCCCGCCGCCGCAGCCAGCAAAATGGCTTGCACGGCGGGTGACAAGTGCGCTGTGCGCTTATGAATGAGCTGTTTTACTTGCGCCAGATAAAAAGGGCTGTTTGACTTTAGCATTGATGAGTCAAGTATGCCTGAAGGCAGGCAGGTAATATTCACGTTCCGCGCTTAGGCGACAGTGCAAGGTAAAACTACGCTTGTCTTTATAATTTACCCAGCACTATTTTTAGGAGAGCGGGTTATGGCACGAATTCTTGCATTGATTGGCGTTTCAACCAAAGCTACTTGCGCGCTGCTAGCCGCTGTGATGACTGTTTCGATAACGGCTTGCGACTCTAAGAGAGAAGCTGCTGCTCCAGCTGCAGTTTCGAACTCAGCACCTGCATCTACGGCGTCCGCAGCATCCACGGCACCTGCCGCGGCTTCAACTGCTTTTGACACCGTTGCCAGCCTAGAAAACGCCAACAACCCTAAAAAGCTCTTTGCCGACCCCAGCGTTAGCAAATTCCCGTCAAAAGATTTTGTTTACGGTAACGGCCAAACGCTGAGTGTTGAATACGACGGCAGCAAGTCAAACCCGGGCGACTCCGTGTTTTTTGATTTGATGATGATCAACCCAGATGGCGTCGTGGTGCAAGTGGGCAGCAATGTGTTTGACGGCAAAGTGCCTGACCGCGTGTTCACCAAGTCCAACAAAGTCTTCAATTCAGATGTCGATGGCCGCTCTGGCTTCGTTGAAATCAAAGTCGTACAAAACGTTGGCTTAGACGCAAACGGCAAAATCAGCGGCAAAAACGTGATGCTTGCCCGCTTCCCCATCAAATTTGAAGCCAGCAAATAAGGCGCTTACTTCACCTCAGTAACAAACTCACCCATAGGGCGGCGAATCTTTTGCAACTTCTCCAGCCAATCTTTGCCCTCTTCGCGATAGCCCAGCGGCAAAATGGCGACACTACGAAGGCCACGGGCTGACAGGTTCAAAATCTCGTCAAAGCTTTTTGGGTCAAACCCTTCCATTGGCGTGCTGTCTACGTGCTCGTAGGCAGCGGCAATCAGCGCTGCGCCCAGGCCAATGTAAGCTTGGCGGGCGGCGTGCTCAAAGTTGACTTGCGGGTCACGCGCGGGGTAGTTTTTCAACAACATCTGGCGGTAGTTCTCCCAGCCTTCGTTCGTGCCGCCGCGCTGCGCATTGGTGTAGTCAAACATGTGGTTGATGCGTTCAGCCGTGTAGTTGTCCCACGCGGCGAAAACCAGCAGGTGCGAACCTTCGGTGATTTGCGCTTGGTTGCTTGCCTTGGCTTGCAGCTTGGCGCGAACCTCAGGGTTGGTCACGACGATGACTTCAAACGGCTGCAACCCGCTGGACGTAGGTGCTAAACGGGCAGCTTCCAAAATACGCTCCACCTTTTCTTGCGGCACGGCCTTGGCTGGGTTCATTTTTTTGGTGGCGTAGCGCCATTGCAAACGGCTGATTAAATCTGACATAAATTACTTTCGGGGAAAATTTGGATACGACTGTTTCAATTGGCGTGCGGCTAAAACCAGCTACACATCATCCAACTGGGGTGAAATGCTGCTTTAACAAGGCAGCAGACCCTATCTAAACGCATCAAAGCCTACTAAAAGCTAATCACCAGTCACCCGCGAGACTTTGCTGCGCAGTGTCTTGGTTTCAGACCGCAGACCTTTGCTGTTCAAGCGCTTCAACTTGGATGCACGGCTGGGCTTGGTCGCCTTGCGCACCACAGGCGCAAATTCGACCGAGTTCACAATCTCATGCAGCCGCAGCATCGCGTCGAGCCGGTTCATGTCTTGGGTGCGGTGCTGCTGCGCTTTGATGATTAATTCGCCTGATTTGGTGATGCGGCTGTCATGCAGCGCCAAAAGCCGCTCTTTCACGTCATCAGGCAGGGTAGAGGCCACAATGTCAAACCGCAGGTGAATTGCGCTGGACACCTTGTTCACGTTCTGCCCACCAGCACCTTGGGCGCGGATAGCGGTAACGGTGACCTCAGATTCGTTGATATACAGCATATAAAGATTATATATGCCTAAAATATGACGCTAGCCAGCGTATTTACTGCCTAAATAGCTATAAAAAAGATAGTAAAAAGCAGAAAAATAGTGGCTAAGTTGAAATGCCTAGGCCGCTTCTTTTGCAAGCATTGACGAAAATTGGCGGTCTGGCGACATGCCAGCAATGCATTTGGTGCAAACCAGCATGACCCCAATTTTGTCGTCACGCCCCATCTCTGTCAGCGCCCAAGCGTTGTTTGACATAGGCGGATTGTGAATAAGTGGCTGGTTGTGACCACAATCTAATCGGGCCACCCAGTGCTTAGCATTGTCTTGAAAATAACCAGTTATCGCGTGGTGCATATTTGTAACCAATGTACTCATATAACATTAAGGAAACAAATTCTACTTCTTAAATAAGCTTTAAGGGAGCTTAAATTAATTTAATTCAGTCAAATATCACGCTTGCGGCATAAAAATTAAATTCGCTGGCTGAACCTAATCTCTGAAAGCGCTTTCGGTCATTTTCTGGAAAATATGAACTGATAACTAAGGTAAACAATCAACAACCCAGCCACCAACAAAACCACGCCCAAGCTAGCCATCCACCAAGTTGAAGAACCATGCCACTGCACAACACGCCCCACGCTAGGTTCGTCGCGCAGGTAAATCACCTGCACCTTCTTCCAAAGTAGCTCATCTTGCTGCGCCTTGTTCAGCGGGTGCGCGTAGCTGGTGGCAATTTGAAACGCACCCTTGGGCGTCTCAATCGACACCACTGGGTAATGCCCCGTGTTGCGGTGCGCATACTTACCCGTGTAGCTCACATAGCGAAAGCCGCTTACAAACCCCTGGGTTTGCACACCGTCACGCTCAAACCGCTGGTCAAGCGCATAGCTCTGCCACGACGTTTGCAGCAAACCAGCTGCCATCCAAACCAAAAAGCACGCAGCAGCTAGAAACAAACCCGACAAAGTCAGCCGCTCCCACCCCGAATATTGCCGTGCAGTGCTTGAAGCAGCCATGGCGTTACTTAACGGCTTCTATCTTGGGTGCTGCGTCAGACACAGATTGGTTGTAATAAATAGCCATGCCGCCCAGTAGTACAACAAGAATAATGGCAAGAGTTTTGTGGCTCATAAAGTCGTCTTTTCAAAG
>JAAFJF010000001.1 GCA_013298815.1 Polaromonas sp. | reverse complement strand
GATGCCAAATATCGACATGCAACTATGTGAAACTTAGTTTCATTTTTAGAATCGGATAATCTCTATAAAACCCTAACCTGACCCATTTATCAGGTTTAATCTGTAGAGATTATCTCGGTCTCATTCAAGATTCCCGCCTTCGCGGGAATGACGATTTTCTAATGAGTAATCTCGGTTAAAAGCACTTCTACAAGTTCAAAAATCACCGTTCGGACTGAGCTTGTCGAAGTCTTCTCACCAATCAAATCAACAGCTTACGAAAGAACCCTTCGACAAGCTCAGGGCGAACGGGGATTTATTCGAGCTTCGTGGCTACTATTAACCCCTCCCAATCGCCCGGCGGATTGCCGACTTGATACCTCTGCTACAGAACACACGCCTTGTTTGATCTGGCGTTACTGATTTAATCAACAGCGCATGCAACGCTTTACTGTGCAGCAGACTCAACGGCCGCTTTGAACGCCTGGAGAAACTCCGAGCGAGGTTTTTCTCCAAGATCAACGGCCTTGGTTCCGCCCGCTGCGACGACTGTGACGTCATCGATACCGATGACCTTGAGGATCAGTCGCAGATACGCCGTTGCAATATCTCTATCGCGGATCGGCGAGCCCTCTGTGTAAACACCGCCAGAGGCCACCAACAACGTGCATTTTTTGCCGCTAACCAGGCCCTCGCCCTTCATGCCCAAGGTCAGGCCTTTGCGCACGATGTGGTCGACATAGCTCTTTAGTTTCGCGGGTATATTGAAGTTATAAACTGGCGTGCTGATGACAATGTGATCCGCCGCCAAAATCTCGGTAACTAGCTCGTCAGACTGGCGCAGAACAGCCTTCATCTCAGGGGTGTGCTTGTCTAAAGGCGTGAGGCTGGCTTGCAACCACGGCAGCGTCACATACGGCAACTCGGTTTGTGCGAGATCGCGACTAACGACTTCACCCGCAGGATGTGAAGAGCGCCATTGCGCTACAAAAGTTGATGCAAGATTTCGAGAGATTGAATGCTCGCCGCGTGGGCTAACTTCAACGACTAGTAGCTTTTTTGTCATAATCATGTTCTTTCATACATGGTGGCGATCATCGCCAAAATTCACGAACAATTTGTTCGCAACCCTAATATAGGGAGGTTGGATATATGGCACAAGAAGGCACTTTCTTGAGCGAAGCGAACACTTTTGTGCCCATTGACGCCTTGTCACCCACCGATTGCAAAGGCTTGGCTGGCGTGCTGGCAGATGTAGGCGACAAATGGACCATCATGGTGGTGGGCGCATTGTCCAAAGGTTCGCTGCGCTACAACGAAATCCAACGCCGTGTTAGCGGCATTTCGCAGCGCATGCTAACGCTAACGCTCAAGCGGCTGGAGGTGGATGGCATCGTCACGCGAACCGTTTTCCCCACCGTCCCGCCGCGCGTGGATTACGAGCTGACAGCGCTTGGTCAAACTTTACGCGGCGCACTCGTTCCACTACAGTTGTGGGCAGCGAAAAACAAAGAACTTATCGCCGACAACAGAATCCACGCAATTAAAAATAAATTGGTAAGCTAGAAATCCGATGGCGCAACTACAACGACTTTGACACGATGCTGATTGCAGTGCACGGACAAACCGTAATGTTGCCACCTAATAAGCTGATAACAGCCCAGCTAGCAGGTATCAATCCAATTTGGCAGTGGACTCTTTTTTCAAATTCTTCCAAGTCAGGCTGTACAAATCATCAGGCACGCTGAACTTGAACACACTGCCACACTTTAATTTTGATTTGACAGTGATTTTGCTGCCCGCTACCAGCTGTGCCAGCTGTCTGACGATGGACAGGCCAAGGCCAAAGCCTTCGTCGGTTTGGATTTTTTGGTCTGGAACTTTGAAAAACTCATTGAAAATCAATAGCTTGTTCTCGTCTGCAATGCCCTGACCCGTATCCCATATTTCAAAGCTTAGCGTTTTTTTGCTTTTTTGATGACGCACAGACACCAACAGACCGCCCTGGTTGGTGTATCGAATCGCATTTACTATCAAATTACCCAAGATGCGTTTGATGAGTATTTCGTCTATAAAAACATCACCGTCAACTGATTTAAATTTGATTTTCAAATGCTTCTTTTGCGCCAATGGCATGAATTGAACACTCAACTCGTCGAGTAGTTCATTGATGCGAACATGGGCGGGCTGATAATCAATAGTACCTAGCCTTAACTGCTGAAAATCAAACAATGAATTGAACAGTGAGTTAATGCCGATGCAAGACTGCTGGATTTTAGGCAGCAAAATATCACCTAATGAGGTATCGTCATGCAGCATGGAAGCGTACATTTGCATGGCATAAACTGGTTGCCTGACGTCGTGTGCGGCGTTGCTATAAAAGCGTTGAATAGTTTCGTTTGCAGCTATAGCTATTTTTCGCTCTTCATCCAGCAGTTTTGATTTAGCCGACAAGTTATCAATCAATTGCTTGTTGTCAAATTGCAGCACAAAGTTATGCTTCATATACTTGAAGAATACTTTGCTGATACGTATCAAAACCACATATTGCAGCAACAAATAGATAATATAAATGTAGTGTCTACCAGGTGGTGTGTAGTTATAAACGCTGCTTATATTCCAGAAGATACCCACAAATTGGCTGAATATAACAATAAATATGATGCGATTGCAAAATTCAGAGTGTGCGCTGGTTTTGGCAACTGACATCAAGCCGATTAAATTCAACAAACATATCATCACCATTTGGCTCTCGACCATTTGCTCACCTGCAAATATCAAAGATGTCGCGCCAAACCACATCGTATTGAAGTACCAGAAATACTTGTACCTTTTGATGATATTTGCGTGGGCCACAGTTGACTCCACATGCGTCACCTGATTGTTATATGCGGCCATTTCTTTAGCAATCAAAATATCTGTCACAACAGATACCAGTAGCCAAACAACGCTTATGTAGATATCGCTTTGAAAAAGAAGCGTGAAAAATATACCCAGACGAACAACATAGTCCACCAAGCGCGAGCGTGGTGTCATGAGTAATTTTATTTTTTTAAACTCAATCCAATCACTTTGTTGAATATGATTGGCGTCAATATCTAAGATATGGTTTGGCATACTCAGCTTTTACTTTAAAAAAATTACTCCGCTTTAATCTTGCAAGCTTAAAAGCGTATTACGTGATTTTTGTCACATGTGTAACTAAATATTAGCATTAAATATTCAGAGGCGCTTCCTGCATAGCTTCAATTTGCTCTTCAAGTGTATTTATTTGAGATTTCCAGTAATCACTTGTGCCAAACCAAGGGAAATTGATGGGGAAAGTGGGGTCTTGCCATCGACGGGCTAGCCAAGCGCTGTAATGGATGAGTCGTAAAGTTCTCAGCGGTTCTATCAACGCTAATTCACGGCGGTCAAAAGCTCGAAACTGCTCGTAGCCGTCGATTAACGCGCTGAGCTGCGTGGTTCGCTGGCGACGGTCGCCACTGAGCAGCATCCATAAATCTTGCACGGCGGGGCCGCTGCGGGCGTCGTCTAAGTCCACAAAATGTGGTCCACCATGCTTGGTGTCTGTCGGCGTCCACAAGATGTTGCCGGGGTGGCAGTCGCCGTGCAGGCGGATGGTTTGGATGCCTGATTCAGCGTCACTTTTAGCATTATTACCACTGTTTTTGCCTATTTTTGAACTATATTTGCTTATAGCCAATGTATTTACTGCCTTAGCAGCTATTAAATCAATAGCAATTTTACATGTTTTTTGCCACACAGCTTGCATATCCAAAGGCACCATATCGTGGCTGAGCAGCCAGTCCATGGACTCGATGCCAAAGCTTTGCACGTCCAATGCCGGTCTGTGCACAAAAGGTTTGGCTGCACCCACGGTGTGGATGCGAGCCAAAAAGCGACCAATCCATTCCAGCACCTCAAAATCGTCCAACTCCGGCGGTCTGCCACCGCGCTGCGGGCTGACGCTGAAGGCAAAACCGGCGTGGTGGTGTAAATGCTCGCCTTGTAACACCAAGGGACCGACGACGGGGATTTCAGCCGACATCAACTCAAAACTGAAGCTGTGTTCTTCACGGATTTGCGCTTCCGTCCAACGCTCGGGGCGGTAGAACTTGACGACCACCGAGTGCGGCGCGGCAGTGTCACGCTCTAAACCATGCTCCAAATGCACTTGATAAACGCGGTTTTCGTAGGAACTGAGCGCGGTCAAGCGGCCATCGCCGTACAAACCGACACTGGCGAGCGCGTCCAGCACGACGTCTGGCGTGAGGGATTCAAAGGCGTGGCGTGCGTTGTCAGGACGGGTGTTCATGAGTTGATTGTCATTGAATTAGCACTGCGTTGCGTATTTTTCATAAAACTGTCACATCACGTTCTTACCATCGTCTTCATCTATCGACTCTGCTTACTTCTCTGCTTACTTCTCTGCTTACTTCTCTGCACACATTTAACTAACTTTTGGAACCCTAACTATGTCCGATTTGTCTCAACTCTCGCGCCGCCGTGCGCTCAAGCTCTTGGCCAGTGCACCTATGTTGCCGCTGGGTGCTTTGTCTGCAAGCTCTTTGCTCGCTGGTTGCGCCACGTCAGCGCCCCCCGCTGCAACATTGACTTCTAGCGGCTACACTTCTGCCGGTTTTTCTTCTGCCGCATTCACGTCGATGGCTACGCCAACATTGGCAAATCCAGCCGCGATGGCGACAACGACTGTGGCATCAAGCTTGCAAGTGACCATGAAAAATGGCAACACACAAGCTTTCAAACTGGCGTACCAGCCCTATTTCATCACTGGCGACCAAGTGCCCGACGGCCTTGGCGGCACGCTGCTGGCGGGTGGGTATGTGGATATTGTGAATCGACCCATCATCGACAAATCTGTTGCGGGCAAAGAGCGCCAATTTTTCTCAGACTGCCCAGATGGCACGTCTTTGTTAAAACTGGAAAAGGCATCCGTGAAAGGTGTGAAGGGCCATACTGTGTTTGCGGTTGTTCAGTTTGAATACGCCAATGCTGACCAAAGCGGTGCGGATGCATACGGCACGCTGCCCTCGCCCATCGCGGTGCTGACGCTTGACCAAGACCCCGCCACCGGCAAGCTGTCGCTGGTGAAGTACCACAACGTGGACACTTCGTCTGTGCAGGGTTTGTGGATCACGTGTGGCTCCAGCCTGTCACCTTGGAACACGCATTTGTCGAGTGAAGAATACGAGCCAGACGCATTTTTTGCCAGCGACAACAAGGTGTTCAAATCCTTCAGCAAAAACCTGTTTGGCGACGAAACGGTGGCCAACCCTTACCATTACGGCCACATGCCAGAAATCATTGTTAACCCAGATGGTACGGGTACGGCTATCAAGCACTATTGCATGGGCCGCCTCTCGCACGAGTTGATTCAGGTCATGCCAGACAACCGCACCGCTTTGATGGGCAACGATGCCACCAACAGTGGTTTGTTCATGTTTGTGGCAGACAAGGAAAAAGACTTGTCCGCCGGTACTTTGTATGTTGCTAAATTAGGCAGCGGCTTCTCCATCAACCCTGCTGATGCGCCTGCCAAGCTAAGCTGGATCAAGCTAGGGCATGCCAAGAGCGCCGAGATTGAAAAGATGGCCAGCACGCTCAAGCCCACCGACATCATGACCGTGCATAAGGCCGACCCGAACGATGCGAGTTTCAGTAAGATTTTCTACAACGGGGTGGCCAATTGGGTGAAGCTCAAACCGGGGATGGAAAAGGCCGCCGCCTTCTTGGAGACACAACGCTACGCCTACTTGATGGGCGCGAGCATGGGTTTTACCAAAATGGAAGGGACGACTGTCAACATCAAAGACAAAATAGCTTATTCCGCGCTGCAAAACATCCAAGATTCCATGGTCAAAGGCGGCAAGGGCTGGAACGCACAGAGCGGTATTGCCGTGGACAAAGCCCTGATTGCCGGCGGCGTACTGGCGCACAACATGGCCGGCGGACAAAACGACCAGAGCGGAGCGGCGATCAACAGCGAGTGGGTACCGTTTCAAACACGCGCTCTGTTCATGGGTGAAGACATTGCGTCAGACGCTTTGGGTAACTTGGCCAACCCTGAGTTGGTGTCCAACCCTGACAACCTAAAGTTCTCAGAAAAGCTGCGCACACTTTTCATCGGCGAAGACAGCAGCACACATGTGAACAACTATGTCTGGGCGTACAACGTTGACACCAAACAATTGAGCCGTTTGATGTCCATGCCTGTCGGTGCAGAAGCAACGGGGTTGGGCGTGGTTGATGACTTGAATGGCTGGACCTACATCACCGCCAACTTCCAGCACCCCGGAGATTGGATTCCCAAACTGCACGGCAAGGTGCAAAGTACACTAGACCCACTGGTACGCGCCAACTACAAAGACCGTTTTGGCGCGGCTGTGGGTTATTTAACCGCTGACCAAACCAGCATGAAGCTGGGTTAATTACGGCGGGAGTGTGGGGTCATAATGCTGTTATTGCTACTTTCACTGCTATATATGACCGCATCTACGCCCACATTAGCACTTCCCGCTCCAGCTTTACAGCATGTTTTAGATTTAACGGTTTACGTTGCAGCACCGATTGAAGCTGGCCACGTGACGGGGCTGAACAGCCGCGGCAAACGCCGCATCATCCCCACCACAGGCGGCACGGTAACGGGGCAAGTCAACGGCAAAGTGCTGCCAGGCGGGGCGGATTTTCAAATTGTGGTGTCTGAGACGACAGCGGATTTGGATGCCCGTTACATGCTTGAGCTGGACAACGGCGAACACATTTTTGTGCAAAACCGGGCTTTGCGGCGCGGCTCAGCGGCTGATATTGCCAAGCTCGTTCGGGGCGAGCCCGTTGCGCCCGAGGCGATTTACTTCCGCTGCGTGCCGACGTTTGAAGTCTCATCACCCGCGCTGGAATGGCTGACACAAAGCATTTTTGTGGGTACAGGGGCGCGGTTTCCTGACCGTGTGCAGTTGAGCATCTTCCGTTTGGGATAAACACCTAGCAAAGACGCACGCAAGGCAAATTCGACCAACTGGTCGGGAGTATTGGGGTAAATCCTATTTGAATATAGGCAGATTTAACGTACAGTGGTAAGCATATTATTCATTATAGAAAGTAACCATATGAAGCTGAAATCACTTGCCTTTTTACCCTTAGCCTTCATTGCTGGGACCGTATCAGCGCAAACCGTATTAACAGTTTCATCATGGCTGCCTCCAACCCACACGGCAAGTAAAGCGCAAAAAGACTGGTGCGACTTGTTGGAAAAAAACACCACTGGCAAAATGAAATGCAACATCTTGCCGCGCGGTGTGTCGCCTGCGCCTGGCACTTACGATGCTGTTAAAAATGGTTTGGCCGATGTGTCCTACACCGTGCACGGCTACACACCAGGCCGCTTTGTACTGACACAGATGGGCGAATTTCCGTTTTTGGGCAACTCGGCCGAGTCGATTTCTGTGGCTTTCAGCAAAGTGACGTCTAAATACCCGCAATTTGAGGCTGAAAACGCGGGCGTCAAAGTGTTGGCATTGTTCACGCATGGTCCAGGCATCGTGTTCAATACCAAGCGCCCGATCGCCAAAGTTGACGATTTGAATGGTTTGAAATTCCGCATCGGCGGCGGCATGGTCAATGAAATCTCCAAGACATTGGGCATGAATGTGACCTTGAAGCCAGCGCCAGACTCCTACGAGTTATTGTCAGGCGGCGTGATGGACGGCACGCTGTTCCCCGCTGAGTCGACTGAATCTTTCAAAATCGACAAAATCATCAAGCACGCCACCACTTTTCCTGGTGGTTTGTACAACACCAGCTTTGTGTTTGCGATGAATCAAGCGAAGTACGACAAATTGACAGCTGACGAGAAAAAAGCGGTTGATGCTATTTCTGGTGAAACCGCTGCCCGTATCTTTGGTCGCGGCTGGGACAAGGTCGACACCCGCGCTTTTGCCTTGATGCAAGCCAATGGTGTGCAAGTGACGAAAGCAGATGCCAAATTTGTGGCAGAAATCAAAGCCAAAACTTCGGCGCTTGAAGCCAAATGGGTGAAAGATGCTGAAGCCAAAGGCTTGAAGAATGCCGACAAAGTGCTGGCTGAGTTTCGCGCTGAGATCGCAAAGCAAGAGAAATAAGCCCTTGCCCGTTTAAAAATTGATTTGTGTGCGGCCTCGTCTTTGTATGAGTGCCGCACTTTTTTATGGCAAATTGGGCAGAAGTTGGTTATGAAAAAATTACTTGAAACGGCGTGTGGTTTGTTGTCTGGTGCTGCGTTATTCGCCATCATGGCTTTAACGTTTTTTGACGTGGGTGGTCGCAAGATTATTAGTCAATCGATCCCCGGCTCTTTGGAGTTAACAGAGCTGCTGATGGTGGTCGTCATTTTTGGGGCGCTGCCTTTGGTGTCCTTACGGGGTGAGCATGTTGTGTTTGACTCTTTAGATAGCATGCTGCCAGCAGCAGTGCGGCGGGTTCAAGGCATGCTTGTGCATTCGCTGATTGGCGTCGCGCTGATCGCGCTTGGCTACCTCATGTTCAAAACCGGGCAGCAATTTGCCATCAATGGCGACAACACAGCGCAATTAAAGATTGACAAAGCGCCTTTCATTTACGGCATGGGATTGCTAAGTGCAATCACTGGCTTGGTTCACTTGGGTTTGATTTTCTTCCCAGCCCCAGAGCTGGCTGAAGGCGAAGGAGCAGCGCTGTGATTGAAGCACTTTTAGGATTTATAGCCATTTTTGCATTGGCATTGCTGCGTATGCCATTGGCTTTTAGCATGGGCTTGGTGGGCATTGTGGGCATTGGTTTGACTCGGGGCTGGGACCCAGCCTTAGCCAGCACAGCGCAGGTTGTCCATGAGACTGGCTTTGCCTACACCTTGAGCGTGATTCCACTGTTCATTTTGATGGGTAATTTTGTTGCGCGTGCGGGTCTGGCGCATGAATTGTTTGCTGCCGCTTATGCTTTCATCGGGCATTTTCGCGGCGGCTTGGCTCATGCAACGGTTGCTGCGTGTGCAGGTTTTGGTGCGATTTGCGGCTCGTCGATAGCTACGGCTGCCACCATGAGCAAAGTCGCCTACCCCAGCATGAAAAAAATGGGTTACAGCGATTCGCTTTCCACTGGCGTGATGGCGGCTGGTGGCACGCTGGGCATCATGATTCCGCCCTCCACCATCATGGTGATTTACGGCATCATCACTGAAACCAATATTGGCAAATTGTTTGCAGCGGGCGTGATTCCTGGCATCTTGACGGCCCTGTTGATGATGGGCGCGATTGTCTATATGACCAGCAAAGACCCTGAACATGCACCAGCCGGCAAACGCAGTACGTGGCCTGAACGCTGGGCGGCCCTGCGCGGCATCTGGGGCGTAGTTTTGCTTGTGATTGTCGTACTAGGCGGTATCTACGGAGGATTGTTTACTGCGACAGAGGGTGCAGGTTTTGGTGCGGCGGGTGCATTTTTATTTGCACTAGCGCGCCGCCGTTTGACATGGGCGATATTGTTTCAAGTCTTGGTCGAATCAGCTCGCACCACAGCGATGCTGTTTACGCTGCTGATTGCTGCAACCATCTTTGCGAATTTTGTGAATTTTACGACTATGCCGAACGACCTCAAGGAGTGGATCACGCATCTAGGGCTTTCACCTGTGATGATTATCACCGCCATGATGTTGATTTACATTGTGTTGGGTACTGTGATGGAAGAGTTGACCATGGTGCTTTTGACCATTCCGCTATTTTTCCCTATTGTTACCGCGCTTGGCTTTGACCCTGTCTGGTTTGGCGTGTTGATTGTGATGATTGTGCAAATCGGCCTCATTTCACCACCCGTGGGTATGAATCTGTTTGTCATCAACACGCTGCTACCAAAAGTAGGTTTGGGTAATATTTTTAAAGGCTGCTGGCCGTTTGTGTTGGTGATGATTTTTGTACTTGGCTTGTTGATTGCTTTTCCACAGCTTAGTTTGTGGCTTCCTTCTCTGATGAAATAACTGACAGCTCACAAAACCAACTTAAAACGACAACACATGTCCCAAGCGGGCATCTCCACGTCCGTTCAAAACCTGCGCGTAAGCTTGCGTCACCGCATCTGCTCCCACATGCTGCTGTATTGACAGCCAAGTGGGTGTCGATTGCTTGACTGTATCTGTGAAATTCACCCACGCTTGCACCATGCGCTTGCCAAACTCTGCACCGCCCCACTCTTCAATGCGCTTTTTGATTTGAGCTGGCGCAAAAAACAAGATGGCTTTGGGACCCGCTAAACCTTTGGAGCCGCCTAAGTTTTCGACATGCGTGCCGCCAATAGAGCAGCTGTATTTCAAATTGGTAAAACGGGTATGGATATCGCTGCGCATAGCTGCGTTGCCTGCAAAATCGATATAGACGCATGTGGCATCTGCTTTGATCTGGTCTAACTGTTCATACGTCAAGACGCGGTGGTAGCAGCCTAAGCTTTCACAAAATGCCACGTTGCTGGGTGACGTTAAGCCGATCACCTCGATGCCTGCACGCTGCTTGAGTTGAAACGCCGTGCCATACGCTGTTTTGCTGGATGCGCTGGACAAGATGGCGGTGTTTGCGCCGAAGAATTGGTTGTCATCAAAAAAGTCGTCAATCAACCATGAGGTGATGAAAAGCGGACGCAGCAGGGCTTGAATGGCTTCCGTGTCGGGCTTGTAAAACGGGTCACTGGCAGTGCGCATGTACTGGTTGTAAACCGGATGCAACTCGGCGCGGTGCGCTGCACCGTCGACGAAGCTTTTTTCGTTTAATTTGGTAGGCTCTAACACCACACCGCTGGCCATGGGGTAATAACCATAGAGCTTTTCACCCACAGCGACGCCCGGGTGAAAAGACTGCGTGACCGTTGCAAAGCCCCACACTGGAATGATGCCCCAGCCCGCTTCACCACTTGGGAAAAAATGCCAATAGTTCATCGCCCCGCCAAATGCGGCGTAGGTGATGTTGTTTGAGGTGAGTGCAAAGTGGTTCACACGCAGGCGAACTTGACCTTCTGCCAACGGCGCGTCTTCGGTGGTGCGCAGTTTTGTGCGCTGCAGTTGGTCTTGCGGATCTTGGCTGACTAAAAATTGTGTACTCATACTGACACTCTAAACGAAACAGCCTGCCGCGACTAGTCGGGCAGGCTACGTTGGAGACACCTTAAAAGTGTCTCGTTAGCAAGTAAGCTAACAATTACGCCAGCGTGACGCTCACTTCAATGTTGCCACGCGTTGCGTTTGAGTAAGGGCACACCTGGTGCGCTGTCTCAATCAAGTTTTGCGCGACTTCGCGATCCATACCTGGCAAGCTCACCACCAATTGCGCTTCGATGCCGAAACCCGCTGGGATTTGGCCGATACCGACCGTCGCGTTGACGTTGGCGTCCGCTGGAATTGTCAGCTTTTTCATGCCAGCCACGTGCTTCATCGCACCCATGAAACATGCGCTGTAACCTGCGGCAAACAATTGCTCAGGATTGGTCGCGCCGCCCATACCACCCAACTCTTTTGGCGGTGCGAGTTTGACGTTCAACAAGCCGTCAGAGCTGACAGCGTGACCGTCACGGCCGCCAGTGGCCGTGGCGTTGGCTTTGTACAAGACTTTTTCGATTTTGGTTGTCATGGTTTTCTCTGCTTTCAAGTTAAGCCTCAGTATGAGGCGGGGGTAAATTAAATCGCGGGCGGGTTTAGATTATTTCTCAGCGTTTGCACTTGCTGCGTCAACGCCACGATGTCGGACAGGCTGCATTGGCTGGCTTTTAAAATGCAATTGGGAATTTCTGCAGCTTGCGTTTTCAGGGCGCGACCTGCTGCGGTCAAGGTAATGTGCACACGGCGCTCGTCTTGCACATCACGGATGCGGGCAATCAAACCAGAGGATTCCAAGCGTTTCAGCAACGGCGTCAGAGTGCCCGAGTCTAAAAACAGGCGTTCGCCCAGCTCAGACACCATCAGCCCATCGCGCTCCCACAACACCAGCATGACCAAATATTGCGGGTACGTCAGCCCCAGCGTTTCCAACAAGGGTTTGTACAGCTTGGTCATTGCCAAAGAAGTGGAATACAAAGCAAAGCACAGTTGGTTGTCCAACAACAAAGCGGGATTACTCGCTGTTTTATGGGCTGTTTCTGTGTGGTTTGCTGCGTTCATGGTTGAATTGTAGCACGCAATTAAATTGTGTAAAATTTAATTTAAAGGAATTCTTTTATCAGGGTAAATCGGGGCAATCATTGGGTTGAGCTCCTTAAATATTTTCCAAGCCGTCCTATATATTGCTTGCTAGATTAGGTTTCGGCATTTTCCAAACACTTTTAAGACACCCTTAGGGGTAATTATTCATGTACGACTACATCATCATAGGCGGCGGCTCGGCAGGCTGCGTTTTGGCGGCACGACTCAGCGAAGACGCTAACATCAAAGTGGCTTTATTGGAAGCGGGCCCAGTCGACAGCAGCGTGTTGATCCACTGCCCTGCTGGTTTGGCACTGTTGGCGCGCACGGGCGCTGCTGGCTGGGGCTTTGAAACCACGCCGCAAGCGGGCCTGAACGGGCGCAAAGGCTACCAACCACGCGGCAAAGTGCTGGGCGGCTCCAGCTCTATCAATGCCATGGTGTACATGCGCGGCCACAAAACCGACTACGACCACTGGGCCGAGCAAGGCAACCCAGGCTGGAGCTACGCGGACGTGTTGCCCTACTTCAAAAAAGCCGAACATAACGAGCGCACCTTTGACGCCAAAGATGCTGAATTCCACGGCACAGGCGGCCCGCTAAACGTGATGGACTTGCGCAGCCCCAGCAAATACGGCGCTATTTTCATCAAAGCGGGCAAACAAGCCGGCCACCCTGAAAGCAAAGACTTCAACGGCGCAGAGCAGCATGGCGTGGGCATGCACCAAGTCACCCACAAAAATGGTGAACGCTACAGCGCCGCCAAAGCGTACTTGACGCCAAATTTAGCCCGCCCCAACCTCACCGTCATCACCAGCGCCCACACCACACGCCTTTTGCTTGAGGGCAAACGTGCCGTGGGCGTGGAATATCGCCAAGGCAGTGAGGTCAAGCAAATCAAAGCGTCCCGAGAGGTTCTTTTGTGCGCAGGTGCCCTCCAATCGCCGCAAATTTTGATGCTTTCTGGCATTGGCCCAGCCGCAGAATTGCAAAAACACGGCATTGCGGTGGTGCACGACTTGCCCGGCGTGGGTGAAAACCTGCACGATCACATTGACGTGGTTCAGGTGGTCAACGCGCCGCATTTGAAGGACTTGTTTGGCGTCTCGCTCAGTGGCTTGGTGCAAGCCATCAAGGGCATTTTCGAGTGGCGTAAGCACCGCACCGGTATGATGACGACCAATTTCGCTGAGGCCGGCGGCTTCATCAAAACCAGCCCCGATGAGGCTACGCCTGATTTGCAACTGCACTTCGTCATTGGCAAACTGGTGGACCATGGCCGCAAACCGACCTTTGGCCACGGCTATTCCAGCCACGTTTGCCTGATGCGCCCGAAAAGCCGAGGTCGCGTTACCCTGGCAAGCAGCGACCCCCTAACTGCACCCGTGATTGACCCCAATTTCTTGGCCGACCCCGACGACATGCGCCGCATGGTGCAAGGCTTCAAGCAAATGCGCACGATTTTGAACCAGCCTGCCCTAGCCGGCTACCGTGGCAAAGAACTGCCAGCCACGGCCAATGCGACGACGGACGCGCAAATCGAAGCCATCATTCGCAACTACGCCGACACCATCTACCACCCTGTCGGCACCTGCAGAATGGGGCCTTTAGTGGGTCCGAAAGCTAACCCACTGAATGTGGTGGACAGCGAGCTACGCGTCCACGGCATGACCGGCCTGCGCGTGGTTGATGCGTCCATCATGCCGCGCATTGTGGCGGGAAATACGAATGCTCCCGTCATCATGACGGCTGAAAAGGCGGCGGATATGATCAAAGCGGTTCAAAACGCTTAAAACCACTCAAAATTGAGTCAAACACGCCTCTAGCCGGCGTATTATCTGCCTAAGCAGCTATCAAAATAATAGTAAATTGCAATCTAAGCCTTGAAACGCTTACGCGTCAGCGCCAGCGCCAGCCAGAAGCCAAGCACCGCATAAGCCGCCAAAACCGCTACGTACTGCCACGGGTTAGCTGGCCACTGGTCCATGAACAGCGGGCGCACCAGCTCCACAGCGTTTGTCAGCGGCAGCCAGTCTGAGACGACTTTGACGACGTGCGGCAGCTGGTCGCGGGGGAAGAAGATGCCGCTCAAAAACATCATGGGCGTCAAAAACAGGGTGAAGTAGTAGGTAAAGAAGTCGTAGCCCTTGGCCAAGGCGTTAAAAATCAACGCAATGCAGCTGAAGGTGATGCCCACGCCGAGCAAAATCGGCCAAGCGACCAGCAGCTTCGGGCTGTGGCTGATTCCTAAAACGAGCATGACGCCCAAAATCGCCGTCACGGTGAAGAGCGATTTAAAAGCCGCCCAGAGCATTTCTGCCATCAAAATATTGTCTAAATTGACGGGGGCGTTCATGATGCCGTCCCAGGTTTTTTGCACGTGCATGCGGGAGAAGGCCGAATACAGCGCCTCAAACGAAGCGGCTTGCATGGCACTCATGCAGATGCTGCCGCTGGCTAAAAATAGGATGTAGGGGATTTTGGCGTCGCCGGCAGCGGGCGCAACATTGCCCACCAGCGCACCCATGCCGTAGCCAAAAGCGACCAGCCACATCAGCGGCTCGGCGATGTTGCCGACCAAGCTGGGAATAGCCAGCTTGCGCCAGACCAGCAAGTTGCGTAAAAACACCGGCCACCAGCGGCTGGATAGGTTGGGCAAACGCCAAATGCTTAGTTGAGTTGCAGTAGTCATATTTCTCCCAGATTGTCCATCACGCCTTATTTCCGTCATTCCCGCGAAGGCGGGAATCCACACTCGCCATCATGAATCCCCGCCTACGCGGGAATGACGGCTTTAGGTGATATTGACAACTCATGCATCTTCCCGAATTTGTCGGCCTGTGAGTTTGAGGAAAAGGTCTTCCAAGTTGGCGGGGCGGTGCAAAGTGCGCAGCTGCGGGTGCGCTTGCAGCGCTTCCAGCAGCGGTTTGGCATCTTGGGTGTAGAAAAACAGCGTTTCACCGCTGATTTCAACCCGTGCAGCGAGCTTGGCCAGTGGTGAATCTTGCAGCGCCAAAGCACCTGCGCCATAAACTTCGACGACATCCGGCTCCAGATGCTGGGCGATCAAGTCGCGGGGTTTGCCTTCGGCGATTTTTTTTCCGTGATCGAGCACCAAAAGTCGTGAACACAAACGCTCGGCTTCGTCCATGAAGTGCGTGGTGAGCAAGATGGATTTGCCTTGCTGCAGCAGCATTTGCAGCCGCTCCCACATCAAATGGCGCGCTTGCGGGTCGAGTCCGGTGGTGGGTTCGTCTAAAAGTAGCAACTTGGGGTCGTTGACCAAAGCCCGAGCCAAACTCAAGCGGCGCTTCATGCCGCCCGACAGCTCGCCCGGTTTGCTGCCGGCTTTACTGGTCAGCGACGCGAATTCCAGCAATTGCGGGATGCGGGCGCGAATATCGGCCGTCTTCATGCCGAAATAGCGGCCATAGACCAGTAAATTCTCGGCGCAACTGAAGTCTGGGTCTAACGTGTCGTTTTGGTTCACTACGCCCATCAGCGCTTTGATGGCGAGGGCTTCTTTGGGCATGGGCAAGTCAAAAGCGCTGATGCTGCCATCGTCAGGCGCGGTCAGCCCCAGGCACATGCGAATGGTGGTGGTTTTACCAGCGCCGTTGGGGCCGATCACGCCTAGGCATTCGCCAGGGGCGATGTCGAACGATAAGTCGTCTACGACGGTGCTGTTGCCGTAGCGTTTGACGAGGCCTTTTGCTGAAAATAAGGCGGTTGAAGTTGGAGTTTGCATGATTGATTATGGCGAAGATTTTGATGCATTGAAATTTAACCCCAAACCTCGGGTTATTCGCGGATCGTGGCATTATCTCGGCATGACTTTAACGACGCTACCGCTGTTTCCACTCACCACCATCTTGTTTCCCGATGGTTTGCTGCCGCTGCAGATTTTTGAGCTGCGTTACCTCAATATGGTGAAAAAATGCATCGCCGATGGTACGGAATTTGGCGTTGTGGCGCAAACGGTGCGTCGTGATACGGCAGCCGAATCACCAACTGCATCTGAGGCTAATTCGCCGGCTTTGCCTATGAGCCAAGAAACCTTCACCGCGATAGGTACAAGCGCAAAAATAATCTCACACTTTGTGCCGCAGCCAGGACTGATACGGATTGATTGCGTCGGTAGTCAGCGCTTTTCTATCGTTAGCACGCGGCAACAAACCGGCGGTTTGTGGGTTGCGCAGGTGCAAACCATCGCCGCTGACTTGGTTATTCCCGTACCCGCTGAGCTTTTAGAAGCTGCCACGGCCTTACGTCATTTGATCACAACATTAAAGAGCCAAGCGACAGAAGCTAGCTTCATGCCGATAGCCAAACCTTATCTTTTTGACGATTGTGGCTGGGTGGCCAACCGCTGGTGTGAGCTGATTCCCATGCAGTCTGCGCAACGCCATCGGCTACTGGCGCTGGATAACCCACTGATTCGGTTAGAACTGGTTCTAGACATGCTCTTGGAGCAGGGCTTGTTGAGATAAGCGCCTATATAAGCTAAGCGCCTACTTATACAAGCGCTGCGGTCTAAAGTGCGGCGGCTTTTCTCATTTTGACGCATTTACCCAGCCTAGACAGATGCTAAGCTCGCTTATAGTTCACAACAACTATTTATTTTCAAGGCTCTTTTCATGAAATCACGCGCAGCCGTTGCCTTTGCCAAAGGCGAACCCCTTCAAATCGTTGAAATTGACGTCGCACCGCCAAAAGCAGGCGAAGTGATGGTCAAAATCACCCACACAGCTGTGTGCCATACCGATGCCTACACCTTGAGCGGTGACGACCCGGAAGGCTTGTTTCCCGCCGTGCTGGGGCATGAGGGTGGCGGCATCGTAGTGCAGGTCGGAGAGGGCGTGACCAGCGTGGTGGTGGGCGACCACGTGATTCCACTGTACACACCCGAATGCCGCATGTGCAAATTTTGCCTGTCTGGCAAAACCAATTTGTGCCAAAAAATTCGCGCCACACAGGGCAAAGGCTTGATGCCAGACGGCACAACGCGCTTTTCGTATGAAGGCAAACCGCTATACCACTACATGGGCACCAGCACCTTCAGCGAGTACACCGTGGTGGCCGAGATTTCGTTGGCCAAAATCAACCCCGCTGCGCCGCTGGGCGTGATGTGTTTGCTGGGCTGCGGCGTGACCACGGGTATTGGCGCGGTACACAACACGGCCAAGGTCAAAGCGGGCGATACGGTGGCCGTGTTCGGCCTGGGTGCCATTGGTTTAGCAGTAATTCAAGGCGCGCGACAAGCCAAGGCGGGCCGCATCATTGCCATTGACACCAACCCCCGCAAGTTTGACCTGGCCAAAACCATGGGGGCGACGGATTGCATCAACCCGAAAGACTTTGACAAACCCATCCAAGAAGTCATCGTCGACATGACCGATGGCGGCGTGGAGTTCAGCTTTGAGTGCATTGGCAACGTCCACGTGATGCGCGCTGCGTTGGAAAGCTGCCACAAAGGTTGGGGCGAATCCATCATCATTGGGGTGGCGGGTGCAGGGCAAGAGATTGCTACCCGTCCGTTCCAGCTGGTGACCGGCCGCGTTTGGCGCGGAAGTGCGTTTGGCGGCGTAAAGGGCCGCACGCAGTTACCCAGCATGGTGGAAGATGCCCTGCGCGGCGACATCGACCTAGACCCCTTCATTACCCACAACATGCCTCTGGAACAGATCAACGAGGCCTTTGACTTGATGCATAAAGGCCAGTCGATCCGCACCGTGATTCATTTGTAACATGTAAAAAAGAGTTACATAAAGTTCGCATTTAGTGTAAAAATGTCGGTTATGACAGCCTTAACCAAGCCTCAAACTCTGCGAGACTGGCTCAACGCGCTTGATTTACAAACATACGAGCCACTTTTTATAAGCAACGATATCAGCTTTGAGCTCTTACAAGAAATCACGGCCGATGACTTGCGCGACATCGGTATTGGCTCGGTTGGTCACCGACGTATTTTGCTTTCAGCCATTGCCAAACTGAACGAGAACGCTGAAAGCGCAAACTCCTTAACGATACGCGGATCGCAGCCGACACATATAGAGCCGGTAAATCGTGACCGAGCCCCAGCCGCAGCAAATCACCAGCATAGATTATTGACCGTCATGTTTTGCGACTTGGTGGGTTCAACCGAGCTGTCTGCACAGCTGGATACCGAAGATTTACAGCAACTACTGCAAGCATACCGCGTGTGTTTGCGTGAAGTCATCCAAAAACACAAAGGCTATATTGCTCAATATTTAGGCGATGGTGTGCTGGTTTATTTTGGCTATCCTGACACACAAGAATCTGATTGCGAACGAGCCCTTCGTGCCGCTTTAGATACCATTGCCGCAGTGCAAAACTTGCCTTTGGTTGCTGGCGTTAAATTGCAGGTGCGTGTTGGTTTGGCAACAGGCATGGTGGTTATTGGAAAATTGGTCGGTGCTGGCAACACGGATGAAATTGGCGCTATCGGCGAGACGCCCAATATTGCGGCTCGCATGCAGGGTTTAGCGCCTGCTGGTGGCGTAGTAGCCTCTGAGTCAACACGTACCATGGTGGGCGATTTGTTCAAGTTTCGCAGTCTTGGCTCTGTTCAATTAAAGGGGTTCTCCCAGTCCCATACTGCATGGGAAGTGCTGTCTGAACAAAAAAGCTTGAGCCGCTTTCATGCAAAGCGCTTCAAAGGCGGGGCAACGCCACTGATTGGAAGAGAGGTTGAACTGAGCTTCTTGCGCCAACAATTTGACCGATCACGTACAGGCCGGGGCGCCGTCATTCTGCTCAGCGGCGATGCTGGCTCGGGCAAATCGCACTTACTTTCAAGGTTTCAAGAAGAGGTTCGTGCAGGTTTGCCACCGGCACCACTATTGCAGTGTTCGCCTGACCACAGCGAAGCACCTTTATACCCATTGATAAATTTTCTCACCGCAGTGGGAAGGTTTCATTATGCTGATGAACCCACTGCCCAGCAGCAAAAATTAGCAACCTTCACTGAAAGATATGGATTAGATAACGAGGGCGATTTTTACGCTTTAGCGGATTTACTGGGTTTTAAACACCTCAGCGATAAACGCATGCAAACACTCAGCCCTGACGAAGTACGCGAACGCATTCAAGCGGCGCTATTACGCTGGCTACATAGCTTGACGCGAGACAATATGCTCTTGCTGATTGAGGATTTGCATTGGGCGGATCCAAGCACGATGTATTTGCTACGCAAGTTCTCTAGTGAGCTACCACGACGGCATGCTATGCTGATTGCGACCACGCGACCAACAACACATGATGTTCTAGACAAAGGTAACCACATCAATGTGCTGCATTTGGACCGACTACCTGAAGCAGATATTCGCGCCATGGTCATCGCTATTGCAGCACCCTACACAATTTCAGAGCACACGCTGCGTTTGATTGTTGAACGCTCAGATGGCGTGCCCATTTTCGCAACAGAGCTGACTCGTAGCATTATTTCTAAAGATGGTTTTTCACCTTTTCTGAATGAAAAAGCCATTCCCCAGTCTTTGAGTGAAATTTTGTTAGTCAGGCTAGATCGGCTGCAACATGGTCGAAAAACGGTAGAGCAAGCGTCTGTCTTGGGGCGCGAGTTTGAAATCTCGTTGTTACGATCTTGCATGCAAGATCTTTCAGAAAATATTGATGCCGCGCTTGAAGAGCTAACCAGCGCCCAGTTGTTTATTCAACAACCCGCACCAAATGAGCATTTATTAAGTTTTGATCACGCCTTAGTACGGGATGCTGTCTATCAACGTATGCTTAGGGCTGACCGGGAGAGATTGCACGCTAGAGCGGCTCATGTTTTAGAGCAGCAGTTTGAAACATCGAACAAAAGCGCGCCACATATTCTGGCCTTGCATTACGCTGAATCTGGAAACCTTGAGCGCGCAGTTCATTGCTGGCGGCGTGCGGGTGACCTTGCCATCAATCAATTGGCGCATCATGAAGCGTTTGCAAGCTATAACAGAGCACTAGACTTGCTTCATGATATGCCAGAGAGCACAACGCGTGATGACATTGAACTTCAATTGTGCATGGCGATAGCAGAGCCTTTGATTGCTATTCGAGGATCTGGCTCTCGCAAACTGGCGCATCTTACCGAACGCGCATACAAACTTTGTACCAATTCTTCAAATAAAAACGACTTAACCGCAGTACAGTATTTGAAATGGACGGTGATGCACAGTGGCAGTGAAATGGCTAATTTGCATGTTGCTGCGGCTGATATTCGACAGTTTAGTGGTCATGAAGATGAGGTTGTCAACTTACTGGCGCACCGTGCTATGGGGTTCACCTGCATGATTCAAGGCAAACTTGAAAAAGCTTACGAAGAATTTGAACAATTCTTTCAATTGTTCGATTATGAAAAGTATGCCAAATCAGTTAGCTTTCAGTTCAGCTCTATGAATGATGTGAGCGGTTCGGCTTTGGCTATGGCGACCATCTGTTTACTTCGCAAACAGCCTGATGCCGCTAATCAATGGCGTAACAAAGCTTTGGCCTGGGCCTTGCGAAGCCACAACCAAGTTGCCATTTGTCAAAGTTTGGTGTTCTCGGGTGGCTTCATTGCAGGGCTTCAACACCGCGTTGACGAAATGGTTGAGCACATGACGCAAGCGCGCCATTACGTGACCAAGCATCAGCTGAGCTTGTGGATTCCGTACATCGATTTAAGTATTGCACTAAGCCAGTTGATGCTCAAAGACTGTGAGCCTAAGACTGCACAGCTACTCCAGCAGGCAAGTGAAAGTATGGAAGTATTGCTGGCACAGAATGGCCCATATATAACCGTTTGGGCGGTCATGTATGCTCGCGCGTGCTTGATGCATGAGCAGCATGAAAGTGGGTTGAATGTTTTGAACCGTGTTCAAGTGCGCGTGCAATCTGGTGAACGCTGGGTTGAACCTGAGTTCATACGCTTGCACGCTAATTTCAGTTATTCGACGGGTTTAACAGACACGGAAACGTACTTACAGACATTAAAAACCGCTCTGTCTTTGTCAAACACCCAGGGCTGTCACGCATTTGTTGATGAGATTTTGCAAAATATAGATGCCGTTGCTTTGACTTTGGCGACCACAGATATTGAATGAGCCAGATGAATACGGGTGCACAAGAAATTATCTCTAAGTTCGAGGTAGCATACACCGAAGACGTTTTGTCGCGTCTAAAAGAGCAGCTGATCTGTGACCACCCAGATGGGACGATGCCTCGTGATGCCCATCCCAAAATGCATGGGCTTGTAGAGGCGGAATTTATAGTTCATAACGATTTACCTGATGCCTATAAAATCGGCGTTTTCTCGCAGGCAACCACTTTTAAAACGTGGGTGAGATTTTCCAATGCCAACAGCGCTGTACAAGATGACATCAAACGCGATATTCGCGGCATTGCCATCAAACTCACACAAGTTTTAGGTGAAAAATTAAACCAAGAAACCGATTGTTCAGATAATCAAGATTTTTTATTGATTAGTACCGACACATTTCTTTGCGATAACATTCAAACTTTTGACGCTATGGTGAAGGCGTTTCAGGGATCCTTATGGCAAAAAATTGTGTTCTTCGTAACCAACCCCAGCGTAGTTTGGAAGTTACTCACTTCCTTTAAAGTATTTGCCAATCCACTACAAATTCGTTATTTCAGTTGTACGCCGTATTTGCTCGGACAACAAGCTGTTAAATATTGTGTGACACCCGTCAGTCAAACTATTGATGCTGTCCCGGGAAGTCCTGACAGCAACTTCTTACGCACTGCTATGAAGCAACAACTACAAACTGCGCCTGTTGAGTTTGTGTTTGGTATTCAATTGCAGACCGACCCCAAAAGCATGCCTATTGAAGATGCAAGTGTTTTGTGGAAAGAGACCGCTTCTTCCTTTTTCCCTGTGGCTACTTTGCGCATACCTATGCAAAATTTTGATACCCAGACACGGAATCAACAAGGTGAAAATATGCGCTACTCACCTTGGCATTCCTTAGCTGAGCACCGCCCATTAGGCAGTATCAACCGAGCAAGGCGGCTGGTTTATCATGCAATCTCTGAGTTACGTAGACGTGTCAACGGCGTCAATTGACGCAATTTCGTAACTACCTTTTACTCACTAGGTTGGATCAATCAGACCACGCGCTATCAAACGTAATGCGGTTAAGCTCGGCACAAAGAAATAATCGCCGCCACGAGTTTCTACCAACAATGGTATATTCCGCACAAACCTAGGTGGCGTATCGCCTTCAGGATCCACTTGATGGATGACACTATTGGGCAAATGCTTTGAACGATTCCCCAAGATCACATCTTTGTCGTTAGCTTCTCTAAAATCATTCCCGTAATTCACCCATTGCTGTTGAACAAACTCATACTGTCTTCCGATGTCAGCGTTCAACATCATCATGATGACGCCGTGATCGCCTTGGTCACTGTCCCTTTGCGTACTGTCACCGTAAGGTAAACCACGGCGCAAAATACGGCGTCGATTGGCTAGTGCGCCAGGTGTGTCAAAGGCGCCTTCATTTCTTAAAAACTGTCCCGGACAAGTTCCTGCTTTTATTTCTAACGATGCGCGTGGGTTAACGCGTCGCATGTGACCGCTTAATGGGCAACGAGCGCCGCTCATATCGTTATCGTAGGTGAAGTCACTCAACATCGCGTCTTTTTCATCTGCTGACGCTTTAGCAAAATCAGCATCCCATTTCAACTTAGACATTGCATCTGGTGCGTTCACAAGTGGTGCACCATTATCGCGCCAGCGCCCTACAAATTTTGCGGCCATCAACTCTGCGCCACCAGGATAAGTAGCGCCCTCTCTAGCCAAGAGTGCATCAAAAGATGCGACGTTTTGATGCAGTTTTCTATAAACCAAATACGTGCCATTACGCGATAACAAAATTGGCGCAGCGGCAGGGGGATATTCCCGTGCCTCGTCTAAATGACCATGCAGGAACTCACCCGTTGCCAAGGGCTGCCAAGTGCCGTCTGACATTTGCTTGCCTCGGCCCTCAACACGTGTCCTCGCGTCTTGTATGCCCTCAAAGTACGGATCTCCAATGCCATCTGTATAACCAAAATGTTCTTTTGCAGTTGGCAAACCATTTTCAAAAATCACATGTGCCTCTTGGTAAGGCAACAACTGTCCATTGGGGCCCTTATGCCCACCTAACAAAGTAACAGCACTTTTACTGTCCTCAATTTTTTTCGTCACCCATTGATACTGATTTTCTAAAGCATGAGGTGTGATTGCATTCAAGGTCAGCAAAATATGCACCGTTTTGTGCTCATCATCTTCATTCCAGACCGGATCCCAATGCTCTGGTCCGCTTGCACCAATGTCCCCCGTGATGTCTTTGCGTTGTTTCATCCCCATAGAGAACTCCGTAGAAAAGCTGTTTAAGCTTTCCAAAGGCAGCTCTAAAGCGGACAAACCTGCATGGTTGATTGCGATATTTAGGGTAGCCACGGGCCGTTTTGCATCATCAGGCCCTGTTCCCCAAGTCGCTGAATTGGTGACATATGGAATCATCTCAGTTAACCAAGCGCGCCCGCCCCAACCGTTACTGACATTCAACAGCAAATAACGAGCTATGGGAAAGCCGAACCTACCGTAGGCGCGTACAACGTTACCTTGAATGTCACATAAATCGAGCGCTTTTGTCATATATGTCTCATTGAGTCTGTGTTAAATTTACCGAATCCACTAGAACCTACAGCTCCACGTGTGTCGAACCAGCTTTCCAAGTTGGTTGCTCTACATCTCTGGGTTTGATACGCTGCATGAATGCTGCGTAGGCCAGCTTTAACTGTGAGGCTGACAGGTCTTGGGTTTCTTGCGCAAATAGAGAAAACTCTTGTTTCACATACAGTGCTTTAAGCTGTGCAGCCAAGGAATCGTCATTTGAACCAACAAAAAACAAAGATGTATCTAGGCAGCATTTTTTGGCATATGCGGTGAAGCTGACTTCGTCATTGACGCCTTCAAAACCGTAACAATATTTCCAAATTGTATGAATCTCAGTTTGGATGCTTCTCCACATTGCATGCAAATAGTCATCGACATCGCCGTGCAAATTGCTCGTAAAAACCAAATATCGCGACTTCAAACGGTCTGTATGAGGTAACGCAGCTAGGCGCTGCTCGTCAGATGGAATCAGCCTGATATCAGACAACGCATCCCATATGCTTGAACCTGGTAAAGACTCTGTATAAATATCATCCAAGACAAAAAATCTACACAGATAGGTGTTGGGAACATGCGACATAGGACTCACCGAAGTCATATTCCAAGACTCCAGCTGATCGCGTATCAAGTCTGCATAAATTCTGTTGCCCTCAACACCTGGTTTGATGGGGCACAACATGGTCAGTGCATAAGCGTTTCCTGATTTATTTCGATTCATAGCGACCTCACTTAGTCTTCTGCTTTGTTTTCACGGCGCAAGCGGTCAGCAATCAGACGCATTTGCACACTTTGCGCAGCCATGCTGACAATGGGGGTATGCCGCATCACAGACATGTCATGCTGCAGATCCCGTAGCAATTTATGAAAGTTTTTTTGAAACACTTCATCTGTAGCATGTGTATCAAGCCTCGCATCAAAGTCCATCAAAGCAAGGTGTAACTTTTTCGCGCTCTTAACATCGTTTGCGCTCGCCATCGGGTAGGCGTTGTAATAATGATCTGTTTGTATTTGGTTGTAGCGTATGTAGTCGTGAAACGGTGTTAACGGTACTGACTTGGGATAGCGTATGTTCCACTTCCAAAACATGTCTAAACCACTGGGTATAGCAAATGTAAATGAATCGACGTATTGCTCCCAACTGCCATTGAAGTTGCTGAAGAACATCATGTAGCTATAACGCAAATCTTCTTTGGGTTGATCGGGCGACAGCACGGGAAATTCATTTTTGCCAATAATCACCCACCGCGCATAGTGAATCAGTGATAGCGTAAGCAGGCCATTGAGTGTTTTTGGAATTTTTAGAGCAAACCAAAAAATCAGTTTGTTGATCCATGCTGTCCACCATCGCACTGGTGTTATGACATTGATGGCGTAAGCCTTACCAGCGATATTGGACATGCAACTCCCCAGATCAAAACACGATCGTTACATTCTAGATCTGGTTCGTTGCAGAACCTACGCATTGGAGGCAAATTCACAACGCAATGTGAATATTCACTTCAAGAAAGTGAGATTTTTTTACTGCATTTTTTATAGCGCCTTAGGCAGCAAACACGTGGGCTAAAGCGCAAATTGAAGGCTATTTTCTAGCAGCTACAGCTGTATCTGAAAAATCACTGAATAAACCGTCGACACCCAACTTATAGAATGCTTGATACTCTGCTCTAGGGTCACCCTTATAGTCCGCATACAAGCGGCGTGATTCATTGCGAAAAGTAAACGCATGCACGAACAACCCCGCAGCGTGCGCATCTTTGATGACGGATGTTGCCGGCAAAGCCAAGCGGTCGCTATCGTTAATTTTGCCATCACCATTCAAGTCTTTTGGCTTTCCATCCGCACCCAACACGTAAGCGCCGCTGGCTAGGTACGGCTTCCACGGGCCAATGCCGTCGGCGTATGTTTTGATTTCTTTCAAGCCTGCCGGTGTCAACATATCGGCGAAGTTGCGTTTGTCTTTGTTAACCACAAAATCATACGGCTGCTCTGAGGGTGCGGCGAGTGTGACTTTGCCAGCTGCGTCCACATCGTCGCCATCAATCAGTTGCACCAAGCGCACAGGCGTGAGTTTGCGAAGCTCTTTCAAATTGTTCACTTCAAACGATTGAATAATCACGGCCGAGTCCTTTTTGTTCAGCCCATACTCATTCAACATGCCCAGCAAACGCGGTTCAATCGGTAAACCAGCTTGTACGTGGTACGTTGGGTGTTTTGTTTCGGGATACACGCCTACCGTGCGGCCACTGCTCGTCTTTTCAGCTTTAAGCAGCTCAAGGATTTCTCGGAAAGTTGGCACTTCAAACTGACCATTGAACGATTGGTCGCGCTCTCCCATAGCTTGTTTAGCGCGCAGCGTTTTCAGTTCTGTCAAGGTGAAATCGGTCACAAACCAGCCTGTTTCGTCGATACCATCTACTTTTCGGGTGGTTTTACGAGTTGCAAACTCGGGGCGAGACTCTACATCGGTAGTCCCCGTGATGTTCGGCTCATGTCGCGCCACCAAAACACCGTCTTTGGTTACAACCAAATCCGGTTCAATAAAATCGGCACCCATGTCGATAGCTTTTTTGTAAGCTGCCAATGTGTGCTCTGGCAAATAACCACTAGCACCACGGTGGGCAATTACTAAGGGCGTGGCACCATCTAAAGTTGGGTATTTTGAGGCCGCCATAGAGCCAATGCTCAAGGTTGAGCAGGCAACCAAGCCCGTCAGGGCGGCAAGTGCCACCACGCTCAAGCCAAATTTGATGTATTTCATAGTGAGTTTCCCTTGTTAATTTAAATTTCTTGTCACACGATTCGACTCTGTGATCCTCATTGAATACTGTTACATTGTGATGACAAGCTGTTTTTTCGGGTGTAAGTGAAACGTTTTTTATGTAAGTAATTTGCCCTGCGCGCGACCAAATCAGTCAGTCAGTACCAGTGAGATCCTTACTTTTAGGAGTATCCATGTCCTTTTTGCCTTCAACGCCTCTCAATTTGCAACGTCTCAAAAATGCTTTTGTTTTGTCTGTTTTGTCGATGGCCATACCAATAGCAGCGCAAACGCAGGCGCAAAAACCAGCTACGCCACCATCGGCATCGTTGATCGCCACTCCTCATGTCAGCGGTGCGGCTATGGATAAAAAACCCTTTCAAATCGAGTCACTCAAAGGCAAAGTGGTGTTACTGATGTATTGGGCTACCGACTGTGCTGTCTGTCGCGACCAGATGCCTGAGCTGCGAGAAAATGTACGAGGCTGGGCGGATAAACCGTTCGAGCTGGTCTTAGTCAGCGTAGATAAGCGTATGCAAGACGTTGACAACTACAACGCCATTCTCAACGCGTCCGTGCCCACCAAACAGCGCTTCACGCAACTTTGGGCGGGTGAGCCCAGTTTCAAAGACAACCTGGGTACTTCACAACTGCCGCGCAGCCAGTTACCAGTGACCTATTTGATTGACAAAACAGGCAAATTGGCAGAGCGCAACAATGGCAGAATCCCACCAGCTTGGTGGGATACCATTGCAGAATTGCTATGATTTTAATAGCTTATTAGGCAGTAAATACAATGGATAAGTCCTTAAATTGATACTTACAATTCAGCTTACTCTATGACTATGCTCTATTGAAACGCTACCTCGGCAAAACTGCGCAGCTTGCGACTATGGAGTTGATCGACACCCTGCTCACGCAGTAATTCGATGGCGCGTATGCCGATGCGTAGGTGCTGATCGACTCGTTCGCGGTAAAAATGATTCGCCATACCGGGCAGCTTGATCTCACCGTGAAGTGGCTTATCACTCACACACAGCAGGGTTCCGTAGGGAACGCGGAAACGAAATCCGTTCGCTGCAATCGTCGCGCTTTCCATGTCCAACGCCACAGCGCGGCTTTGGCTGAAACGACGCTGTGGCGTGTTGTCGGGCAGCAATTCCCAGTTGCGGTTATCTGTGGACGCCACCGTGCCGGTGCGCATGATGCGTTTGAGTTCAGCGCCCTTGATTTGCGTGACATCGGCCACGGCGCGTTCCAGCGCCAGCTGAATTTCAGCCAAAGCTGGAATTGGCACCCATAGTGGCAGCTCTTCGTCCAGCACATGGTCTTCACGTACATAACCGTGCGCCAACACGTAATCACCTAATTGTTGTGTGTTGCGAAGGCCAGCGCAATGGCCTAGCATGATCCAAGCGTGCGGGCGTAGCACAGCGATGTGGTCAGTGATGTTTTTAGCATTCGCAGGGCCAACGCCGATGTTGACCATGCTGATGCCTGTTCTATCCGCTCTTACCAAGTGGTATCCAGGCATCTGCGGCAGGCGCGGCGGCTGTGCCCCTAGCATGTCAATGGCCTCCGCCGTCAAACCCACGCGCCGCGTCACCACATTGCCTGGCTCGATGAAGGCGATGTACTCACTTTGCGGATTCGCCATCGCCTCGTGGCCCAGTTTGACGAATTCATCAATGTAAAACTGGTAATTGGTAAACAGCACAAAATTTTGAAACCACTCAGGTGCAGTCCCCGTGTAGTGGCGCAGGCGGTGCAGCGAGTAGTCCACACGAGGTGCGGTGAAGAGTGACAGCGGCATGGGTTCGCCCGCTTTAGGCTCGAAGGTGCCGTTGGCAATGCCGTCGTCCATTGACGCCAGATCAGGCAAGTCAAACACATCGCGCATCAAACCGCGACGCTCGGCGCTCATGTTGCCTTCCACATGGTCATGCTCGGCAAACGAAAAGTGAATCGGAATCGGCTGCGTGCTGGTGCCAATTTCCAACACGACTTTGTGGTTTTGCAGCAGCAGGCGAAACTGTTCTAAATAGTAGTTGGCGAACAAATCTGGCCGCGTCAAAGTGGTTTCATAGCGCCCCGGCTCGGCGACAAAACCAAAGCTCAGACGCGCTAAGTCAGGCAGCTGCGAGCGCAGCATAGTGTCAGTTTGAATACGCACAAAGGGGTAAAACGCCCTGACTTTTTGCAATTTTGTTAAATCTACATCTGCATTTCCGTCAGCTACAAAACGCTGCATCGCTGTGCGCAAATGCTCGATTTGGGCGTTGTAGATGGTTTGCACATGGGCGATGGCTGTTGCGGCGTCGGTAAACTGAGCAGGCGCAACGAAGGCGGGTAATAAGGTTGGCAAGTGGTTAGGCATGTGACTATTGTGCTACGGACGGGTTACAAAGGTGTGACAAAGTTCAAAAAGCGTACAGCTACCTGCGTAAGGCTTCAAACGCCTCAAACTCCCAGCTACGCATCGCCAGCAGCAGGGTGTAGCCTTCGCGGTCTTTGTTTGCCAGTTTTTGATCGGCTTGGTGCTGTTGTGCAAAATCTTGCGCCACACGTTGCATGCGTTCAAGGAAGGAAGGCGCCAAACTTCGGCTGATCGAGCCGTGTACCAGTAACAACCCCTCGCCTTCGCCATCAAAGCCGCCAGCGAAATAATCCAATAGGGCATTTTCCCGAAAATAATTCATCACCGCGCCATGCGGTCGCCAGCGGAATGTTTTAGCTAATTTCAGGCGATAGCGGTTCATGGGCTTGAGTTCAATGATGCCAATCCGGTCGAGTTGCGCCAAATACTGAATGCATTCCGCCTCGGTCAACCGATAACTGCTGCTAATTTGCTCCAGCGTCCATTGTGATAATACGCAAATAGCGGCTAGCAACAGCTTTTTATCAGCCACCACCGCTTTTTCTTGCGCCTCGGTCAACTGCGCCAACAGCGGCTGGGCATCCGCCACACGTCGCGCCAGCTCGGCAAAGTCCAGCTTCAGCGCACGGCAAATAGCGTCAATCCGTGACAGTGGCATATCCCCTTTTGCCAACATCCGTTTGACGCTAGATTCCGCCATGTCTAAAGCTTCAGCCAAGTCGGCATACGTCATTTGCACGGCTTTGAGTTCTTTTTTAATAACCAAAACAAGGTCGGCGCTGGTACTCATGATGGCTCTTTCAGTGAAATTTAGTATCTAAAAATGATACTTACAGTCGTATAGATTTGTATTGTATCGATATAAAGCTCATCCAGTTACTTGAATTAGCAAAATGCAATCTTCAGACATTGAAGTGCAAAAGGAGGTTTTACTTTGAAGACGACCATTGAAAAAACGGAGCAAGGACTGCTCATCGTTGTGGTGTTGCTTTTAGCCGCAGCTATTTTGGGGCCTGAAGTGATGCAACCCGTTCATCAGCATGATTTTGCCGATCAGCGCTTTTTCGGCTATTTGCCATGTGCTGCTGATGTGCTCAGCAACTTGCCCTTTGCACTTTGGGGTTTGGCAGGCTGGGTGATTTTGCCAAAGGCGAAGCTTAGCCGTGGCATGGCAGCTTTGGCCGCTTTGTTTTTCGCAGGATTAATCATCACTGCTGGCGCATCAAGCTGGTACCACCTACAAGCTGACAACGCTGGTTTAGCCATTGACCGTTTGGGAATGACTGTTGCGTTTGCAGGATTGCTGGGTTTAGCTGCGGCTGAGCGAGCCAGTATTAGGGCTGGGGCAATACTTAGTGTGCTAGTTTTGGTGTTTGGCTTGATGAGCGTCTGGCTATGGTCAAACTCCGGCAACGTCTTGCCTTGGCTGGTGCTGCAGTTTGGCGGCATGGCGTTGATACTATGGCTAGCAACACGCCTGCCCATCCCAAACGCAAAAGGTGCGCTGGCGATACGGTGGGGCGTTGTGATTTTGATCTATGCAACCGCTAAAGTTTTAGAACTGGCTGATCACGCCGTGTATGACCTCACGTCGCAACTCATCTCTGGCCACAGCCTTAAACACATCGTGGCGAGCTGTGCGGCATGGCCTGTTGTCTCAGCGTTGCGCACTCAGGTTATATTCAACAAGGACAGCGCGATTCACGCCAATAACTTAGGCGCAACAAGGATATAAATCAAATGCAATCAGCCAACTCTGCGAATGAAACAACAAGTCCAACCCTTGATGAACCTGCTCACGCACAGGCACATGCACATCCCAACCAATTTGCATTATTAAAGCAACGTCGTTTTGCACCTTTTTTCTGGACGCAATTTTCAGGCGCTGCGAACGATAACTTATTCAAATTTGCGTTCACGGTGATGGTGACCTACCAGCTCAGTATCAGCTGGTTGCCACCTGCAATGGCTGGCTTAGCGATTGGTGCGCTGTTTATCTTGCCTTTCTTACTGTTTTCCGCGACCAGCGGTCAGTTGACGGATAAGTTTGAAAAGTCGCAGTTGATTCGTTTCGTCAAAAACTTAGAAATTGTGATTATGCTGATTGCTGCTTGGGGTTTCACCAGCAGCAACGTCAATGTGCAAGTGCCCGTTCTGCTGGTTTGCACTTTTTTGATGGGCTTGCATTCCACTTTATTTGGGCCAGTCAAATTTGCTTACCTACCGCAAGCTTTGAGCGAACGCGAACTGACTGGTGGCAACGGTATGGTTGAAATGGGCACGTTTGTGGCTATTTTGCTAGGGCAAATAGTGGGCGGTTTGCTGGTTGCCATCCCTGAAGTTGGACCAAGCTATGTGGCGATGGGCTGCGTTGGTTTGGCGCTGTTAGGCCGCGTGGTGTCGCAATTTATTCCTACAGCCCCCGCGACCGACCCTGATTTAAAAATCAATTGGAATCCGCTTTCAGAAACCTGGCGCAACCTCAAACTCGCGCACGGTAATATCGTGGTTTTCCGCTCCATGCTGGGCATCAGCTGGATGTGGTTTTTTGGCGCGGTATTTTTAAGCCAATTCCCCAGCTTTGCCAAAGAAGTGCTGCATGGCGATGCGCAAGTTGCATCGTTGCTGCTGGTCGTGTTCTCGATCGGCATTGCCACAGGCTCGCTTTTGTGTGAGGTGCTCAGCAAGCGCCATGTTGAAATTGGGCTTGTGCCTTTTGGTGCGATTGGCATGAGCGTGTTTGCGATTGACCTGTATTTTGCCTCGCGCGGCTTGCCTGAGTCTGCCGTCATGGGCGTGTCAAGCTTCATGTCGCAGACCGCACATTGGCGTGTTTTGGCGGATTTGGCCTTGCTCAGTCTGTTTGCGGGTCTTTACAGCGTACCTATGTACGCGTTGATTCAGCTGCGCAGCCAAGCCACACACCGCGCCCGCATCATCGCAGCGAACAATATTTTGAATGCGCTTTTTATGATTGTGAGCTCTATTTTGGCGGGTGCGTTGCTCAAAGCCGCTTTCACGATTCCGCAAATCTTTTTGTTTGTGGGTATTGCCAATGCCATCGTCGCCGCTTATATCTTCCTGCTCGTACCTGAGTATTTGCTGCGTTTCGTGGCATGGATCATGTCGCGTGTGATTTATCGCTTCAAAATCACTGGCGATGAGCACATTCCCGTGCAAGGCGCGGCGATTTTGACCTGCAACCACGTCAGCTACGTTGACGCCGTGCTGCTAATGGCCGCCAGCCCAAGGCCGATTTATTTTGTGATGGATCACCGCATCTTCAAACAGCCCGCGTTGGGCGCATTGTTCAAACTCGCCAAAGCGATACCGATTGCTCCCCGATCAGAAGACCCCGCCGCCTACGAAGCCGCTTTTGAAGCTGCCGCCAAAGTGCTGCGCGACGGTGATTTACTGGCCATTTTCCCCGAAGGCGGCATCACCAAAGACGGCACGCTGCAGCCCTTCAAAGGCGGGATTATGAAAATCTTGGGGAATGCCGAGCGCGATGGCGTGACAGCGCCTGTCATACCTATGGCGTTGACTAATTTATGGGGCTCGTACTTTAGCCGCATTGAAAAAGACGGCGCTATGGTACGACCGTTCAGGCGCGGGGTGTTTAGCCGTGTGGGGCTGAACGTGGGCGCAGCTTTGCAGCCCGCGCAGGTTCAAACTGACACCTTGCACGCGCGTGTCGCTGCGTTGTCGAATCAATAATTGTTGAATCAATAACTGCTAAACAAGGAGTAGCTATGAGCAAATCTTTACGCCTTTCTGAAAAATGGTTTCACCGTGGCCTGTGGCTGGTGGCGCTGGTGTTTGCCAGCTTTTTGATTGGGCTGGGCGGCACGGTGGTGGACGATTTGCCCAAAGTTGAAAAGCAGCTAGAGCTGAACGACTTTATGGACAAAGCCGCCAGTGATGCGCTGCGCAACACCATCAAAGCGTCGGACAAGGCAGTGAAAGAGGCCAATGAAGTCTTAGAGCAATCCCAACTCAAGCTCAGCGTGACCCGAGCTGACACCGTTGCCGCACGCGAAACCTTTACCAATTGGTTGGCCACCCGTCGCGTGACGCAGCAGGCCGACCAAGATGCTGAATTAATCTCCCGCACCCAAGCGCTGGACGCCTTAAAAGCCAAAGAACGCGCGGCTGGAGCGACCGTTGAAGCACAGCAGCAGACCATCTTGAACGCACAGCAGGTCGCTGATAAAGCTCGCAACTTCTTGAATGAACAAGAGCAAGCCGCCCAAAAACAACTCGACGCCGACTCGCGCCGACTCGAGCTGCGGGTGTTTTTGTACCGCCTGGCCTTGACGCTACCTTTGCTGGCTATTGCTGGCTGGTTGTTTGTGAAAAAGCGCAAAGGCACTTACTGGCCGTTTGTGTGGGGTTTCATCCTCTTTGCGCTGTTTGCCTTTTTCGTGGAACTCGTGCCCTATTTGCCCAGCTATGGCGGTTATGTACGCTATGTGGTGGGCATCATTATTACGGTGCTGATCGGGCGGCAGGCCATTGTGTCGCTGAACCGCTACCTAGAAAAGCAAAAACTAGCAGAACAATTACCGGATGTACAACGCCGTGAAGAACTGAGCTATGACACCGCACTAACGCGCCTGTCCAAAGCCGTCTGCCCAGGCTGCGAGCGGGCGGTAGATTTGAAAAACCCAAACATCGACTTTTGCCCGCACTGCGGCATCAGCTTGTTTGATCACTGCCAGCCCTGCAATGCACGCAAGAGCGCGTTCTCCAAGTTTTGCCATGCATGCGGCACTACCGCTACAAATAAGCTAGCTGCTTAGGCACTAAATACGCTAGCTATAGCCATAAATGCGCCCTATTCACACCATTAGCTTTTAACCGGCTCCCGCATCGTCACAAACTCCTCCGCCGCCGTGGGGTGGATGCCGATGGTGCTGTCGAACATGGCTTTGGTAGCGCCGGCTTTCATGGCGACGGCGAAGCCTTGGACGATTTCACCCGCATCAGGGCCGACCATGTGCAGGCCGACCACGCGGTCGGTAGCGGTTTCAACCAAAAGCTTCATGAAAGTGCGTTCAGTGCTGCCGCTCAGGGTGTGTTTCAAGGCTTTGAACTCACTTTTGAAGACTGTAATCCCGCCGAATTCTTTGCGTGCATCCGCTTCTGAGTAGCCCACGGTGCCGATATTGGGGTGGGTGAAGACTGCTGTGGGAATGAACTGGTAGCTCATGCTGCGGGCGGCTTTACCGGCTGGCGGGCCGAACAAATGATCGACCAGGACCATCGCCTCGCCAAGCGCCACGGGCGTGAGCTGCACCCGCGCTGTGACATCGCCCAGTGCATAAATACTCGGAACGCTGGTTTGGTAGTCGGCATTGACCGCAATCGCACCATCTTTGCCCTGTTTGACCTGCAATGCTTCCAGCCCCAGACCGCTCACATTCGGGACGCGACCAGTCGCGTAGAGGATGGTGTCGACGATGATGTTTTCTTGTAGCTTGCTTTGTGGATTGCCTTGCAGCGTGACTTTTATGCCCTCAGCCACGCGCTCAATCGCCGCCACATCTGAGCCCAGGCGCAGATCCACCCCCGCTTTGACCATCTCCCCTGCTGCAAAATGCCGCACCTCATCATCAAAGCCACGCAGGATTTGCTCACCACGGTACAACTGCGTCACTTGTGCGCCCAAGCCGTTGAAAATCGACGCAAACTCGCAGGCGATGTAGCCACCGCCCACGACCAGCAGGCGCTTGGGGAAGCTCGGCAAATCAAACATCTCGTTCGACGTGACCACCAGCTCCCGCCCCGCGATGTCTGGCACGCTGGGGCGGCCGCCGGTGGCGATGAGGATGCTTTTGGCGGTATGCCGCGTTCCATCGGTCATTTCCACCGTGTGCGCATCGACTATTCTTGCGCGTTGCAGAATGACTGTCACGCCAGCACCGCTCAAGAGTTGGCTGTAAATACCATTAAGGCGGTTAATTTCTTTAGCGCGGTTGGTTTTAAGAGTTTCCCAGTTCAGCGTGGGGGCTGCGCCCTCCCATCCAAAACCATGCGATTCTTCAAAACTCTCGGCAAAATGCGCCGCGTAGCTATAAAGCTTTTTGGGGATGCAACCCACGTTGACACAGGTACCACCCAGCCCCGCGCCCGTCAAACCACCGTCATCACTGTGGCTACCATGCACGCCACCGGCCTCGGCCAGCGCCACTCTCGCCCCGCGCTGCGCCGCCATGCGTGCCGCCCGCACCCCGCCACTGCCACCGCCAATGACGAAGAGGTCAAAATCATAGGTTTGATCAGTTTGCATAGAGATTCCTTATTGGCTGATATTTACAGGCAAGGCTTTGGAATCAGGGGCATCCAAACGCTGCTCCAACGCTTTCAAAAACGGCCTAATCTGGCTACCGATTCTGATTTGCGGGTTCGAGAAACCGTCTTTTTTGTCGGCATCTATCTCGCGCTGCTTGATGATAGGCACTGCGCGGTTAAACGCTTGCTCAAACGAATGCGTCTTGCGCAGCTGCTCATCAAACAAGGCTCGTCCAAAAAAAGTAAGCTCCGAACGACTTCCACAACCATACGAAGTGTGTGTAGCGTCTGCCGCCGTCATGATCAAGCTGTGGTCATTAGCTAAGACATCTGCCCACCCACCTGCAAAGCATGCAGACACTGCAATAACACGGTTACGCACCCCTGCTTTATCCAGCATTTGCTTCAGCGCCTGCGGCGTCAAAGCCTCCACCTCTAGCGGCCAATGCGAGGCGGCAAGTGTGAAATCACTGCCACCATGGGAGGTCAAATAAACCACCAGCAGGTCTTTTTCAAGATCCATCTTGGCGGCCAGTGCCTGTATTGATTTATCCAAATTAGCTGTCGTCGCCCACGGGTGCGTTTTTGTCGTTGCGCCATGGTTGAGCAAATGGATGACTCTGTCACCCGCATCGAACCTGTCACGCAACACGGATGAAACCATGGTACTTTCCCGCAAGAAAACATCTTCACTGGCATAAGGCGCGAAAACCAAGCCATAAACGTCAGCTCGGTCTTGACGCTGCGGTGCAATACGCGCCGCGGTTGCCTTTAGCAACGCTTGCTGCTCTTCAAAGACTTCTTGGGTTAACTTCAAACGCGGTTTTTCCACCTCGTTTGCTGTACTTTTACTGTAATCTTCTTGCCAACTGCGGGTATTGAATTGGCTTACCGACAGCACTGTAGCGGCTATTAAGCTTGCTACAAAAACAGCGGTTTTCTGGGTTTTTCCAAAAAAATGACACAGTACAAAAATATCAACGCTGAACAGCCACACCATGTAGACGATATATGACCCCCATTGAATCCAAGACACCCAACTGGCTGGTAGTTTAATGACCTCGTAGCTCAACGCCAAGTTGATCCCCTCATAGACCAGTTGCACTGGTAGCTCAGCCAGCATCCAAAGCATGCAAATACCAGCGACGGAGGTAGCGCGTAAGATCGGCTTTGGCTCAGACTCATCCCAAGCTTCAGGTAAAGCCCACCAAGCCAGTGCGACGAACAACAAGGTCACCCACCAGCCAGCCAACCAAGCCTGCGCGTCAAACACAGCAGGGCCCTTCACATACAACCGCGCTGCACCGATGCCGATAGCACTCAACAACGCCACAATCGCCAAAACTTGCGAAGGCTTTGGCGTTGCGCCTTGTAGATTGGGCGGCACAAAAAAGCCTGCCTTCAAACCTTTAACCAACCACTGTGTCAGCGTTAGATGGTTGGGGGCGGTTTGTAACACTGGTTGATTCTGCGTATCTTCTGGCGCACCTTCAGAGTTCCTACGCTCAAGAGAGCCCGCGTCTGAGAAAGTCATGTTGAAAAGTATCCTTATTAGCTTAAATCTGAATTTAAGCTTTACAGCATAGCATACTTGTATTTAAATTTTGCTATAAATTTAGTAGCTGCTTAGGCAGTAAATACGCTGGATATAGCCATATTTACCCTTATTTTCGAAGGTTTTCTTGCATTTTTCAATAAAAACCCTACTTAAAAGAGGTCAAATCAGCCTTTTAAAGACTAGCGGCTCACGCTAGCTTTGATAATATGTTCTGATCTTTTACCTTATTATTTTTTAATCTAGGCTCACCATGACCATCGAATCGCTCAAATCACTATTTTGCACCGCCACCTTGCTCGCTTGCGCCGCCAGCAACCCCGCTTTTGCCCAATCTGAAGCAGCTGCGGCTGCCGCCAAAGAAGCTGGCGCTGTGGTTAAAGCCAGTGGCTTGGTGTACCGTTCGCTCAAAGACGGCACGGGCGCACAGCCGGCCAGCCCAACCGATGTCGTCAAAGTTCACTACCGTGGCACGCTGCCCAACGGCACAGAATTTGACAGCTCATACAAACGCAATGCGCCGATTGATTTTCCGCTGAACCGCGTGATTCCTTGCTGGACCGAGGGTGTGCAACTCATGAAGGTGGGCGGCAAAGCCAAGTTGACTTGCCCGCCGGGCATTGCTTACGGTGCAAACGGTGCGGGTGGCGTGATTCCGCCAAACGCGACGCTGCATTTTGAAGTTGAGCTTCTCGGCATCAACGGTAAGTAATTCGAAAGATGTTGACCTTCAGCTGCTGCGGCAAAGAGAGCGCCCAATCGATTGCAGAAAAAACCCAGCTTTTGCGTGGCATCCAGCGCGGGTATGAACGCGAGACTTTGCGGATAGATTCTAATGGCAAGTTAGCGCTTACTTTTCATCCAAGCAGCTTGGGCTCTAAGCTGACACATCCGTGGATTACCACAGACTACTCGGAAGCACTGCTCGAATTCATCACCCCACCGTCTGCCGACCCCGCTTTTCCGCTGAGTTTTTTGCGTGATATTCACCGCTTCAGCGCAACAAAGCTCGATACTTTGTCGAGCAAAGAAGTGATGTGGGCAGGCTCCATGCCCTGCATTTTGAGCAAAGATGCGGAGATTCCGCTGGCAGATTACGGTACATCCAACTCCGCCAAAATGAAGTACGTCTACCGCGAAGGCTTGGGGTTGCGCTATGGCCGACATATGCAAACCATCGCTGGTGCGCACTACAACTGGTCGCTGCCGCAAGCTTTTTGGGAGCATTTGCACGCGCAATGTCAGTCAAAACTCAGCTTACAAGACTTCATTTCTGAGCGCTATTTCGGCCTAATTCGTAACTTTTTGCGCTTTGGCTGGCTGATTCCCTACCTCTTCGGCGCTTCACCCGCGATTTGCGAGTCGTTCTTGCAAGGTCGCAAAGTCGATTTGGAAACACTGGTTCCTGGCACGTTCTACGGCCCCTACGCCACCAGCTTGCGTATGAGCGACATGGGCTACCAAAACCGCGCTCAGGACAATTTGCACGTCAGCTTCAACTCGCTGCTGGAATACACGACTGCGCTAGAAGCCGCCATCCGCACGCCTGACCCGTTTTACGCTGAACTAGGTGTTAAGCATGCGGACGGCCATTGGCAGCAGTTGAGTGCCAACTTGCTTCAGGTCGAAAACGAGTTTTACGCAGGCATCCGCCCTAAGCGCATCGGTAAACGCGGCGAGCGCCCAGCCAAAGCGCTGCAAACCTACGGCGTGGAATACGTTGAGGTTCGCTTGTTTGACCTGAACCCCATGGTAGACATCGGCATCTTGCCTGAACAAAGCAGCTTTGCAGATGTGTTGCTGATGATGTGCCTGTTCCGCGACAGCCCGCCGATTTCAGCGCGTGAGCAGGCTGAAAATGACGAAAACAAGCGCCGCATCGTCAACCGTGGTCGCCAGCCTGATTTGCATTTGCTGGTTCACAACCGCGAACAAGCTTTCCGTCCGATTGCGCATGCGTTGTTTGATGACATGGCACCGTTTGCAGAAATATTGGATACGGCTTATGGTGGTAACAATTACGTTACGACTATGGCTGCACTGCGCCAGCGCATTGACAACCCAGACTTGACGCCCTCAGCGCAAGTCCTAGCGGCAGCGCGTGAGGCAGGTGGTTATTTCAAATACGCCAAACACATGTCCCAGCAACACCATGCAAGCTTGCTGGCTGCGCCTCTGGACACAAAAACGACAGCAAAGTTTGAAGCCAGTGTGCGTGACTCGTTGGCTGAGCAAAAGACTTTAGAAGCGTCAGATACAGTGAGTTTTGAGGACTATGTGGCGGCGTACTATCGCTGAATTTATTGTCAGTTTGATTCAATGTCTTTTTGTGTCACGCGCTGCTCGAAATTAATCGGTACTTTCATGCCAAACATTTCAGAGGTGATGGCGTAGTCGTATTGGCCAGGTTTGATGTTTTGAGCGTAAGCGGTTGTTGACAGCGAGACGATTGAACAGATCAAGTGTTTGGCTGCAGTTTTCATATGATTTCTAACTACTTGGGCTTATTTTTGAACATGAAAAACCATCACAGAGGTGTGTTTTTCAAGTTCATCTGGGCAGGGCAAGGCGTAACCTTTGATCAAGGGGCGCCAAGTCATCACAGCCAAAGTTTCACCGGTTTTGGTGTTGTCTAGCAAGCTGTATCTAAATCCCGTGATTTGCGCGCCTGCCGCGCAAACGTGTGCTTCGCTGCGCGAGGTGCTAAAGGCGGCGTCTTTGAACAGCATGTTGGCGAAGTTGAAGTTGTTGCCACCGGTGAGCGCACTGGCCTCGCCACAAGCGCTGTCGGCACATTCAAACAAAACTTTAAAACCGTCAGTTTTCAACTGGCTCTGGTGGCTGCGCATGACTTCCAGCGTCGAGCGCCCAGCCGGTGCGACATAAACCAGCATGGCGCGTGAACCACTGCGGTTGTCCGTTTTTAGTGCTTTAAGCACATTGTTGTTGTAGCTGACCCTGCCTGCTGGAAATGTTATTTCGTCATAGTTCACATCATCACGCCAGACCAGCACAGCTCCCTCATACCGTTTAACGCTGGCAATGTCAGACAGATTTGGTGCGTCTTGCGTGGGGACGTCGTCTAGTGCGAACGCAGTGTTTGCCAAACAAACCGTCAAAATCGCTATTAAAAAGTTGCAAAAACGAGTATTTGGCAATTTGTCGCGGTTTGAATTCATTGTTTATCCTGACTTTGAAATTTAAAAAGTTATGACAAATCAAGGCACCAACGTCATCGACGTTTGGCGCACCACACTCGCGCCCGTGCTGGACTTGGTATCTGTGTAGCGAATCGTCAGCGTCACTGCACTAGGGCTTGCTCCTACCAACTCGATTCTGCCGCTGTTTTGTTGGACGCGGGCTGTACCATGAGTGATGGGAAGAGAAGTAAGACGGTATACGCCCGCAGAGATCTTGGGTAAATTAAAATTTTCGCTATCGCCATTGCTGGCTTGCACCTGTACTTGTACGACTGGTGCCGTTAAATCAGCATCACGTACTTCAATGGATGCATTGAGGGTAGCAGGGCTAGCTGTACATGTCGGCGCAGCCAATGGTGTGCTAGAAGGTACAACTATTGTGGCTGTACAAGTGCCACTCGCACTCGATGCCACAGCAAGTTGCCCGGGTGGAGAAGCGGCAGTTGCCGTTGCAGACAATGTGACCGGAAGATTCACTGTAACCGTACTTCCTGGTGCCGCGCTGATAGTTTGGCTGCCTGTCAGCGTGTACGAAAGAGGAACACCTACTGTAGCGACGGGCGCGCCTATAGCTGACGCACTACAACTAGGGTTAGCCAGCGAAGCCGAAGCGACGCCAGACACAGATGGGGAAATTCCTGGAACCGATACAGAGCAAGTAACGACAAGTGGACCAATTGGGTTTAAACAATTCGGCAAAAAAGGTGGGGAAGCTAATGGAAATGCTGTGACTGGCGCACCAAGTGCTGCGACAGCAGTTAGGCTAGGCAATGCAGTCACGCACCCTGAAGGTGTACTTGAAAAACTGATAACACTAGGATTTGCAACAACCGAGCCATCCGAAAAACTTGGCTTGAAAGGTGTGTCTCCAACCAAGCCACTGACCCGCCACTGTCCAGAAATACCCCCACCCAGACCAGAAATCAACACAGAACCACGTCCGCGCGTAACATTTGGACGAAAACTAACGTTGTCTAAATAATATTTTTCCCAAGCGAAATCAATGACTGCAACATCTGGGCCGCATTGCATTTGACGATCCAGCACTTGCAGACGCGTCTGGCGTTGTGCATTGTTCATCGTCATAAGGTCGTTGATAAAGTTGCTAAAACCTATCATGGCTGGATCTAACCGTTGCTGAAAAAATCCAATATTGCCTTGTTCATAAGCACGCAGCAATGCATCTAACGCTTGCTGAGCAGGTGAATTCGGCACGCATTGCACAGAAATTTTAGGATTCCCCTGTGCGCTCAAGCCGCCTGGTGACAAACCATCTGTTGCAACGGTCTCCGTATTTTTTATGACGTCTTGCGCCCAAACGGGATGCCATACAACACTCAAACAGCCGATAGCGAGACTCAAAAGAGATATTTTTTGCATTTTGTTTTTCCAGCGCATTGGTGTTGAAACGCTTACCATTTGAAAGCTCCTTGCACACCTATGATGCGCTCATCTACCTGCAGCGCAGCGTCACCATGGTTACGACGGTTTATTTTTGCGTAGACCTTCATTGTCAGCTGTGGACCAAACGCTTTTGTCCAATCTAGATTCAGGGTGTCTGTGGTCAAGTTTGCTGCCCCCGCTATAGGTTGCGTGCTGCGCTGACGCTGCCAACCCAAGTTCAAATTGCCATAGGCCTGTGATGTACCCGTCACATTGAGACCAATATTGCTTGTTCGTGTCTCAATTCCAGTCACGATAAATGTTTGTAATTGCCTTCCGGTTGTCGCCTGCAAACCCAGTGTCCAGTTTGCTTGCTTTTCCGCGCTAGCATCACTTAAATTTCTCCCTACTGTAAGTTGCCAATTTTTATTCTTGCTATCTGCAGCCTCGTTTGAAGGGTTTATAGCTCGACCAATACCTACCAGAGCATTCGCAGACCAATCGGCGTTGGCATAAGTTGTCACAAATTGGGTTGTATCATTCAGGGTGCTGTTAAGAAGTGCATCTTTGCCTTTATTGCGAGTATCTGAGACTGACACCGTCAAACCCGGCACAGCTATGAGGCTGTAATTAACTCTGTTCGTTAATGATTTCAAAGACGATTGGCTACTCGGTGTTTCACCTTGAGCTGCCAAGCGCGTGACAGCATCTCTCACGTCTACGCCATACGTTAACTGCGGCATGATAGTCCAATCAGCGCCAACGTACCATTCCCGAATACCTGCTGCTGTTGTTTGCGCCAACGATGCAAAATTTGCATCAAGGTCGTGATAGCCTGAGCGGAAAGCTACCGTATCCATACGGTATGTGGCATCAATAATGCTTGCCTGACCACTTGCGCTCGTGCTGGCCACTAAATCATTTTTTGTGCTGCGGGCAGCCTCAGCAGTGACTTGGAGATTTCCATTCACATATTTTGAACCGATAGTTGTTATGTGACCATCAAGCGCCGCCGAGCCCACTGGCAAATCCGCAGAACCCATGCGATCGTGGTAATTCTGAAGGGTCATAAAACCTGTAAATTCATCCGAAATTTTATATTCAGCTTTCGCGCCCACCACATCACGCAGATAGCGTGTACGGGGTGACAAACCATCCAACGCCACACGATTGCTCAAAGCCTCCCAGCTTTCTGCGACGGTTCCAGCAAAGCCAGTAACAGTCAGACCACCCAGCTCTTTTATCCCCATCGTACCGCGTAAGCCCAAATTGGAGCCCAGACCCGAAAATGCAGCGACAACATCTCCAAAAGATAACTGATAACCTATGCCACTTCGCCCAATTTGCACGCTGTTTGCAACGTTCGCATACCGTGCCAAAACGGAGCGATCATTTGACCCCGTTATCACACCTTGCGCATAAAGCACATCTTCATCAGCTGAGGTACTACGCACATCACCTTGCAATACTATTTTTTCAAAAGCGCCTGTTTTAAGAGGTGTCAAATCAGATTTTCCGCTAGGATTCGTGACACTATTGTGATAAACATCAAGCGTTACATCACCATGAAACTCTACTTGACCCTGCGTATTAAGTGCGCCTGCTTGGCCTGTCTGCATCTGCCATTTTTGTAGAATTTGCTGGTTCAAGTTGGTTTTTTCTTGCTCCGAAACTGGCGCTTGTTCAATCGTTTGTGCAAGCACCTGAGGCGTAAGAAACGCCAAGGTAATCAAAGTTAGTTCGTAACCTACGGAAAGCGAAAACAGCCGCCTGCGGCCAAGGCTAGGATTAGTCTCAGTCATAAAAACTCCAAAAGTTGGACGAAGCGTTAGATCAGCGCGCATTTGCAGGTGTATTTGTAATACGTGGTGCAGTGAGTGTTCCACCCTTAACAGGGCCAGACGGGATGGCTGGTGGAGTAACGACTGGAGTCACAGGCGTCGTCATTTCAGCCTTCAACTGCGCCTCATAACGTTTTTCAACGATGTCCTGAATCCGCTCTTGAAATGCTTTGTCATGCCATGCATTCACGTTAGCTTTGATTTGCGCAACCTCTTCGTCGAGTTGTTTTGCCAGCAAAGCGCTTACATCACGTCGGCAGTCGTTGTCTTTGCAACGACTGAGCCATTGCGTCAAAAATTCTTTTGCGCGGTTGTCGCGGTATTGCTTTTCATTGAAAGGTGTAGCGGTAGCAGCCACAGAACTGGGAACGTTCGGCGTATTCGTTTTGGTGATAGCGGGGAGTCCTGAGCCAGAAACCGCAGGTGGGGTCATTGCAATAGCAACGGGTGGATTGTCGCGAACTAACGGCGGCGGTGTAGTTGCAGCTGTCGCTGCGCTTGCATTTAAGCCAACATTAGGCCCTAGATTTTTATCGACCTTGGCGCCAACAATTGGTGGAGCAGCGGCGAGAACGACATTATTACTCTTGTTGCTGGATGCCATGGTGGGCGCGGTACGCATGCCAAATGTAGTACCCGTAGTCGTCGGCGGAGAAGCAATCGCCGTTTTAGGCGCGATGGGCTCACCTGCTTTGGGCGGCGTGGACGCAATACCGCCTTTATCGATTGCACCCGTCACGTTTGGTGATACGCCAGATGTTGTAGGCGTTTGTCCTTTGATGCCTGTGCTAATGGCTTTACTCATGTCTAGAGGGTAGAGCAAGGCAGAACTGATATAAAGTTTTTCCGTCTTTTTCAAGCGCTCGCTCAGTTTGCTAATGGTGGCGTCGTAGACCTTATCATCCACTGGCTCGGTCGTTGTTTTTAAGCCGACATAAGCAACATTGATGATGCCCGTCATATCCGCCTTCTCGTCCTGCAACAGCTTGGTCATATCGCTCTTGCAAGGCTCGACCTTGTTGGTCTTTTGACAGCGGGTCATCTGATCTTTGTTCTCAACCTCAGCCACAGTTATGAAAGTATCAAAATTTTCTTTTTGTTTTTTACGGCTTTCGCTATTGGCAGCAACTCGCGCTGCATGTTTGGGGAACATATTAGCCGCAATGTTCACAAACTCTGCGTCGGCGATGGGTTTGGCTATCTTCCAAAACTCATTCGCGTCGGTCTCATCTTTAGGCGGTAAGGCTTTGGCAGCTTGGAAATATTTTTGCGATGCTTTTACATACGGCGAAGCCCCCTTAAAGCTGCCATCAACCATGTGGTTTTCCGCGACGATGACACCAAACTCTTGGCTCACAAGTTTCTCTTCTGTCTCAAGCCCCAAACTGTTGGCCAAATCTTTCAGGCATATATAGTCCAATTTATCCTTACTGCCAAAGCCCGACCAGCCTTTGGCATCTTTTGGACACTTATTCGCATTGAAAGCCACGATGGTTTTGGCCCAAAGCCCATAAGAACGGTTCAACACGGTGGTTGGCATCGCCAACGTTGCTCCTGATACCTTGATCTCAGAATCACGCTGCACGTAATAATCGATGCGTTGTTTAATTTTGATACGACTAACCACCGCAGCTGACGTCATGATGCGGCGAAAATACAACCGGGCTTGGTCAAGTGGCGGCTTGTTTTGCTCACCACGTACGCCTGCAGCAGCCCAAGCTTCACGACTTTGCGGCAGCATGTCGCGTACTGCGGATTTGTAACTGCCACTCCCCCCCAAAACCAAGCTTGGAAGCTCTTGTTTACATTGCTCGGCGTTCTGATTGCGCATAGCCAGCGCATCAGTTTCACCGGTTGCGGTATTTTTACCGATGGATATGCCCGCTGCCGCAGGGCATGCAGGAAGCGCCAATAACTTGGACCAGTTCTCATTAAAGTAATCATCGAACACTGGGCCGTTGAGCAGTTTGCCTATTTCTGCCCATAACTCAGGATCAAAGTTTTGATCGTTAACAGGGCCCTGACAGAAATCCGCCGCTGCTTTTTCTTTGTAGCAGTGGCTGTCGTAATAGCTACGGCAGGTCTCAAACGCATCAGCCAGCACCTTTTCGCCAGTTGACTTCGCCCAAGGCGTGTTTTCTTTGAATTGACTGACCAAACCTGGGATCAATGGCCTGAGCCGAGCTGCTACATACTGTTGGCGAGACATGCTGTCACAGTCTTGAACAATACTAGATGGATCCGTAATAGCCTGCACGACATAGCCACCAACCTGCAGAACTTGCTTTAAGCCAGGGCAACTGTTAGCAGCACTTTTACAGGATTGTGCCGTTTCTTTTGCCAATCTAGCCACGGTTTTAATATCTTCTAGAGCTTCGGCGCCCGACTCCAAAGCGTTGCAGCCGCAGGTAATGATGCCCCCCAGGCTTGGCGGCACTGCTGGTACAGGAAGCGGTTGCGCTAAACCTTTCAAAACCTCAGTACCTTGCGTTTTCAGAACATTGACAAAGCCGCTCTTAAGATTGGGCGTTAGCACTGATTTAGGTATTATTTCATCCAACGCAGCAGCAATTGGCTGCATGGCTACGCCATAGATATCGCCCTCACATTGATTCTTGTTAACCACGCCAGCGGCGCCTAAACCAACGATCAAACCGGTAGCGCCCACAGTCACCGGGTTACCGCTTATCATGCCGGCGACACAATCGGGATTGCTCGCCATAAACCACAATACATTGCCTGCGGCTTCAATCCCTTTTGCATAAGTTTTCAAGGCGCTTGTACCGCAATCCCACAATTCAGAGACACATTGTTTGATTTGCCCTAGAGGCTCTGCCGCCGTGGCATGCTGTGGCAGGCAAGCTAAAGTGCCCATCGCCATCGCGCACAGCCCGTGGCACAAACGCGAACGATAGGATTTTTTGCTTTGCATCATAAGTACCTTTTGTTGTTTTAATTCTCGGCAATTTCGCCTTAAAGCTCACTATTGTTTACACAACTAAGCTATTCCGATACATTCATATGAATGAAAACCGACGCGCAAAGCATTATTTATTGCCTCTACGACGCTGTAGGACGTGAAGAGGCTTGGAGCGACATTGTCAAAATGTTGTGCAACTATCTTGATGCCAATATCGGCTTTTTCGTGTTCATTGGCCAAGGTCAATATGAGCAAGACTTTTATGCCACGCATAATTTCAGTGAAACCTGCGCCAAAGAATATTCTGAATATTGGTGGCAACACAATATTTGGCTTGCTACTGGGACTGAAAAGGGCTTGTTTGTCAAAGGCGCCATTTTGATTGGCACTGAGCATGTCAGCACAGCCGAATTAAAGCGAACTGCTTTCTACCGTGACTTCTTAGTTACCATGCCGGCAGAACATTTGATGACAGCTACGATGCTTGAAAGCAGCAATGCTTTTGAGACACCACCGATGACGCTGAATTTCTTTCGTCCACCCGGTGCTGCCGCATTTAACCAAACGGATGCCAATGCGCTACGTCTACTCTATCCACACATTCAACGCGCTTTTTCACTGCACTGGGAATGGCGCAGCATGCGCGAACAGTTAGTGACCTACCACGCCAGCTTGGACAGCATGGATTTTGGGGTGATGTTTATCAACCCCGCGCGACGTGTGCAGCATGCTAACCGTACCGCGAAAAGCTTGGCGGCGGACATCTTGTTAAACGGTTTACCGATAACTGGTGCGGTGGCTCAATGTATTGACGCAGCAGCTAAAGGTGAAGGCGGCGCAGCGGTTTTTGGCAAAGCACGCACTATGCTGTTGACGCTGCCAGTCTCAGCCCCAGTACGTAACACCGCTGGAGAAACGCGCGCATCGGTGATGCTCATCTTGGTGGATCCTGAAAAACGGCCTGATGCTGCGGCAGAATTTGTAAGTAACGCTTTTACCCTCTCAAAAGCAGAAGCGCGCCTGATTCCGCTTTTGTTGCAAGGTAAAACACCCGCTGAGATTGCTCAAATTTTAGAATTGAAAATGCCGACAGTACGTAGCCAGTTATCTAATATTTTTGCAAAAACTGGCACAACAAGACAGCAGGAGTTGATACGGCTGCTAGGTGCTTTGCCTAAGGTTGTTGAGGTCAATTCAGCGTAAATTAAATCTGTTTGCTATATTATTAATAGCTTCTTAGGCAGTAATTACAGCGGCTACAGTTCATTTATCACTGATAATACAGCTAACAATGCACTTGCACCTAACTTTTTAGAGCGCTCACCACTCCAGCCCACACCGGCATCGGGCAGATTCGCATTGTCTTTGAACGGCATTTCTATGGTGAAGGCTAGGCAGCCGAACTGCTGGGCAATCCAATTCGTGGCTAGGGTTTGGTTGGCTGTTCCCTTGGCCGTTTTGCCATAGCCTTGCTCGGTTTGAAAGTCTGGGCTGGCGGCTAGCCAGGCTGCTTTGAAGGCATTTTCTAGTTGTTCGATCTTGTCTGTGTAGCCTGGGTTGCCCTCTGAGCCGGCGACAAAGTTGTACGGCAGGCCCTCATCACCATGTGCGTCTAGACACAGGTCAACACCGGTTTCCAGCATGTTTTGGCGTACTAAAAACACTTCGGGCGACCGTTCCATCGTGGGGGCTTGCCATTCGCGGTTCAGATTCGCACCCGCCGCGTTGGTGCGCAGGTTGCCACGCACCGAGCCATCAGGATTCATGTTGGGAACGACGTGGAACACGCATTTCGCCAGCAGCACGCGGCTGACGGGGTCGTCAACATCCAGCAGGCGCTCCAAAAAGCCTTCCACAAACCACTCGGCCATGGTCTCGCCGGGGTGCTGGCGGGCGATGAGCCAGATGTTCTTTTTGTTTTCAACGGCAGAGGACGCATCGGTGATGTGCAGCACGTTCATGTCGCGTTCATCGACGGTGTGGCCCAAAAACTCGCTTTGAACATGCTCAGATTCCGCTGCTGAACCCAGCAAATCGAGGTGTCGCTCGTAGGAATACGGCTCGAAATAGGCGAAATAGATGCTGTTGGTGTCAGGCGTGATCGTCGCAGTCATAATCTGCCCATCAAACTGGGTGTCGATGCGAAACCACAGCTGGCGGTCATAACTGGCGACGACGCGGTAGCCCTCCCAGCCTTTGGGATACGCACATTGCGCCGCATTCAAAAACCGGAGCTTGACCGGCACACCCGCCGCGCCTTGTAGCCGAAAGTGAAACCACTGGGCAAACTCAGCCGCACCGTTCACACCCTGATCGGCTCGGATATTCAACTGGATGTCCTGCGGGTTGGCAAGGCTGACGACCTCTATCGCTCCCGAATCGAAATGCGTGGAAATGCTGATGTTGGCTTGTTTTGAGGTGTTCATGCGTAGGTTAGAGATAAATGAACTATCTATTTTTTGCTATCTCAGTATAGTCAAAAAGAAGATTTTTCAGACCCATTTGCGACTTGGAAGCCTGCACAAAGTGGGGGTTCGTCGTAAGATAGCTGTTTTGCTATCGAACTCCCTTTTTAACGCCTCTTTTTAACTCTCACACTCTTTCAAACACATGACAACCACCAGCGCCTACCCCCACGTCCAACTCATGATCAACAACGAATGGCGCGCCGCGCGTGGCGCAGCCGTCATTCCGGTCCACAACCCGGCAACGGGCGAGGTGATTGGCAGCGTAGCGCACGCAACGATTGCGGATTTGGATGACGCGCTGGCCGCTACCGCCAAAGGCTTTGACATCTGGAAAAACACCCCCGCCGTCAAACGCAGCGAGATCATGCGCGTTGCCGCTGGCTTGCTGCGCGAACGTGCTGCTGGCATCGCCGAATTGATGACCTTAGAGCAAGGCAAACCGCTGATTGAGGCCAAAGGCGAGATCGGCATGTCGGCCGACATCATCGAGTGGTTTGCCGAAGAAGGCCGCCGCGTCTATGGCCGCATCGTGCCGCCGCGCATGGCCAATGTGCAGCAAATGGTGCTGAAAGAGCCAGTCGGCCCGGTCGCGGCCTTCACGCCGTGGAACTTCCCCATCAACCAAATCGTCCGCAAACTCTGCGCTGCGTTGACGACGGGTTGCTCCATCATCGTCAAAGCACCTGAAGAAACCCCCGCCTCGCCAGCTGAGTTGATCCGCGCTTTTGTCGATGCAGGCGTGCCCGCAGGCGTGATTGGCTTGGTCTATGGCGACCCCGCCGAGATCAGCAACTACCTGATTCCGCACCCGACCATCCGCAAAATCACCTTCACCGGCTCCACGCCCGTGGGCAAACAACTCGCCGCCCTCGCCGGCAAACACATGAAACGCGCCACCATGGAGCTGGGCGGCCACGCACCGGTGATTGTGGCTGCAGATGCGAACGTGCCACACGCGATCAAGATGATTACAGCCTTCAAGTTCCGCAACGCAGGCCAAGTGTGTATTTCCCCCACGCGCTTTTTGGTGGATGAGGCCGTGCGTGAAGAATTCGTCGCTGGCTTCTTGGCTTACACCGAGAAAATGAAGGTCGGCTCCGGCCTAGACGCCGCCAACACCATGGGCCCCATGGCGAATGCCCGCCGCGTCACCGCCATGCAGCAGCTGACCGAAGACGCCATCAAGCGCGGTGCAACCGTCGCCACCGGCGGTGAGCGCATTGGCAGCACTGGCAACTTCTTCACCCCGACCTTGATTTTGGACGCGCCTTTAGACAGCGACGTCTTCAACCTAGAGCCCTTCGGCCCCATGGCTGCGCTGCGCAGCGTGAAAAACTTAGACGAAGCCATAGCAGAAGCCAATCGCCTGCCCTTCGGCCTCTCAGCCTACGCGTTCACCAGCAGCATCAAGAACGCACACCAGCTAAGCGCCCAAGTGCAAACTGGCATGCTCTGGATCAACCAACCCGCGATGCCGTGGGCGGAGTTGCCTTTTGGCGGGGTGAAGGATTCAGGCTATGGCTCTGAGGGTGGGCCAGAGGCGCTGGATTCGTATTTGAATACGAAGACGGTGGCGATGACGAGTGTTTAGTATTTGATGTGATTCACTGCGTGGGCTGGTTGGTTCCCCCCACTCTCACCCCCCGCCCGCTCTCGCCCCGCCGGGCGAAAGCGGGAGCCTTCATTTGATGGTTTGCCGCTAAGTTGAGCTACTACGGTGCGAAGTCTTGCATGAAATTTTTAGCGTTTATACTATTATTTTCATAGCTACTTAGGCAATAAATACGCCGGCTAATGGCATATTTTCATAGTTTTTAGGTTGATTTTTACTCTTTCCCAACCTTCAACCTGCCTGCAGCAGACTGCCTCCCGCCCGAAGCTGCTTCCAAAGTCCCCGCCTTGCCAAGTCCGAACTCTGGCATGTTGACGTACACGTTTTCGTAGTTGCCTTTTGAGACGGCGTAGGTTTCGTGCCAGATGCCTACTGAGCCATCTGTGCCTATGGATTTGTTGAAAGCTCGCCACGCTGGTAGGTGCTCTGAGTTTTTGTTTTTTGCGTAGGCGAGCAATTGATCCATGGAGCGCCAGTATTGAACCATGATAGTAGTGCGGGAGAACCACGACTCGGCGTGGATGAAGCCTAGCTCGGGGTGGCGGTAGAGCTCGTTAATCATGCGGGGCATGGCGCTGACGACGGGTAGCCACTTGTGAATTTTTAGCGGGCTGTTGATGCGCATGCCGATGAGGAAGACGACAAAGTCGCCATCTAGCTGGGCGGTGAGGCGTTCGTTTCGGATCATTTGTTGGGGCCTTTACCGGTTATAAGGAGAGGCTGCTGCACCACGCTTGCAGATCATCTTGCTCGCAAATATAGCCCAAAAACCTAACTTTTCATCTAAAACTCACTCAAAACCCGCTTTTACCCCTCAAATACGCCTCTATCCGGCGTATTCACTGCCTAAGCAGCTATTAATTCAATAGCAGATTGACGTATCGCATCTAACGATTTACCCACTGTGTACAGGTTTGAGCCCATGCCAAAACCACTCGCGCCGGCTTGCAGGTAGGCGGGCATGTTGGCGGGGGTGATACCGCCTACGGGGATGAGCAGGCAATCGGCAGGGAGCACGGCGCGCATGGCTTTGACGGCGCTGGGGGGGACTAGGTCGGCGGGGAAGAACTTCAGGCCTTGCGCGCCGGCGTCTAGCGCGGCGAAAGCTTCTGTGGGAGTGACGACGCCGGGCAGGCAAACCATGCCTAGGCCGACCGCTGCGCGAATCACCTCAACATTGCAATTAGGCGAGACGATGAGTCGGCCACCTACATCGTAGACGGCGTGTACGTCTGCTACAGACATCACCGTGCCAGCACCCACCAGCGCATGGGGCAGTGATTGGCGCAAGATCTGAATGCTTTCCAACGGCGAAGGCGAATTCAGCGGTACTTCAATGATGCGAAAACCGGCCTGCCACAGCACGTCGCCTACAGGCTGTGCCTCAGCAGGGGTTAGGCCGCGCAAGATGGCGACCAGCTTGCAGTCTGCTAAGTGGCGGCGCAAAGTCGAAGCAGCTGGAGTGTGGCTGGTGTTTTGCATGTTGTGCGTGCTTAAGTTGGTCATATGCATATTGCAATCAGGCAGATGTTGAAATTTGACTATAAATACTGTGCAGCCCCGCCCAGGCGGCTTGGTTGCCAAGGGCGCGGGTCTGCACGCCTAGGTGACTGAGAGCGAGGTTGTAGCGCTCGCACAAGGTAGGCGAGCCGATGACGATGACTTGGCTACCGGTTTGCAAACGCATGGCGGCCAGCTCGTCACCGATGACCAAGCCGGACAAATAACTGGCGGCTTGCGCGGGCTGCAGCTCGTTGAACAGCGACTTGACGCGGGTGCTGAAGGCGTTGCCCAGCAGGCTCTGACCAGATACGCTGCTTTTTTGGGCGCGGTCTATGCCTTGCAGGAAGGTAGATTTGTCTAAACTTGCTGGTTTTTCACCCACATCGGGCAAACTTTTGGCCAAAATGGAGTGCTGCGCCAGCAGCGCGTAAAACTCGCCGGTCATGAAGGTGTTGAATTGGGTGATTGCGCCGCCCGCAAGCTGCACCCATTTGCTGTGCGTGCCGGGTAGCACCAAGGTGGCGTCATGCACACCGAGCACGGCGGCTGCGCCGAAAACTTGGGTTTCTTCACCGCGCATGACGTCGTCGAAACCATTTCGTACGCCGGGCACGATAGCGATGTTGAGGTCAGCATCACCCGTATCAACCCAGCCGAGCGCGGCGGCGATGTCAGACGCTGTGGCGGGACAGGGGCAGTACGGCACTTCTAGCAGGCCGTTTTTGCTGCCAACCATGCCAGATAGCAAAAACAGCTTGCCACCCGCTACAACCTCATTCTTTATAAAGCGTTCGCAAGTGGCGAGCAAATACGGCACGAACTCATCAGGCCTGAAACCCAAAATGCCCCGCTGCGAGGTTAGCTCGTCCAAAACAATGCCGTCAGGCGTCATCAGAGCCGCACGGAAAGACGATGTGCCCCAATCGACAGCAATAAAGGGCAGTGTTTTGTATTCAAAAGCAAGTGGCATTAAAAATGAGCAAGTTAGTTTGTTTATTCCTTTAGCTTAATGGCTATTTGGCAGCGCACAAGAAGCTCAAAAATACATGAAAAGTATATTGATTGCAAAAAACACAATATTTTATATAAATACATATTTAATTTGCAATATATTATTTATTAACCAAATAACATCAAAATAGCTTGTGATTTGGTTCTTACAACCCTGAATTATGTGAAACAACTAGGGTTTACATTGATTCAAATTTAAACATCAAAAACTGTAAAAAATATATTAGTTAGATATGTATTTGAACCGTAAGATTCGTTCCGATGTGATGATGGTAAGTACTCCAAAGTTTACGAGCTGATATCGCTATTGAGTAACTGGGCGCGGGCGGTTACCCATTTTTTCACCCGCGAAATAACTTCTTTCTACAACAACTTACTACTTATTTGAGGAGATTTTTTATGAAACTTACAACTAACAAACTCACGCGTCGTACGCTTATTGCTGGCGCAGCAGTGGCGAGCGTCAGCCTGGCTATCCCGATGAGCGCTTTGGCGCAAAAGAAAATTGTGGTGGGTTTTAGTCAGATTGGCGCTGAGAGTGAGTGGCGCACTGCCAACACCAATTCCATGAAAACTGCCGCTGCTGCGGCAGGCATTGAGTTGAAGTTTTCCGATGCGCAGCAAAAACAGGAAAATCAAATCAAGGCTTTGCGCTCTTTCATCGCCCAAAAGGTGGACGTGATTGCGCTGACGCCGGTTGTGGAATCTGGATGGGATACTGTGCTGAAAGAAGTCAAAGATGCGAAGATTCCTTTGATTTTGATGGATCGCTCAGTCGACTCTAAAGACACATCCCTGTACGCCACACATATTGGCTTTGACTTCGTAAAACAAGGCGAAATGGCTGGCCAATGGCTGGTAGAGAAGGCAAAAACACTGAAAGGCGACATCAACGTGGTTGAGCTGCAAGGCACTGTGGGCTCAGCGCCAGCTATTGACCGCAAAAAAGGATTTGAAACCGCCATCAAGGGTAATGCCAGCATCAAAATCATCCGTTCACAAACAGGCGATTTCACCCGCGCTAAGGGCAAAGAAGTCATGGAAGCCTTCTTAAAAGCTGAAGGCAAAAAAATCAATGTGCTGTATGCACACAATGATGACATGGCCATTGGCGCTATCCAAGCCATTGAAGAAGCAGGTTTAAAGCCAGCCAAAGATATTTTGGTGATATCTGTTGACGGTGTAAAGGGTGCTTTTGAGGCAATGATCGCAGGCAAACTGAATGTTAGCGTCGAATGCAGCCCTTTGCTTGGCCCTCTGGTGATGTCCACCGCCAAAGACATCGCAGCTGGCAAAACTGTGCCCCGCAGAATCATCGGCAAAGACGGTGTCTACCCCATGGAAACTGCAGCAAAAGAGTTTCCAAGCCGTCAGTACTGATCTCTAAATTTATCTCCATACTATTTTTTAAAAATAGTTTCGGCCTGTGGCTTCGGCTGCAGGCCTTTTTTATACGACGCTACACGACGTTATGACAAACACAATAAAAGCACCTAGCGCCGCTGCACCAGTGCTGGAACTCTCGGGTGTGACCAAGCAATTTAGCAGTGTGCGTGCGCTCTCTGAGGTGAACCTGCGCCTTTTCGCGGGTGAAGTACACGCGCTCATGGGGCAAAACGGTGCTGGCAAATCTACGCTAATCAAGGTTTTAACGGGTGTTTTTCCCGCCGATCATGGCGATATGCGCCTGAACGGTCAATCCATTCGCGCAGCGTCTCCGTTAGAAGCACAGGAACTAGGTATCAGCACCGTTTACCAAGAGGTTAATCTTTGCCCCAACTTGTCGGTTGCTGAAAATATTTTTGCTGGTCGTTACCCGCGTAAGGGCATGGCCGGCGCTTGGGCTATCGATTGGGCTCGCATGTACCGCGAATCACGGGAATTGCTAACTCGCCTGAATCTGAACATTGATGTCACGCAGACTTTGTCTAGCTACTCTGTCGCTGTGCAGCAAATGGTGGCGATTGCACGCGGTTTGAGCATTTCCGCACAAGTTTTGATTTTGGATGAACCTACATCGAGCCTAGACGATGAAGAGGTGGAGCGCCTGTACGGCGTTTTGCGTCAATTGCGCGATCAAGGCATGGCGATTTTGTTTGTCACCCACTTTCTAGACCAAGTTTACGCCCTATGCGACCGCATCACCGTCTTGCGCAATGGCGAGCTGGTAGGGGAGTATCCTGTTGCAGAGCTGGGTCATAACGCATTGATTGCTGCCATGGTGGGGCGAGAAATAGCTACGTCGCCGAGCACTTCCGCAGCACATGACAAAGCTGGTGAGCAGCCCGCTGTATGGCTAGCGACCAAAGCCCTGAACCGCCGTGGCCATGTGAAGGCCATTGACTTCACCATACGCAGGGGCGAAGTGGTAGGTTTGGGAGGATTGCTAGGTTCGGGTCGTACTGAATTAGCGCGCCTGCTCTTTGGTCTGGACCGAAGTGATGCGGGCGAGATCTCTATAAATGGTAAATCTGTGCGTTTAGATTCGCCATCAACCGCTATCCGGCTGGGACTTGCTCTCTGCCCTGAGGATCGCAAGGCTGAGGGCATCATTGCGGAGCTATCTGTTCGCGAAAACATCGCTTTGGCTCTTCAAGCACGCCTCGGTCTTTGGCCAGCTATAGGTCGGATTCAACAAACCACATTAGCTGACGGTTATGTCAAAGCGTTGGGCATCAAGACTGCCGACGTCAATACGCCTATCGGTCAACTCTCTGGCGGCAACCAACAAAAGGCGGTGTTAGCACGCTGGCTGGCTACTCAGCCCAGCTTGTTGATATTAGACGAACCAACACGCGGCATCGACGTCGCTGCAAAACAAGAAATCATGAACGAAATAATGACTTTAGCGAAACAAGGTATGGCCGTATTGTTTATCTCCTCAGAGATGGACGAAGTGGTTCGCGTATCAGACCGGATAGTGGTGTTGCGCGATCGAGCTAAGGTCGGCGAGCTGCCAGGCGGAACAAGCGACCAAGCTGTTTACGCCATGATTGCGGGGCAAGCATGAGCGAACTTAACGCACCTTCTTTGCTGACAAAGGTACAGACGCACCACTTGCTATGGCCGGTCGCCACATTAATACTTATCTTGATCGTCAATGCCAGCATGAACCCTGGATTCTGGATGTTGCAATGGCGCGATGGACATCTTTATGGCAGCATCATTGACATCTTGAACCGCGCTGCGCCCTTGATGCTGGTGTCATTGGGCATGACGCTGGTCATCGCCACCCGGGGTATTGATATTTCTGTGGGGGCCACCGTGGCGATCAGCGCGGCTGTAGCCGCCCTGATGGTGGGAGGTAAACTCGTCATTACGGACGGTATACCCCAGCACATCAGCCGCTTTCCTATGTGGCTGGCCATTGTGTGTGCGCTACTTACCGCACTAGCATGCGGCCTATGGAACGGCGTACTTGTGGCAAAAATCGGTTTGCAGCCCATTATTGCTACATTGATTCTGATGGTCGCTGGACGAGGCGTCGCCCAGCTATTGACGGATGGGCAAATCGTCACGGTGTACTATCCGCCCTATTTTTACATTGGCAGCGGGTATTTGTGGGGGTTGCCATTTGCCTTGTTCATCGCTGCCTTTGTGTATGTGGCAATGCACCTGACGGTCACACGCACTGCATTGGGCTTGTTTGTTCAAGCCATCGGCATTAACCCTGCGGCTGCTCGCGTTGCAGGTGTGCGCGAGCGACTTATTAGCATGTGTGTTTACGCATTTTGTGGGCTCACGGCTGGTATTGCGGGGCTGATTATCAGCTCCAACGTCAAGAGTGCCGATGGTAACAATGCCGGTAACTTACTTGAACTTGATGCCATTTTGGCGGTGACATTGGGCGGCACACTCTTGACCGGAGGGCGTTTCAGTCTAGCAGGTAGCATGATTGGTGCGCTGATTATTCAGACGCTTACCTCCACCATCTATTCGATCGGTGTTCCGCCGGAAATCAATCTGGTAGTTAAGGCTGCCGTTGTTTTTGTGGTCATGTTGATGCAGTCGACAGAGTTTCGTCGTGCAGTTCGTGGTTGGGTAGTTCGTCCTGATGTTGGGAGCCACGCATGAAGTTGGAAAGTAAATATGTTCCGTTGGCTGCTACGGTGGCGCTGTTTGTGGCCATGTCGGTGTTTGGTTCGGTGTCTTACACTGGATTTTTCTCAGTTCAAGTGTTTTTGAACCTACTGATTGACAATGCTTTCCTTGTCATTGTGGCTGTGGGTATGACATTCGTCATTTTGTCAGGAGGCATTAACCTCTCCGTCGGGTCTGTTGTAGCTTTAAGCACAGTGCTTTTAGCGGGACTTGTTCAACATTTCCACTGGAATTTGATGTTGGCTATTCCTGTGGTGTTATTGATGGGGATGTTATTTGGTGCATTCATGGGGTGGTTGATTCAGCGCTTCCGCTTGCAGCCCTTCATAGTCACTTTGGCAGGCATGTTTTTAGCGCGAGGCCTTTGTTACCTCATCAGCATCGACTCCATCAGCATCACAGATCCGAATTACACAGTTTTGGCGCAGACTCGCATCCACCTTTGGGAAGACGGCCCTATGGTTTCTATCAGCGCCATACTGGCGCTGATAGTGTTAGCAGGCGCTGTTTATATCGCACACTACACACAATTTGGGCGCACCGTTTATGCTATTGGTGGAGCAGAGCACTCAGCCGTGCTTATGGGTTTGCCAGTCACGCAAACTACTATTGGGGTTTACGCATTAAGCGGTTTCTGTGCAGCGTTGGGCGGTGTGGCATTCACTTTTTACATGCTTTCTGGCTATGGCCTGCATGCGGTAGGGTTAGAGCTAGACGCAATTGCAGCTGTTGTTATTGGAGGGACATTGCTCAGCGGTGGTGTAGGCTATGTGTTTGGCACACTCTTTGGTGTATTGACACTCGGCATGATCCAATCCCTCATCATGTTTGATGGCTCACTCAGCTCATGGTGGACGCGAATTGTTATCGGCGCACTGTTGTTTGTATTTTGTGTACTGCAGCGTTTGTTTGAAACAGGTCGCAAATCTGCCTAGGGCAAATTGGCGAAGCTGTTGGCTATGCAAGCCAGCAGCTATACACCCAATTTTTCCAAGCCCCAGCTCACATTTAGGGTAAGAGTTTCACCTCGGTTTAAATTCATAAGCCCAGGTTTTCCTGGAACATGAAAGGCATCAATCGGGTGCGTCACTGGTTCAAAACAAAAGGCTGACCCCTGCTCTGGACGATAGAGCAAACAAAAACCCTCTTGATCTTTGTTCGTCTGAACATCCGGCACGCGCATGGTTATTTTCAAGTTTTTATCGGGGTAGTGAATACTTGCATCGCCAGACCAACCTGTAAATGCATTGTCGACCTGTGTGCCGTTGACATCAATGCCACCGTTTAGATCCCAAGATACGGGAAAGTCATTGGTGTGTTTGATGGGCATGGGGTCTACGCCACTTAACCAAACACCTTTAACTGAAGCGTGCAAACTTGTACTTGGAGAGCGCAAAAACCACGGATGTTGACCCAAACCATAAGGCAGCCGATTGGCACCCAAGTGCGTAACGCTCAGCATTTGCGTCATGCCACCTTCATGCAAGACGAAACGCTGTTCTGCGCGATAGTTGTATGGATTTCCTTGAAACTCATGCGACTCAAGCGTCATAACGACTGTGTCGTCACTAGGCTGTGTCAACACCCACGGCTGCAACCACCCATCACCATGTATGGGGTACGCTTCACCAACGCGGTTCGGTGCGATTTGATGAAATATCCCATCTTGCTCAAAACCTCCTAAACCAATACGATTTGACCACGGCACCATGGGAAATGATGCTAGTGCATATCGATCAATACTTACGCCATCCCATAGACGCCACAAGTCAACCACCGTTTTAGTTTGGTTGACGGCATGGTGACGATCAAGCTGCCAAGCTGCAACGCCGCCACCAATACTAGGCACTAAACCAAGTGACTGCCCCGCATGCCGCAACCACTGGATTTCTGTTGTTTTACATTGCATTGGCTACTTCTCTGTAATTACAGTTACCTAGATTAGCTAGGCAAACTATTTAATATCAATGCGAATCGCGCGGCACCAAAGCACCACTGCCGCCTACCAAAAAGTCTAAATCCGCCCCCAGATGCGCTTGCTGCACGTGGTCAACATAGATTTTTTGGTAGCCACGGGTCGGGTGCTGCGGTGGCTTCCAGCTGAGACGGCGCTGGGCGAGTTCTTCGTCGCTCACTTCTAAATGCAGGCGACGACCCGCGACATCGAGTTCAATCATGTCGCCATTTTGCACCAAAGCCAGCGGGCCACCGGCTGCGGCTTCGGGCGAGGTGTGCAGCACCACCGTGCCGTAGGCGGTGCCGCTCATGCGGCCGTCGCTGATGCGCACCATGTCGGTGATGCCGCGTTGCAAAATTTTTGGCGGCAGCGGCATGTTACCCACCTCGGCCATGCCGGGGTAGCCTTTGGGACCGCAGTTTTTCAGGACCATGATGCAATGCTCGTCAACGTCCAGCGCATCGTCGTCAATGCGGGCGTGGAAGTCTTCAATGTCTTCAAACACCACGGCACGGCCGCGGTGCTGCAGCAAATGGGCGGACGCGGCGGACGGCTTGATGACCGCACCATTAGGCGCTAAATTGCCACGCAGCACGGCAATGCCGGCGTCTTTCATGAAGGGTTCGTCAGGCGTTTTGATGACGTCGCGGTTGTAGCAGGGCGCGTTTTGAATGTTTTCACCCAAAGTTTTGCCATTGGCGGTGAGTGCGCCCAAGTGCAAGATGGGTTGAATCTCGCGCAGGATGGCGGGCAGGCCACCGGCGTAGTAGAAATCTTCCATCAGGAACTTGCCCGAGGGTTGCAGGTTCAGCAAACACGGCACGCTGGCACCTAGTTTGTCCCAATCGTCCAAATCGAGCTTGATGCCCATGCGGCCGGCGATGGCGATGAGGTGGATCACCGCGTTGGTCGAGCCACCAATGGCGGCGCAGGTGCGGATGGCGTTTTCAAAAGCTTCGCGCGTCAAAATTTGCGACATCTTGATGTCTTGATTGACCATTTCAACAATGCGGCGGCCGCTCATTTGTGCCAAGCGGTTGCGCCGTGTGTCGGCAGCGGGTATGGCGGCGTTTTCTGGCAGCGACATGCCCAGCGCTTCGACCATGCTGGCCATTGTGCTGGCGGTGCCCATGGTCATGCAGCTGCCTTTGGAGCGGTGCATGCAGGACTCGGCCTCGGTGAAATCTTGTTGCGTCATTTCACCGGCGCGCACCATCTCGCTCATCTGCCACACGCCCGTGCCAGAGCCGATGTCTTTGCCGCGAAACTTGCCGTTCAACATCGGGCCGCCTGAGACGCCAATGGTCGGCAAATCACAGCTGGCCGCGCCCATCATCAGCGACGGCGTGGTTTTGTCGCAGCCCATGAGCAGCACGACACCGTCGATCGGGTTGCCACGAATCGACTCTTCCACGTCCATACTGGCCAAGTTGCGAAACAGCATGGCGGTGGGACGCAGCTGGGTTTCGCCCAAAGACATGACGGGGAACTCCAAGGGGAAGCCACCGGCCTCATAGACGCCACGTTTCACAAACTCGGCCAACTCGCGGAAGTGCCCATTGCAGGGCGTCAGCTCGCTCCAGGTGTTGCAAATGCCGATGACGGGGCGGCCGTCCAACTCGTCATGCGGGTAGCCTTGGTTTTTAAGCCAGCTACGATGTACAAAACCGTCACGGTCGTCTCTGCCAAACCAAGCTTGGCTGCGGCGTACGGGGTATTTTTTAGCGTCCATAGTCTCAATAAGTTATTAAAAAAATCAGAAAAAAAGCGAGGTCAACTTGACAAATCGTATCGTAACAAGGCATAGTGATAATAGAAAATACTTTAATCAATACCTGACATATACAAATTGCAATATGTCAGTTTTAAACAGGAATACGCTTTCATGACTGCTGCTTTACCGACCTCTCATTCAACCAAAAAATTAGCCATCTTTCCGAGCTTAAAAGGCAAACGTGTTTTTATCACCGGTGGCGGCACGGGTATTGGCGCGGCGATAGTGACGGCTTTTGCCGAACAAGGTGCGCAAGTCGCCTTTGTTGATATGGCCGAAGCCGAGAGTGCGCAGCTTGCAAACACCATTGCTGCCAATGGGCACTTAAAACCTTGGTGGCGCGTTTGTGATGTGCGTCATGTGGCTGCGCTGAAACAAAACATTGATACGGCCGTGGGCGAATTAGGCGACTTTTCAGCTTTGGTCAACAACGTGGCGCGGGATGACCGCCACACGCTGGAATCTGTCACACCCGAGTATTGGGACGAACGCATGGCGGTAAACCAACGCCCGGCGTTTTTTGCGATTCAGGCCATTGTGCCAAGCATGAAAAGACTCAACGGCGGATCAGTCATTAACCTAGGCTCGACCGGCTGGCAAACCAAAGGTGGCACTTACCCTTGCTACGCCATCGCCAAGTCTTCGGTGAACGGCTTGACACGCGGCTTGGCTGAGAGCTTGGGGGCGTACAGGATCCGCATAAATACTGTGTCGCCAGGCTGGGTCATGACAGAGCGCCAGATTAAGCTGTGGCTCAATGCGGAAGGCGAAGAAGCCATCAAGCGCAACCAATGTCTGCCCGATAAATTACAACCCTCAGACATTGCCAACATGGTGTTGTTTTTGGCGGCGGACGATGGCGCGATGTGTACCGCGCAAGAGTTCAAGGTCGACGCAGGCTGGAACTAAACGCTTCGTCAGCCGTTTGCTCTAGCTGCTTGCCATAGACAGACATAGCGGCCGTTTTAAGTGCACGCAGCATTACTTTTGCAGCAGGTGACAATAGCCGGTCGCGCCGCGTGATGATGCCAAAGGCGTCCATTTGACACGGCAGCGACATGGGCAAAATAGCCAACAAACCGTGATCAGCGTAATAGCGTGCCACATCGGTCGCGACGACGCTGATCATGTCGCTTTGCTGTAGCATTTTGGTGGTGAACATCAACGAACCTGTTTCGATGACGTTGACCGGCGTCTGCAACCCAACCTCTTGAAACATCAGGTCAAACCGATGGCGCAATACGCTGCCATCAGGTGGGATGATCCAGCCCATGTTGACGGCATCATGCAAGCTTGGTGCGTGCATGCTGAGCAAGGGGTGGCCAGGCCGGGCAATCGCACAAACCGCTTCGTCAGACAACATTTCGTAGCGCAACTGAGACTTATCGTGTTGCGCGAACAGACGCGCGACCAAAATATCCAGCTTACCTTGGTTCAAACGCTCAATCAAAATATCGCTGGATTCGATTTGCAAGGCGATTTGCAAATTGGGGTGCTCCAGCTTCACCATCGCCACGGCTGGCGGCATCAACGCCAAGCCTGGTGAAGAAATAGCACCCACGTAAACTTGGCCGAATTGCCCTGCCTTTGCAGCCTCCAACTCATCATGTGCTTGGTTCAAACTGCCTAAGGCGACTCGCGCATGGCGGATCATCGTCTCCCCATACCAAGTGGGGCGCATGCCCCTGGGCAATCGATCAAAGAGGGACACCTCCAAGGCATCTTCCAAATCTTTGAGTAATTTAGACGCTGCTGGCTGCGTCATGCTCAACGACTGAGAGGCTTTGTGGATATTACCGTGCTCAGCCAACGCCACGAGCAGCAATAACTGGCGTGTTTTAAGCCGAGAACGAATAAACCAATGCATGTAATTTGCCATAGCTTCGCATTTTCACAAAAATTTTATAAATAGGGTTTTTACGTATGCTAATTTATATATCGCAAGTCATTTAATTAGCATTAGAAGATTATCAATCAAATCCGTATGATGCGCCATCTGCGCCAAAAAAAGCAAAGATCGATTTCAGCAACTTAACTACAAATTGGAGATACATGAAAGCACGTAGAAATACTCTCAAGGCACTTGCTGCCGCCATCACGCTAGGTTTCGCGTTTGGCGTGCCAGTGGCTAACGCACAAGACAAAGGCACTGTTGGTGTCGCAATGCCAACCAAAACCTCAACCCGCTGGGTGAGCGACGGCAACAGCATGGTTGCCGCTTTGGCCGCAAAAGGCTACAAAGCCGATTTGCAATACGCAGATGACGACATTCCAAACCAATTGGCGCAAATCGAAAACATGATCACCAAAGGTGTGAAGGTTTTGGTGATTGCTGCGATTGATGGTTCAACACTGTCTAACGCCTTGCAAAAAGCGGCCGACAAAGGCATCAAGGTTGTGGCGTATGACCGTTTGATTGTTGGCAGCAAAAACGTGGACTACTATGCGACGTTTGACAACTTCCAAGTGGGCGTGCTGCAAGCGCAATCACTCGAAAAAGCGCTCGGCTTGAAAGAAGGCAAAGGGCCTTTCAATATCGAACTTTTCGGTGGCTCTGCTGACGACAACAACGCTTTCTTCTTCTACGACGGCGCTATGTCTGTGCTTGACCCGTATATTAAGAGCGGCAAACTGGTTGTCCAAAGCAAACAAGTCGGCATGGCCAAGGTATCCACCCTACGTTGGGACGGCGCAGTCGCGCAAGCGCGTATGGACAACTTGCTGAGCGCCTACTATGGCAAAGCCAAAGTGAATGCTGTTTTGTCTCCGTATGATGGTTTGAGCATTGGTATTTTGTCATCGCTCAAAGGCGTGGGCTACGGCAGTGCATCACAACCTTACCCGTTTGTGAGCGGTCAAGATGCTGAAGTACCGTCAGTCAAATCTATCATCCGCAAAGAACAGTACTCGACGATTTTCAAAGACACGCGCGAGTTGGCCAAAGTGACTGCGGGTATGGTTGACGCCATGATGAGCGGTAAAACTGTGGAAATCAACGACACAAAAACCTACAACAACAAGGTCAAAGTCGTTCCGTCTTACTTGTTGAAGCCAGTTAGCGTCGATTTATCTAATTACAAGCAAGTCTTGATCGGCAGTGGCTACATCAAAGAAGAACAGTTGAAATAAAAATCGGCTGACACCACAGCTCAAATGAAAGGCTCTGTGCCGAAAAGCGCAGAGCCTTTTTACATTCTGGGCGCATTGTCATACGATGTAGGCAAATCGAAAAGCAAAAAATGACAACCAAAAATGAGACCGAGAGGCAATATGGCTGATCCCATTCTAGAAATGCGCGGCATCACCAAAGCATTCCACAGCGTTAAAGCGCTGAACAATGTCAATTTAACGGTGCAAGCTGGTCAAATTCACGCCATTGTGGGTGAAAACGGAGCAGGCAAATCAACGCTGATGAAAGTTCTGAGCGGCGTTTACCCTGCTGGCGATTACGAAGGCGAGATCAAATTTCTCGGTGAACCCTGCCGTTTTAAAGGTATTGCCGATAGCGAGCACAAAGGCATCATCATCATTCACCAAGAGCTGGCCTTGGTACCTTTGTTGTCCATAACTGAAAATATTTTTTTGGGCAATGAGCAAGCCAAGTACGGCGTGATCGACTGGAACACCTCGTTTTTAAAGACGCAAGCGCTGCTTAAAAAAGTGGGCTTGAAAGAATCGCCCAACGCGCTGATCACCAACCTAGGGGTGGGCAAACAACAGCTGATTGAAATTGCCAAAGCCCTGTCCAAAGAGGTAAAGCTCTTGATTTTGGACGAGCCTACAGCGAGCTTGAACGAAACCGACAGCGACGCTTTGCTGGAATTACTTTTAGAGCTCAAACGCCAAGGTATCGCCTGCATTTTGATTTCACACAAACTTAACGAAATAGCCAAAGTGGCCGATGCCATCACCGTGCTGCGTGATGGTGCCACTGTGGCCTCGCTGGATTGCACGCAGGAGCCTATTAGCGAAGACCAAGTCATCAAGCACATGGTGGGGCGTGAGATGGCGGATCGCTACCCCAAGCGCACCCCCAACATTGGGGATACCGTTTTTGAGATCAAAAACTGGCATGTTCACCACGATGTACACGCTGATAGACAAATCATCAAAGGCGTTGACTTACACGTCAAGCGCGGCGAAATTGTGGGCATTGCTGGGCTGATGGGTGCAGGTCGCACCGAATTGGCGATGAGCGTTTTTGGACGCACTTACGGCCAAGGTATCAGCGGTGAAGTTCTTCTACATGGCAAAGCCATTGACACCAGCACCGTCCAAAAAGCCATCGATCACGGCATTGCCTATGTAACGGAAGACCGCAAAGGCTACGGCTTGGTTTTAGACGAAACCATTGCCTGGAACACCACGCTGGCGAACTTGGAAGCGGTATCTAAATACACAGTAATCGACGAAGGCGTTGAATTCAAGGTGGCGGAAGACTATCGGCAAAAGCTGAATATTCGCAGCCCTAACGTGTTTGCGCGTACCGTCAACTTATCGGGCGGCAACCAGCAAAAGGTTGTGTTGAGTAAATGGTTGTTTTCCAACCCTGAAGTCCTCATTTTGGACGAACCCACCCGAGGCATTGATGTGGGTGCGAAGTACGAGATCTACACCATCATTGCGCAACTGGCCAGCGAGGGCAAATGCGTGATCATGATTTCGAGTGAAATGCCAGAACTACTGGGCATGTGTGACCGAATTTGTGTGCTCAACGAAGGCACGTTTGTCGCTGAATTTTCAGCCGCAGAAGCTAGCCAAGAAAAAATTATGCGATCTATCGTGACATCAGGAGTGAATTGACATGGCAACAACAACAAATTTAGAAACCAAAAAACCAGCGGGTGATGCCGGTATTCTTAAAAACAATCTGCGTGAATATGGACTCCTGATTTCACTTGTCGCCATCATGGTGTTTTTTCAGGTGATGACGAACGGCACGCTGTTTCAACCGTTGAATCTTACCAACTTGATTTTGCAAAACAGCTACATCATTGTGATGGCGTTGGGCATGCTGCTTGTTATTGTGGCGGGTCACATCGACCTGTCGGTGGGTTCTGTGAGCGGTTTTATTGGTGCTGTCGCTGCCGTGTTAATGGTTGAGTATGAGATGCATTTTGTACCAGCTACGCTCATTTGCCTGGTTTTAGGGGGTGCCATTGGTGCGGCACAGGGTTACTGGGTGGCTTTTTACAAAATACCGTCGTTCATCGTGACGCTGGCTGGCATGCTGGTGTTCAAAGGGTTGGCGCTGGCGGTGCTGGGCGGTTCATCAGTGGGGCCTTTTCCGGCTGATTTTCAATTGTTAAGCACCGGCTTTATTCCTGATCCTTTCTCGGGTGAAAACTTACGTATCTTGTCTTTGGTGGTGGGTGTTTTGATCGCACTGGGCTTACTCATCAGCAAAGTACGCGAACGCGCTGACCGCATCAAACACGGCATGGACAACGAACCGACAGCATTTTTTGCATTGAAGAACTTGGTTTTTGTCGCGATGATCACCGCTTTCAGCTACCTGCTGTCGTCTTACAAGGGTTTGCCCAATGTACTGATTGTGATGCTCTTGCTGATGTTTGCTTACGACTTTGTGACTTCGAAAACAACTGTTGGCCGACGCATTTATGCACTGGGCGGCAACGAGAAAGCGGCTCGTCTGTCAGGCATCAAAACAGAGCGTTTGACTTTTTACACCTTCATCAACATGGGGGTGTTGGCGGCGTTGGCCGGTTTGATATTTGCGGCGCGTTTGAACACCGCCACGCCCAAAGCAGGTTTGGGCTTTGAGTTGGATGTGATTGCCGCTTGCTTTATAGGCGGGGCGTCAGCATCAGGCGGTGTGGGCAAGGTGCTTGGCGCTGTGATTGGCGCGTTCATCATGGGCGTGATGAACAATGGCATGTCCATCATGGGCATTGGCATTGATTGGCAACAGGTTATCAAAGGCTTGGTATTACTTGGTGCCGTGTGCATTGATGTTTACAACAAAAACAAAACGAATTGATCATGACTATTACTACAAAAACTGTCTCTAACGCACGCTTTAAGGGCGTCTTCCCAGTTGTTCCAACCACCTTCACAGAATCTGGCGAGCTTGACCTTGCCAGTCAAAAACGCGCTGTAGATTTCATGATCGATGCAGGATCTAACGGCTTATGTATTTTGGCCAATTTTTCAGAGCAATTCGTACTATCAGACGCTGAGCGTGAAGTCTTGACAACCACGATTCTTGAGCATGTCAAAGGGCGTGTTCCCGTGATCGTGACCACCACCCACTTCAGCACGCAAATCTGCATTGAACGCAGCTTACGCGCACAGCAATCGGGTGCAGCCATGGTGATGGTGATGCCGCCTTACCACGGTGCAACGATACGCGCGCCAGAAAATCAAACGGTTGAGTTCTTCAGCCGTTTGTCAGATGCTCTCGACATTCCCATCATGATTCAAGATGCCCCCGTCAGTGGCACCACGCTGTCGGCCGCTTTGTTGGCGCGCATGGCCAACGAGATCAAACAGGTCTCTTACTTTAAAGTTGAAACACCAGGCGCAGCATCAAAATTGCGTGAATTGATTCGCCTGGGTGGCGCAGCCGTTGAAGGCCCATGGGATGGCGAAGAGGCGATCACGCTGATGCCCGATTTGGAAGCCGGTGCTACAGGTGCCATGACAGGTGGTGCCTATCCCGATGGTATTCGCAAAATTGTGGATGCCTTTGCTGTTGGAAAACGTGAGGAAGCCGCTGACTTGTACCAACAATGGCTGCCGCTGATCAATTACGAAAATCGCCAAAGTGGCTTGCTAGCCTGCAAATCTTTGATGAAAGAAGGCGGTGTGATTGCGTGCGAAGCGCCACGCCACCCTTTTCCAGCACAGCATCCTGATACTCGCACGGGGCTGATTGAAACCGCTAGGCGCTTAGACCCTATGGTTTTGCGCTGGGGTAAATGAAAATAGAAAATATAGAAAGTAAGCAACGATGTCACTGAATCCCGTTATCTCTATGCTGGGTCGTCGCCTGCGATTAGCCGTTATCGGCGGCGGGCCTGGTTCGTTCATCGGTGCGATGCACAGGCAAGCCGCAAGGCTGGATGACCGCTATGAGCTGGTGGCGGGGGCGCTATCCTCCAACTCAGAAAAGTCTGTAGCTGCTGGCCGTGAATTGGGTTTGGCGTCTGAGCGCTGCTATGCGGATGGGATGGCCTTGTTGAATGCAGAATCAAAACGCCCCGATGGTGCAGACGTGGTGGCCATCATGACGCCAAACGACAGCCATTTTGAATTTGCGTTTGAAGCTTTGACACAAGGTTTTGACGTGATTTGCGACAAGCCGATGACCAACACACTGCTTGAAGCCACGCAACTGCACCAGCGCGTGAACGACACGGGCTTGGTGTTTTGCCTGACGCACAACTATACCGGCTACCCCATGGTGCGCCAAGCCAAAGCCATGGTGGCGAATGGCGAGTTGGGCGATATTCGGCTGGTGCAAGTTGAATACGTCCAAGGTGGCCGTGCCACAGCAGGACCTGGTAAAAAGGCTTGGAAGGAAGACCCGCAACGCGGTGGCCCCTCGCTGGTGATGGGTGATATTGGCACGCATGCGCACAATTTGCTGCGTTTCATCACCGGTTTAGAGGTCAGACAAGTGGCGGCCGAAGTTGGTAGCATCGTGCCTGATCGCCTCACGCACGACTTTGCTGGCGCGATGCTGCGAATGAGTAATGGCGCACGGGGCAGCTTTTGGGTGACGCAGGCAGCTGCGGGCGTGGAAAATGCGCTGCGCATCCGCGTGAGCGGCTCGCTGGGCAGCTTGGAGTGGCAGCAAGAATATCCGCAAGCTTTGAGCTTCAAGCCACTGGGTGCGCCTTCGCAAAACCGCACACCGAATGGGCCGGGAACCTTGCCTTTAGCCGCCCGATCATCGCGCATTGTGGCAGGACATCCAGAAGGTTTTCACGAAGGTTTTGCGAATTTGTACTCAGATGCGGCAGAAGCCATTGCAGCACGGCGCTCTGGGCAAGCGGCTGACCCGCTGGCGCTGCACTTTCCGAACGCGTTAGATGGTTTGCTGGGTGTCCAGTTTGTGGCGGCGGTGATTCAGTCCAGCGCAAACAACGGCGCATGGACAACGGTTTAGCGGCTTAAAAGTTTGCTGATTGGATTACTGAAACAGCTTTTCCGCCTTTAACAGCGTTAGCACCCCCATGATCGCGAAAATGCCAGCTGCGATGCTGTGCACCAACTTCATGGGAATCTTGTCGGCAAACTTGTTGCCAACAAACACAGCTGGCACATCCGCAATCAACATGCCCAAGGTGGTACCGATGACGACCAGCAGCGGTGCACCATAATGCGCCGCAAGGGCAACCGTAGCGATTTGCGTTTTATCGCCCATTTCTGCCAGGAAGAAAGTGACCAAAGTTGCCCAAAAAACACCCAATTTCTGGGCGACTTGGGTTTCTTCTTCCTCAATTTTGTCAGGAATCAGCGTCCAAATGGCCATGGCTATGAACGACAAACCCAGCACCCAGCGCATGGTGTCAGGGCTGACAACTGAGGTAATCCAAGCACCCAACGCGCCCGCCAAGCCGTGATTCACCAAAGTTGCACACAAAATGCCGAGAATGATGGGAACAGGTTTTTTAAAGCGTGCTGCCAGAATAAAGGCTAAAAGTTGCGTTTTATCGCCCATTTCGGCCAAGGCGACGACGCCTGTAGAAATGTAAAGTGCTTCTGTCATGCCTAGAGTTTAATGGCATATAAATGATTTTCTACGTGTTTTCCCTAAGTTAAAACGTCTTTTTATGGGCGAAATCACGATAATGGCAGGATGACATTCAATACAAATGCGAGCAGTTTTGCGACGCTTCCCCTCAATCCTGCCACGCTAGCCAACCTCGACAAACTCGGCTACAGCGAGATGACAGCCATCCAAGCAGCGAGCTTGCCCATTGCGCTACTGGGCAAAGACTTGATCGCTCAGGCCAAAACCGGCAGTGGCAAGACAGCAGCCTTCGCCTTAGCGCTGCTGGCCAACCTGAACCCGCGCCGCTTTGCCGTACAGGCGCTGGTGCTGTGCCCAACCCGTGAGTTGGCCGACCAAGTCACTACCGAGCTGCGCCGCTTGGCGCGGGCCGAAGAAAACATCAAAATCGTGACCTTGTGCGGCGGCGTGCCGCTGCGCGGGCAGCGTGCCAGCTTAGAACACGGGGCGCACATCGTGGTGGGCACACCAGGGCGCATCATGGACCACTTGGAGCGTGAATACTTGTCAATGGAGGCGCTCAACACGCTGGTATTGGACGAAGCTGACCGCATGCTGGACATGGGCTTTTTGGACGACATTGTGACCGTGGTGAAACAATGCCCGAAAGAGCGCCAGACCCTGCTGTTCTCAGCCACCTACCCCGATGGGATTGCAGCAATAGCCAACAAGTTCATGCGCGAGCCGCAGACCATCAAGGTCGAATCACAACACGCTGAAAACCTGATTGAACAACGCTTTTACCAGGTGACGCGGGCGGACCGCTTGCCGACCGTGGCGCTGCTGCTGAACCACTTTCGCCCCGTCAGCACACTCGCTTTTTGCAACACCAAAAACCAATGCCGTGAGCTGGTGGCGCTGCTGCAAGCGCAGGATTTCAGTGCGCTGGCGCTGTATGGCGAGCTGGAACAGCGCGAGCGCGACCAAGTGCTGGTGCAGTTTGCCAACCGCAGCTGCTCGGTGCTGGTCGCCACTGACGTGGCCTCGCGCGGGCTGGATATCGACCAGTTGGAAGCCGTCATCAACGTCGATGTGACGCCAGACGCCGAAATCCATATCCATCGCATTGGCCGCACCGGCCGCGCAGGCGAGTCCGGCTTGGCGCTGAACCTCGCTAGCATGGACGAGATGGGCTTTGTCGGCAAGATCGAGCAATACCAGCACCGCGAGTCGGTCTGGCACAAGGTGGAAGAGCTCACGCCAACGAGCAAAGAGCGCCTACTGCCGCCTATGGCAACAGTTCACATCTTGGGTGGCCGCAAAGAGAAAATCCGCCCCGGCGACGTGCTGGGTGCGTTGACCAGCATTGAGGGCGGCGCACCGTTCACTCGTGAACAAATCGGGAAAATCAGCGTGACCGAGTTTTCAACCTTTGTGGCTGTGAAGCGTGAGATTGCCAAAGAGGCGATGCTGAAGCTGAACAATGGACGGGTGAAGGGTAAAAGCGTCAGAGCCCGCGTGATGTAAATGGTTTGAACCGACTCTTCGCAATCACCAAAAGACCATCAAAAATCAAACTATCCACCAGTTCAAACGGTACGCTCATGCTGGGAGCCATTTTCCAGCCAGCGCCGCCAGTCATGATGCAAGTAGGCTCAGTGCCGCAACGCTGGCGCACATGCTGAATCATGCGTTCAACCGCGCCGGCAATGGCGAAGGTACCACCGCTGGTCAAAGCATCACTGGTGTTGGTGGGGAAATCAACCACATCACCCGTGGGCACATGCAGACCAGCCGTGCCTGACTCCAAAGCGCGCAGCATGATACCGTGACCCGGGATAATGATGCCGCCCAGAAACTTGCCGCCAGCGTCTATGGCCTCCACAGTCACAGCCGTACCCACCATCACCACGACCAAAGGGCCCTGCCCGCCACGCGCCAGCAAGTGAGAGCGTGCGCCTATCATGGCCACCCAACGGTCTGCACCCAGGCGCGTGGGGTGATCGTAACCATTGGTCAAGCCAGCCTCTGCTGCGCTTGAAACCACCCACTGTGGCACGGTATCCCACAGCTCAAGCTGGGCAGAAACGCGGCGGCGAATAGCGTCACCCGCAACAATGCAGCCCAAAATATGACTTGGCTCTGGCAAGTCGCTCCAAGGGCCTTCAGCCAATCTGTCGATGTTCTCCAAAAACTCAGCCCCGTGCGCAAGCAAATTTGCGCCAGGCTGAGACGAATCGTACAACGCCCATTTGAGACGTGTGTTACCAACATCGAGTGCGAGAAAGCTCATAGATGGATATGTAAGTTGAAAACAGTAATCTAAAAGCCTCTAAATGTGACTTGCTTGTTGGATTCTAGCCCCGCTTGCTGTTGCTGCGAATGTGACGTACTGCACATTTCTGGCGCTAATTTGCATTCCCAAGGGTTATCCCTTAACTTATTCACGTTTGGTCACGCCCTTGTAACACCTTTCAGGATACAGTAGCCTTCCGATTGATTCCAATCGTTCGGTATTTGGTGCTCTGCATCGCAAATTAGTTTTTCCAATTAAGGAGTTATCACATGGGTATGTTCAGTTTTATCAAAGAAGCAGGCGAAAAATTGTTTGGCCACAAAGAAGTTGAAGACGCAGCCGCAAAAGCAGCGACAGATGCAGCCGCTGCTGAAAAATTAGCCCAACTCAATGCTGGCGCAGCCCAAGGCATTGCGACTTACATTGCAGCACAAAACATTGATATCGAAGGCATGGTTGTCGAGTTTGACGGCGCGACTGGCACGGTTACCCTGCAAGGCACGGCATCGACACAAGAAGACAGCGAAAAAGCAGCTTTGTGCTGCGGTAACGTGGGCGGCGTGTCCGCGGTGAACAACCTGATCGCCGTGTCTGACTCCGCTGGCGAATCACAATTCCACGATGTGGTGCGCGGCGACACACTGTCTGCCATCGCTAAGGAATACTACGGCAATGCAGGCAAATACCCTGTCATTTTCGAAGCCAACAAGCCCATGTTGAGCCACCCAGACAAGATTTACCCTGGCCAAAAGCTGCGTATTCCTGCTTTGGCTGAATAATTGTCGTTTTAGGCATCAAATATCGCTCTAGCCAGCGTATTTACTGCCTAAATAGCTATTAAATCAATAGCAAATAACATAAAAGATTAGCGCTAAGTTGTGAAGACTTAGCGCTTTTTTACGTTTTTACCTTATCGCGTCAGCTTCAGTTTTGACGCCACGGCAAACCCCTGTGCCGCCAACCGCCTACGCTGTTGCGATGCGCGTTGCCATTGGGGTCGCCCTCGAACCCTTCTAATATGTTGTACGCCTCTAATCCCAGCTCGGCGGCACGTTTGGCTGCGGGGATGGAGCGCAGGCCGCTGCGGCACAGCAAAAGCACTTTTTTCTCTTTTGGTACAGCGGCTAGAAGATCTGCGTCATAGGCAGGATTCATCACCATCCCAGGCCACTGTTTCCAAGCTATCTCCGCAGCGCCAGGCACATAGCCAACCCAAGCGCGCTCGGCGTCGGTGCGGATATCGACCAACACAGCTTCGCCAGCCTGCCACCAGTCAAAGGCGGTTTGTGGGTCGATGTCACCAGCGTAGCCGTCGGCGGGTTGCACGTTGTCTTGTGTCATGCTTGTATCTTTCATGTTCAAAGGTGTTTGATTGTCGTCTGAATCATGCCGAATGTTGATCACGTTGGCAGACAGTCCAGAGCGCTGGTTGGCGGGCACGGCTTCGTCGATGCGTTTGGGTTTGGGCAGGTTCAATTGCCCCATCAATGTGACGAATTCGTCCAAACTGCGCCCTGCAACACGGGCATTGCCTGTTTTTTCAGCACCTATGGTTGATTGGGTTTGCCCTTTGTAATCGTGCCCGGGCCAAACAAGGGTGCTGTCTGGCAAGGCAAACAACACTTGCGTGATGCTGTTGTACAAAGCGGCGGCACTGCCTGATTGAAAGTCTGTGCGCCCACAGCCGCCAATCAGCAAGGTGTCGCCAGTGAATACTTGGGTAGGCGCATGCATATCCTCTTTGCGCTGCCACACAAAACTCATGCTCCCAGCAGTATGGCCAGGTGTGTGCAATGCGGTGACGTGCTGGTCGCCAAAACTGAGCACATCGCCGTTAGACAATAACTTGCTTGCGGTGCTGATGCCACAGGCTACGGGCGCAGCGGTTTGTGCCCCTGTGTGCTCAGCCAGCAAACCCGCGCTGGTGATGTGGTCGGCGTGGGCATGGGTTTCTAAAGCCCAGACCAAGTACAACTTATTTTGGCGCAAAATAGCCAAATCGCGCTCCAACTGCGCATCCACAGGGTCGATGATGAGAGCGGGGCGAGGCGACTGGGTTGAAGTCTCGTCAACCAGCACATAGGTATAGGTGCTGGAAGCTGGATCAAAGAGCTGGATGGGATTCATTTGATATTCTTTTAAAGAATTAGTTTATACGTATAATAATATATCATTATATTGATGGTATTGATTTTGGAGCACACATGATGTCGACATGGCAATTCACACACCCTTTCCTTCAAGCCGCTATGGGTGGCCTGCTGATTGGTTTGGCTAGCTGGCTGTTGCTTGCGTCTTTAGGCAGGGTAACGGGTATCAGCGGCATCGCTGCAGGAGCCTTGTCCCCGTCTCAAGGCGCACCTGCCGATGAAACAGCCTGGCGCTGGGCTTTTCTGCTGGGTTTGGTCGTCGTAGGCGCGCTGGTTGCAAACACCATGCATGTGCCAGTGATTGCGGCTCGGCCTTATACCTTGTTAGCAGCGGCTGGCTTGCTGGTGGGCTTTGGCACGGTGCTGGGCTCGGGCTGTACCAGTGGTCACGGGGTGTGCGGCTTGGGGCGACGGTCTATGCGCTCTCTGGTGGCGACATTGGTGTTTATGGGTGCTGGTATGGTCACCGTAGCAGCAACCACAATCGCTACTATTTTGATAGCTGCTTAGGCAGTAAATACACTGGCTAGAGTCAATATTTAACTCAAAAAAGATTAATAATGCTTAAAAAACTGCTTTTTTCACTGCTTTCGGGCGCTTTGTTTGCCATCGGGCTGGTGGTGTCTGGCATGACGCAAACCAACAAAGTGATTGGTTTTCTCAACGTGGGCGGCATCGTCAACCCGCAACGTTTTGGAGCATGGGATGCCTCGCTGGCTTTTGTGATGGGGGGTGCGCTCTTGGTCACCTTGGTGGCTTTTGCAGTCACACCGCGCACTGGCAACAAACCTTGGGCGGCACCACGCTTTGAGCTGCCAACCCGCAAAGACATTGACGGCAAGCTGGTTGTGGGTGCGGCCTTGTTTGGCATGGGGTGGGGCTTGGCTGGGTATTGTCCTGGGCCTGCGCTGGCATCGCTTTTGTCAGGCGGCGTAGATGTTTTGGTGTTCACAGTCGCCTTGCTCATAGGCATGGTTGCCGCAAAAAAGCTAGCAAGCTGATTCACTCGCTGGGTGATAAGCATACCAAGCGACACTAAAGATACTCCGAATTGACGTTTACGTAAACGTCAAGTAAGCTCATGGGGTTCTGATAGTTGATTGTTTTTTTGGAGCGCTACCCCATGACCGACCTGTCCGCCGACTACAAAGCCTTGGCCAACTACCGCCCGACCCACAAAGTGCGCTTTGTGACAGCGGCCAGCCTGTTTGACGGGCACGACGCCGCCATCAACATCATGCGCCGCATCATCATGGGCATGGGGGCCGAGGTGATTCATTTGGGGCACAACCGTAGCGTTGAAGAAGTGGTCACTGCGGCTTTGCAGGAAGACGCGCAGGGCATCGCCATCAGCTCCTACCAGGGCGGCCACGTTGAGTACTTCAAGTACATGATAGACCTGCTCAAAGCCCGGGGCGGCGCGCATATTCAGGTGTTTGGCGGCGGCGGCGGGGTGATTGTGCCGCCCGAGATCCGCGAACTGCAGGCCTACGGCGTCTCCCGCATTTTCAGCCCCGAAGATGGCCAGCGCATGGGTTTACAGGGCATGATTGGCGAGATGGTGATGCGCTGCGACAAAGACCTGACCACGTACGCACCCACCAATTTAGACGCCATCCAAGGCCATACTGACGCCAGCTGGCGCGCTTTGTCGCAACTCATCACCTCTTTAGAAAATAGCAGCGTAAATACGACTCTAGCCAGCGAATTAACTGCCTTAGCAGCTACTAAAAAAATAGCAGTTTTGGGCATTACTGGCACGGGTGGCGCGGGTAAATCGAGCTTGACCGATGAGTTGATCCGCCGTTTCCGGCTCGATCTGGGCGACAGCCTGCACATCGCCGTCATCAGCATCGACCCGTCGCGTCGCAAAACCGGCGGTGCACTGTTGGGCGACCGCATCCGCATGAATGCGATTTCACCTTGGAACACCACCCTATCCGTTCGCCCTGAGCTTGTCGAAGGGTTCACAGAGGCTTCGACAAGCTCAGCCCGAACGGCGTTAGACTCCGGCCAGCGCGTCTTCATGCGCAGCTTGGCCACCCGCGAGTTCGGCTCTGAAATCAGCCCCGCACTGCCCGGCGTAATTGCCGCCTGCAAATGCGCTGGTTTTGACTTGGTGATTGTTGAAACCTCCGGCATTGGCCAGGGCGACGCTGCCATCGTGCCGCACGTCGATGTGCCGATGTACGTGATGACGCCCGAGTTTGGCGCGGCCAGCCAGCTGGAAAAAATCGACATGCTGGACTTTGCCGAGTTTGTCGCCATCAACAAGTTCGACCGCAAAGGTTCATTAGATGCCTTGCGCGACGTCTCCAAACAAGTACAGCGCAACAAGGAAGCTTGGACCACGCCCACCGACCAGATGCCGGTGTTCGGCACGATGGCTGCTAGGTTTAATGACGATGGCGTGACGGCGCTTTACCAAGCCTTGAAAAAACGCTTGGTTGAATTGGGCTTGAAATTACCCACAACTACCAGCCAATTACCCGCTGTGAACGTGCGCTACAGCACCAACCAAACGCCCGTCGTACCTGCCGCCCGCACCCGCTATCTGGCCGAAATCAGCGACACCGTTCGTGGTTACAAAAAGCGCGCCCGTGAACAGGCGCAACTGGCACGTGAGGTGCAGCAGCTCAAAGCGGCTGCGGCGATGCTCAAAATCGACAAGCCTGACCGCGCACCCGCTGCTGAAGCCGCTCTGGACTTGGCTGGCCATCGCAAAGCACGCATGGACGCCGATGCCCGCCACCTGATCGCCCAATGGCCGGACATGCAAAAAGCCTACGCCGGTGACGAATACGTGGTGAAAATTCGGGATAAGGAGATTCGCACCGCCCTGACTAGCAAGTCGCTGAGCGGCACCACCATCCGCAAGGTCGCCCTGCCCCAATACGAAGACCACGGCGAAGTGCTCAAGTGGCTGATGCTGGACAACGTACCCGGCAGCTACCCCTACACCGCCGGCACCTTTGCCTTCAAACGTGAAGGCGAAGACCCGACCCGCATGTTTGCCGGCGAAGGTGATGCGTTTCGCACCAACACCCGCTTCAAACTGCTCAGCTCAGGCATGGCGGCGAAGCGCCTGTCGACCGCGTTTGACTCGGTGACGCTGTACGGCAACGACCCCGACCTGCGACCCGACATTTACGGCAAGGTCGGTAATTCTGGGGTGTCCATCGCCACGCTGGACGACATGAAGGTGTTGTACGACGGTTTCGACCTGTGCAGCCCATCCACATCCGTGTCGATGACCATCAACGGCCCGGCGCCCAGCATCCTGGCGATGTTCATGAACACCGCCATCGACCAGAACATCGCCAAGTTCAAAACCGACAACAACCGCGAACCGACCGAGACCGAGACCGCCAAGATCAAGGAATGGGTGCAGGAGAATGTACGCGGCACGGTGCAGGCGGATATTTTGAAAGAGGACCAGGGCCAGAACACCTGCATCTTCAGCACCGAGTTCAGCCTGAAAGTCATGGGCGACATCGCCGAATACTTTGTCCACAACCGGGTGCGCAACTTCTACAGCGTGTCGATCTCCGGTTACCACATCGCCGAAGCGGGTGCCAACCCGATCAGCCAGCTGGCCTTCACGCTCAGCAACGGCTTTACCTTTGTCGAAGCCTATCTGGCGCGCGGGATGCACATCGACGACTTTGCACCGAATCTGAGTTTCTTCTTCAGCAACGGCATGGACCCCGAATACACCGTGATGGGCCGGGTCGCCAGAAGGATCTGGGCGGTGGCCATGAAAGAGAAATATGGCGCGAACGAGCGCAGCCAGAAGCTCAAATACCACATCCAGACCAGTGGCCGCAGTCTGCACGCGCAGGAGATCCAGTTCAACGACATCCGCACCACGCTGCAGGCGCTGATTGCGATCTACGACAACTGCAACAGCCTGCACACCAACGCCTTTGACGAAGCCATCACCACGCCAACCGAAGACTCAGTGCGCCGAGCCATGGCGATCCAGCTCATCATCAACCGCGAATGGGGTTTGGCGAAGAACGAAAACCCATCTCAGGGCGCGTTCATCATCGAAGAGCTTACCGAGTTGCTGGAAGAAGCTGTTTTAGCCGAGTTTGAACGTATCGCCGAGCGTGGCGGCGTACTGGGGGCGATGGAAACCGGCTACCAGCGCGGCCGGATTCAGGACGAGTCCATGCACTACGAGATGCTGAAACACACCGGCGAGCTGCCCATCATCGGCGTCAACACCTTCAGAAACCCCAAGGGCGATGTGGTGCAGGACAAGCTGGAACTGGCGCGCTCAACGGACGAAGAAAAGCAAAGTCAGCTGAAGCGGCTAAACGATTTCCACGCATTGCACGCCAACGAATCACCCGCCATGCTGAAACGCCTGCAACAAGCGGTGATCGCCAACGCCAATGTGTTTGAGGTGTTGATGGATGCGGTGCGCGTCTGCTCACTGGGGCAGATCACGAATGCGCTGTTTGAGGTCGGTGGCCAATACAGGCGAAATATGTAAGTTTGTCTAGCTTTAACTTGGCATCAACCCGGCATTAACTTGGTATCAACTTGGCGTTAACTGGGTGCCAAAGGCCCAAATCGCCCAATTGAAGCGGCCAGTCTGAGCTGTGATTTGAGCAGATTGGCACGCGCTTCTACCCATTGGAAGCGAGCGTTGGCAGCCACGTTTTGCGCAGTTAAAACGTCGCTGAACAAGCCTACGCCTGAACGGTAGCGCTCACTGCTGACGCGCAACGACAGCTCCGCACTATTTCGCACGGCGCGAGCTTCGCGCAGGATATTTCGGTCGCTGATGAGGGCTTGGCTTTGCTGCCAGACTTGTAGTTCGATTTGATTCAGCGCATCGTCCATGTTGGCGCTGCGTACTTGGATTTGCCCCAAACCATCACGTTGACGGGCACTGGTCACGCCGCGATCAAGCAGGGGCAATGTCCATAAGACCGAAGCAGAGCCCGTATCGCGCAGGTCGGTATAACTGCTGGTGCGGATTCTGCCCGCCACTGCACTTAAGCTGACATTGCCCCAACGCTCAGCTTCGATTGATCTGAATCGCGCCTGAGTTTCAGCCAGTCGCGCTCGTGCTGCCGTGATGCGAGGATGGCGTGTGCGTGCTTCCTCGATGAGTGCTTTGATATCTAAGCTTCGCTCGAAAAACGAGTCATCCTCAGCTTCTGTGGCATCAAACTCGAAAGTTTGGTTCGCACTTAAACCCATCGCAATGGCTAATGAACCAGTAGCGGATAAGCACTGGCTTTTAGCGCGCACCTCCTCTAAACGAGCTTGTGCTAAAGCAGTTTGCGCCTGTACCTTTTCGGCCAACGAACCGGCACCTGCGGCTTGGCGTGCCTCGGTCATACGAACGCTATCTTGTGCGGTGCGTAAATTGATGGCTGCAGCTTCTAACCGGCCAAAAGCTGTTTTTGCAGCGGCAAACAACTGTGCAGCATCCGCCAAGGCCAACAAAACTTCTACGCGCTGCTCGTCCAGCACAGCGGCCAAGGCTAGTCGTGATTGTTGTATGCCTGCATGACTCGCCCCAAAATCAAACAGCAACCATTCCATCCGCAATGCCACTGTGCCATTGGTGTTGCCACTGCGCTCGGCATCGAAACCGACGGCGAGATTGAGTGAGGGTTGTCGCTGGTTTTCTGCAAGCTCTAGCGCTGCACGGGCTTGTTCGGTCAATCCAAAACCTTCGCGAACACCTAAGCGATGACAAATGACTTGATTGATGACTGAAGCCATACGCAAAACACCAACCACAGCCCCGGTATTTGATGCCTCACAGTTTGGCGTCTGACTCAACACACGTGTCAAACCGTCATAGTTAATCGCAGGTGCTGATAATTGCAGAGTTTCTGGTTTTCCTGCTGCAATCTCGTGCAGTGTGTTGGTGAGTTTTAACTGTACGACTGTGTTTTGTTGGACTGGTTGTGCTTTTACGCTAACAGCACCAATCAGCAAACCCATCGCGAGGCAGTACGGCAAACGCAAGCCACGCATCAAGCCACTCGTCCTACAAATGCTTGCGTCATACGCTGTGCAAATTCCTGTGCAGTTTCATCACGCAATACGCAGCCGTTCTCTAGCTCAACCACCCGATCAACAGAGGCCAAGGTTTGCTGTCTGTGCGCAACCACGATGCGCGTTAGCGGCATGCTGGCAATGGCCTGGTTGACGTCACTTTCGCGCGTAATATCCAAATGGCTGGTTGCTTCATCAAGTATGAGTACGAGCGGACGACGGTACAAAGCACGCGCTAGCAAAACACGTTGTTTTTGACCGCCCGACAAGGTGCTCCCCATATCGCCCACCAAGGTTTGATAGGCCATGGGCATTTTTGCGATGTCATCATGAATGGCGGCCATGCCAGCGCAACGCTCTAACCACGCAAGGTCTGGTACGGGATCGAAGAAACTGATGTTATCGGCAATTGAGCCTGCAAAAAGTACATCATCCTGCATCACCGTGGCTACTTGGTTGCGCCACTGCGCCACACCCAGTTGATCTAAGGGCACACCATCAATGCGTATATCGCCGTGCTGAGGGCTATAAACACCTAAAAGCAAGTTCACCAAGGTGGTTTTACCGCCACCAGAGGCACCGGCAATCGCAACTGATTGACCAGCAGGAATTGTCAAACTCAAACCTGCAAGCACATCTGGCGTACCCTCTGAGTACCGAAAATGAAGGTCTTTGATCTCAATACTTGGCGGTTTCGTGGATGACTTGGACATCAACCCTGCTGTAGCAGCCTCAGGCGCGGTCAACACGATATCAGCCAAGCGCTGCGCGTCCAGCCCCAGCATGCGTAAATCAATCCATTTGTTGACCAACTCCGTAAAACGACTGTCAAATTGATTTCTGTAAGCTAAAAATGCGAGCAACATACCAACACTCATCGTGCCAGCCATGACATCACGGGCACCCCACCAAAGCAATAACAAGGCAAATGCGCCAGACAATGTGCCGCGCATCAAACGGTAAAAAACTTCGAGTTTTTGAACTTTCAAGTTTGCATTGACATCCGCGACCATCAGTGACTGCCATGCACCCAATCGCTCTGTATGGCGTGAAAACAGACGTATCGTACGCATGCCACGCACTGTTTCTAGTAGAAAACTGGCCTCGTTTGCATTGCGCACAAGATGCTCAGCCATGGCGTTACGCATCGGGCCAAACCACAACCAGCGAACGCCTGCGTAAAGTAAAACTGAAACCACAGCGATAGCTGTTAGCACGGGGCTGTACAGCAGCATCAGACCCAGCGTCAAGACAACCATCAACCCATCAAGTGCTGTTTCTACGAACGTGTCAGTCAGTACTTTTTGAATGCGATCTACCGATTCAAAGCGCGACATCACATCGCCCAAGTGCCTGCGTGCAAAATAGTCCAAAGGCAACATCAGCAGATGACTAAGCACGTTTGAACGCCACTGGACACGAAGCTGTGTACCCACCTTCAGCACCAACCATGAGCGTACCAAAGTAAATAGCTGCTGAATGACTAGCAGCAATAAAAACCCCAATGCCAGCGTCGACAGCAAACCAAGGTCACGCGTTACAACGACGTTGTCCACCACCCACTGCATGAACAAGGGGAAAATCAGCCCCACCACTTCTAAAGTCAATGACACGGCGAGTACCCGCCAAAGCGTTGGCCACAACCCACTGACACGGCCGACCAAAGCTTTTAATGAGACACTTTGAGCTTCTTGCTTAGCCACAAAATCGTTCGCAGGCCATGCCTCCATAGCCACACCCGTGAAATTGCGTGACATCTCCTGCTGCGAAAACACGCGTTCGCCATGCGCAGGGTCAATGACATGGTATTTACCGCCACGGATCTCGCTCAGCACCACAAAATGTCCCATGTTCCAGTGCAATATGGCGGGTAAACGCAGTTGTTTTAGCTCGCCAAGCTCGACCCTGACGGCCCGCGTCGTCAGTTGCTCAGCTTTAGCGACTCTGGCAAGATCAAGCAATGTCATGCCTTGCGGCACTGCACCGTGGCGACGTCGTAAGGTGGCAACATCTGTCACCGTGCCGTGCTTAGCCAGCAGCATGGCAACGCATGCCAAACCACACTCTGACGCTTCTGTTTGCAAAATCACAGGCATGCGCGACCCCCAGCCCAGTTGTAATCGGTCAAGCAATGGCATAGTTTTATGTGTATGTTCACCCATGTTTTGTATTGATGGGTTTATAGCCGTGACCGAGCTGCGTAAATGGGCTCCAAAATCCACTCGTACAAACGCCGTGTCTCGTGCAAAAGATCGGCTTCAACCCGCATGCCAGACTGGAGCTGCAGCCTCTCTGCGGGATCACCCATTTTTTGATCTGGCAAACTTACTGTGATAGCGAAGACCCCCTCGCCAGCAATATCCGCGCGGGGTACGTAGCCTTGCAGATCTGCTGTGCTCACTGCAGCATTTGAGACCGACACCACCTTACCGCTAAGTTGCCCATATTTTTGATAAGGAAACGCATCCAAGCGCAGCAACACAGGCGCGCCCACTTGGACGAAGCCAGCGGCCCGGCTAGGCGCATAGAGCCTTGCAATTAATTGATGCGCCAAGGGCACGACTTGAGCCAATGGGCGCCCCGCCTCGACGCTTTGACCCAATTCAGCCTGCAGCAGGGTTATTTTCCCGTCTGCTGGCGCACTAACCACCACGCGCCGCTTGGCTTCAAGCTCTGAAAACTCTTGCTGCGTCGTTAACACAGAACGATCTAACTCGGAGCGCTGACTCGCAAACCGCACACGTACAGACTCTAAATCTCGCTGCGTAGACGCCAAATCACGCTCCAAGGCCAGCATATCGCGGCGGTTACCTTGAACACGGGTTTGCACCTCAGCCAGCTCGGCTTGCTTTGCCAGCAGCTCATCTTTGGACACAAAATCTTGCTTAAACAGGCCCTCGTAGCGTTTGATTGCTTCTTCAGCCCCTGCTGCACGAAGGCCTAGTTGCTGCGCTTGTCGTGCAACCTGCTCTTGCTCAGCACGCAAAGAGCTTAAGCGCCGTTTCAGCTGGTCAGTCTCTAGTGGCTCAGATTGCGTAGCGCGCTTCAAATCGTCTTCAAGAGAGCGGCGGCGCGACTCAATTTGTGCGGCAATTCCCCGCTGGTAATCAAGGTTGTCTGCGCCTAAGCGGTCAGATGACAATACAAAAAGTACATCGCCGCGCTTCACGAGTTGCCCGTCTTTTACGCGTTGTTCAACAACAACGCCAGGCTGAGCTGCAGTAAGCTTGATCACGCCCTCGCTGGGATACATGTGTCCAACCACGGTTGTGCGACGTGTATAGCTACCCAAACCGATAAAGGCGGTTAAACCTACAACAACGCACAAACCTACAACAGCAAACCAGCGCGATGAAACACCTGGTACCAAGGTGATTTCGCCGTATTGTTGTGGGTGAACTGCGCTTACCGCCTCGTGTCGAAACAAGGCTGGTGGTGACGCGTCAGCGGGTTGATGTTTCATGGTGCAAACATTGTATGTTGGGTGGCAGAAACGACAAACGACGCAAAAGCGTCGTTTGTTGTGGTCACCCGTAACAAGGTGAAATTACTGCATCAGTAATTTGACGTTACCGTATTAAAACGGCGTTGGTCCAGGTGTGGGCGTTGGCGTCGTGCCACATGATGGCGGAGGGCTACAGGTAGGCGGTGGTGTTGGCGTACAAGTAGGTGTTGGCGTTGGCGAACAGCTGCTTCTACGACGTGACCAGCAACCCCAGCCACCAGCGACTGCTTCCATTTCTTTGACGTTGAGTTCGCGCATTTCTTACTCCTAAGATGTTGAAATTGATATTCAAGAAACCAAATTAGATGTCTTTTACATTAATTTAGATCTTCAAGTCTAATTCAAAAGTAATACTTAAACCTACAAATCAACGTGTTTTACGCAACAAAAGGTTACTTTTGGTAATTTTCACCTTTTCAAAGAAACAAGGTTTTTTAACCTTGGTGCGCGCGCTTGCCTGGGTTTTTCTTGCTGTTAGTGTGTGATCCACGCTCTAAACTGATTTTTTGGCCTTTGCCAGTTGTATAGCAAACGCCTTTAGGCGCGACTGGACGTGGCGTTGCTTTACGGTCTGCTTCGGTTCTGAATACTTTTGCCATGATGGGCTCCAATTAATAAGGGGGTTGGTGAAAGTTAACCTCGTATTATCTCAGTTTTTAGCTCTACTTTTAAGCATTCCATTGACTCTTATTCCTAGCGCCTTGGTGACGCGGCTTGACGTGTCGAGCCGCTATGCTCTGATTTTTGATGTAATTTAGCTTAAAAGGACACACCATGAGCACTGGCATGACCGATCTTTTCTCTCTCAAAGGGCGCACAGCGCTGATTACAGGCGGCTCGCGTGGCATTGGCCGCATGATCGCCAAGGGCTTCTTAGCACAAGGGGCAAAAGTATATATATCAGCGCGTAAGGCACAGACTTGCATAGATACCGCTAAAGAACTGTCTCAATTTGGCACTTGCATTGCCATTCCTGGCGATGTGTCCAGCGTGGCGGGTGCGCAAGCTTTGGCCGACGCTTACTTGGCGCTCGAACCGCAACTGGATATTTTGGTCAACAATGCGGGCGCGGCTTGGGGCGCTGATTACGACGCCTTCCCCGAGTCTGGCTGGGACAAAGTGGTGGACTTGAACCTGAAAGCCCCCTTCTTTTTGACCCAAATCTTGACGCCTGCGCTGCGGCTTGCCGCAAAAACGCAGGTTGCCAAGGTCATCAACATCGCCTCCATAGACGGTATATCCATCAACGCACAAGAAACCTACTCGTATGCCGCCAGCAAAGCCGGCTTGATTCACCTGACCAAGCGCATGGCACTGCGTTTGGCCAAAGACAACATCGCCGTGACAGCCATTGCGCCGGGCGCTTTTGCCTCCGAGATGAACAAAGTGGCACGCGACCACGGCGATATGGTTTCCAAACGCGTGCCCGCTGGACGAGTGGGTGTGGACGAAGACATGGCGGGTGCGGCGATTTACCTCGCTTCCCGCGCGGGCGACTACGTGGTGGGCGCAACGCTGGTGGTGGATGGCGGTGTGTCATTCACGCGCCAGAGTGACGATGTGGACTAATCAGGCCACAGCCCTAAACCAAGGCTTGCAGCTCCCGCGCTGCGTCTTGCAGCAAAGGCAACAGGTCGCGCTGCAACGCCTGCGGTTCTAAGCGCGCTGGCTGCGTCACCACATTCAGCGCGGCCACAGTTGCGCCCTGCATATTGCGCACCGGCACGGCCAAGGCGTGCACGCCCAGCTCGTGCTCTTGGCTTGCCACCGCGTAATCGTCGATTTTGATCTGAGCGATGAGGCTGCGAAATTTGGCCATATCGGTGCAAGTCAAAGCCGTTAGACGAGGCAAGATACGGTCTTGCGTCCAAATTTCAAACGCAGCATCATTCAGCGCCGCCAACAAAACCCGGCCTGTGGATGTGGCATGAATCGGCAACCTAGCCCCCAAATGCAAACCATAGGGCGTGTAGCCTGCGTATTTGCTGCCTAAGCCGCTATCATTTTTATGAGTGCCTTGTGGGTTATTTCTGGCCACAATAACCACTTGATCCGCATCCCGCACCACCGCAGAAAACGACTCGCCCGTTTGCGCCGCCAGCCGGTTCAACGCAGGTTGCAACACCCGTGGCAAACGCGCCGACGCCAAGTAACTGCCCGAAAACCGCAGCACCTTGCTTGACAACCAGTAGAAGCTGCCATCGGTCTCTAAATAGCCTAAATGCGCCAAGGTCAGCAAATGCCGCCTAGCAGCAGCACGGGTGATACCGGCACGTTGGGCGGCCAGCGTAGCGTTCAGCCGCTGTCGCTCGGTATCAAAACTTTCCAGTACCGCCATGCCTTTGGCCATGCCAGCGATGAAGTCAGCCTTAGCAATAGCAGGCTCTTGCTTTGAGATTTGTGCGTTCATCGCGCAATGATGGCGATTATCGCGCAAATTGTCAATCAAACGCTGGTTGCGAATTGGACATACTTTTATTCTCTCCTGCATGACATTTTCTGCACAAACACATCAAATACGCACCCAAGTCGCCATCATTGGCGCAGGTCCTTCAGGGCTGTTGCTCGGCCAACTGCTTTACAAAGCGGGTATCGACGCCATCATCATCGAGCGCCAAAGCCCAGACTATGTGCTGGGACGCATTCGGGCCGGAATTTTGGAGCAAACCACGGTGGACATGCTGCATGAAGCGGACGTGGGCGCGGGCGTCAGCGCCGAGGGCATCGTCCACCACAGCATTGACTTGGTTTTCGGCGGCAAGCGCCACGGCATTGATGTGCACGGCTTAACCGGTGGCAAAGTCGTCACCGCCTACGGCCAAACCGAGGTGACGCGGGACTTGATGGCGGCCCGTAGCGCCGCCGGTTTGACGACTGTTTATGAAGCCAAAGACGTTAGCGTGCATGATTTTGACGGTACAAAACCCGCAGTTCGCTATCAAAAAGACGGTCAAAACGTTGAATTGGCCTGTGACTTCATCGCCGGCTGCGACGGCTTCCACGGCGTTTGTCGCGCCAGCGTGCCCGAAGGCGCAGTGACCGAGTACGAAAAAGTCTACCCTTTCGGCTGGCTGGGTGTGCTGGCCGATGTGCCACCCGTCTCCCCCCACGCCATCGTGTACGGCAACAGCGAGCGCGGCTTTTCGCTGTGCAGCATGCGCAGCCTGACCCGCAGCCGCTACTACGTGCAATGCCCCGTGGACGACAAAGTGGCCGATTGGAGCGACCAGCGCTTTTGGGACGAGCTCAGAAAGCGGCTTGACCCCGAGCTGGCGGAGCAAATCATCACCGGCCCGTCCATCGAAAAAAGCATCGCCCCACTGCGCAGCTTTGTGGCCGAGCCCATGCGTTTTGGCAGCCTATTTCTAGCCGGTGACGCCGCCCACATCGTGCCGCCTACGGGGGCGAAAGGGCTGAATTTAGCTGCCAGTGACGTGAAATATCTCTCTGCCGCATTGATTGAGTTTTACGGCAAAGACGGCGTGACAAGCGCCGCTGGCATCAACACCTACTCACAGCGCGCCCTCGCCCGCATCTGGAAAGCCGAGCGATTCTCGTGGTGGTTAACATCGCTGATGCATCGCTTCCCCGACACAGGCGCTTTTGGGCAGCGCATGCAAGAGGCAGAATTGGAATATTTGGTCAATTCGCAGGCGGCATCCACCGTTTTGGCTGAAAACTATGTGGGATTGCCGTTGATATCCAAATAACAGTGTTTTATAGGCCTAAATTCAACTCTATCCAGCGTATTTACTGCCTAAGCAGCTATTAAATACATAGCAAATTTAGATGCTTTGAGGCCATGCCTGCATGGCCGTCTCAGCCAATTTCAGTAATTTGTCACGAGGTGCGCCATCGCGTGCCAGCGTTGAAAGCCCTTGAATAACCGCCAAGGTGTGAGCCGCTAGCGCTTCAGCATCTGTGCCCAGCGGCAAATGCCCTAGCTGGATAGATTGCTCAATTTTGTCGCGCAATTGTGCTTCAATGCCCCGCCGAATGTCCGCCAACTTGTTTTGCACATCGCTTGCGGCGCTTGAGCAGCTAATTGCGGACGTCGCCAGCAGGCAACCCGCTGGAGTGTCAACACCGGTGAATCCTACCGCTGCCGCTTGTAGCAACCCAAAAGCCGCATCGAAACCTGTCGTCGCCTGCTCGATGATAGTTTTTGACGTGATGGGACCAGACACATACAAATCTACAGTTTCTAAAAACAAGCTTTTTTTATCTTTGAAGACGGTATAAATACTCGACGGCGGCACACCGATGGCCGTGGTTAAGTCGTTCAACGAGGTCGATTCGTAGCCGTGCCGCCAAAACAAAAGCATGGCTTGGTGCAAAGCGCGTTCACGGTCAAAAGACAGAGGGCGGCCTTTTTTACGCACTTGTTTTTGGGCTAAGTCCTGAGTAGGTTCAGCGACAAGTGGCTTAGCAAATTGTTGCTTGGGCGGCGAATTGGTTAATTCACCTACATTTGTAGTGGTCACTAGGAAAAGAATTAAATTGGCGTTACATTATTATCCTATCAATCACTACGAAAGTAAAGCCATGTCAAACAACTTGCACCTTAGCAGCTACCGCACACTTGGCAGATCAGGTCTGGCGGTGAGCCCACTCGCTCTTGGAACCATGACGTTTGGCACCTCGCGCTGGGGTTCGGGCGTCGACGGATCTCGCGCTATCTTCAACGCTTATGTTGAAGCGGGCGGCAATTTTGTGGATACGGCAGATGTATATTCAAGTGGGCGCAGCGAGGACATGCTGGGGGACTTCATGGCAGAGCGCGGTATTCGCGACAGCATCGTGGTATCAACCAAAAGCGGTTTTGCCGCTGGGCAAGGCCCCCACTCTGGCGGAAACGGCGCTAAACACGTTTTAAAAGCGGTAGAAGGCTCACTTAAAAGATTGCGAACTGACTTTATTGACCTGTATTGGGTGCATGTGTGGGACTCGGTCACGCCTGCTGAAGAATTGTTAGAAACCATGACGAATTTGGTGCGCAACGGCAAAGTTCGCTACTGGGGCATGTCTAACTCACCCGCTTGGTATGTCGCCAAGGTCGCGACAATGGCAGCGGCGCGTGGTTTGCCAGGGCCGATTGCGATGCAGTATTTTTACTCGCTCGCCAACCGCGACATTGAAGACGAACACATCCCGCTGGCAGCAGAATTTGGCATGGGCGTCATACCTTGGAGCCCACTGGCCTACGGCTTGTTGACAGGCAAATACAACCGCGCTGTGGTGGAAGCGGCCGCTCCCAGAGCTGGCGGCCTGCCGCGCGATGCCGCAAAAACGGGCGAAGAGCGGCCCAGCGATGACAAAAGATTGGATGGCGCCAACCCGTTTGGCGATACTTTGTTCACCGAGCGCAACTGGCGCATTGTGGACGTGCTGAAAGAAGTTGCCCAAGAAGCAGGCCACAGCCCTGCAAATGTCGCCCTGGCTTGGGTTACTGGAAAAGCGAATGTTGCATCGACTCTGATGGGGGTGAGCCGCACTGAACAAGTCGCAGACAATATGGCCGCACTTGGTATCGTGTTGTCAGAAAAACACAAATCCGCCTTAGACGCTGTGAGTGCGCCTGATCTAAAAATGCTCTACAGCTTGTTCACCCCAGCCGTTCGGCAGTATGCGGTGTTTGGCGGCAGTTCTGTTACTGCATGATGTATCAACGAAAAATATGCCTATAGCCTACGTATTCATTGCCTAAACAGCTATGAAATATATAGCAAAATTCACCTTTTAATTCCCCTTCATTTGAAGGGGTGCCCAACGGGCGGGGTAGTTATTCTCACTCGTTGCAACTACCCCGTCGCTTCGCGCCACCCCTTCTGAAGAAGGGGAATTTTTGCAACACCTCTACATCGCACTCCTAAGCGCTCGCCGGTATTGCATCGCCTCGGCCACATGGGTGACTTGGGTGAATTCAGAACCAGCTAGATCAGCAATAGTACGAGCCACTTTCAAAGTGCGATGCGTGGCGCGAGCGGACCAACCCAAGCGGGCGGCGGCGACGTTGAGGAACTTGGTCGCCCCGTCGTCTAGCAGCACATGGGTGTCGATGTCTACGCCTTGCAGGGCGTGGTTGGACTTTTTTTGACGGGCTAGGCTGCGATTTCTGGCAGCAATGCAGCGCTCGCGAATGCTTTGGGTGGATTCACCAGCGGGGGCGTTGATGAGTTCCGCCGCTGGCAAGGTGGGCACGTCGATGTGCAAATCGATACGGTCTAGCAAAGGGCCGCTGAGTTTGCCTTGGTAGCGCGACACTTGGTCGGGCGAGCAGCGGCAAGAGCGCGGGGTGCTGCCGATGACAGCGCCTAAATAGCCGCAAGGACAAGGGTTCATCGCCGCCATGAGTTGGAAGCGAGCAGGAAAGTCAGCCCGGCGTGCAGCTCTGGAAATGGTGATTTGCCCCGTTTCTAGCGGTTCGCGCAGGGCTTCAAGGGCGGCTCTGGGTAGTTCTGGGAGCTCATCTAGGAACAAAACCCCGTTGTGCGCGAGTGAAATTTCGCCGGGACGCGGCGGCGAACCGCCCCCAACGAGTGCCACAGCGCTGGCCGAATGGTGCGGGCTTCTTGTAGGGCGTTGTGCCCAGTTCTCTATTTGGAAGCGTCCCGCAAGGGATGCAATCGCGGCGCTTTCTAGGGCTTCATCGGTGTTCATGGGTGGTAGCAAACCCGCAAACCGCTGCGCCAACATGGACTTGCCTGAACCTGGTGGCCCCACCAACAAGGCACTGTGTCCGCCCGCAGCAGCTATTTCTAGGGCGCGTTTTGCACCAGCTTGGCCTTTGACATCTAAAAAATCTAGGTATTTGGAGACATTGGCTTCGGTACTGATAGGTTCAGACAGCGCTTGGCTCCAGCCTTCCACGGGCTCTAGGGCGGGATCTCTGACAAATTGCGCCACCACGTCTAACAAGTGCCTGGCGCGGTAGACCACTGCATCTGGCACCAAGGCGGCTTCAGCGGCGCTAGCTTCAGGAAGCACCAATTTGGGGCATATTGCCATTTTGCGCAAAGCCAAGCTCATGGCAAGTGCGCCACGAACGGGTCTGAGCTCGCCACCTAAAGACAATTCACCCGCAAATTCAAACGACTCTAGTTTTGAGGCCTCAATTTGCCCGCTGGCAGCCAAGATACCTAAAGCGATAGGCAAATCAAAACGACCAGAATCTTTAGGTAAGTCAGCCGGCGCCAAATTCACAGTGATGCGTTTGTTGCTGGGGAAGTCTAGACCCGAGTTTTGTAGGGCTGAGCGCACACGTTCGCGCGCTTCTTTAACCTCAGTTTCCGCCAAACCAACCAAGGTAAAGCTGGGCAAACCATTGGCCAAATGCACTTCAACCGTGACCGAAGGAGCATCTAGCCCCAAAACAGCGCGGCTTTGCACCATTGCGAAACCCGACATAACTTACTCCCTATTTTGGTGCATTGACTGTTTTGAACAAATCAAGCATGAATATTGACTGATGAAAGTGATATTTAAAATAACAAAACAACTGTCTATTATTACAACTGTTATTTTGTACAGTTTGTAGCTTAGCGCGATTTTAGGTTTAACGCAAGTTTTGCAAGCCCCTGATTCGCGTTAAACCATCACCCGAGTGCCGCACAACGCACTAAATTGGCACGTAACATGCTTTATTGGTTCATCATTTTGATAAAGGAGAACCCATGAAACTTGTAACTGCCATCATCAAACCCTTTAAGTTGGACGAAGTGCGTGAGGCGCTCTCCGCGATTGGGGTGCAAGGCATCACTGTGACTGAAGTGAAAGGCTTTGGCCGCCAAAAAGGCCACACCGAGCTGTATCGCGGCGCGGAATATGTGGTCGACTTTTTGCCAAAAGTCAAAATCGAAGCTGCCGTCAGCGCCGCTTTGGTTGACCAAGTGATTGAAGCGATTGAAACCGCTGCCCGTACCGGCAAGATCGGCGACGGCAAGATTTTTGTTTACAACTTAGAGCAAGTGGTCCGTATCCGCACTGGCGAAACAGGTAAAGAAGCGCTTTAAAGCTACTAAATTAATTTAGAAAAGAGACTCACACCATGAAAAAATACCTCCTCCCCCTCAGCCTAGGCCTTGGCCTGTGGCTGGCAAGCAACTTTGCGATGGCACAAGCTGCGCCAGCAGCCGTTTCCGCTGCACCTGCCGCAGCGACAGCCACTGTTGACGCGGCAAAACCTGCTGATGCTGCAAAACCGGCAGAAACTACAGCTGCTGTGGCAGCACCTGCCGCAGCCGCAGCAACCCCTGCTACGCCAGCAGCACCTGCTGCTGCTGCTGCACCAACGCCAGTTCCAAACAAAGGTGATACCACTTGGATGATGGTTTCAACCTTGCTCGTGATCTTGATGACGATCCCAGGCTTGGCTTTGTTCTACGGCGGTTTAGTACGCAGCAAAAACATGCTGTCGGTGTTGATGCAAGTGATGGTCACCTTCTCTCTCATTGTTGTACTTTGGGTGATTTATGGCTACAGCTTCGCGTTTACTGAAGGCAACAAGTTCATTGGCGGCACAGACCGTTTGATGATGAAGGGTGTTTGGGACAATGTTGCTGGTACTTTTGCCAATGCAGCCACTTTCAGCAAGGGTGTTTACATTCCTGAGATCGTGTTTGCAGCATTCCAAGCGACATTTGCAGGCATTACTTGCTGCTTGATCGTGGGTGCTTTCGCTGAGCGCGCTAAGTTCTCTGCTGTCTTGGCTTTCATGGTGCTGTGGTTCACTTTCAGCTATTTGCCAATTGCACACATGGTGTGGTTCTGGATGGGTCCTGACGCTTATGCCAGCAAAGAAGTGGTTGATGCCATGAACGGAAAAGCCGGTATGTTGTGGCAATGGGGTGCTTTAGACTTCGCAGGCGGTACGGTGGTTCACATCAATGCTGCGGTTGCTGGGTTGGTCGGTGCCATCATGATTGGCAAACGCGTGGGTTATGGCAAAGAATCAATGACGCCTCACAGCTTGACATTGACCATGGTTGGCGCAGCGCTCCTGTGGGTGGGATGGTTTGGTTTCAATGCTGGCTCCGCTTTGGAAGCCAACGGTTTTGCAGCTTTGGCATTCATCAACACATTTGTGGCAACTGCGGCTGCCGTGTTGGCATGGTGCGTGGCTGAAGCCTTGCACAAAGGTAAAGCTTCTATGTTGGGCGCAGCTTCTGGTGCTGTTGCAGGCTTGGTTGCTATCACGCCAGCGGCTGGTAACGTCGGTATCGGCGGTGCATTGATTATTGGTGTTGTTGCTGGCTTCTTGTGCTTGTGGGGCGTCAGCGGCTTGAAGAAACTGATTGGTGCAGACGACTCTTTGGACGTGTTTGGCGTTCACGGTGTTGGCGGTATCGTGGGTGCTTTGCTCACAGGCGTGTTTGCATCACCATCTTTGGGTGGCCCAAGCGCGATGGGTGACTGGGTAACCGCAACAATGCTGACCCCAGATGCTTACAGCATTTCCGCACAAGTGATGACGCAGCTCAAAGCCGTGTTGGTGACCATTGTTTGGTCGGGTGTGGTTTCTGTGATTGCTTACAAGTTGGTTGACTTGGTCATCGGCTTGCGCGTTCCAGAAGAGGAAGAGCGCGAAGGCTTGGACATCACATCACACGGTGAAACAGCTTACAGCCGTTAATCCTTGACTGCTCAGATTTAGTCTCCCTGGCCGCAATTAGATTAGCTAACTCGGTCATTCACAAGCCCACAGCAATGTGGGCTTTTTTTTGGCTGTTTGATGTTTGTCTTTATACTAAGACTTGTGGTTTCTTGTCACTGCCCTATTCTTCACGTCTACCTATGAATATTTGGAAAAAACTCGTCTCGGTTGATATCCTCACCAAAGCCCACATCGACACAGCCGTTGACCGTTTGGGCATGGAGTTTTTGGAGGTGGGCGACGATTTCATCCGCGCCCGCGTGCCTGTGGACAAACGCACGCAACAGCCCTACGGCTTGCTGCATGGCGGCGTGTCTGTCGTTTTAGCGGAAACACTGGGCTCTTGCGGTGCGATGTATGCCGCGCCTGAAGGCCATAAAGCCGTGGGCCTAGACATCAACGCCAACCACCTCAAAGGGGTGAAAGGGGGCTGGGTCACTGGTATCGCTTACCCTGTGCACATTGGCCGCACCACCCACGTTTGGCAAATTGATATGAGCAACGACGCGGGCGAAATGTGCTGCGTCTCGCGTATCACCATGGCCATCTTGTCTTGAAAGGAACGCCATGAACGCGCCCACCCATGCCTCTCACATACTGCCCGCTGTAGTTCAACGCGCCACGCCTGATGCGCTGATTCAATCGCTCAAAGAAAAATTTGGCGACCGCTGCTCCACCGCGCTGGCCGTGCGTGAACACCACGGCAAAGACGAATCTGCTTACAGCATTGCGCCGCCTAGTGCGGTCGTTTTTGCTGAATCAACTGCGGATGTCGCAGCCACCATCAAACTCGCGGCGCAGTACAAAACACCCGTGATTCCCTTCGGTGTCGGCTCGTCGTTAGAAGGCCATTTGCTGGCCGTGCAAGGCGGCATCAGCATCGATGTGAGCCGCATGAACCAAGTTCTGCGCGTCAACGCCGAAGACTTGACGGTGACCGTGCAACCCGGCGTAACGCGCAAAGCCGTCAACGAAGCCGTCAAATCTGAAGGCTTGTTTTTCCCGATTGACCCAGGTGCAGACGCCTCGATAGGCGGCATGAGCGCCACTCGCGCCAGCGGCACCAATGCGGTACGCTACGGCACCATGCGCGAAAACGTGCTGGCGCTGGAAGTCGTCACCGCCAGCGGTGAGGTGATTCGCACGGGTACGCGTGCCAAAAAGTCATCTGCTGGCTACGATTTAACGCGACTCATGGTTGGCTCGGAAGGCACCTTGGGCGTGATGACCGAAATCACCCTCAAGCTCTACCCCTTGCCTGAAGCGATATCTGCCGCTGTTTGCTCTTTCCCCAGCATTGAAGCCGCCGTGCGCACCACGATTCAAATCATCCAAATGGGCATCCCGATTGCACGGGTGGAGCTGATTGACATCAACACCGTGCGCATGGTCAACGCCTATTCCAAGCTTGGGCTGGAAGAAGCGCCCATGTTGTTGATGGAGTTCCACGGCTCACCTGCCGGCGTGAAAGAGCAAGCTGAGCTGGTGCAAGACATCGCGTCGGAGCATGGCGGCACCTCGTTTGACTGGGCTACGACCCCCGAAGCCCGCACCAAGCTGTGGACGGCGCGGCACAACGCTTACTTTGCTGCCATCCAGTCCAAACCCGGCTGCCGCGCTATTTCTACTGACACCTGCGTGCCCATTTCCAAATTGGCGGACTGCCTGCTGGAATCGGTCGCAGAAGTCGATGCCAGCGGTTTGCCCTACTTCTTGGTCGGTCATGTGGGTGATGGAAACTTTCACTTTGGCTACTTGATTGACCCTAACAACCCGCAAGAACGCGAAACCGCCGACACCTTGAACGACCAACTCGTCGCCCGCGCCCTGCGCTTGGAAGGCACTTGCACTGGCGAGCACGGCATTGGCTTGCACAAAATGGATTACCTGAAAACCGAGACTGGCTTGGGCGCAGTCAACATGATGCGCACCATCAAGCATGCACTGGACCCAGATAACATCATGAACCCAGGCAAAATTTTTAGCTGGTAATGGCTTTGGCTACCCCAAACCACACCACTGTTTGGCTTGAGCTGCAAGGAAGCAATGGTAAGCAAAAGCTGGGCTTGATACCGACGCTGGGCGGCTCGGTTGCAGCTTGGCAGCTTGAGCGCAACGGTTGTGCACCCTTTGATTTGTTTCGCCCTTGGGACGGCTTGGACTACCCCGACGAGCCGCTGCGGGTAGCGCAGGCTTCTTACCCCTTGGTACCGTGGTCAAACCGTATCAGCCAGAGTGGTTTTTCGGTGAATGGGCAGCATCACAGTATCCAGCCAAACGCTGCTGGGCAGGTTTACCCCATTCATGGAGACGGGTTTTTGCAAGCTTGGCAAGCTTACCAGCCAGACGCGACAAGCTTAGAAATGCGTTTGACATCCCAACAATTCAACCGTAACCCGCACCATTACAGCGCCACGCAAACCTTCAAACTGGTCGATGGCGGCATGGATCAAAGCTTGTCGGTGACCCATTTAGGCGATGCTCCCCTGCCCTACGGTTTGGGTTTGCACCCGTGGCTGCCGCGCAACGAACAGACCAGACTGCAGGCAAAAGTAAGCGGCGTGTGGCTGAGCCACCCCGATTGCTTGCCCAAAGAACACACGACCGATTTCCCACCAACGTGGGACTTGAACGCCAGTATTTCAGCCGCAGGAACGCTGATTGACAACTGCTTTACCGGCTGGGACGGCACCGCTCATGTGACTTGGCCGGACCAAGGCTTGCAGCTAACGCTAACGCAATCAACAGGTCTAGCGGAAGTTAGCACTCACTCAGTCAAACCAAATGACCTCTTGGTTTTCCGAAAAGTGGTGGGCGAGCATTTTTGCCTAGAGCCCGTCAGCCACCCGATAGACGCCTTTCACTTGCCTGGACAACCCGGCTTGCAGGTACTTGAAAAGGGTGAATCGTTAACTTTAGCGGTGTCTTGGCGGTTCAAGACGACGCAAAAATAGCATTTTCCCAGCAAAAATGCTGTTATTTATGCCTCTACAGCACATTTTTAAGCATTAACCATTGTATTTACTGCCTCAGCAGCTATTATTTTAATAGCGCTATTTATTGCTCTTTGCCCCGCAAACGGTCAATCAGCCCGTTCAACTCTTCCATTGAGCTGAACTGAACGCTGAGCTCGCCCATTTCCTCAAACTTACCGTGGCGTTTCACGCGTTTTTTGACGCGAATTTCGACTTGGGCGGTCAATAGGTCTGAGAGTTCTTCTTCGACGCGTTTCAGGTCGCGGGATTTCTCTTTTTTGGGCTTGGTCGCTACCAAGTTGAACTCGGCGCTGAGCTTTTTGACCAAACTTTCTGCCTCACGCACCGACATCTTTTTGGCGCTGATTTGGCTGGCTGCGGTGATTTGGGTAGCGCGGTCCAGTGCTAACAGGGCGCGGGCATGTCCCATGTCGATGTCACCAGCCATCAGCATGGTTTGCACGGGGTCAGCCAAATTAAGCAGGCGCATCAAATTGCTCGCGGCGGCGCGGGAGCGGCCTACGGCTTGGGCGGCTTGCTCGTGCGTCAAGGCAAATTCTTTGACCAAACGCTGCAAACCCTGCGCTTCTTCCAGCGGGTTCAGGTCTTCACGCTGGATGTTTTCAATCAGCGCCATCGCGGCGGCGGCCTCGTCTGGCACTTCGCGAACCAGGACGGGAACGCTGTCCAGACCGGCCAATTTAGAGGCGCGGAAACGGCGTTCACCGGCGATGATTTCGTATTTACCTTCGTTGGGGCCACTGGTTAAGCGACGCACCAAGATCGGTTGCATGATGCCTTGGGCTTTGATGCTCTCCGCCAACTCGTACAAAGCGCCTTCGTCCATGCGGGTACGCGGCTGGTATTGACCGGCCACCATGTCGGTCAACATCAGCGTTGACGGTGTGCCCGGATTCGCCATTTCTGCGGCTTTGGCAGCGGCTAGGTTTGCCGCATTGGTTGCGGCATTTTCGTCAAAAGTGGGGCCAAGCAGTGCTTCTAAGCCACGGCCTAGGCCTTTGGGTCGTTTGGTAACCATGTTTTCCTTTTTCTGTATTACTTTTATGTTTTCCACAATTCCGTTCGGGTTGAGCTTGTCGAAACCCTTCGACAAGCTCAGGGCGAACGGAGGGGTTTGGGTTAAGTTAAAGTGTCCCTTAGCATCTCACGCCCTGCCGGCCAGTCAGCCAGCCCAGATTCGGCGTTGATATGACCGCGCTCGCCGATATTGACGAGCTTTGCGCCCCATTGCTGCGCCAGTTGCTCTGCTGCAGCAACGTTGCAAAACGGGTCGTTTGTAGACGCTACCAGCGCGGCTTTGAAGGGTAACTTGTCCAGCACGGGCTTGCGCCAGCTGTGCAGTTGCGGTGGTAAATTGGGCTGCAGCGGGTCTGGCGGCGCAACCAACAACGCGCCAGCAACGCGGCCAGCGTTAGGCGACAGCGCCGCCCAGCTGGCCACCAAATGGCAGCCCAAGCTGTGGGCGACAAAAGCGATGGGCAGCTCGGGTTGTTTGTTGAGTTGGTTCTGAACCACATCTTCCAAGCGGGTGATCCAGTCGCCGCGCAAGGGGTGCATCCAATCGTGCTGCGCCACCACCTCGTCACCGAACGCCTCAGACCAGCGCATTTGCCAATGCTGCGCCCCGCTGCCCTGCCAGCCTGGGAGCGTGAAAATGTGTGGTGATGCAGGGTGAGTCATGCGGAAATTTGCTATTAATTCAATAGCTACTCAGGCAGTAAATACGCTGGATAAAGGCATATTTGGCATTAAAAATCGGGTTTTACTAGCTTTTTTAAGGCTTAGAAACACTTTTCGAGCTTTCATCACATCGCTGATTACATTGTTTTGATGCGCTCTACCATTTCCGCCGCAAACTCCACAAACGCCACACTGCCGCGCGCTGACGGGTCAAACACCACGCCAGGCACGCCGTAGCTGGGCGCTTCGGCCAGGCGCACATTGCGCGGAATGACGGTGTTGAATACTTTGTTGCCGAAGTGGTTTTTGAGCTGCTCGCTCACCTGCTGCTGCAGGGTGATGCGTGGGTCAAACATCACGCGCAGCAGGCCGATGATTTGCAAATCGGGGTTCAAATTGGCATGCACTTGCTTGATGGTGTTGACCAAATCCGTCAAGCCCTCCAGCGCAAAATACTCGCACTGCATGGGCACAATCACGCCGTTGGCGCAGCACAAGCCGTTCAAAGTCAGCATGGACAAGCTGGGCGGGCAGTCAATCAGCACGAAGTCGTACTCGCTGTCCACAGCTTCAATCGCGGTTTTGATGCGCTTTTCACGGCGCTCCACATCGACCAGCTCGACCTCAGCACCTGCCAAATCGCGGTTTGCACCCAGAATGTCAAAGCTGCAACCGGCTGCGATTAACTTGTCGCTTTTAACGCGGGCTTCGGCAATCGAGGCGTTTTCCAGCAGCACGTCATAAATCGTCAGCTCCAGAGTGCGCTTGTCCACGCCCGAACCCATGGTGGCGTTGCCCTGTGGATCAAGGTCAATCATCAAGACGCGTTGGCCGATTTTGGCCAAGCCAGCCGCTAAATTGACGGTCGTTGTGGTTTTGCCGACACCACCCTTTTGATTCGCGACGCAAAAAATCTTAGCCATATTATTTTATTTACTCTGTTATTTGCCTAGGGCCAGTTTCACGCCAAAACCAATCAAGAAAACACCTGCCACTTTTTGCAGCCCATCCGTCACCCGTGGGTTGGCACGAATACGCTCTGCCATGAAGTGCGTGATAAGCACCACCGAAATGCAGTACACAAAGCCCAAGACCGCGATGGTCGCCGCCATCACGCCAAAGGTCACCATGCCTTGGTGTTTCAACGGGTCAATGAACTGCGGAAAAAAAGCCACATAAAACATGATGGCCTTGGGGTTGAACAAAGTAATCACCAAGGTTTGTCGGAAATAATGTCCCGCTTTGATATTGAGCAAGGGTTTGTCACCCGGCTTTGCCGTCAACATTTTGAAGCCCAGCCATGCCAAATAAGCAGCCCCTAGCCATTGCAAGGCATGAAAAACAATCGGGTTAGCTGCCAACAAAGCAGCCACACCTGCCACCGTGAGCCACAACAAAATTTGGTCACCCAGCAGCAAACCAAAAACAGAAGCGACCCCGCCCTTCAAACCGCCCTTGCCCGCCGACGTAATCAACGCCAAATTGCCCGGCCCAGGCAGCAGCAAAAGCAAGATAAAAGCGATGACGAATGCGCCGTAGTTACTGATTCCAAACATGCACTGAGTTTATACGAGAATCAGCGCAGCAAAACCACGCTTACCACCACTGCTAAACGCTGTTTTGCCGCATCCAGACGATGCAGCGCTCAGCATCCAAGCCTGGAACAACGAGTTGTTCCACGTGAAACACCGCCACATCGGCAGGCAATTCAGCCACTTCTGCTGACGTATCTTTCGCCTTCATTGCCAACCAAACACCGGTTGTAGGCTTCAATGCCGCGCTAGAGCCCGTCACAAAATCCAGCAAGGTAGCAAATGCCCTTGAAGTAATGATGTCGTATTTGTCCGTCAAGGTTTCAACCCGTGCATGCAACGCCTTCAAGTTGGGCAGCTTCAGCTCCGTCGCCACCTGCTGCACAAAGGCCATTTTCTTGGCCACAGCGTCAACACAGGTCACATGAATGTCTGGGCAACAAATCGCCAACACCACGCCAGGCAAGCCCGCGCCAGCGCCAACATCCAGCAATTTGTACAAGTATTGGCTCGCAACAACGTCATGGTCATTGTTATTATCGCCAGCACCGTCTTGCCCGTAAGCCAAACCAGCCAAACGAATTCGCAGCGGCGCCACCACAGCCAAACTGTCCAGCAAATGGTGCGTCAACATCTCGGCAGGGTCACGTATCGCGGTGAGGTTGTAGACCTTGTTCCACTTTTGAATCAGTGCGTGGTAGCCCAAGAGCTGTGCGATTTGGGCATCACTCAACGTGAGGCCTAGGGTTTCTGCGCCTTGGCGTAAAAGTTGTTGCGGGAAATTAGCGTTTGACATATGCGTTATAAAAATTTAATCCAGCCTTGTTCTTGCTTTTTGCTCTATCTGGATACCGCGATCTTACACGCATGATTTCACCGACAGCCGCGTAACACCTCTGCTTGCAAAACACCAAACGCGTGGCGTTCTAAATCGCTGGATGCGCTGTTCATTGACAGCTTTCGGCTCTCGTAGTCACGTGTTTTAATCTCACACGCTGCTTTACGTGCCCGTTCTACACTGATACGCTCGCTTTGTATTTGCGCCAACACCACAACGTCTTTGGCCTGAGCCATGCAAATCAGCTGGTACTGGTCGCGTGCGTGTTTATCAGCTTCGGACAAAGTCGTAGCTGGTGTCAGCGGGTCGGATGCAAAATGGCCATTCTTTCGCAGTAAAAGTCGTAAGTCTCTGCACTGCGTGCTATGTTTGGACAGTATTTTCTGCTCCACAGTCTCACGAAACAGCGCGTCCTGCCCTTTTTCTGCATGAATACTGGCAACCGGCTGCTTCTCTGGTTCTTTCTTATTTTCTTGCTCTTTTTTTGTGACAGCAGCAGGTCTGACTACACACGGCAAGTCGCCTACAGTGACCTGGCCATGCGCGTCTACACATCTATAGATGGAGCCAGCATGACCCAAAGGCATCGTCACATAAAGTGCGACAAAGGCGAACAGACCAATAATCTGTTGGTTACTCGTGGTAAATTTGCAGCGAAGGCGCATTTCGCCATTGTAGTGTCACTCGTAACAAAAAGATACAAGAAGATACAAGAAGCAGTGCTCCCCTATCAATTTGAAACTGCGAATCCTTTGTAGCCACTTTTCTTCAAGTAAACCAACAACAAAGACACAGTCGCAGGCGTGATTCCCGAGATGCGTGAGGCTAAACCCAAAGTCTCTGGCTTGTGCTTGTTCAGCGTCTGTCGCGCCTCAATACTAAGCGCGGATACTTGGCTGTAGTCCATATTTGATGGTAATTTGAACTGCTCAAAATGCAGTGCTTTTTCAACCTCAGCATGCTGGCGGTCAATATAACCCGCATATTTGGCGACAATTTCGATTTGCTCCACAACGGTCGTATCACTGTTGATGGCATCCGACGGCAGTGCTTCGAAGTCAGCAAACTTGCCAGACTCCAAACTCATCAACCCAGCGTAATTAACATCTGGGCGGCGCAGCAATTCCAACATGTTGTACTCATGCTCCAAAGCTTTGCCAAAAACACGCTCAGCCTCTGCTGAAGATACGTTTTTCGGGCTTGCCCACAGTGCTTTCAAACGCTGTGTTTCACGTGAAACAGCGTCGCGCTTGCGGCTAAATGCATCCCAACGCACATCGTCAACCAAGCCAAGTTGACGACCCACTTCCGTCAAACGCACATCTGCATTGTCTTCGCGCAGCTGCAGGCGGAACTCGGCGCGGCTGGTGAACATGCGGTAAGGCTCGGTCACACCCTTGCTGATCAAGTCATCCACCAACACACCCAAGTAGGCTTCGTCACGACGTGGCAACCATGTGTCACCCGTATAAGTGGCACTTCCCGCAGCGCTCAAAGACGCATCTCCGAAACCCAAACTGCGGCATTGCAAAGCGGCGTTGATACCGGCAAACATGCCCTGCGCCGCCGCTTCTTCGTAGCCGGTTGTGCCGTTGATCTGCCCCGCGAAGAACAAGCCGCCAATGGCGCGGGTTTCAAAGCTGGTTTTCAGGGCGCGCGGGTCAAAGTAATCGTACTCAATCGCGTAACCAGGGCGCAAGATGTGGGCGTTTTCCAGCCCCACCATCGAGCGAACCAACTCATACTGGATGTCAAACGGCAGGCTGGTGCTGATGCCGTTGGGGTAGTACTCGTTGGTGGTCAGGCCTTCGGGTTCCAAGAAAATCTGGTGGCTTTCCTTATCGGCAAAGCGGTTGATTTTGTCTTCCACACTGGGGCAATAGCGCGGTCCCACGCCCTCAATCTTGCCAGTGAACATGGGGCTACGGTCGAAGCCAGAGCGAATAATGTCGTGCGTGCGCTCATTGGTATGGGTGATCCAGCACGGCACCTGCTGCGGGTGCATGGATGTTTTGCCTAAAAAGCTAAACATTGGCATAGGTGTGACCGTGCCGTCCAGCTGCGCTACACCATCACCGGGTTGTTCTAGACACTTGCTGAAGTCAATCGTGCGACCATCCAAACGCGGTGGCGTGCCAGTCTTTAGGCGGCCTTGCGGGAGTTTCAACTCCTTGAGCCGGCTGCTGAGCGACACCGCTGGCGGGTCACCTGCCCTACCCGCTGCGTAGTTGTTCAGACCGACGTGGATTTTGCCGTCCAGAAACGTCCCCGCCGTCAGCACCACGGTTTTACTGCGAAAGCGCACGCCGACTTGCGTCACAGCACCGAAGACTCTATCGCCCTCAACCATCAAATCGTCCACCGCCTGCTGGAACAGCCAGAGGTTGGGCTGGTTCTCCAGCTTGTGGCGAATCGCCGCCTTGTAAAGCACACGGTCGGCCTGCGCCCGGGTTGCCCGCACGGCGGGGCCTTTGGAGCTGTTGAGGATGCGAAACTGGATGCCCGCTTCGTCCGTCGCAAGCGCCATCGCGCCGCCCATGGCATCGACTTCTTTGACCAAGTGGCCTTTGCCAATACCGCCAATCGAGGGGTTGCAGCTCATCTGCCCCAGCGTCTCGATGTTGTGCGACAGGAGCAGGGTTTTGCAGCCCATGCGGGCGCTGGCTAGTGCAGCCTCGGTGCCAGCGTGGCCGCCACCGACGACGATGACGTCAAATTCTTGGGGATAGTTCATACCACCATTTTAATTTACTTCCCCCTTCTCGTCATTTTCACGTCACTCTCTTAGCGCATTCTCAGATTTACTAGGGCGTGAATGCCGCTTATAAGAGACTTTTTCCTGTTAACAACTTGGCGTATTTGGTCAATACTTCGCTATCAATTTATTCAAGCTGAGATTCACCATGCGCCTACCCAACCCCTACCGCCCAGAAGCCACCATCGTCGCCCAGCGCCTCAACTCGCTTGCCAGCACCTTGGATTGGGCCAGCGCCGCCAAAGCCGCCGCCCCCTGGGTGCAAGCCGTGCGCGACAACCCGCCGCCGTTTTGGGCGATGGAAAGCTTGTTGAAGGAATACCCGATTTCAAGCGCTGAAGGTCTGGCTTTGATGCGCTTGGCGGAAGCGTTGCTGCGTGTGCCCGATGCCGAAACTGCCATTGCGTTAACCGCAGACCAGCTTGGACGCGCTGATTTTGACGGCGCGCAGGACTCAGCCCTGACCCGCCTGTCCAGCGCTGCGATTGCGATGTCCAAGAAGTTTTTGCCTTCATCAGAAAATGGCAAAACCGAATCTCCAAACCTGATGACCAAACTGGGCGCGAAAACTGTCGTCGCCGCCACGCTGCGTGCCGTACAGCTGCTCGGTCACCAGTTCGTCCTCGGACAGACGATTACTGAAGCGATGAAGGTGGCGGATTCAACCCGTAAGAAAACCGCCAATCTCAGATTCAGCTACGACATGTTGGGCGAAGGTGCGCGAACCGATGCAGATGCTTTGACGTATCTGGCTAGTTACAAAAATGCTATTATTTCAATAGCTACTCAGGCAGCAAATACACTGGCTACAGTCAAAAATACCGCTCAAAACGACGGTATTTCCATCAAATTGAGCGCTTTGCACCCACGCTACGAAGACGCGCAGCGCAGTCGCGTCATGGCCGAGCTAGTGCCGCGCGTGTGGGGACTCTGCGAGCTGGCGGCAAAGGCCAACATTAACCTCACCATTGATGCGGAAGAGGTCGATAGGCTGGAGTTGTCACTCGACGTCTTCGAAGCTCTTGCCGCCCAAGTCGCCGCCCACTACCCGCAGTGGGAAGGTTTCGGCCTGGCGATGCAAGCCTACCAAACCCGCGCCTTGGAGCTGATTGAGCACGTCACGTCAATCGCCCGCAAATACAAACTCAAGCTCATGTGCCGCTTGGTCAAAGGCGCGTACTGGGACAGCGAGATCAAGCGTGCCCAAGAACTCGGCCTGCCGCACTACCCCGTGTTCACCCACAAACACCACACCGACGTGTCCTACCTCGCCTGCGCCAAAGCCCTGCTGGGCGCGCCCGATGCGATCTACCCGCAGTTTGCGACCCACAACGCCGCGACCATCGCTGCGATTTTGCAGATGGCAGCCAAAACTGGCGCACCTTTCGAGTTGCAGCGTCTGCACGGCATGGGCGAAGGCGTTTACCGCGAGGTGTTGAAAAACCCACTCATCAGCTGCCGCGTCTACGCCCCCGTGGGCGCGCACCGCGACTTGCTGGCGTATTTGGTGCGTCGTCTGCTGGAAAACGGCGCGAATTCGTCGTTTGTGCACCAGCTCACCGACGAATCAGTAGGCATGGAAGAATTGCTGATTTCACCACTGCGTTTAGAGCCGCATAGCGCTTTTGCCCTGCCGCCGCAGTTGTTTGGTCAATCTCCATCTGCCCGAAAAAACAGCAACGGCGTCGATTTGACCGTGGAAACCATGCGCGAGCCGCTGTTGGCGGCGTATGCCACGGCGACTGTGCCCGTTGTAGCCGAATATGCGGTTGCAGCCATCCCAGAAGCTGTCAAAGCAAGTCTTGCGAGCTACCAAACTTGGCGCAAAACCGCCGTGTCCGACCGCGCCGCCATCTTGCGAACCACGGCCGACGCCTTGGACGCCCAACTCCCCACTTTCTGCGCCCTGCTGGTCAAAGAGGCCTTCAAAACCTGGGGCGATGCGGTGTCTGAGGTACGGGAAGCGGTGGACTTTTTGCGCTATTACGCCGATGAAGCCGAGCGCGTCATGGCACCGATTGCCCTGCCCGGACAAAACATGGGTGTGACACTTGGCGTCACGGGCGAAACCAACGAGCTGCACCTGATCGCACGCGGCCCGTGGGTGTGCATCAGCCCGTGGAACTTCCCACTGGCGATCTTTGCAGGTCAGGTCGCCGCAGCTTTAGCGACTGGCAACACCGTTCTAGCCAAACCGGCCGAGCAAACGCCGGGCGTGGCACAGGCCATGGTGGCGCTGCTGCACAACGCAGGCGTACCGATGGGCGCGTTGCAACTCCTGCACGGCGCGGGAGAGACGGTGGGTGCGGCACTGGTCGCCGCCCCCGACGTGGCGGGCGTGGTTTTCACCGGCTCGACGCAGGTCGCCAAAATCATCAACCGCGCCTTGGCAGCGAAAGACGGCGCGATTGTGCCGCTGATCGCCGAAACCGGCGGCATCAACGCCATGCTGGTCGACAGCACCGCTTTGCCCGAACAGGTGGCCGACGCCGTGGTGCAAAGCGCCTTCCGCTCCGCCGGTCAGCGTTGTTCGGCATTGCGCTTGCTGTGTGTACACGAGTCGATTGCCGATGGCGTGATTGAAATGATTCAGGGTGCAGCCAAGGAGCTCCGAGTGGGCGATACCGCCGATCTGGCCACTGACGTCGGCCCGGTGATCGATAAAGAAGCCTTCGAAAACATCCAAAATCACCTCCAAAGACTAGAGAAATCATCAAAATCACTCTTAAATATACCTATAGCCGGCGTATTTACTGCCTCAAAAGCTATAAATAGCATAGCAAATGACAAATCCAATCTCATTCCTCCTGCCGCTTTCGAACTCAACGCCATCAGCGACATCGGTGCCGAAATCTTCGGCCCCGTGCTGCACGTGGTGCGCTGGCGTGGCGACCCTGCTGAGGTGATCGCGCAGATCAACGCCCTGGGCTACGGGCTGACGCTGGGCATCCAGACCCGCATAGACTCCCGTGCGCAGGCGCTGGCGCGAGCCGCGCACGTCGGCAATGTTTACATCAACCGCAACATGATTGGCGCGGTAGTGGGCGTGCAGCCCTTTGGTGGCGAAGGCTTGAGCGGCACGGGGCCCAAAGCCGGCGGCCCACATTACCTGTACCGCTTTTGTGCGGAGCAGACGCTCACCGTCAACACCACAGCGGCGGGAGGGAATGTGCAATTGCTTACCTGAAGGCAAGCAAGGGTCCAGTTACTTGCTTGAACACCATGTAAGACACGTAACGGCATGCTATCCATTTAGGTGATAGCGCCCAAGTTTGTTACCTCGCTTACATCACCATGCATTTGACAGAACGATGGCGCTTAGGATGGCCTTGTCTATATGTGTAGATGATTAAAAAGGAACTTCCCATGGCATTAGCATCACCCTTTTTCGGCAAACGCGACCCCGAGCCCGCACCTGCACCCTACTCGCCCAACAGTGGTCGCAACCTCAACGGCTCAGTCAGAACAGAGCCCGTCAACAACTTGACGCAAACGGGTTTGCGTACGGAGACAATCTCCACGACAGCCGCAGCAACATCGGTGTCCAGCACCGCATCAACAGCAGCCAGCCCGGGCATTGAGGGCGGTAGCCGACTTATTGTTGGTCCCAACATCAAATTAAAAGGGGTTGAAATCACCGATTGTGATACTTTGGTTGTAGAAGGCACGGTCGAGGCAACCATGGACTCCCGCGTTATCCAAATCATGGCAAACGGTGCGTTCAAAGGTTCAGCTGACATCGATATTGCAGAAATTCACGGTCAGTTTGATGGCAATTTAACCGTGCGCGACAAGCTGGTCATTTTTTCGCAAGGCAAAGTCAATGGCACGATTCGCTACGGCAAAGTCATTATTGAAGAAGGCGGTCAGCTGTCTGGCGATGTGCTGTTCGGCGCAAAAGCGGCTGCGCCAGTAACTGCTTCAGCCTCAACTCACAAAATGGGCATTCACGTAGCGCAGTAGAACTCGGTGCTAGCAAATACCTAGTGATAATTTGGTATTTGTCTGTACACTGAGAGTATGAGCCCCGCGCAAGCCTTGCCCCTACATGTAGTAAAAAAGAAAACTGCGGTTACGGAAGCGCAGTGGGTAAGGTCTGAGTGCATTCGCCACGTGATGGTCAGCGTGCTGGACTCGCAGTTGTTGATGTTTTGCGCCATGATTTTCACGACAGCCTTGCTGTACGGCCATACGTCAACGACGCTGCTGATGATTTGGTTCACCGTAAACAGCGCAGTGAGTGCTCTGCGACTTTGGTTCTTAAAAGGTTACATACGAAGTGACCAGGTCAAACATACTGCCGAGCGCGCTGTCTACTTTCACCGCTACGCCAGATTAGCGCCTATGAACGGCTTTATTTGGGGTATTTCTGTTTTTCTGTTCAATGGAATTCCAGCCCCAAATATTGCCATCTTTTGCTTGATCGTGGTTTTGATATTTGGCATGTTCTCGGTGTCAAACTTATCCAGCCATGTGCGCTTGATGCATCGGTTCATCTGGGCTTACTGCGCAGGCTTATTCACTGCCGTTTTGCTTTACATTGGCACAGTGCAAGATTTCAAGCCCGATACAGTTCAATTGTGGTACTTGACCATGATTGCAATTTTTGTGTTTATGCAGTTTCGCGTGGGTGCGCGCATGAACACCACCTATGTTGATGGCTTAAAACTACAATACCGAAATCGCAACCTGATCGCGTCGTTGACTGAGCAGCGTGAAACAGCGCTTGCAGCTGTAGCTACCAAAAACCGTATGCTGGCAAGCGCCGCGCATGACATGCGTCAGCCGGTTTTGGCGTTAGATTTGTACGCTGGTTGGCTGATTGAGGACCCAACAGCCTCGCAAGAAATCGCACCCAAAATTGCGCTATCCACAAAAGCCGTCATCAATTTATTTGATTCTCTGTTTGATATGTCACGACTGACTGAGGGTCAAGTGGGCACCAACTTAGAAACGGTCGATTTGGAAGTGCTGATGTACGAATTGTTCAGCCAATATCACCCCCTTGCGAAATCCAAAAATTTAGAGCTAAGAACCCGAGTACTTCAAAAAACAGTTTTTACCGATCATGTTTTGCTGGTTCGCATTTTGGGAAACCTCGTCTCCAATGCGCTTAAATACACACAATCTGGCGGTGTGCTCGTAGCCTGCAGAAACTCTAAACAAGGTGTCGTCATAGAGGTTTGGGATACTGGCGTAGGCATTTCAGCCGACCAACACAGCTTGGTCTTCAAAGAGTTTTACAAAAGCCCATCTAATGCGGGAACCAGTGACGGTTTCGGACTAGGTTTAGCCATCGTTGCACAGTTGGCAGACCTGATAGGCGCTGAGTTGAAGTTAAGGTCACGCCCTGGTCGCGGGACAGTTGTGTCAATACAACTTGGTCATTCAGTTTAAGGTTTCATGCTTTTCAGTGTTAAAGTGTAACTGTGATGAGTTATTGAAAAACACACCGGTATTTCTTTGGTATGAAAAGATTCAAAAACATTGAAACACCTGCAGCGGCTGAAGCGCTATGGATTGAACAAGAATCTTTGCGGAAAATCGCAGCCAAAGCGCTGCAAACCACGCTGTTTGTGATCTTGATTATTCATATGCTGACGCTTTTGATTTATTTCAACAGCACCTCAAAAACAGCGCTTGTTGTTTGGTATCTATTCGGTCTACTTGTATCTGCCTGGCGTTTGGTAGCCGTAACATCCACCCAAAGCCATGCCTCTCACAAAGATAACTCCGCCGCATTTGTGTTGCTCAAATTCTTCACTGGGTTAATGTGGGGATCTTTTGCATTTGTCTTTTTTGACAAGGTCCCCGCCAACGTACAAACGCTTTGCATGCTTATTACGCTGGGAATCGGCATCTTCACCATGACGATGTTGTACAGCCACTTGCCCTCGTTTTACCTAACTTTAAGCGGGTATGCAACGGGTCTGTTGATCTGCATCTTGTTTCAAATATCAGTTGTCGACAGCAAGCCAATTTTTGAGAACTACTGGATCCTTGGGCTGGTGGTTGTTTACATTTATATTCTAAAAACGCAAGGGCATCAAATGCACTTGGAATACACCAAAAGTCTGCAAACGCAATACCACAACGCACAACTAATCAAATCGCTAACCGTGCAAAGCCAGACTGCTATGGAAGCTGTTTCTACGAAGAATCGGTTTTTTGCGAGCGCCGCTCACGACATGCGGCAACCGGTTCTCGCCTTGGATATTTATGCTGAATGGCTGGACAAAGAGCCAAATATGTCAGCCGTGCTAAGCCCCAAAATCGCGCTGGCAACAAAATCTGTCACCGCTTTGTTTGACTCTATGTTTGACATGGCCAGAATCGCAGAAGGGCAGGTCAAAGTTGAAGTTTCAACGGTTAATTTACGCGCCTTTTTTGAGAATCTTGCGATGCAATACAGACCAATATTGCTCAAGAAGAATCTATTCCTTCGCATACATGTCATCGATGGTGAGATTCAAACCGACCCAACACTGCTCAATCGCGTTCTTTGGAATTTAATTTCTAATGCGAGTAAATTCACCTCATCAGGCGGTATTTTGGTAGCCTGCAGAAACAAAACACAAGGTTGCCGCATAGAGGTGTGGGACACAGGCATAGGCATTGCAGCTGACGAGCAAGAGCTGATCTTTGAGGAGTTTTATAAAAGCAAAAACAACCCAGGAACCAGCGAGGGCTTTGGCTTAGGACTGGCTATTGTGAGCGAGATAGCTTCACTTTTAAACGGCTCAATGTCCATCAAATCAGCGCCAGGCAAGGGAACGGTCATGGCCTTGCAGCTCAATACACCTATCACACCCGTCTCGCACACAGACGCAGAAGTAGTAGCAAACGCCCAATCGCATCATTGAAGAAGTGGCAATCTTGACTGCTGTCGTCAGCGGCGTAACTCAGGTGACTTCGTGATTTTGGTGACCTACGTGTTGCATTTTGAGAATTCCTACATCAAAAACGCACCAAACAAGGGCTTACCCTAGGTTCATAAGCGCGTACCGTTTGTAAGCTCTTGGTTGAATTCAATTTCATCAGCCTACCCTTTTTTGGAGATTCAACCATGAGCGTCAAGTTTCACATCAACGGCAAAGCCGTCAGCGCCAACGCCGAGCCTGACACCCCACTGTTGTGGGTCATTCGCGATGAACTGGGCATGACCGGCACCAAATTTGGTTGCGGTGCGGCCTTGTGTGGCGCATGTACGGTACACCTCAACGGCGCACCCATACGCGCTTGCCAAACGCCACTGTCTGCCGTTTCTGGCAAAAAAGTCGGCACGGTCGAAGGCCTGTCCAAAAACAACGACCACGCTCTGCAAGTGGCTTGGATCAAGCACGATGTGCCGCAGTGCGGCTACTGCCAGTCCGGCCAGCTCATGAGCGCTGCCGCCCTGCTGCAAACCAACAAAAACCCGAGTGATGCCGACATCGATGCCGCCATGAGTGGCAACATCTGCCGCTGCGGCACCTACCCCCGCATCCGCGCCGCCATCAAAGACGCCGCAGCAACATTGCGCACAGCATAAGGAGCCCTACCATGACAAACATGACTACCTCAAGCGTGACCACTTCAAGCCTGACAACATCCCGTCGTAACTTTTTAAAAACCACCGCCGTCACTAGCCTTGCCACCAGCGGCTTCATGTTCGGCATCGCTTTGCCTAGCACCCAAGCCATCGCTGCGGGCCTAGTACACACGCCCAATGCCTGGGTACATATTGCCGATGACAACACCATCACCCTGCTGTCCGCGCGCTCAGAAATGGGACAAGGTGTTTACACCTCCATGCCGATGCTGATTGCAGAAGAGCTCAATGTTGACCTCAAAACCATCAAAGTCGCCATTGCACCGCCAAACGCCAAGCTCTACGGCAACCCGCTCTTAGGTGGCCCGCAACTAACCGGCGGTTCAACATCGGTACGCGACGGCTGGGAAAAGCTGCGCGTTGCCGGCGCACAAGTGCGTGAAATGCTGATCAGCGCGGCAGCTACCAAGTGGAATGTTGACCGCTCTACCCTGCGTGCCGAAAAAGGTATGGTCATCGGCGCGAACGGCAAAAAAGCGACTTACGGCAGCTTGGCCGAAGCCGCATCCAAACTGCCCGTACCAGAAAAAGTCGCGATCAAAGACCCGAAAGACTTCACCATCGTCGGCAAAAAAACCAAACGCCTCGATACGCCCGCCAAAATCAACGGCACTGCCGTGTTTGGTATCGACGTCAAAATGCCAGGTATGGTCTATGCCGCGCTGGAGCAATGCCCGGTCATCGGCGGCAAAGTCGTCAGCTTTGACGCCGCTAAAGCGAAATCGATGCCCGGTGTGATTGATGTGGTGCAAATCCCCGATGGCGTCGCCGTCGTTGCCAACAGCTGGTGGCGAGCCAACATGGCGCGCAAAGCGTTGACGATTGTGTGGGACGAAGGCGCTGGCGCTGCACTCAACGAAAAAAGCATGCTGGAAGGCATTCGCGCGGCTTCAAAAACCGGCAAACCTCTACCCATCAAAGCCGTGGGCGATGCCGAGGCTGTGATTGCCGCGTCTAGCAAAGTCGTTCGCGCTGAATACGTCAGCCAGCTGCTCTCGCACTCGCCACTAGAACCGATGAACTTCACTGCGTTTTACGACAAAGGCAAAGTCACGCTGATTGGCCCCACCCAATGGCAAGACGCCGCACAAGGCGAAGTCGCCAAAGCGGTTGGCGCGAAAGTGGAAGACGTGTCACTCACCACCACCTTCTTAGGCGGCGGTTTTGGTCGCCGAATCGACATCGACTTCATCATCCAAGCCGCGCAAATCTCCAAAGCCGTGGGCAAACCCGTCAAACTCGTCTGGAGCCGTGAAGACGACATGACGCACGACTTCTACCGCCCACAATCCGTCAGCACCATGGCAGCCAGCTTGGGCGCAGATGGCAAACCAAGCGCGATGACCTACCGCCTCACCTCACAATCCGTCACCGGCCGCGTCTTTGGCTTACCTGGTGAAGTGCAAGACCCGCTGATGACAGAAGCCGCCATTGCTGGCTACGAGATTCCCGCCACCAAGCACGACACCGTCAAACACGACGCGGGCTTGCGCGTCGGCTACTGGCGCTCCGTCAGCCATGCACTCAACGTGTTTGCCAACGAGGGCTTCATCGACGAGCTGGCAGCCGCAGCAGGTCAAGACCCGTATACCTACCGCATGAGCTTGCTCAGCAAAGAGCCGCGCTACGCCAATGTACTCAAAATGGTGGCCGACAAAGCCGGTTGGGGCAAAGCCCTGCCAGCAGGTCGCGCACAGGGTATCGCCTTGATGGAAGGCTATGGCACCTACATGGCGATGGTGGCTGAGATCAGCTTGGTCGGTGGCGAGGTCAAAGTCCACAAAGTCACCATTGCGTCGGATGCGGGCCACATGGTCAACCCAGACACGGTAGAAGCGCAAATCCAATCCAGCGTGGTCTTCGGTTTAGGTGCTGCTATCATGCAAGAAATCACTTTGGCTAAAGGCCGTGTGCAGCAAACCAACTACAACGGCTTCCCCGTCGTACGCATGCACGAAACACCGGTGATGGACATCATGCTGGTTCAAAGCACTGAAAAGCCAGGCGGCATTGGCGAGCCCGCAACCGCCTTGGTCGCACCGGCTATTGCCAACGCCGTGTTCAAGTTGACAGGTAAGCGTCTGCGCAGCCTGCCGATGAACGAAGCTGCGCTCAAATCAGCTTAAACCAGCAAAAAAGGAACGCTGCCAACCATGGAAAGCCTAGACCTGCGGGTGCTCAACGATGTGCTGGCGTGGCGACGCGCCGGCCATGCCGTCACCTTGGTCACGGTGGTAGAAACCTGGGGCAGCGCGCCCAGACCACCGGGCGCTTTGCTGGCTGTGCGGGACGATGGCATGGTCAGCGGCTCTGTGTCCGGCGGCTGCATCGAAGACGATTTGATTGCTCGCACCAAGGCGGATTTCAAAAAAGAGATCTCCAAAACGGCAAAAAACGATCATTTATCTGAAAACGAAGCAAAAACACCCTCAAAAACACCTCTAACCAGCGTATTTACTGCCTCAACAGCTATTGATAATATAGCAAAGCCAGCAATGATCGCCTACGGCGTCACCAAAGACGAAGCCGCCCGCTTCGGCCTGCCCTGCGGCGGCACACTGCGTTTGGTACAAGAACCGGTGCACGATGTGGCGTCGATTGAGCAAGTATTGCAGCGCACCACCGCCCACCAGCTGGTCGCCCGCACGCTGAGCTTGTCCACAGGTTTGGTGACTTTGGCGGATGCCAAACGCGACCAAGCCATGGCGTTTGACGGCTTGACGTTGACCACGCTATTCGGCCCCAAATGGCGCTTGTTGTTAATAGGGGCAGGCCAACTCAGCCAAGCCGTTGCCCAAATGGCGGTGCTGCTAGATTTTGAAGTCTTAGTATGTGACCCACGTGAAGAATACGCTTTTGACCCATCCCAAGTGGGTGCAACTCGCATTGCCGGTATGCCCGACGACGTGGTGCGCGAGTTGATTCCCGACGCCCACACCGCCATCGTCGCCCTCACCCACGACTCTAAATTAGACGACATGGCGCTGATGGAAGCCCTTCAGTCCGACGCTTTCTACGTAGGCGCACTCGGCTCCAAACGCAACCAAGCCACGCGCAAAGAACGCATGATCGAGCACTTCGGCATGACGCCCGAGCAACTCGCTCGTCTGCACGGCCCCGTCGGTTTGAACATCCACGCAAAAACGCCGGCTGAAATCGCGGTGTCCATCGTGGCGCAGATCATTGCCGTCAAAAATACGCTGTCTTCCGCCAGTTCCCAAGACAGCAAAACCTCAGAATCGTCATCCTTAGCCGCATAATGTCCGCATGGATTGGCCAGCGGCACGCACCTCTTTACTACTCGCATTCTTGACGGCAGCGCTTTTGTTGCCGATTGGCGTTGCCTTAGCACACTGGCTCGCCACAACCTCTTGGCGTGGCAAACCGCTATTTGAAGCACTTGTCACCCTGCCGCTTCTGTTACCGCCCACAGTCATCGGTTTTTACTTGCTCACCATGTTCGGGCAAAACTCGGCTTTGGGCGCTTGGTTGGCGCAACACCTCAATTTACACCTCGTTTTTAGCTTCGAAGGCCTGCTTTTTGCCAGTGTGCTGGTCAATTTACCTTTCATGGTGCAACCCATCCAGCGCGCATTTGCCGGCATCCCCCACAACCTGCGCGAAGCGGCTTGGGTATCAGGCTTGTCCACATGGCGCACCTTTTGGAAAATTGAACTGCCGTTGGCTTGGCCGGGTCTGCTGGCGGGCGTCGCCCTCACCGCTGCACACACACTGGGCGAATTTGGTGTGGTGTTGATGGTGGGCGGCGCGATTTCAGGCGAAACCAAAACCCTGTCCATCGCCATTTACGACCGCGTGCAAGCCTTTGACGCCAGTGGTGCGCACGTCATGGCCTTGGCTTTGGTGTGCTTTTCACTCTTGGCACTGGCACTGGTATTTGCGGCTGATCGGTTTAGCTTAAATAAAAACCACGCAAGAACATGACAGGCAAGCTAAGCGTCGATCTGACCAACACCGCCCCCATGCCTTTGAACGTGCAGTTTGACTGCGCCCCAGGCGAGTTGGTCGCCCTCGTTGGCCCCTCCGGCAGCGGCAAAACCAGCGTGCTGCGGGCGATTGCGGGCCTGCTCAAAACCCCCAGCTTGCAAGGCCGCATTTCCGTCGGGGATACGGTTTGGTTTGATAAATCTGTTGATTCAAAAGAGCACACCAACCTGTCACCGCAAGACCGTCAGGTCGGTTTGGTGTTTCAAAATTATGCGCTTTTTCCTCATTTATCCGCTATTAAAAACATAGCTGTAGCGGCAACAAATACGCTGATTAGTGGCGGAATTGAAGATCAAAATAGTGGCATAAAAAACATCCTGAACCGGCTCGGTCTAGACGGTCTAGAGCACCGCCTGCCCAGCGAACTCTCAGGCGGCCAGCAGCAACGCGTTGCCTTGGCGCGGGCGCTGGCGCGTAACCCTGCAGTACTGCTGTTAGACGAACCCTTTTCAGCGGTGGACGCACCCAGCCGCACCAGTTTGTACCGCGAACTGGCTAATTTGCGCAATTCGGTGTCCACTCCCATGGTTTTGGTCACGCACGATTTGAACGAAGCGCGGCGTTTGGCGGACCGTGTTGTTATTTTGGACGCCGGCACAACGCTACAAAGCGGCCCGCCAGAGCAAGTGTTCAGCCGCCCGCGCAATGCTCGGGTGGCAGAACTGGTGGGCATTCAAAACCATTTCAAAGGGCGTTTTTACAAATCCAAGGACCTCTCTCAACAAGGAACCCAAGCGCGGTGGGGGCAGTTAGATTGGCATGGCTACCCACTAAGCGTCATCGATAAAAACAAATTAGACGACGGCGCGCACGTGACTTGGGTGCTGGCGGCAGAGCATTTGGACATCACCTCAGTAGAAAAAATCTCCGCCTGTGAACAAAGTTTGCCGCCAAACACCTTGCGATGTCAATTTTTAGAAGTTTTGTCGCTCGGCGAAACCAGTATTTGCACCTTAGCGCCGCTGGACTGGGCAGGATTGGCTAATGTGCGCCTCACGCTCACTCTGTCCAGTGCACATGTGCGAAGTCTGGGAATCAGTGCAGAAAATGGAAGAAATGCAACCCAAAATGCCTCACTCACGGTGAATGTGCACATTCCACCAAAAAGTGTTCACATCATGCCGATGCGCGCTTGAGGGTGAACAGGTTTGTTTGCGCTATATATTTGATAGCTTTTTAGGCAGCAAAAACGCTGGATGAAAGCGTTTTTTACTTAAATTAAAGTGATTTAAGCAACATTCACCGCAATGAATGCGAGCAAGAAAATCAAGATAGCACCAGCAATCGGCAGCATGTATGACATTTTGTGTGCCACGACTTCAATCACGTCTTCTGAATGCTCAGTAGCGTCGTTGTGGGCGGCGGGTGTGTGGTTTGACATGGTGATACTTTCGCTTGTTTTCACTTGAGATGCATCTATTTTAACGCATTCCCAACAAACCCCCTCTCAACCCAGACGCTATGACTTGATGCCTTCTTGAATCCGATTTCCAAACGAAATATTGTGGATAATCAGGGGATAAGTTACACTGAACGTGCCAACTACAAAATAATATCCACAGAATTTTTGACACTTCATCTAAGAAAAGTAACATGACCTCGGCCAGCAACCCTTCCTATTCTTCACAAGCTGGTAACCCAATTTCCGCATTAGACGACGACCAAGCCCTCAGCCAAAGCCTGTGGCAAGCCTGCATGGACGTGCTGGCGCAAGAGCTGCCAGAGCAGCAGTTCAACACCTGGATCAAACCACTGGTCGTGCAAAGCAGCAACGACCTGTCCAAAGTCACCATCTACATCGCGAACCGCTTCAAACTCGACTGGGTGCGTGCGCAATACGCCAGCCGCATCAGCGTGTTGCTGGAAAAAATGTACGGTCAGCCGATTGCTTTAGAGCTGGCCTTGATGCAACGCGAAGCCGCGCCCAGAACCACCATGGATGTGAAAAATGCCGAGTTCGGCAGCGTCACAGAGCCTATGGACATGGTGGCGGACGCAGGCGCTGGAGGCCTAAGTGCCGCCAACGGCATCATGGGCAACAAACCGCGTTTAAACACCGCACTCACCTTCGACGCGCTGATTGAGGGAACCGCCAACCGCATGGCGCGCGCCGCCGCTTTGCACGTCTCTGGCACGCCCGGCCAGTTGTACAACCCATTGTTCATATACGGTGGCGTCGGTCTGGGCAAAACCCATTTGATGCACGCCATCGGCAACCGCCTGCTGCAAGACCGCCCCAACGCCAAAGTGCTGTACATCCACGCCGAGCAGTTCGTCACCGACGTGGTCAAAGCTTACCAGCGTAAAACCTTTGACGAGTTCAAAGAGCGCTACCACTCGCTGGACCTGTTGTTGATCGACGATGTGCAGTTCTTCGCCAACAAAGAGCGCACACAGGAGGAGTTTTTCAACGCATTTGAGGCGCTGTTGGCCCGCAAATCGCACTTGGTGATGACCAGCGACACCTATCCGAAAGGCTTGACCGACATCCACGAACGTTTGGTGTCGCGCTTTGACTCAGGCTTAACCGTTGCCATCGAGCCGCCCGAGCTGGAGATGCGCGTCGCCATTTTGATCAACAAAGCCAAGGCCGAGGGCACCGAGATGCCTGAAGAAGTGGCGTTTTTTGTCGCCAAAAACGTGCGCTCCAACGTACGCGAGCTGGAAGGCGCGTTGCGCAAAATCCTGGCTTATTCCCGCTTCAACCAAAAGGAAATCTCGATTGCCTTGGCGCGTGAAGCCCTGCGTGATTTGCTGTCGATACAAAACCGCCAGATTTCGGTCGAAAATATCCAAAAAACCGTCGCCGACTATTACAAAATCAAAATCGCCGACATGTACTCCAAAAAGCGTCCCGCCAGCATTGCGCGACCGCGCCAAATTGCGATGTATTTGGCCAAAGAATTGACCCAAAAAAGCCTGCCAGAAATCGGTGAGTTGTTCGGCGGACGCGACCACACCACGGTGCTGCATGCGGTGCGCAAAATGACGGCTGAGAGGCAGCTTTTGAGTGAGCTGAATCAGCAATTACACGTGCTGGAGCAGACCCTAAAAGGCTAAGTTTAAAGCTAGGGTTTTAGGGTAGCAAAAGGTTAAAATAGTAAGTTAATGTAGAAGCTAATATAAAAGCAGATTTATAAGCACATTTTTAAAGAGGCAAACATGATCGTTCTCAAGGCAACACAAGACAAAGTACTCGCCGCGCTGCAATCCGTCGCGGGCATCGTCGAGCGGCGTCACACGCTGCCGATTTTGGCCAACGTCTTGATCCGCAAAACCGGCAACCGCCTTGAGTTGACCACCAGCGACCTCGAAATCCAAATCCGCACCAGCGCAGAGTTTGACGGCGACGCTGGCGACTTCACCACCACCGTGGGCGCACGCAAAGTCATCGACATTTTACGCACCATGCCGGGCGATCAATCGGTCTCTTTAGAATCCAGCGCGTCAAAGTTGATTTTGAAAGGCGGCAAAAGCAAGTTCACCCTGCAAACTTTGCCTGCTGAAGACTTCCCGCTGGTGCAAGAATCAGCCAACCTCGGCCCTGCATTCAACGTGCCGCAAAAGGTCTTGAAAGACTTACTAGGTCAAGTCGCTTTTGCGATGGCGGTACACGACATTCGCTACTACCTCAACGGTATTTTGTTCGTGGCCGAAGGCACACAGCTCAGCATCGTCGCCACCGACGGCCACCGTCTGGCGTTTGCGACAGCGACTTTGGATGTGGAAGTGCCGAAACAAGAAGTCATCCTGCCGCGCAAAACTGTCATCGAAATGCAGCGCTTGCTCAGCGACAAAGAAGGCGCCATCGAGTTCCAATTCGCCGCCAACCAAGCCAAGTTCAGCTTTGAAGGCATGGAATTTGTGACCAAGCTGGTCGAAGGCAAGTTCCCCGACTACAACCGCGTTATCCCCAAAAACCACAAAAACGCCATCATCTTGGGCCGCGTGCCTTTCTTGGCATCGCTGCAGCGCACCGCGATTTTGACCAGCGACAAGTTCAAAGGCGTGCGCCTGAACATCGAGCCGGGCACCCTGCGCGTGGCGTCCAACAACGCCGAGCAGGAAGAAGCTGTGGACGAGCTGGACATTGACTACGGCGGCGACGAGATCGAAATTGGTTTCAACGTCACCTACCTCATCGACGCCCTGAGCAACATGACGCAAGAGATGGTGAAGCTGGAATTGTCTGACGGCAACAGCTCGGCGTTGTTGACCATTCCTGACAACACCTCGTTCAAATACGTGGTGATGCCGATGCGGATTTAACCCTTGAATTTCACTATAAAAAATATAGCTATGTAAGCAATCATTACGCCGGCTAGACGACTAAAAACCCCCTACGATCAGGGGGTTTGGTCATTCTAAAGATTAAGAAAATCACCTATCGCTTGCTGTGTCGTTCGATAAAAACCTGTTTTAAGTTAGAGAAAATTGCCATGACCGAAGAAATTAAACCTGTTGTACCTGCTACAAACGCTGATGGCGCACCTCCTGAGGTGATCGTGGAACGTGCCATCGGCGAAGGCGTCAACCTGGGCGATGTCAGCGGCGACAGCGCCAACTACCAGCCCACCATCGACACCAACCAGGCCGGCGCGACCGAGGCCTATGGCGAAGGCTCGATCCAGATCCTCGAAGGCCTGGAAGCCGTGCGCAAGCGCCCCGGCATGTACATCGGCGACACGTCCGACGGCACCGGCCTGCACCATCTGGTGTTTGAGGTGGTGGACAACTCCATCGACGAGTCGCTGGCCGGCCATTGCGACGACATTCTGGTCACCATCCACACCGACAACTCGGTGTCCGTGGTAGACAACGGCCGTGGCATCCCCACCGGCGTGAAGATGGACGACAAGCACGAGCCAAAACGCTCCGCTGCCGAGATTGCGCTGACCGAGCTGCACGCCGGCGGCAAGTTCAACCAGAACAGCTACAAGGTGTCCGGCGGTCTGCACGGCGTGGGCGTCAGCTGCGTGAATGCCTTGTCGACCATGTTGCGGTTAACGATTCGCCGCGACGGCAAAGTGCACGTCATGGAATTCTCGCGTGGCTTTGTGCAAAACCGCATCGTTGAAACCGTCGGCGGCGTGGAAGTTTCCCCGATGAAAATCATTGGCGACACCGAAAAGCGCGGTACCGAAGTGCACTTTTTGCCCGACACCAGCATCTTCCAAACCAACAACGACTTCCATTACGAGATCTTGAGCAAGCGTCTGCGCGAACTCAGCTTTTTGAACAACGGCGTCAAAATCCGCCTGAAAGACGAGCGCACCGGCAAGGAAGACGACTTCTCAGGCGCCGGCGGCGTCAAAGGCTTCGTCAACTTCATCAACAAAGGCAAGCAGGTGTTGAACCCCAACATCTTCCACGCCATGGGCGACCGCCAGTCCGACCAAAACACCAACATCGGCGTTGAAGTCGCCATGCAGTGGAACAGCGGCTACAACGAACAGGTGCTGTGCTTCACCAACAACATCCCGCAGCGGGATGGCGGCACCCACTTGACCGGCCTGCGCGCCGCGATGACCCGCGTCATCAACAAATACATCGACGACTCTGAAATCGCCAAAAAAGCCAAGGTCGAAGTCACCGGCGACGACATGCGCGAGGGCCTGTGCTGCGTCTTGAGCGTCAAAGTGCCCGAACCCAAATTCTCCAGCCAGACCAAAGACAAACTCGTATCCAGCGAAGTGCGCGGTCCGGTGGAAGACATCGTCAGCAAGCTGCTGTTTGACTACCTGCAAGAGCGCCCGGCCGATGCCAAAATCATCGTCGGCAAAATCATCGAAGCCGCCCGCGCTCGTGAAGCCGCCCGAAAGGCAAGAGATATGACCCGCAGAAAAGGGGTTTTGGACGGCATGGGATTACCAGGTAAGTTGGCCGACTGCCAAGAAAAAGACCCGGCGATGTGCGAAATCTACATCGTCGAGGGTGACTCCGCGGGCGGCTCCGCCAAACAAGGCCGTGACCGCAAATTCCAAGCCATCCTGCCTCTGCGCGGCAAGATTTTGAACGTCGAAAAAGCCCGTTACGAAAAGCTGCTCACCAGCAACGAGATTTTGACGCTGATCACCGCACTCGGCACCGGCATCGGCAAAGCCGGCGGCACCACCGGCAACGACGACTTCAACGTCGCCAAACTGCGTTACCACCGCATAATCATCATGACCGACGCCGACGTTGACGGCGCGCACATCCGCACCCTGTTGCTCACCTTCTTCTACCGCCAGATGACCGAGCTGGTCGAGCGCGGCCACATCTACATCGCGCAACCGCCGCTGTACAAGGTCAAGGCCGGCAAAGAGGAGCTCTACCTCAAAGACGCGCCCGCGTTAGATGGTTTCTTACTACGCATCGCCTTGAAAGACGCCAGCGTCTACACCGGCGGCGCGAACCCCACGACCTTGACCGGCGACACCTTGAACGAACTCGCACGCAAACACGCGCTGGCCGAAGCCGTCATCGCCCGCCTGCGCAACTTCATGGACGACGAAGCCCTGCGCGCCGTCGCCGATGGCGTGGTCTTGAACCTCGACACTGTGAGCGACGCTGAAAAGTCCGCCACCGATCTGCAAGCCTTCCTGCTCAGCATCGGCAGCCATGCCGAAGTGGCCGGCGAGTTCGACGTCCGCACCGACAAACCCATCCTGCGCATCAGCCGCCGCCACCACGGCAACGTGAAAAGCAGCGTCCTGACGCAAGACTTCGTCCACGGCGCCGACTACGCCGCCCTGGCCGAAGCCGCCAACACCTTCCGTGGTTTATTGGGTGACGGCGCGAAAGTGATGCGCGGTGAAGGCGAGCGCCAGAAGGAAGAAAAAGTCAACGACTTCCGCATCGCCATGAAGTGGCTCCTTTCTGAGGCCGAGCGCACCACCAGTCGCCAGCGCTACAAAGGGCTGGGCGAGATGAACCCCGCCCAACTCTGGGAAACGACGATGGACCCCACCGTCCGCCGCCTCCTACGCGTCCAAATCGACGACGCCATCGAAGCCGACCGCGTCTTCACCATGCTCATGGGCGACGAGGTTGAGCCACGTCGGGAGTTTATTGAGACCAATGCGTTGAGGGCGGGGAATATTGATATTTGATTTTCTAGCGCGTCAAACACAGCAAAAAGCCCTCAATCGAGGGCTTTTTCTTTTTTATGAGTCAAATATGGCTCTAGCCGGCGTATTTATTGCCTAGTCTGCTATGTTATTTGTAGTGAAAGCGCGCGCTTATTTAATATGTTTGAAGCAAACCCAGCTTCACGCAGCGTAATCATGTTGACATCAACCGTAGAGCGCGGCTTGATTGAAATAGGCATACTGATTGGACAAATAGTGATTCGTCCATTTTCTTCATCGTCTGTTGCCACCCAAACGTAGTTTGCATCCCCAGCGTCTTGCCATTGAGGAAGTATGTCTATGCGATCACCTTTTTTAATCATATTTACCTCTGTTTTTTTATACAGTAATTTTATCAAAAATATGGTAATTTCGCAAGTTAATTTTTTATTTATTTTTGATAAAAATATTCTTATATTATAAATAAATCAGTGTGTAGCCAGCGTATTTATTGCTTATGCAGCTATAAAAAATATAGTGATTTATAGCATTTCTGGTATTAATTTTTCATACAATTGATTTAAGTTTGCAAGATTAATTCTAAATTGACTTCTAGCCTTTATTTTAGAGTTTGGTGTATTTGCATCTGTTACTTTAGAACCAGGATCGAAAACGATTGATCCATTGCACAGTGCGTTTAAATACCTCAGAAAATCAGTATGTTCACACATCAGTACGGGATTGTTGTATTTGTATGCCGCAGGGACTTTTTGAGCCGTGTAAGGCACATAAGCTGCAAAAGCATGCTTTCGATTCCAGTGTGAAAGCAACTCAGTAAACGACCATGACGCCGCCTCATTACCTTTTCCATCTATAAGTACGACATTTCCATCCACGTCCATCTTCTTTGGGTTCAACGGATCAAAGCCTTGAATTAGCATGATCAAACCGGTTTTCTCAGAAACTAACCCAACTTTATGCAAACCAGTGAAATACATCGAACCTCCGCCAGAATCGTGGCCATAACGTTCTACAAAAGCTTTTGCACCTTGTTTCCCATAAAAGCCACCTCTTGGTTCTGGTGTCATCAATGTAATTTTGCTGCTGCTATACGACTTTATTTCCCAACCCAAATAATCAGGCTCAGCATCACCATTTGGCGTAATTCCTAAAAGCGCCTCCAAGGTGTAACCACCACCGTTTGTAGCTGCATAAGGAATGATTTCACCAAGCTTGTTCCTTCGACAAGAATCATGAAATCCCCGTAATTGAATATCTCTTAAAGCATTCATTACTAGTACTTTGTTCTGATTTGAGCCAACTGGCACAGTGAGTTCTAAAAACAAACCGTCAGGTGGCACAGATAAAAACTTAATTGAAATTTCATTGGCCAATGAAGAAAATTCTGGCGCAAGATACGCCAATGTTTTACCGTCTGCAGTAGTCCCAAAAATTAGAAATCTGCCGTCTTTTTTATCACGCAATTCCTTTGGGATTGGTTGAAGATACTTTGACGGTGCAGATTTGCATCCGGCTAAAAAACCAGATAGTCGAACTTCTGGGTATTTGGGATACAAAATAAGCTGTGCTCCATCAGCCTTTTCGGTAATACTTTGGTTAACCCAAAAAAACTCTAACGGTGCTTTAAAGTTAGGGTCTTTTAATTCTGAAAAAGCAGTTATGTCACCAAATGGGAAAAAAGATAAAACTTCAAAATTACCTCCCAAGTAAATTTGTTGCTTCGTATTGTCATTCTCTGAAAGATGTTTACAAAAAATTCGTGTAGCACCTAAGTCAGAAAAACGCGCTTCTAATTGCGCGATGGTTTGAAAATCCATTTACCACCCTTTTAATCAACGCATGATAAGAAGGATGGTAACGGACAAATCAATGAGTGATCATTTGTAAAAACTCTTCATGCACGTATTTATAGGCAGCATCACAAACTTTTTCACCATGTTTTTCAAACATGGCGTCAATAATCTGATCTAACTCCGTACATTCTTTGGCTGAAAAGATAGGTTTACCCGAGACGATTTCAACAATATCACCAGCACGGTCTTCTGGATGAAAAAGTAAACCGTTAGCTTGCATCTTTGAAAACCAGTCGTTCATTGAAGAATATGAATTATTCAATAGTTGAGGAATACGTGATTGTGTTTGCATAGCATTACTCCATGAAAATTAGACTTTGGCGCGTGTGAAACGTGGCTTCTTGACTTCTTCTTGCAAAATGAATGGTTGCATAGCCTGTGCAACTTTTTCCATAACTGGTACTACTACTGAATTACCAAACTGCTTATACGCACGGGTATCAGAAACATTAATTTTGAAAGTATCAGGAAATCCCATAAGACGCGCACACTCACGTGGTGTTAATCGTCGAGGGTTCTTTTTAGCCCCTTGACTGAATAAAATTTCAGAGCCGTCTTTGTAATATCTAGCTGACAAGGTTCGTGTAACACTTTCAGGCGTTACCAAACCAAAACCAAAGCCGTTACCTGCTGCGCTGTGCTTTTTCTTGTAGTTTTGCAAATACAACCAAAGATTGTCAGTTAAGGTGTATTTATCAAGCACCTTCTTTTTTGAATGATCGAAATAATTAGAGCCATCCCACTCTAGAAACGGTTCGTCAGTTTTTGTATGGATGATTTTGCTTAATAAATGATCACCTTTTCCTGGTAATTCGATGCCTTTCACGTCAAAGTCAACTTCATCGCGGAAACCCACAATAATGATTCGTTCACGGTGTTGAGGGACAAAATGAGCGCCATCTATCACGCTGTAAGTCACGTGATAGCCCAGATCTTCGGTTAACGTCTTGTAAATGACGTCAAAAGTACGGCCTTTGTCATGCGATTTAAGATTTTTGACGTTTTCGAGCATGAATGCACGTGGGCGTTTTTTTGCAATGATTCGCGCTACATCAAAAAATAAGGTGCCTTGCGTTTCATCGGAAAAACCATGCGCTTTACCAAGAGAGTTTTTCTTCGAAACGCCAGCAATTGAAAATGGCTGACATGGAAAGCCGCCAATCAATACGTCATGGTCTGGGATGTCATCTTCATGTATTTGCGTGATGTCGCTGTTCATCTCATGATCTGTTGAAAAGTTCATGGCGTAGCTTTTCTGAGCAAATGAATCCCACTCACTCGTAAAAACGCATTCACCGCCAATTGCTTCGAAAGCCATTCGAATTCCGCCAATACCCGCAAACAGGTCTGCGAATTTGAATGTTCCTTTTGTAACAGCCGGAATACCGAAGTTTAGAAACTTTTGCAACTCAGCAACGATATTTTCGGGTGGCAATACTTCACCATTTTCCCAGCGACGGATATGTCGAGCGCTGAAATTTAGATGTTTTGCAATAGCTTCCTGAGAATGAGTTTTACGAGCTGCAGCTAAATAAGCGAGAGCTGCAGAATGGTCAGCAGTTGAAATAGAAGAGTTCATCGGCGGGAATAATACAGGACATTTGTCCTATTTTTGTCCCTCTGTAAAAATAAACAGTCTCTTTGTAAAATTTAAATGAAAGATCCCTGTAAATCATAAATGTACTTTTCGATTAACGGTATTCTTTAAAAGCAGTCGAATCGCACTTTTTTATCATTTTTACCCTATAAATATGCATCTAGTCGGCGTATTTATTGCCTAAGCAGCTATAAAAAATATAGTAACTTTGACTACTTTTTTTTAGCAAAATACGACAAAAAACCCTCATGCAAATCACCCAAACCGTGCCCGCACTTCTTGTTCTCTTATTCTTCTAAGTCTTTATATTAAGATAGTAGTAGTAGTAAGGGCGGCGCTTTTTTGTGGATAAGGGGTTAAATCTGAATCACATCAAGCACTTAGGCAGCAGGTGCGGGTGTGGGTAAGGGCGCTATTTTGGTGTCACGCGATTCTGGATAACTTCTGGAATAGTGACTAATCTGTGGATAACTAGTGTTTTGTTAGAAACTTATCAACAAAGTTATCCTAAAAAAGTCGAAAAATAAAAATCGCGCTACCGCATCGTTAGCCTTCTTCATTCGAAATCATTGATCAACTGTTCTTCTAGTAAAATAAGCCCAACTCAAGGAGCGCTGCAGCGCCTGCATTTATTGTGCGGCGTCAGGCTTGGGTTGCTGCCTCTTATTCCGAGGTGACTAACGGCGTTCACCAGCTTTTAACGATTCTTTGCTAGGTGAGCCATGACGACCGTTTCGACAACTTCAACACAAACTATTGTTTCTGATAACCTTGTTGACCACAGCAAGATACAGCCTATGCGCCTGTCTGGGTTAGAGCCGATATTTATTGACGCGAAAACCTTGTTTGTCAACGTGGGCGAGCGCACCAACGTCACGGGCTCCAAGGCTTTTGCGCGCATGATTTTGAATGGCGAGTTTGAGCAAGCGCTGTCTGTCGCGCGGCAGCAAGTTGAAAACGGCGCGCAGATCATCGACGTCAATATGGACGAAGCCATGCTGGACAGCCAAGCGGCGATGGTAAAGTTTTTGAATCTGATGGCGTCTGAGCCCGATATCTCCCGCGTGCCTGTGATGATTGACAGCTCCAAATGGAGCGTGATTGAGGCTGGGCTGCGCTGCGTGCAGGGCAAAGCGGTGGTGAACTCCATCAGCATGAAAGAGGGCGAGGCGCAGTTTTTGTATCAAGCCAAACTATTACGACGCTACGGCGCGGCGGCGGTGGTGATGGCGTTTGACGAAAAGGGCCAAGCCGACACCTACGAACGCAAAATCGAGATTTGCGAACGCGCCTACCGATTGCTGGTCGACACGGTGGATTTCCCGCCGGAAGACATCATTTTTGACCCGAACATCTTCGCCATTGCCACTGGCATTGAAGAGCACAACAACTACGCGGTCGATTTCATCAACGCGACCCGCTGGATCAAGCAAAACCTGCCGGGTGCCAAGGTGTCGGGCGGCGTCTCCAACGTGTCCTTCAGCTTCCGCGGCAACGATGCCGTGCGCGAGGCCATTCACACCGTGTTTTTGTACCACGCCATCGCGGCGGGCATGGACATGGGCATCGTCAACGCCGGTATGGTGGGCGTGTATGACGATTTAGAGCCAATTTTGAAAGAGCGCGTCGAAGACGTCGTTTTGAACCGCACGCCGAACTACAAAGAAGGCGAAGCGCGGCTAGATGCGGGTGAGCGGCTGATTGAAGTCGCCGAATCCGCCAAAGGCGCAGCCAAGGACGACAGCCAAAAGCTGGCTTGGCGCGGCACGGTGGATGCGCCAGTCAGCGTCAACGCCCGCTTGAGCCACGCGCTGGTGCACGGCATCACCGACTTCATCACCGAAGACACCGAAGAAGCCTACCAAATCGTGCTGGCCAAGGGCGGCCGCCCGTTGCACGTCATCGAAGGCCCGTTGATGGACGGTATGAACGTGGTTGGCGATTTGTTTGGTCAGGGCAAGATGTTTTTGCCGCAAGTGGTCAAATCCGCCCGCGTGATGAAGTCCGCCGTGGCCCATTTGATTCCGTATATCGAGGAAGAAAAACGCTTGCAGGCCGAGGCCGGTGAAGACGTCAAGGCCAAAGGCAAAATCATCATCGCCACCGTCAAGGGCGATGTGCATGACATCGGCAAAAACATCGTCACCGTGGTGCTGCAATGCAACAACTTCGAGGTCATCAACCTCGGCGTGATGGTGCCCTGCCACGAGATTTTGGCGCGTGCCAAAGTCGAGGGCGTGGATATCGTCGGCTTGTCGGGGTTGATCACCCCGAGCTTGGAAGAAATGCAATATGTCGCCGCAGAGATGCAGAAAGACGACTATTTCCGCATGAAGAAGATTCCACTCTTGATCGGCGGGGCGACTTGCTCGCGTGTCCACACGGCTGTCAAAATCGCGCCGCATTACGAAGGACCTGTGGTTTATGTGCCGGATGCCTCCCGCAGCGTGGGCGTGGCGCAGAGTTTGCTCAGTGACCAAGCCAGCGCGTATATCGCCGAACTCAATGCCGATTACGACAAAGTGAGGCTGCAGCACGCGAATAAAAAGCAGGTTCCACTCTGGCCAATCGCCCAAGCGCGTGCCAACAAAACCCCGATTGATTGGGACAACTACACCCCGCCTACGCCAAAATTCATAGGCCGCCGCGTCTTCAAAAACTTCGATTTGATGGAGCTGGCGAATTACATCGACTGGGGTCCGTTCTTCCAGACCTGGGATTTGGCCGGACCGTATCCTGCGATTTTGAAGGACGAGATTGTCGGCACCGAGGCGGTGCGCGTCTTGTCCGACGGCAAGCGCATGCTCAAGCGCCTGATCGAAGGGCGCTGGCTGCAGGCCAATGGCGTGGTGGCGTTTTACCCCGCTAACACCGTCAACGACGACGACATCGAAATCTACACCGACGAAACCCGCACCGAGGTGGCGATGACTTGGTACGGCCTGCGTCAGCAGACTGAGAAGCAGATGATCGACGGTGTGATGCGGCCTTCGCGTTGCTTGGCAGACTTCATTGCGCCAAAAGCAGGCGATAAGGAAGGCAAGCAAGATTACATCGGCTTATTCGCTGTTACAGCCGGCATAGGCGCAGAGAAGAAAGAAAAAGCGTTTCAGGCGGATTTGGACGACTACTCCAGCATCATGCTCAAAGCCCTCGCCGACCGCTTGGCGGAAGCCTTTGCAGAATGCATGCACCAGCGCGCACGGACAGATTTGTGGGGTTATGCAACCGACGAGAGCTTGACGGCTGAAGAGCTGATTGCCGAAAAATATAAAGGCATCCGCCCTGCCCCTGGCTACCCAGCTTGCCCAGACCACAGTGTCAAAGCTGAGATGTTTGAGCTGCTGCAGTGCCAAGACATTGGCATGAGCTTGACCGAGAGTTTGGCGATGCTGCCAGCGGCCAGTGTCAGCGGCTTCTTCATGGCGCATCCTGACGCAACTTACTTCAACGTCGGTAAGATTGGCGATGACCAGTTGAAAGACATGGTTGCGCGGCGGGGCGCGGATGAAAAAGAGTTGTCTCGGCTTCTTGCACCTAACTTGTAGGGTTTAACTTGTCAGGTTTAAATCCCCCCTAGCCCCCCTTTTTCAAAGTGGGGGACAAGTCACAAACGGAAAAGCGGTTTTGGTTTGTTTTCTAGCAAGAAAATTGAGTCGTAAAAAGTGACCTTGGCAATAGTCTTCCCACTTTGAAAAAGGGGGATTGAGGGGGATTTAACCTAACCAAGCCCTTACTTGCGCCACCAGCTCAGACATCGATGCTGTCGCATTCACCGTCAGCACCCCTGTCTCTCCCGTCGGCACTTCCAGCGTTGCAAATTGGTTGTCTACCAATGTTGCAGGGAAAAAGTGGCCATCTGCCACGGCCCGTGATGACACCCGTGCTAAAGCCGTAGCTGGGCTGATATCTAAATAGACGAATCGCAGGTTCGGCTTGTAGCTGCGCAAGGTATCGCGGTAGCTTTTTTTCAAAGCAGAGCAGCTTAAAACAACGCTGGCATCGCTATTGTGGGCGAGTTCTTCACCCAAAGCGACCAGCCAACCGGCGCGATCTTGGTCAGTCAGCGGTGTGCCTTGCGCCATTTTTGCTTGGCTGGCAGCGGGGTGAAAAGTATCGCCTTCGAGCATAGCGCAGCCTAAATCTTGCGCCACGGCGATGGCGAGTGACGATTTGCCGCAGCCAGAAACACCCATCACCACCAAGGCAAAAGCCACTGAATGCGCTAAAACTGGGCTTGGCGATGTAACTATTTTTGACATATTGCAAGAGGATAACTCAATTAAACTAGGCCCATGGCTAAATACAATCTCGCGCCGACTATTCCGCGCATTCCACTTATTGCCGCTGTGGTGGCTTTGTTTATATACACCCTCACCCGCGCGGGCTTGGCTGTCTACACCGGCTTTGAGGGAGCCATCTTCAAAAACCTTGAAGCCGTGCCGCTGCCGTTGTGGCCAGAGATTTTCCTCAAAGGCTTTTGGTTTGACCTTTGCGTGGTCAGCGTCTTGGTTGCGCCGATTTGCTTGTATGAGGCGGTCATACCCAATACTTGGCGACAAAAGGTTTGGCACAAAGCGTTGCGGCTTACCTATTTGTGGCTGGCAATTGCCTTGCTGCTGTTTGGCGCAGTAGCTGAAGCTACTTTTTGGCTGGAGTTTTCAACCCGCTTTAACTTCATCGCGCTGGACTATTTGATTTACACCTCAGAAGTGATTGGTAATATTCGCGAATCTTACCCCGTTGGACAAATCTTAGCGGGCATTGGCGCAGTTGCAGCAGTCATTTTGCTGCTTATTGCTAGTCGTGTTAGGCAAGCGGACGAAGATGGCGTTACGGTCGTGCAGCGTATTTGTTTGGTGTTGTTTGCCTCTACCGTGCCGGCATTGATGATGTATTTTGGCAACGTAGACCAAATGGAAAAACAATATCTGCCAATGTTGAGTGCTGAGACGACAAGCAGTTTCCCGCCAGCGATTCGCAAAGCAGTCGGCATTCCGCAAAGCGGTGAGATTAATCCGAAAAACAGCTACGCAGCTGAGCTGTCTGGCAACGGCCTGTTCACCATCGCCGCTGCGCAGCGCCGCAACGAGCTGGACTATGACAAGTTCTACCGCACCATCCCCCAACCGCAGGCCAACACGACACTGGTAGCCATGGGCGTCAAGCGCACCTCCTTAGGCGACGCCCGCAAACCCGATTTGAGCGACGAACCCGCCACCAATGTCACCCCTTTTAGCAGCAAGCCAAAAAACATCATCATGATCTCGGTCGAGAGCTTGTCAGCAGAGTTCATGGACTCCTACGGCGGCAAAAATGGTGAATTAAAAGGCTTGACGCCCGAACTCGACAAGCTCAGCAAAGCCGGCATGAAGTTTGAACGCATGTTCGCCACCGGCACACGCACGGTGCGCGGCTTGGAGGCGCTCTCATTGGGCACGCCGCCCATCCCCGGCCAAGCCATTGTGCGTCGCCCCGCGCATGACCATTTGTCAACCATGGGTGAGCTACTCAAACACCAAGGATTTGCCACCTACTTCTTCTACGGCGGTTATGGCTATTTTGACAACATGAATGCCTATTACGCTGCCAACAACTACCGCGTCATCGACCGCACGGACATCCCCAAAGACCAAGTCGGTTTTGAAAACGTATGGGGCGTGGCCGATGAGTATTTGTTTGACCATGCCTTGCGAACTTTGGACGAGAAGCATGCCAACAGTGAAAAAGCCCAAAAGGTCGAAAAAACCGAAAAAACCGACAAAAGCATTAAAGCGGCACTCGGCGACTCAGCTAACCAGCCCTTTTTCGCCCAAATCATGACCACCTCAAACCACCGCCCCTTTACCTACCCGAGTGGTCGTATCGACATCCCCTCCCCTGGTGGGCGCGATGGTGCGGTGAAATACACCGACTATGCGATTGGCAAATTCATCAAAGACGCGTCTAAAAAACCATGGTTCAAAGACACGCTTTTCGTCATCGTGGCGGACCACTGCGCCTCTGCCGCTGGCAAAACCCGCTTGCCGGTGACCGGCTACCACATTCCCATGATTTTCTACGCGCCCAGCTTGCTCAAACCGGCCGTGTTTTCGTCCATGGTCAGTCAAATCGACGTCGCGCCGACCTTGATGGAAGTCTTGGGCAAAAACGGCAGCGCCCAGTTCTTTGGTCGTTCCGTGTTTGAGCCGGGTCAACTCACAGAGCGCGCCTTCATCAGCAACTACCAAGCCTTGGGCTATTTGAAAGACAACTTGCTCACCGTCTTGCTACCCAAGCAGGTGGTCGAAAGCTACCAAGTTGACCCCAAAACCTTGGCAACCACGGCAGCCCCTGTTAACGCTCAACTGCGCGACGAAGCCATCGCCTACTACCAAACAGCGTCTAAGGCCTTCAAAACAGGCGCACTCAAAGCCCCGTTCTACATCAACCCTAGCGCCACAACGGACGGCAAACCGCTTCAGAAACCGTAACATCGTTCAAAAGCACAGAGATAAAGTTTGCTATTAATAACATAGCTGTTCAGGCAGTAAATATGCTGGATAGGTTCGTATTTCTGTCCAAAAACCAGAATAGTTACAAATTTATACTTGTTTCAACAACTGCGGGTAATCGCTGACTTGTGAATAAAGAATTACGCCCACATAATAAGATGTCAGTTGTCAGACTTCTTGTCGTAAGCCAACATCTCATCAAACATACTTGCAGGAGCTATGCATGAACAACCGCCGCCAATTTTTAGAAACCGTTGCCGTTACGTCCTTGGGCATGACGGCTATGGTTGTCTCAAGTCAGGTGCAAGCCCAATCCGCCGCGTGGCCCAGCCAGGTTTTAAAAATCATCGTGCCGTTTCCTGCGGGCGGCACATCGGACGTGATTGCGCGCTTGATTTCTGTACCTTTGGGCGAGATTCTGAAAACCCAAGTGGTGGTTGAAAATCGCACAGGTGCCAATGGCAGCGTAGGCGCGGGCGTGGTGGCGCAGTCGTCTGACAGCCACACCATGCTGTTGTCAGACATGAGTTCGGTGGCGACAGCGCCGCTCATCATCAAAGACTTGCCGTTCAAACCGACCGATTTGCAGGGCGTGACCATGCTGGCCTACTCACCGCACATGCTGGTGGCCGCGCCGTCGCAGCCGTTTAGCAATTTGAAGGAGATGATTGAGTTCGGCAAAAAGAACAAAATCAACGTCGCTAGCAGCGGCACAGGCTCGGCTAACCATTTGGGCATGGTTGAAATAGCGCAATTAACAGGCATCAAATGGCAGCATGTGCCGTATCGCGGCGGTGCGCAGTCGATTGCCGACACCGCCGCTGGCGTCACGCATGTGGTGCTCAACGGCATGTTAGCGACGTTGCCTATGGTCAACGGCGGGCGTTTGAAGGTGCTTGGCATCAGCAAGCGCACCCGCATGGCGCTGGTGGGGCAATACCCAACGATTGCCGAGCAAGGTTTGCCGACCTTTGAGTCTGGCACCTACCAAGGCATTGCGGTGTCCAGCAGCATGCCCAAAGCAGCGGTTGAAAAGCTCAGCGCCGCGCTGATTGCCGTGATTCGCTCACCCGAACTGCGTGCCCGTTTGGCCGCAGCCGGCGCAGAGGTGATGACGTCCACCCCCGCCGAACTCAGCACCTTTTTGACCAACGAGCGCAAGCGCTGGGGCGATGTGATTCAAAAAGCGGGAAAAGAGCTGGAAGGCACAGCGTAAAAGGATGCGAGAGATACGAGAAGAGACCGTCAGTTTCGCCGTTCACGACTTAAGACAATTCGTCACAGCGCTGCTTGCAAAAGCCGGCATGGATGAAGAGAAATCCGCCGCCGTGGCGCGGCTGCTGGTGCTGACAGACGCCATGGGTCGACGCACCCACGGCGTTGCGATGCTGTTGTTGTACCTCAAAGAAATCCAAAACGGCACCATGCGCACCCATGGCGAGCCCGAGGTGGTGCGCGACAACGGCATCACCGCCGTGTGGGATGGCGATTATCTGCCTGGCATGTGGCTGGTCGAAAAAGCCATCTTGCAAGCCATGCCCCGCGCGGCAGAGCACGGCATCGCCGCCGTCGCCATTCGCCGCAGCCACCACATCGGCTGCTTGGCGGCACTGGCCAAAATAGCGGCTGACCAAGGCTTTGTCGCACTCATCACTAATTCCGACCCCGCAGGCCAGCGCGTTGCCCCCTATGGCGGCACCGAGGCGTTGATGACGCCGAATCCGCTCGCCTTTGGCTACCCGGGCGAGCATCACCCCGTGCTGGTCGATATGTGCGCCAGCATCACCACCACCTCCATGACGCGGCAAAAAGTCGCTGAAGGCAAGCTCTTCGACCACCCGTGGCTGCAAGACGCAAACGGCAACTCCACCCGCGACCCTGCTGTGCTGGAAAACACCACCCCACGCGGCTCGCTGTTGCCATTGGGCGGGCAGGAATATGGCCACAAAGGCTATGGGCTGTCGTTGATTGTGGGGGCATTATCCCAAGGTTTATCTGGCCACGGCCGCAAAGACGCCCCCAAGCGCTGGGGCGGCAACACCTATGTGCAAGTCATGTCGCCCGACCTGTTTGCTGGCGGCGACGCCTTTGCCGAGCAGATGGACTACCTCTCAGACCGCTGCCGCAGCAACAAACCCATCAACCCGTTGCAACTCGTGCGCGTGCCGGGTGATGCGGCGGCGACAAGTATTGCTCAGGCTCAAAAACACGGCATCAGTTACGACATGGCGGTATGGACGGGGCTGTGTGGCTGGGCGGACAAACTGGGTGTTGATGTGCCAGTAAGCCCTTAAATTGCTATTTTTGCTATGAATAATATAGCTGCTTAGGCAGTAAATACAATGGCTACATGCCAATTTGAGCACTATTTTTCCCGTTAATCGGCGTTTTTGAGCATTTTCAGCTCCAAACCAGCTTTGTGCGGCGCTGCTAAGTGCTTGAGCAGCAAGCGGTAGGTGTCCAAATCAAAAGCCAACGGGCTGTTTGACGACAGCACCTCTTCCAATTCCGCCTCGTTTTGCACAGTCGCCAAGTGGCACCACTGGTCAAAAACGTGCACCTCTGTGCGCCCAGTTTTGGTGTCGTACTCCCGCAGACCGATTTTGCCAGCGTAGGGCCAAACGCGTAGTTGCTGCTGTTGCAGCGCCAGTTTCAGCCGCAAATGGTGCAATTCTGGTTTCTCGCCACCGCAGCACACGCCTTTGCAGCGGCCGATTTGATGGGCGAAACACCTGCCTTTGCCAGACTCTAACCCCAGCGCTTGATGGCACAAGCCATGCAAATCCGCCAATTCACGCAGTCCGCTCAAGGCTTGGTTTTTAGAGCGATACACGCCGTACATTTGCCCAAATTCACGCGGCTGTAGGTCGTCGCCACGTACCAGTGTCACCAACGGCTTCGCGCTCGGGTTGTCATCCAGCCGCCAAGCGCACAGGGTACGTTCGCGGCGTAACTGGCGGTTATGCAGCGGTTGCAGTTCTTTGACCAGCCGCGCCTCTAGCAGCAGCGCACCCAGCTCACCCGCTGTCTCTATCCACTCCACGCGCCGTATTTCCTGCGAAATTCGCATCTCCCGCGCTTCCCGACCTGCGGCTTGAAAATGTGACATCACGCGGCTGCGTAATTTGATGCTTTTACCGACGTACAGCGGGATTTGAGTAGTTTTTTGTATTGTTTGCTTGGATGGTTTGCTTGCTGCTTTTGGACTCTGCTCAGGCGGCTCGCCGTAAAACAAATACACCCCTGCAGTCTCGGGAATATCTGCCACATTCGTCTCCAAATGCGGCGGCACAGCAGCGCTGCCTTGCAGCAAAATTTGCGCTTGTTGGCTGACAGCATCTGCTCCCAGCTCTTGCGTGGCTATCTTTAAGAAACCCTGCATCAAATCCACATCGCCCATCGCACGGTGGCGCGACAAAGTCGTTAAGCCGTGCCGCTGCATGATGGCATCCAGCCCATGCCCTTTGTGTTGCGGGTAAAGCTTGCGCGACAGCCGCACCGTACACAGCGTTTTCACCCGCAGCGCCACATCCATGCGGGCATATTCCTGCATCAAAAAGCCGTGGTCAAACCGCACGTTATGGGCCACCAGCACCGCGCCGTCCAGCAGCTTGAGCAGCGTTGCGCCCACTTCGTCAAAAGGCGGTGCATCGGCCACCATCGCATCGCTGATGCCTGTAAGCCCCTGAATCAGCGACGGAATCCGCGTGCCCGGGTTGACCAGCGTGCTCCAGCGCGCCACTTCCAGCCCGTTTTCCACCCGCACAGCGGCGATTTCCGTGATGCGGCAATCTAGCGGGTTACCGCCTGTGGTTTCAAGGTCTAAGAGGACATAGCAGGGCAACATACTGTTTAGACGCTAAACCCATATTTAGCTAAAACTGCTTTTGCCGCAGGTGTTTGAAAGAAATCAAACAATGCTTTTGCGGTGGGGTGGGCAGATTTGAGCACCACCATGCGCTGTTTCAAGGGGGTGTGCAAACTGGCCGGTAATAGCCAATATGCATCGCTCAGGGTGGCAACTTCGGGTGCCAGTGCGAGCGATAGCGCTGTGATGCCCGCTTGCGCCGCGCCGCTGGTGACAAACTGGGTGGCTTGGCTGATGTTGTCGCCCAGCACGAGCTTGGGTTGTAACTGCTCCCAAAGCCCGAGGTTTTGCAAGGCCTCCTTGGCGGCGCGGCCGTAAGGGGCGTGCTCTGGGTTGGCAATGGCGAATTTTCGGACGCCTTGGAGTTGGTTTGCCAGCGCTAAACGCGCTTCTGCCTCGTCTTTGGGGAGTTGAAGCCTTGAATTTTTAGGTGTCAGCAGCGCAATACGCCCCGTTGCGTACAACGCGCCCTTGTCTGGCGCAAAACCACCGTCAAAAAGTGACAGCACCAAAGCTTCGTCAGCAGACAGAAAGATGTCCAGCGGTAACCCTTGTGTAATTTGTCGCGCCAAGTTGCCTGACGAGCCGAACTGCAAATCAACCGCTTGCCCTGTCATTTTTGTGAAGGTTTGGCACACCGCAGTTAGCGCAAATTTGAGGTCACTGGCTGCGGCAACGCGTAGCGTAGGCGGCGTGATGGCAGACGCTGTAAAGCTGGCTGTGTATAAAACAACAGCCGTTGCTGTGCCCCGTTTTAAAAAGAATCGCCTGTTTAGCGCTGTTTGTGAATGCATAACGTTATGCAAATAATGCATGAAAAATTCAAGTAACTTGTAGGTAACTAGCAAGCTTGGTTCATAAAATCGACACCTTACGTGTCAAAAAGGTAATCAACAAGTTAGCTAGGTCGCGTTTTCAAATCAGATTTTAGGTGTTTGCCTAAAAGCTTGATAAATCTGATTTGAAAAAACGATTTTTAACTTTGGAGTCTCCTCTATGAACGCACGCAACATGATGGCTTTGGAAATCAATCCACCAGCCTATGTCAAAAACGCCAAGCTGATCGCTTGGGTCGCCGAAATGGCTGCGCTGACAAAACCAAAAGACATCTACTGGTGCGACGGCAGCGAGGAAGAATACCAGCGCCTGTGCCAGCTGCTGGTCGACGCCGGCACCTTCAAAAAGTTGAACCCAGCCAAGCGTCCCAACAGCTTCTTGGCCAATTCCAGCCCCAGCGACGTCGCCCGCGTGGAAGACCGCACTTACATTTGCTCTGAAAAAGAAGAAAACGCCGGCCCGACCAACAACTGGATGGCTCCGAACGAGATGCGTGCCACGCTGAACCCCTTGTTCGACGGCTGTATGGCCGGCCGCACCATGTACGTTGTGCCCTTCTCCATGGGCCCGCTGGGCAGCCCGATTGCGCACATCGGCATTGAGCTGTCCGACAGCGCGTACGTCGCAGTGAACCAAAAAATCATGACCCGCATGGGCAAAGCGGTGTACGACATCATCGGCACCAATGGTGATTTCGTGCCGTGCGTGCACACTGTGGGCGCACCGCTGGCAGCCGGTCAAAAAGATGTCACTTGGCCGTGCAACGACACCAAATACATCGTTCACTATCCAGAAACCCGCGAAATCTGGAGCTATGGCTCAGGTTACGGAGGCAATGCTTTGTTAGGTAAAAAGTGCTTCGCGCTGCGTATTGCGTCCAACATGGGACGCGACGAAGGTTGGTTGGCTGAGCACATGTTGATTTTGGGTGTGACCAATCCGCAAGGAAAGAAATATCACGTCGCGGCTGCATTCCCATCCGCTTGTGGCAAAACCAATTTCTCCATGCTGGTACCGCCAGCGGGTTTTGAGGGCTGGAAAGTCACGACGATTGGTGACGACATCGCCTGGGTCAAACCCGGTGCAGACGGCAAAATGTACGCCATCAACCCAGAAGCGGGCTACTTCGGCGTTGCACCCGGCACCAACATGCTGACGAACCCGAACTGCATGTTGAGCTTGAACAAAGACACGATTTTCACCAACGTCGGTTTGACCGACGACGGCGATGTCTGGTGGGAAGGCATGGAGACCGATTTGCCAGTGCCTGCACACTTGATCGACTGGCAAGGCAAAGACTGGACACCGCAAATCGCCAAAGAAACGGGCGCAAAAGCCGCGCATCCTAATTCACGCTTCACCGTCGCCGCCACCAACAACCCTGCGCTAGACCCAGAGTGGAACAACCCCGCAGGTGTAGCGATTGACGCCTTCATCTTCGGCGGCCGCCGCTCCACGACCGTGCCTTTGGTGTCCGAAGGCCGCAATTGGGTGGAAGGCGTCTACATGGCAGCCACCATGGGCTCAGAAACTACTGCAGCGATAGCAGGACAGCAAGGCGTGGTACGTCGCGACCCATTCGCCATGATCGCTTTCTGCGGCTACAACATGAGCGACTATTTCCAGCACTGGCTCAATATCGGCGAAAAAATTAAAGCATCTGGCGCGAAGCAACCCAATATCTTCTGCACCAACTGGTTCCGCAAAGACGCTGCAGGCAAGTTCGTCTGGCCAGGTTACGGTGAAAACATGCGCGTTTTGGCTTGGATGATTGACCGGATTGAGGGCAAAGCGGCAGGTGTTGATCAACCCTTCGGCGTCAGCCCAACTTACGGTGAAATCAACTGGAACGGCTTGAACTTCACCGAGCAACAGTTCAACACCGTCACCAGCTTCGACAAAGCCGCGTGGACGGACGAGCTGAAACTGCACGACGAGCTGTTCACAAAATTGGCGTATCACCTGCCCAAAGAGCTGAGCGAGACGAAGGACAAGTTGGCGAAGGCGATAGCGGCTTAATTCGCACGGTCATTCTCGCCTGCGCGGGGATGACCGATTTAAGGGGTATTTTATGCTTTTAGCCGGCATATTTATTGCCTGCGCAGCTATTAAAAATATAGCAAAATTACATCTCTAAAGGCTCTTTCTTCGAGCCCACATTGCTAAAGTTTGAAAAAGCGGTGTCAATATAGCGTGCCAAATCAATATCGCGCTGCGACAAGCCGTTCACATCGTGCGTCGTCAGCGTGATGTTGACGCGGTTGTACACATTGAACCACTCGGGGTGGTGATTCCGCTTTTCGGCTTGAATAGCGATTTGCGTCATGAAGCCGAAAGCTTGTGCGAAGTCTGTGAACACAAATTCGCGGGTGATGGCATCGCGCTTTTCGTCGTGCTGCCAATTTTCAAGCGTAGCAAGCAATGCTGCAGAGGTCGTGGGGTTTAGTTTTTCAATCAATTTTGATTCCCGCTGTTTTGATCAGCGCGCCATATTTGGCATGCTCATTTTGCACAAATTTGGTAAATTCTGCAGGGCTGAGGCGTTCGGGCGTGAAACCCATTTTGTTGAATTTCTCTTTGTTTTCTGGGGCGTTCATGGTGTCGGCAAACGCGGCGGCGTATTTTTGAATGTCGGCATCCGCCACATGGCTGGGCGCAAAAATACCAAACCAAGTGGAAACGTTGAAACCTTTGATGGTGTCGTTGATGGGCGGCACATCGGGTAGCGCTTCGCTGCGCTTTTGCGTGGTCACCCCCAGCGCCAGCAGCTTGCCAGCGCGGATTTGCGGCAGGGCGGACGCTAGGTTGTCAAACATCACATCAACTTGACCCGATAGCAAGCCCAGCTGCGCGGGCCCCGCGCCTAGGTACGGAATATGCACCATGCTGCTTTTCGTCAACGATTTCAACATCTCCCCAGCAATGTGGCCAATGCTGCCGTTGCCGCCAGAGCTGTAGTTCAGCTTGCCGGGGTTCTTTTTGATGTGGGCGATCAGGTCTGCGGTGCTGCGAATGTTGAGTTTGGCGGCCACATCGGCGTTGATGACCAAGACATTGGGGATTTGCGCCACTAAGCTCACAGGTTTGAAGTCTTTGAGCGGGTCAAACGGGTAGTTGGGCATCAGCCACGGGTTGGCGGCGTGGGTGGCCACTGCTCCCATCAGCAACTGGTTGCTGCCAGCAGCGGATTTGGCGACTTGGTTCGCGCCAATCGTGCCACCTGCGCCGGGTTTGTTTTCAACGATGATGGCGCTGTCCAGTTTGCCACGCGCACCCTCGGCCAAGATACGGGCAGAAATATCCAGCGGGCCGCCAGCGGGGTAAGGCACGACGATGGTGATCGTTTTGCCGCTGCTTTGGGCGAATACCGCCATCGGCAAAGCGATGAGGCTCGTAGCAAAGAATTTGGTTAAAAAATTAGAAATAGAAGCAGACAACATCAAAAAACCTTAAATAAAAACAACTATTAGCATCGTAAACGTAAAACCAAAGCCGTGCAGTTAAGCTAATTTGATTGGGAAAATGCGCACAAAGTCACTTGAATCGAGAGTGTTACGCCTAGAAAGCGTCATTTATTGCTGCGCCGCAACAAAACAGCTGGTAATTTAAGGGAAAACCCGTATATTGGAACTATGGATAAAACCAAACCCCTGACGTCTGTGCGTTCAAGCTTTCCGCTGGTGCCGATTCGCTCTTTGGGGCCGCGTCACCGCGACCGCATTGCGAGCCATTTGCTAGCGTTGGATGAGTCGGATCGGTACTTGCGTTTTGGTTATGCTGCCTCGGACGAGCAGATTAGCCGCTATGCAGATGGGCTGAATTTTGAGCGCGACGATATTTACGGCATTTTCAACCGCAAACTGGCTTTGATTGCCATGGCGCATTTGGCGGTCTCTGATGACCTCGCGCAAGCAAACACTGCAGAGTTTGGTGTATCGGTGCTCAAAGCAGCGCGTGGCCGTGGTTATGGCGCACGCTTGTTTGACCGCGCGGTGATGCACGCTCGCAACGAAGGGCGCGACACTTTGTTTATCCACGCCTTGTCTGAGAACACCGCGATGCTGAAAATCGCTCGCCAAGCCGGCGCTACGGTGGAGCGTAATGGCTCAGAGTCTGATGCGTACTTAAAACTGCCTGAGGCTACTCTGGCAACCCGTTTAACGGAAATGGTGGAAGACCAGATGGCTGAATTTGACTACGGCATCAAGCAGCAGGCCAAGCATTTTCAAGAACTGCTATCCTAGAGGCTTCGCAACAACCGCGCTCAGAGCACTTAATCAGTGAGCGCCACCATAGTGTCAGAACCCAGTTCATCGTCAGTAACCAGTAGCGCTCCAAGCACAAGCAGCGTTGCACAGCATACTGACAAACGCTCCTTGTTTCAAAAAATCGTTGAGTTCATCAACCCCGGCCCAGACTCCAAAGACGAGCTGTATGAAACCCTTGCTGATGCCGAGGACAACGATGTCATAGGTGCTCAAAGCCGCGCCATGCTCGAAGGCGTGATTCGCATGGCTGACATGACGGCTGGCGATGTGATGGTGCCCGTCACACGCATTGACCTGCTGGACATAGATTCAAGCCACGACGAGCTGATGCACCAAGTGATAGACACCGCGCACTCGCGTTTCCCCGTGTATGAGGGCGAAAAAGACAACATCATCGGCATTTTGATGGCCAAAGACCTGCTGAAACTGCAGCGTGCGCCTGAGTTGAATATCCGTGCGCTCCTGCGCCCACCCGTGTTTGTACCCGAAACCAAGGGGCTCAACGATTTGCTGCGCGAATTCCGTGGCAACCGCAACCATTTGGCGATTGTGATTGACGAGTTTGGTCGCATGGCGGGGTTGCTGACGATTGAGGACGTGTTGGAAGAAATCGTCGGTGAAATCGAAGATGAATTTGACATTGCTGAAGACGACGGTGATATCTTTGGCTTGGCAGACAAAACCTACCGCATCAGCGGTGATACGGCAATTGAGCGCGTCAACGACACGTTTGATGTCAAACTGTTGGAATCAGATTCTGACAACAAGTTCGACACCATAGGCGGCCTTATCGCCCACGAAATGGGCCATGTGCCCAAGCGCGGCGAGCGTACAGTGCTCAACGGCCTTAGCTTCACGGTGCTGCACACCAAGGGCGGCGCGGTGAAGTGGTTCAAGGTCATGCCTGAGCACATGGCTGAGTAAATTCATGCAATTCGTGGTGTTGATATTGGCTGGCTGGGCACAATCCCTCAGCTTGGCGTGGCCTTTCGGGGTGGAGGTGCCGGTTTTAGGCATCTTGCGTGGCCAAGCCTTGTGGTGGCTGCAAATTTTGGCGATGGCGGTCTTTGCGCGGTCGTTGTTAAGCGCGGTAACGCTGAAACAAGTGGCGTGGCGCAGCTGGCTGTTCAGCACGGCGTGGCTGTGCGGCAGTGTTTGGTGGCTCTATGTTTCTATGCACACTTATGGCGGCTTGGCACCTTGGCTGGCGGCCTTTGCGGTGCTGCTGCTCAGCGCTTGTATGGCGCTGTTTTACGTGATGGTTTGCCTGATTTTTCATCAAATATCGACAAAGAGCGTCAAAAATGAGTCAAATTTGACTCTAGCCAGCGTATTTACTGCCTGCGGTGCTATCATTTTTGCGTCGTGTTGGATGCTGGCAGAAATGGCGCGCGGTACGTGGTTAACGGGTTTTCCGTGGGGCGCTGTGGGCTACTCGCACTTGGACGGGCCGCTGGCAGGTTTGGCTTCGTATGTCGGGGTTTACGGCGTGAGCTTTGTCGCGGCTTTTGCTGCGATGGCTTTGGCGCAGTGGTTGGGGCGGGTATCAAAAACAAGTTCTAAAACCCAGTACATAGGGTTCATGAAAATTCAAGGCTTAACGGTTTTGATGGTTTTACTGGCCGCATGGGCGCTAGGCTTGCCATCTAAACAGGCGCTAGCAGTTGATGCCGCATTGCCTAAAGCCTTGAATGTCACGCTGCTCCAAGGCAATATCCCGCAAAACGAGAAATTTCAAGCAGGCTCTGGCGTAACTACGGCGCTGGCTTGGTATGCCGAGCAATTAGACAAGGTGCAAACGGGGCTGGTCGTCACACCAGAAACGGCCATTCCTCTGCTGCCGCAAAGCCTGCCACCCGAGTACTGGCGCAACGTGCAACAGTCATTCAAGCTTGAAAACGGTCAAAAAGCAGCGCTGATTGGTATACCCAAGGGCGACCGCATCACAGGGTTTAGCAACAGCGTTGTGGGTTTTAAGCCCACTGCCTTGCCGTTGTCTGCCCCTTACCAGTATGACAAAGACCACTTGGTGCCCTTCGGTGAGTTTATTCCGCCTTTTGCGCAGTGGTTTATCGACATGATGAAGATCCCATTAGGCGTGTTTGTGCGCGGCGGCACACAGCAACCTCCATTTTATTGGCAGGGCCAGCGTTTGGGCTTAAACATTTGCTACGAAGACTTGTTTGGTGAAGAGCTGGCTGGGCGTTTTGCCAACCCCGCTGTAGCGCCCACCATGTTGGTCAACCTCACCAATATCGCTTGGTTTGGCAACACCATCGCGATTGACCAGCACTTGAATATCGCCAGATTACGCTCTATGGAGCTGGCCAAGCCGTCTATCCGCGCGACCAACACGGGCGCGACCGTCATCATCGACGCGCAAGGCAAAGTCACGCATTCGATAGAACGACACACCCGTGGCGTGTTGGTCGGGCAGGTTTGGGGCAACACGGTTGTCACGCCTTACGCCGCGTGGGTGTCGCGGTTTTGGCTGTGGCCGCTGTGGGGTTTTGGGGCATGCGTTCTGGCGCTTGCTGCGTGGTTTAAATCACGTGAGCGCTCTAAGTCAGTGCTCTAAGGCTTTGCTTTGAACATCACATTCGGCATCTGACGCAAGCCCGCATCTTGCGTGTACAGCTTCGCGCCGTGTAGATGCGCGGTTTGCCAAATGATGGCGTCGCCCATGGACAGCTTGTTTTTTGTGGCTGTTTTGGCGGCCTCAAACAAATCAGACGGCTCAAGTTGCACGACGCGACCCTTTTGCATCACAGATAAGGCTTCTAGCGCTGCATCTTCACCCCGGTCTTGCAACATGCGCTTGCCTACCTCGTACAGGGTAAGTGCAGGCACGATGAGCAAATCAGGGTTCACAAAGGCAGTTTCAAAAAAGGGGGCATTGGCTTCGTCGCCAAACAAAGCCAGCCAGCCGCAACTGTCTACCACGTTGAATTGCGTGACCAGTTGACTAGTCGCCACGTTTAAACCCTGTCCGCGTCACGCACAATGGTGCTGTCAATGCCGGGCCAGCGTCCACGGTACGACAAAATCGTTTTCTCAGGCACAAACTCCACCTTGCCTTTGTTCAACCTAACTTCCATGCGCTGGCCGGAGAATAAATTCAATGCTTCTCGAATTTCTTTTGGGATCACGACTTGGAATTTTGGCGATACGGATACGGTGGTCATGGTTTTACAATTTAACAGGTTGTACGAAACTAAATCGTAGCACGAAATGAGGTGTAGCACAACATTTCGCATGACTTTGCAAGCACTTCCAAGGCGTCAGTACAACAAGGTATCAAGGTAAAATCAATGCCCTATGCTTACATTTCAGCAAATCATTCTCAAACTCCAGTCCTACTGGGACGCCCAAGGCTGCGCCCTTTTACAACCCTATGACATGGAAGTCGGTGCAGGAACATCACACACTGCTACGTTTCTAAGGGCTCTTGGCCCCGAGCCATGGAAAGCCGCTTATGTGCAGCCCAGCCGCCGCCCGAAAGACGGCCGCTATGGCGAAAACCCTAACCGTTTGCAGCACTATTACCAATACCAAGTCGTGTTGAAGCCTGCACCGGCGAATATTTTGGACTTGTACCTCGGCTCGCTCGAAGCTTTGGGCTTTGACTTGAAGAAAAACGACGTTAGGTTTGTCGAAGACGACTGGGAAAACCCAACGCTGGGCGCGTGGGGCCTCGGCTGGGAAGTCTGGCTCAACGGCATGGAGGTGACGCAGTTCACCTACTTCCAGCAGGTCGGCGGCATCGATTGCAAGCCGATCACGGGCGAAATCACCTACGGTCTGGAGCGTCTGGCCATGTATTTGCAGGGTGTGGACAGCGTTTACGACCTGAAATACACCGAAACCATGAGCTATGGCGATGTGTTTTTGCAGAACGAAAAAGAACAATCCGCCTACAACTTCGAGCACAGCGACACCGACTTCTTGTTCACCGCCTTCACCGCGCACGAAAAGCAGGCCAAGTATTTGATGGAACAGCAGCTCGCCCTGCCCGCCTACGAGCAGGTGCTCAAAGCGGCGCACACCTTCAATTTGCTGGACGCACGCGGCAGCATCAGCGTGACCGAGCGTGCCGCCTACATGGGCCGCATCCGCAACATCTCGCGCAGCGTGGCGCAAAGTTATCTGGAGAGTCGAGAGCGGCTCGGCTACCCCATGGCTCCGCGCGACTGGGTTGCGCAAGTCGCACCCCTGATGCCTAGTACCGCGACAACGTCCGCCAAGAAGGTGGCCGCATGAACATGACAACCCAAAACCTGCTCGTTGAACTCTTCGTCGAAGAACTCCCCCCTAAAGCCCTGAAAAAACTCGGCGAAGCCTTTGCCAGCACTTTGGCGGCATCGTTGCAAAGCCAAGGTTTGGCGAATGCAGACGCCGTGGTCACCCCGTTTGCCACGCCGCGTCGTTTGGCGGCGCACATCACCGCCGTGGCGACGCAAGCCGCTGACAAAGCCGTGTCGCAAAAACTCATGCCAGTCAGCGTGGGTTTGGACGCTGCGGGTAATGCGACACCGGCTTTGTTGAAGAAATTGCAAGCTTTGGGCGCTGACATCACAAACCCAGCATCCGCCGTAGCAGGCTTAAAACGTGCCATGGACGGCAAAGCCGAGGCTTTGTTTTACGACAGTTTGGTCAAAGGCGCAACGATTACCGAAGGCTTGCAAAAAGCCGTGACTGAGGCGCTAGCCAAGTTGCCCATTCCGAAAGTGATGAGCTACCAGCTCGCACAAAACTGCGACATGCCGGGTTGGAGTAGCGTGAGCTTTGTTCGTCCTGCTCATAAATTAATAGCGCTTCAGGCAGACAAAACGCTGGCTATAGAGGTTTTAGGTCTTAAATCAGGGCGTGAAACTCTAGGCCACAGGTTTGAGGCAGCAGTGTCGCCCGTGGTCATCAAAGATGCCGACAGTTATGCCGCAACGCTGCTCAAAGATGGCGCGGTGATCGCCAGTTTTGCCGAGCGCCGTGCCGAGATTGAACGCCAGCTCAAAGTCGCTGCCACCAAAGCTGGTGCTGCGGATGGCACAACGTACAGCCCAATTGACGACGACGCCCTGTTGGACGAGGTGACGGCCTTGGTTGAGCGCCCCAATGTGCTGACTTGCGCTTTCGAAAAAGAGTTTTTGGACGTGCCGCAAGAGTGCTTGATTTTGACCATGAAGGCGAATCAAAAGTACTTCCCTCTGCTCGACGCTGCTGGAAAATTAAGCAACAAATTCCTCGTCGTCAGCAACATCAGTCCGGCAGACGCCAGCGCGGTGATAGGCGGCAACGAGCGCGTGGTACGCCCACGTCTGGCCGATGCCAAGTTTTTCTTTGACCAAGACCGCAAGAAAACGCTGGAATCTCGGGTTGCGGGGCTGGACAAGGTCGTTTATCACAACAAACTGGGTTCGCAAGGTGAGCGCATACTTCGCGTCCGCGCCATTGCCAAAGCCATTGGCCAGCAGTTGGGTGGCGAAACATTGGCGGCGCAGGCCGACCAAGCGGCTAACCTAGCCAAGTCTGATTTGGTGACCGATATGGTGGGTGAATTCCCTGAATTGCAGGGCATCATGGGTCGTTATTACGCCTTGAACGACGGTTTGAGCACTGCTGTTGCCGATGCGATTGAAGACCACTACAAGCCGCGTTTTGCAGGCGACACGCTGCCGCGTAACGATGTGGGCGTGGTCGTCGCCTTGGCAGACAAGCTGGAAACATTGGTGGGCATGTTTGGTATTGGCAATTTGCCAACGGGGGACAAAGACCCGTTTGCGCTGCGTCGGCATGCGTTGGGCGTTGTTCGGATGTTGGTTGAAAGCCAATTGTCTTTGCACTTCTACGAGCTGACCAGACTGGCTTTTGCGTCTTTCCCGCAGGGGTTGCTGCAAGATCGCGCCACCGAGTTGGACGAGTTCTTGATTGAGCGTCTAAAAGGTTATCTGAAAGATGGCGGTTACTCAGGTGCAGAAGTAGATGCCGCGATTTATGCGCAAAAGCTCGGTGCTTGGTCTACTTTGCCAAAACGTCTCGCCGCAGTTCGAGCTTTCGCCGCCCTGCCCGAAGCCGCCGCCCTCGCCGCCGCCAACAAGCGCATCAGCAATATCCTCAAAAAAGCCGAAGATGTGGACGCCCATGTCAGCGCGGTCTTGCTCAAAGAACCTGCCGAAATCGCGCTGTTTGCGGCGATGAAAGAGGTCATACCCAAGGCCAAAGCGGAGTTTGAAGCGGGTGACTACACGGCCTCACTGCAAACGCTGGCTGCCTTGCGTGCGCCAGTTGACGCCTTCTTTGACGGCGTCATGGTGAACGCCGAAGAGATGGACTTGCGCCTGAACCGCCAAGGTTTACTGAAAAGCCTGCACGAAGCTATGAACCGCGTGGCTGATTTGTCAAAGTTGGCTACCTAAATAGCGCTGCCATGAAACTCATCATCCTAGACCGCGACGGCACCATAAATGAGGAGCATGCCGACTTCATCAAGTCGCCTGAGGAGTGGATTCCACTACCGGGCGCTTTGGAGGCCGTGGCCAAGTTGAACCATGCGGGCTGGCGTACGATTATTGCCAGCAACCAATCTGGTCTGGGACGTGGTTTGTTTGATGTGGCGGCGCTGAACGCCATGCACGCCAAAATGCATAAATTATTGAGCGCCCTTGGTGGCCGTATGGATGCGGTGTTTTACTGCCCACACACCCCCACAGACAATTGCAGCTGCCGCAAACCGCTGCCAGGACTGTTTGAGCAAATCATCGAGCGCACGGGCGTCGACGCACACACCATTCCTAGCCCTGGCGACAGTTTGCGTGATATGCAAGCAGCCGTGGCTGCCGGCTGCGAGCCACATTTGGTGCTGACCGGAAACGCCTTGCAATACCGTGGTCAAAAATTGCCGGATACATTCCCTAGTAACACCATCACACACCTTGATTTTGCGGCATTTGCTGATTTCATCATCGCTCGCGAAAAAGACCAAGAAAAGAAAGCGCCATGAACCGTGTGATTAATTTTGTGCGCGCGGTATTGCATACTGCGCTGTTGGCTGTGACCGTCGTACCTTGGGCGTTAGCCGCCGTACTGCTGCGTGTGCTGGGTCAAGAAAAATGGTGCTATGCCGTTTGCCTGAATTGGCTGCGGCTTTCTGTGAAAAGTGGCACTGCAATTTTGGGTATTCACAACCGTGTGACAGGTTGGGAAAACTTGCCTGTTGGCAAAACGGATGCGGCGATTTTATTGGTCAAACACCAGTCATTATGGGAAACATTTTCCATGATTGCGCTGATGCCACACCCCTTGGCGTATGTGTTCAAAAAAGAACTGTTGCGCATTCCATTTTTTGGCTGGGCGATTGGCAGCTTGGACATGATTCACATTGACCGCAAGCAGGGCACGCAAGCATTCAACAAGGTGGTTGAACAGGGCAAGCGCTTGTTGGACAAAGGGACGTGGGTCATCATGTTCCCAGAAGGCACGCGCACAGCGCGGGGCCAACAAGGCGTCTACAAAACAGGCGGCACACGTTTGGCGATTGAAACGGGCGCACCTGTCGTTCCGGTTGCGGTCACATCTGCCAGATGCTGGCCGCGCAAAGCGTTTATCAAAACCCCCGGCATTGTAGATATTTCGATTGGTAAACCGATTCCTAGCGCTGGTCGTGAGCCAGCTGAGTTGATGCGTGAAGTGGAAGCTTGGATAGAAGCCGAAATGCGCCGTTTGGATCCTGAGGCATACAAATAAACGTCCACTCACCATGCTGCGCTTGTTAAAGTTCACGCTGGATTTGTTTGACGTAGCGCCCGTCTACGAGCCGCCGCAAATCGCGCCACCAAAACGACGATCTAAAGCACCATCGGCGCAGCCTAAACAAGTAGAGCCGCCATCAGCACCCTTGTTACCCCCATCGGGTGACGTTTTTTCACGCCATCCACAAGCCAGTCAACACACCCGCCTGCAAGGACAAGGTGTGGATTACGAGCTGCTGCGCAGCCGCAGGCGCACCATGACCTTCAGCGTTAGCCCGGCAGGTTTGTCGGTGCGTGCGCCGTTTGGCATGTTACAAGCCAGTATCGAAGCCGCCGTGCAAGAAAAGGGCAGCTGGATTGTTCGTAAGCTGAGCGGCATGCAGCAGCGTGAAGCGTGCATGGCAGCGCTGAAGATGGATTGGCAGGCAGGTGCGCAGCTGGCCTACTTGGGCGGTACGCTGCAAGTGCGCGTCGATCCGCAAGCTGAAAAGCATAGTTTGAAAAGCGACAGTGAGTCAGACAACACAAGCGTGCTGTCATTGGCGTTGCCTGCCACAGCCAGCGACAAAAAAATCCGCGACACCACCAAAAAATGGATAACACAACAAGCCACGCAGCATTACACCGCACGTATGAACCATTACGCTGCTTTGTTGGGTGTGGCCTGGCGCACCTTGGCGTTAACCAACGCCAATACCCGCTGGGGCAGCGCCAAAGCAGATGGCTCGATTCGCCTGCACTGGCGTTTGATGCAGTTTCCACCAGAGGTGATTGATTATGTGGTGGCACATGAGCTCAGCCACCTGCGTGAGCTCAACCACAGCCCGCGTTTTTGGGCCACCGTGGCCAGTGTTTTACCCGACTACGAAGCACGGCAAAAGCAGCTCAAGACGCAGGTGTTGCCGCCCTGGGCGTAATTTGGGACTGGTTTAGATTAATTCACTTTAGACGTGCAGGGCGTACCACCAAGCTCACCCCTATTGCCGTCAACGCAATGCCCAAAAGCGTCACGAGCGTAATCGCTTCGTCAAACAGCACCCAAGCCATCAGCGCCGTCGTTGGTGGCACGAGATACAGCAAGCTGGTCACGGTCGTAGCGGCACCGCGCTGGATCAACATAAACATCAGCGAGCTGCCACCCAGCGTCAAGGCCAACACCGCCCAAGCCATGGCGCCTACAAACGAAGTATTCCAAGTGATAGCTTCGGCCTCAAGCATCGCAAAAGGCAGTGTCACCAGCAACGCAGCACCCAGCTGAATCACATTAGCCGTGCGCACATCGGTTGCGGCGACGTGCTGCTTTTGGTACAAAGTCCCCACGGTGATGCTGACTAAGGCGAAGACGGCAGCAGCAAAAGTTAGCAGCGTCACTTCGTTGGTGGCACCAAATTTGCGCGCAACCACCAGCAGCAAACCAGCCAAACCGAGCAGCAATCCTACCCATTGCCGTTTGGAGACGACAGCTTGAGGCGGATTTTGGGCGGCTGTAGAGCCAAGGTAAGACAGCCAAAGCGCTGTCAAGATCGGCTGAAACCCCACAATCAGCGCCGCCAAACCCGAGCCCATGCCAGCTTTCACGGCTATCCATACGCCGCCTAAATAGCCGCCATGCATTAGCACACCCGTCACCGCAAGATGCCAACATTGCTTTTTATCACTAGGCCATACCGCGCGAGCCAGCCCAATCCACACCAAAAAGCACATGATGGACAGTGAGTATCGAATGCTTAAAAACGTCAATGGCGGTGCAAAAGGCAAGCCAAACTTAGCAACAATGAAGCCCGTACTCCAAATCAAAACAAAAACAACAGGCATCGCCTGAATAAATTTTTTTGATGTGTCGTCGGACAATTTTTGAGTGTTCAAGCCCCAATTTTATCTAGGCGGTGGGCGCTCATTGCTTTCGCTGCACAAACAGGTTGTTTTTGGCGTCCTGTGGGTAAGCAAAAGTCACAGCGCCATTTTTTACCATGCCCATGACCAGCATGTTTTGCGTCGTCGCATCTTTGTCTTTCGCGCTGAATGGCTGCTCGTACGTCGCAACCACGCCGTAATAGGTACGAATTTTGTTCTCTAATGCGGTTTTAATAGCCTCACCGCTGAAATTACCGCCTTTGACGTTGAAAAGTGAATACAGCAAAATATAGACGGCGTCATACCCCTGTGCCGCAGCCATTGGGACAGGGATTTTGCTGACCTTGAATTTGCGCGCATAGCTCGTTAAAAAAGCAGCACGGTGTGAATTACTCGGCTCGGCGATGAAGGTTTGGGCCATCAACGCACCTTCTGCAGCTTCCTTGGCGCCGTCGATGAAAAACGGGAACGACAATGGCCATGCACCTACTTGCGGAACTTTCCAACCCAATGCTAGCCGGCCTTTGGCAATTACCGCGTTTTCTACGCCCACGGTGTAGCTGAAAATAACGTTTGCACCAGCTGCTTTTGCCGCTTTTAAGTCTTCACTGAGATCTTTGACACCTAATGTAAAACGAGAAATGTAAACGGGCTTTAAGTTCTTAGCCGCCAAAGCTTTCTCTACATCTTGAAAGCCAGCCTCACCATAGCCGCTTGTATCAGCAAAAATAGCAACCTTGGTCCAGCCGCGCTTGACGATGTCCTCAACAACAAAAGGTGCTTGTATGGCATCCTTTGCCGAAGTTCTGAAGATGTAACTTTCTGCAGCTGGGAACTTTGCTGTCAAGGGCGTACCCGTCGAGCAAGGAATAATTAAGGGAAGTTTATTGGCCTGAAAGACGTCCAGTGATTTGGCCGCAACACCTGTATTGCAAAACCCAATCGTTGCGACTACTTTTTCAGCAACCAGTTCGTTGGATAGTTTGAATCCAACATCGGGCTTGGCCTCATCGTCTTTTTTAACGATTTCCAACTTCCGTCCAGAATAACCACCTACAGCATTGATTTCATCAACCGCCATTTGGATGCCATTCAGCATAGGCACACCAAAATCTGCTGATGCGCCTGAAAATGGGCCAATAACGCCAATTTTTAATGTATTTAAGTCGTTTTGTGCAAAAGCAGGCGTCACTGCAACAAATATTGCCCCTGTAATTAAGGCGCTTGTGATGCTGACATTTGCGATAAATGTGGCAACAAGCGTCCTATCGAGTCGTTTTCTCATGCGTCATTCCTTTTGGTAACTGCTTTGTAACTCATCATACAAGCCGAAAAACGCACCACTAGTGTGACTTTCCCTTAGTGCTTTTATCTAAACAGTGGCTATGCCTCAAGAATCTGCGATAATCATGGGCTAACCTGAAGCAACACGCTTCAAAATGTACTTAGGATGATCCCATGAAACGCACTTACCAACCCTCTAAAGTTCGCCGCGCCCGTACCCACGGCTTTTTGACACGCATGAAAACGCCAGGTGGCCGTGCTGTGATCAACGCACGCCGCGCCAAAGGCCGCAAACGTCTGGCTGTCTAAGCTTTAGTCAAATTTGGCTGCTGGATGAGAAGGTATCCGTATCTTCAGCAGCCTACTTTGCCGCGCCATCTTGCAGCGAATAGTGACCAAAGCGCAGTTTGCAGCGGTGATGAGCGGCCAAACTGTCTCTCGCACCCCGCACTTTGCCTTGCATCGTGTGGCTCTGAATCCCAACGCATGCTCAAATGTTGCGTTAGATACCAACGAGGTGACAGATGCTAGACCAACCCATAGCAAACCTCTTTTTGCCGTGCAAGACACCTGGCTAGGTGTGATTGTGCCCAAACGCTGGGCTAAACGCGCGGTTACACGCAACACCATCAAACGCCAAATTTACGCAGTGAGCACTGATACAAGCTGCCATTTGCCGTTTGCAGCTCACGTTGTTCGGTTGCGTGCTGGTTTTGACCGTGCTGAATTCATCAGCGCCACGTCGGACAAACTCAAAACAGCCGTTCGCGCAGAGTTACAACACCTTTTTGCAGGTGCAAAGACGAGTGAAAAAGCGAGTGCAAAGTCATGATGCAGCAACTTTTGGTCGGCATAGTCAAAGCCTACCGTTTGTTTCTTAGCCCGTGGCTGGGCTCAGCCTGCAGGTTTGAGCCAACGTGTTCCATCTATTCGATTCAAGCCCTAGAAACCCACGGTGCTACCAAGGGCAGCTACCTCACGTTAAAGCGTTTGGGGCGTTGCCATCCGTGGTGCGAAGGCGGCGTGGACCCCGTACCAGATAAATCAGCTCATTTTTCGCTGTTTTCTAAACGGTTTTTTAAATCTACCAACGTAACTTCTAAAGTGAAGACATCCTCATGAACGATATCCGCCGCACCATTTTGTGGGTGATTTTTGGTTTTTCCATGGTTATGCTGTGGGACAACTACCAAGTCAGCATAGGTCACAAAGCGACATTTGGGCTGAGCTCCAGCCCCGCCGCAAATAATCCAGCCAAGGCTGCGACTGCAGCAAACACTGTCGCGGCAAATGCTGGCATACCAAATGTAAGTAGTAACGCTCCAAGCGCTATAAATTCTATAGCTGTTCAGGCAGTAAATACACCGGCTATGGCCAAAAATGAGGCTCCAACAGCGACTAAAGAGCGTTTTGAGGTGCAAACGGATGTTTTCAAGCTGACTTTTGACACCGAAGGTGGCTCTTTGGTGCATTCTGAGTTTGTGAAACACGTGGATTTGGAAGACAAGGCGGCTGTCAAAGCCGGCACCGCAAAAGGCGTGGTGTTGCTGGACAACAGCAAAGACCGCGTTTATGTCGCGCAAACTGGTTTGGTTGGTGCAGCCAACTTGCCTACCCACAAAACCATCATGACAGTTGCTCCAGGTGCTCGCAAGCTGGTGGACGGCGCGAACGAACTCACCGTCAAGTTTGAATCGCCTGAATCTGGCGGTGTGAAATTGGTTAAAACCTACACCTTGAAGCGCGGCGCTTATGACGTGGCGGTGAAGCATGAGGTGGTCAACACAGGTGCTGCAGCCGTGTCACCGCAGCTTTATTTACAGTTGGTGCGTGATGGCAACAAGTTGGCGGGCGAGTCGTCTTTCTACTCCACCTTCACCGGTCCAGCTGTTTACACCGCTGCCAAAAAGTACCAAAAAGTTGAATTTACCGATATTGAGAAAAACAAAGTTGACGTCGAAAAACAAGCCAGCGAGGGCTATGTTGCCATGGTGCAACACTACTTTGCGAGCGCATGGATCTTGCCCGACGGCATCAAACGCGAGCTGTTTACCCGCAAAGTAGACACCAATTTATACGCTGTAGGCATGATTACCGCTTTAGACAGCGTCGCGCCAGGAGCCACAAAATCAGTTGAATCGCGCTTTTTTGCGGGTCCGCAAGTCGAAAAATCCATGGAAACTGTCACCCCAGGCCTAGAGCTGGTCAAGGATTACGGCGTTTTAACCATTTTGGCCAAGCCTCTGTATTGGTTGCTCGACAAGCTACACAGCTACATCGGCAACTGGGGCTGGGCAATTATTGCGCTGGTTTTGCTGCTGAAAATCGCGTTTTACTGGCTCAACGCCAAAGCCTATGCCAGCATGGCCAAGATGAAATCGGTTGCACCACGCATCGCCACCATGCGCGAGCGCTTGAAAGACAAGCCACAAGAGATGCAGCAAGAGATGATGAAAATCTACCGCGAAGAGAAAATCAACCCTCTGGGCGGCTGCTTCCCCATCATGGTGCAAATTCCAGTGTTTATTGCCTTGTACTGGGTGTTACTCAGCTCGGTTGAAATGCGCAATGCCCCGTGGGCGCTGTGGATTCATGACTTGGCCGCTCCCGATCCGTTCTACATCTTGCCTCTGGTCATGACCTTGACCACGCTCTTGCAAACCGCGCTAAACCCAACGCCACCAGACCCATTGCAAGCCAAAATGATGTGGTACATGCCCCTGGCCTTCTCCGTCATGTTCTTCTTCTTCCCGTCGGGCTTGGTGTTGTATTGGATCACCAACAACATCTTGTCCATCGCTCAGCAGTGGATTATCAACACCCGCATGGGCGTGCCGCCGCAATTCAACCTCCCGAAATTTAAATAACTCGGTGAGTCTATCAATCAAGGGTCGCAGTTGCTGCGACCCTTTTTTATTGCACAATCCAGATCAATGAACGCTTTTTCAAACACGCCTATCGTAGCCATCGCCACCCCACCCGGTCGCGGTGCGGTGGGCATTGTGCGGGTTTCGGGTAAAGCGATTGGCCCGTTGATTAGAGCTTTGTGTGGCCGCGACTTGAAGCCGCGCGAGGCAACGTACCTGCCTTTTGTGGACGCGGCTGGCGAGGCGATTGACCACGGTTTGGCGCTTTACTTCCCTGCGCCGCACTCATTCACCGGTGAAGACGTGCTGGAGCTGCAAGCCCACGGCGGTCCGGTGGTCATGCAGCTTTTATTGGCGCGTTGTTTGGAAGCTGCGCAAGCCAGCTTGCCGGGCTTACGCGTCGCTCAACCTGGCGAGTTCACCCAACGCGCATTTTTGAACGACAAAATGGATCTGGCGCAGGCCGAGGCCGTGGCCGATTTGATCGATGCCAGCACCGAAGCCGCCGCCCGTGGCGCGACCCGCAGTCTGTCCGGCGAGTTTTCCAAAGAAGTCCACAGCCTGCGCGACGCCCTCATCCACCTGCGCATGTTGGTCGAGGCGACGCTGGACTTCCCCGAAGAAGAAATCGACTTCCTGCAAAAAGCCGATGCCGCAGGTCAATTGAGCCGTCTGCAAGCGACCTTGGCGCGGGTGATGCAGCGCACCAGCCAGGGCGCACTGCTGCGCGAAGGCATCAAAGTCGTCATTGCGGGTCAGCCCAATGCGGGCAAGTCGTCCCTGCTCAACGCGCTGGCGGGGGCGGAGCTCGCCATCGTTACCCCGATTGCTGGCACGACGCGCGATAAAGTGCAGCAAACCATCCAAATCGACGGTGTGCCGCTGCATATCATCGACACTGCTGGCCTGCGCCACAGTGAGGATGAAGTTGAAAAAATCGGCATTGAACGCGCCTGGACTGAGATTGAAAACGCCGACGCCGTGCTGTTTTTGCACGATTTGACACGTTGGATTAATACCAATCACCCTGAAGTTGCTATCAAATACAGAGCTGATGAGGCAGTAATCACATCGGCTATTGCCAAATTGGCGGCTAAAAACGTGCCTGTTATCGACGTTTGGAACAAAGCCGATGCGATAGACGCTGACATTGCGGCGCAGCATCAATCCAGGGCTTCAGCGAGCCAAACCAACCCCCAAATCACCATTTCCGCCAAGCAAGGCGCGGGGCTGGATGCATTGCGCAAAACCCTGCTGCAAGTCGCTGGCTGGCAGCCCGCCGCCGAGGGCGTCTACATCGCCCGAGAGCGCCACGTGCAGGCTTTACGACAAGTGAGCGCACACTTAGAAATGGCGGATGCTCAACTCAAAGCCAAATCACAAGCGCTAGATTTGTTGGCTGAAGAGCTGCGATTGGCTCAAAATGACCTGTCTGCCATCACTGGCGAGTTCACTTCTGATGATTTATTGGGCGTGATTTTCTCGAAGTTTTGTATTGGTAAGTAAGTATCACTATAAAATTAATAGCTGCTCAGGCAGTAAATACGCTGGTTAGATGCCAATTAGAAGGGAAAATTTGGGGTTTATAAGCCATTTTCCTCAAAAGCTAACTTCGCAGAAGCCGCAATCGCACCACGCAGCCACTGGTGGGCGCTGTTGTGGTGTTCGCGTTTGTGCCACATCACGTCGACGTGGACGACGGGCATATCGAAAGGCAGGGGGCGGATGGTGAGCTCGTTCAGCACATCGGCTACTCGGACAAAATGACGGGGCAGCACGGTGAGCAGGTCGGACTGGGCGACGACGCGACCGGCGGTGAAAAACTGGTTCACTGTCAGCACAATGCGGCGTTGACGCTGTAGGGCTGTTAAAGCTTCGTCAACAAAGCCAAAAGGTCTCCCCGAAAAGCTGACCAGCATGTGGCGGGCGGCGCAAAAGCGGTTCAGCGTCAGTGGGCCTTGCGCCAAAGGGTTGCCAGAGCGCATGACGCAGACGTATTCGCCGTCATACAGCCGCTGGTGCGCGTAGCTGACCGCGCCACCAGACTGGGCACTGGCGGTCAAATCTGCCAGTGCGGCGGGGAAATGGCCAATCGCCAAGTCGGCGGTTTCAGCGTCTAACAAGCGCCTGGGGTCGCGGGTGGACAAGGGCACGACTCGGATGGAGATGCCGGGAGCGTCGCGCTCAACCAGGTTGAGCAATCCCGGAATCAGCTCTGACGCGGTGGCGTCGGCCATGGCTAAAACAAAGGTATCGGTAGATGTGGCAGCGTCAAACGGGCTGGGAACAAGCGTTTCTTGCAGCTGGCGCAAAGCTTCGCGCACGGCAGGCCACAGGGCGTTGGCACGCGGCGTGGGTTCTAGCCCTTGGCCGCTGCGGCGTACCAAGTCATCACCCAAAGTTTCGCGCAGGCGGCGCATGGCATTGCTGACGGCGGGCTGGGTCAAGGCCAGATTGTGCGCCGCTTTGGTCAGACTGCGTTCAGCCATGACTTCGTCGAAAACCCGCAATAAATTGAGGTCTAGCGTTCGAAAGTTAGGTTGAGAGGGTTTTTGAGCCGAATTCATCACTATTGTGAATATACAGCATCACTAATATAAAGTGGAGCAACACTAGTAATTACCCTATGATTCAGGCATTGCACAAGTTGAAGCTATGTTCTTAGTAAGTGTGCAATTAACGAAAGAGAGAAATACCATGACTAGTTTTGTACAACCTAACTACCCTACCCACCACGAAGGCATTGAACGCGTGGGCGACGCTTTAGACAGCGCTGCAGCAGCCTATAAAAATTTCGATGGCGCGCGCGGTTTGGCGACCTTCTTACTTGCAGCCGTTGTATCTGGTTTGATTCTAGCTGCTAACCAGTTAATCGACACTTGGGCTGATGGCCACTTGCTCGCAGCTTGGATTGCTTTGTGGACGGTTGCGTTCGCAGCTTTGGCGTTGGCTGCAAGCCCAATTCGCCGCGCTGTATTGAGTGTTAAAAACTTTGACGGCAGCGCGATGTACGCCGCTTGGAGCGCTCATCGCAAAGCGCGCATTGCCGATGAAAAAATGTGGGAATATGCCCGCCACGATGCACGTTTGATGGCAGACATCATGCGCGCTGTGGACAACACGCCAGACGCTGCTAAATGGCATTTACGTGCATAAGCTTTAAGAGTAGTTAAAACAAACCCAGTCTGCCATCTGCACACTGGGTTTTTTTACGCCTCTATTTTTACGGTGCTACTTTTGTAATTTGACCGCACCCAAACCACCCAAAAACAAATCTGCCACCACAGGTGCCATGTCGGCATGCGAGAGCTTGCCATCGGGTTGCAGCCAGGTGAACATCCAGTTCATCATGCCAAACAGCAGCATGGCGAGCGGTTTGTGCAAATCAGCAGCAATCAGCTCAGGCCGTACTTGCGCAATGGCGTTAGCAAATGAGTTGACGACTTGGCGCTGCAGTTCCAAAACACGGGCTTGGTCCGCTGGCTCTAAAAACTTCACATCTTCGGTCAGCACGCGGTGAGCATGGCGGGCACCAGCGTATTCCAGCACAAAACGCTCAATCAAGCGGCGCACATGGGCTGTCGCGTCTGCTGGCGGCGGATTCACCTTGTCTCCAGCGGCCACTTCCTCAATCAAAGCGTGCAAACGCGCCACATGGGTGGTGGCAATTTCAAACAGCAACTGCGACTTGTCACGCACATAGTGGTACAGCGCCGGTTTGGACAAGCCGCAGGCGGTGGCAACTTCGTTCATAGAGGTGCCGACAAAACCCTGACGTGCAAACAGCTCAGCCGCTTGGCTCAAAATCGCCTCGCGTTGTATGTCGTATCCGGGGGCGCGTCCTCTTGCCATATTGCTTGTGTGTTACTTTGAATTTTATTTAGCGTTCGTCGAAAGAAATCACCACCCGCTCAGTCAGCGGATGGGCTTGGCAGGTTAGCACAAAACCAGCGGCGACTTCGTGCGGCTCTAGCGCAAAGTTTCTATCCATGCGCACTTGGCCTTCCATCAATTTGGCGCGGCAGGTACAACACACGCCTGATTTGCAAGAATACGGCACTTCCAGCCCGGCCGCTGCAGCGGCGTCCAGCACATTGCCATGCTCGGTGCGGAACTCGATGTCGCGGCTTAAGCCGTCGCGAATGATTTGTATCATGGCTTGCGGCGCATCGCCCGCTTGCATAGTTGGCTTGGTTTTGCCACCTGCGGCGTCCACAAGCACGCCAAAACGTTCGATGTGGATGTGTTCTGCTGGCACGCCCGCTGCGAGCAGTGCCGCGTCTGCTTCGTCGTTGAACCCATGCGGGCCGCAAATAAAGACGTGGTCCAGCTGCTGAGGCTGAATCAACACGCTCAAAAACTCACCCAATTTAGCTTGCGTTAACCGTCCGCTGTTGAGTGGCGAATCCATGTGCTCTTGTGAAAATACAGCGTGCAAAGTCAAACGCGTCAAATAGCGGTTTTTCAGGTCTTCCAGCTCTTCCTTGAACATAGTGGAGCTTTGGCGGCGGTTGGCGTAGATCAGTGTGAATTGCGACAGCGGCTCGCGTGCCAGCACCGTTTTCATGATGGCCAAAATCGGTGTGATACCGCTGCCGCCGGCAATGCCTAGGTAATGCCTTGCTAGTGACGCATCAACTGGTACAAAAAATCGTCCTTCGGGGGGCAAAACATCTATGGTCTCGCCAGTTTTCAGACTTTGATTGATCCAACTCGACATCACACCGCCACTGACATGGCGCACACCAATGCGCAGCTCGCCATCGTCCACGCCTGAGCAGATCGAGTACGAGCGGCGCTCCTCTTTGCCGTTCAGCAAAGTGCGCAGCGTGAGGTGCTGGCCTTGCGTGAATTGAAAGTCGTGTTGCAGCGCAGCGGGTACATCAAACGACACGATGACGGCTTCGTCGGTGTCCGGCGTGATACTTTTGACGCGCAGGGAATGGAAGTGGGTGCTCATAAATTTTTAGGCTTTTTAAACGCTATCAATCTGGTTTAAAACGGTTTGAAATGCTCAAAAGGCTCTTTGCATGCCATGCAGCGCCACAAAGCTTTGCAGGCGGTGGAGCCAAAGGCTGACAAACGCTCGGTATTGTTGCTACCACAGCGCGGACACTCCAGTGCACTGACGACTTGATTTGATTCTCTGCCCTGCGGCATGTATCGCAATACGATGTCTTGACCTTGTTGCGCTGGCCCGGGCGGCGCAATACCGTAGCGGCGCAGCTTGTCGCGACCCTCAGCGCTGATCCAATCACTACTCCAAGCCGGCGCGTGTGTGGTGGTTAAATTTACAGGGCTAAATCCGGCTGCATCCAGCGCATTTTCTGCCTGAGTAGCTATCATTTCGGTAGCTGGACAGCCTGAATATGTGGGGGTCAATACCACATTCAACCCACGTTCGCCATGCATCTGTACGTCACGCACAATGCCCAAGTCGCAAATCGACATCACAGGCACTTCGGGGTCGAGCACGGTGTGCAGGACTTCCCAAGCGTAAGCAACGGTCAGCGCATGGTCAGGCGTCTTAGGTTGAGCTAATTCTGCGGTTCCAATCACCACACACCGCCTGGAAAGCTGCGCTGCAAGTGCTGCATGTCCGTTAGCAAAAAGCCCATGTGCTCGCTGTGGCGACCCACTTTTCCAGTACTCACAAAGGCGTTGGCTTTGGGTTGTTGTAGCGTTGCAGCGGTCAGCACGGCTTCCACATCGGCCAGCCAATCAGTTTTGACATCGCCAAAGCGCGGGCCCAGACCCGTGTCATGCGCGGCTTCGTCCACGGCATCGTTGTTAAACATCTCAGTGGTGTACGGCCACAGCTGGTTCAGCGCGTTTTGCATGCGGCGGTGCGATTCTTCTGTGCCGTCACCCAAACGCACCACCCAATCGCCCGCATGCTGCTGGTGGTAGCGCGATTCTTTCACGGCTTTGCCAGCTACAGCGGCCAATTCAGCATCGTTGGATGTTTGCAAACGTTGCCAGAGTGACTTGAGGAAACTCGCCACTGCAAATATACGCAAGACTGTGAAAGCGAAATCGTTTTGTTGCCCTTTGCGGATGCCGTTGGGCAATTCCACCAAAGTCAAATTCACATAATCACGCTCGTCACGCAAAAAGGCGAGCTGGTCTTCTGTGTGACCACTCATCGCTCCCGCCAAGGCATACAACAGGCGCGATTGACCGACCAAATCGAGAGCGATATTGGTCAGCGCAATGTCCTCTTCCAGTGCCGGCGCGTGGCCGCACCATTCGCCCAAGCGTTGCGCGAGGATCAGGCAGGTATCGGCTAGTCGTAAAACGTAGCGCAGCTTGGGGTCATCAGAGATAGAAATGGAAGCTTGCATGATTTAGCCCCGTTTACATGTGATCCACAGCCGCCGGCAGCTCGTAAAAGCTGGGGTGGCGGTAGACCTTGTCGGCCATGGGGTCGAAGTAGCTGTCTTTTTGTGTGGGGTCGGACGCTGTGATGCTGCTTGAAGGCACAACCCAAATGCTCACGCCCTCTTGACGGCGGGTGTAAACGTCGCGTGCCAGTTGGATGGCCATGGTCGCATCGGCGGCGTGCAGACTTCCACAGTGTTTGTGGTCTAGGCCAGCTTTGCTGCGTACAAAAACCTCCCATAGTGGCCACTCTTTAGAGGTGTCAGTTGTATTGCTCATGCTGCCATTTCCTTATTGATGTTTCTTGCGGCTTGTTTCGCGGCATGTGCCAGCGCGGCTTCACGCACCCAAGCCCCGTTGTCCCAAGCGTCTACGCGGGCGGCCAAGCGTTCTTTGTTGCACGGGCCGTCGCCACCGACCACTTGCCAAAATTCAGACCAGTCAATCGGGCCCATGTCGTAATGTTGGCGCGTATCGTTCCATTGCAGCAGCGGGTCGGGCAGGCTGACGCCCAAAATGCTAGCTTGCTCGACCGTAGCATCGACAAACTTTTGCCGCAAGTCGTCATTGCTGATGCGTTTGATACCCCAGCGCATGGATTGCTCAGAGTTGGGCGACTCGGCATCTGGCGGGCCAAACATCATCAGCGACGGCCACCACCAGCGGTTGACCGCGTCTTGCACCATGGCGCGCTGGGCGGCTGTACCCTGCGTCATCATCGTCAACAGGGCTTCATACCCCTGGCGCTGGTGGAACGATTCTTCGCGGCAGATCCGCACCATCGCCCGCGCATAGGGCGCGTAGGAGCAGCGGCACAGCGGCACCTGGTTCATGATGGCCGCGCCGTCTACCAGCCAGCCAATCACGCCCATGTCCGCCCAAGTCAGCGTCGGGTAATTGAAGATCGAGCTGTACTTGGCTTTGCCAGTGTGCAGCGCGTCCAGCAACTGGTCGCGGGATGTTCCCAGCGTTTCGGCAGCGGCGTACAAATACAAACCGTGCCCAGCTTCGTCTTGCACCTTGGACAGCAAAATTGCTTTGCGTTTCAGCGTGGGTGCGCGGCTGATCCAGTTGCCCTCGGGCAGCATGCCGACAAACTCGGAATGCGCGTGCTGGCTGATTTGCCGCACCAGCGTCTTGCGGTAGTGCTCGGGCATCCAGTCTTTGGCTTCGATGAAGTCGCCCGCGTCTATGCGGGCGTCGAAACGTTCTTGCGATTGCAACTCGTCTGCGCTGCGTAGTTTTGCTTTTGATGCGGCTTCAAGAGCTTTGTCTTCGGCGCTCAAAGTGTCCATGGATTGGGTGTACATATCTTGTCCTATTAGCTTAGTTTTTACGCAAATCAACCACACGCCGCGCTTTGCCCACCAGCGTGCGCTCAATGCTGTTGGGGGTTTCCACGCTGACTTGGGTGGTAATGCCCACCAGCGTTTTGATGCGTTCCGTCAACCACGCCTGCGCCTCTTGCGCGCTGATGCTCGCCGTGGGCAGCAGCTCGCAGCGCACCTGCACCGCGTCCAAATGCCCGTCGCGGGTGACGACCAATTGGTACTGTCCCGAGAGCTGGCTGTGCTGCAGCACGATCTCTTCAATCTGCGTCGGGAAGACGTTGACGCCGCGGATGATCAGCATGTCGTCACTGCGCCCCACAATCTTGCCCATGCGCCGCATGCTGCGCGAGGTCGGTGGCAGCAGGCGCGTCAAATCGCGGGTGCGGTAGCGGATGATAGGCAGCGCTTCTTTGGTCAGCGAGGTGAACACCAGCTCGCCCTCTGCGCCATCGGGCAGCAGTTCACCTGTTTCGGGGTCGATGATTTCGGGGTAAAAATGGTCTTCCCAAATGACCGGGCCGTCTTTGCTTTCAATGCACTCGCTGGCGACACCTGGGCCCATCACTTCTGACAGACCATAGATATCCACGGCGTCGATGCCTGCGTTGGTTTCAATCTCGTGACGCATCGCCTCTGTCCACGGCTCGGCGCCGAAGATGCCTAGTTTGAGGCTGGAAGCTTTGGCATCTAAGCCTTGGCGTTCAAATTCCTCAATCACCACCTGCATATAGCTGGGGGTGCACATGATGATGCTGGGCTGGAAGTCGGTGATCAGCTGCACCTGCTTTTCAGTCTGCCCGCCCGACATGGGAATCACGGTACAACCCGCCCGCTCCACGCCGTAATGCGCACCCAGTCCACCCGTGAACAAGCCGTAGCCGTAAGCCACATGCACCAAGTCACCAGCCCGCGCACCAGCGGCACGAATCGACCGCGCCACGAGGTTCGCCCAGGTATCGATGTCCTTCAGCGTGTAGCCGACCACCGTCGGTTTGCCCGTTGTGCCCGACGAGGCATGGATGCGCGCCACCTGCTCACGCGGCACGGCAAACATGCCAAAGGGGTAATTAGCGCGCAGGTCGTGTTTGGTGGTGAAGGGGAATTTGGCCAAATCAGCCAGTGTTTTCAAGTCGCTGGGGTGCACGCCCGCGGCATCAAAGGCTTGTTTGTAATGCTGTACTTTGTCGTAGGCGTGTTGCAGCGTTTGTTTCAAGCGTGCCAGTTGCAGCGCTTGCAACTCATCTTTGCTGGCGCGTTCAATCGGTTCTAAATCGTTGGGGGCGGGGAATTTGACGGGCATGTTGTCTCCTTTTGCTTTGATTTTTATAAGGCAATCATCTTTTTGTCTTTGAGCCGGTACGAGCGCCCGCGCATCACGGCAACTCGTTTGCTGTCTTGGTTGCTGACGTCAATGTCGTACAAACCCGTGCGCCCAGCCAAGCTGATTTCGGTGGCTTTCGCAGTCAGAACATCGCCACCCTGTACTGCTGCAATAAATTCGATGCCCAAGGACGACGCCACCGTCACATCGTTGTATGAGTTGCAGGCATAAGCAAAAGCCGTGTCCGCCAAAATCGTGATGTAACCGCCGTGGCAAATTGCAAAACCATTCAGCATGCGTTCTTGCACGGTCATGGTCATGCTGGCAGCGCCTGCGGCTACGGACACAAGTTGGATATTTAAATCTTGCGCCACGCGGTCTTTGGCGAGCATGGCTTGGCTGACAGCTTCGGCGAGTTGTTGAGGTGAAAGTGTGGTCATGTGGATTGAGTATAAGCTACCGACCGGTCGGTAGTGTTTACTATACCCCGCATCATGCACCGCCGTCAACAGTGCAATTACTAGCCTGTATTCAAGCTTTTAGTCCAGCAAAGCAAGCGATTCCTGCATCACCCGCTGGCTAAACGCCATACTCACATGCCCTTGCGCCCTCACAAATCGGTTATCTGCTCCCGGCAACATGGCGGTGGAGGTGGGCACAACGATGTTGTCGCAGTTGCTGTACCAGCAGGTGAATTTGGCGTAGCGCGTCGCTGGCTCGTCCTTGGCCAATTGTGTTGTCCAAGCCCCCAAACGTTGCATCTGATGGGTGTTGATGAAAGGCAACAGCGCCTTTTCAGTCGACAACGCCGTCCCAAAATGCGGTGTGCCAATGGTGATGACGCGTTTGATGCGGTCGTCATTGGCCGCGTTTGACCTCAACCAAGCACGCGCGGCCAAGCCGCCCATGCTGTGGCAAATCAGGGTGGGCGCTTGTCCCGTGGCTTGGGTGACTTTGGCGACGGCGGCTTCCACAATGGCGGCGTAATCGTCAATCGAACCGAAAGCGGGCTCTAGGGTGACGGATGCAAAAGCGCGGTTTTGCGATTGAAGCTGTGCCATCCAAGGTGACCAAAAAGCTCGGTTGCAGAAGAAACCATGGATAAAGACCACGCCGGCTCTATCCGATGCGGGTAAAAAATCAGGAATAGCCTGCGTCCGAAACGGCTGCCGCCATAAAAACACCCCGGGTGCCGTGCTGGCTTCGCGCAAACAGGCTTGCAGCAGTTCCCCCAGCGTCGCGCGGGGCTGCGAGTCCGTACGGTTTAAATAGTGAACTACTATAAATAATATAGCTATATAGGCAATATATGCGCCGGCTAGAGCCATAAAAGGCATGTAAATACGCGAATAATCCGGTAATATTTGCCAAACCCAAGCGCCCAAGCCCACCAAAATTAAAAACACCACGGTTTGTTGAATTCTTGCAATCATGCAGGGATTCTGCCTGATGTCTATGTATCAGGCAAAATGGAGGCATGACATTCAATGCACTTTCACTCAGCCCTTCTACTTCCGCCAATCTCAGCGCCGAGCAAACCCTGCTCCAAAGCAAGCGCCCCGCCCCTCAAGTTGAACCGACCGAACAGCGCATCGCCATTGCCAAAAAATTGTTGTTGACGCCCTTTGGTTTGACCGAATCACACCTAGCAAAAGCCTTGAACGAGATCAAAGCGCACAAGGTGGACGATGCTGATTTGTACTTCCAATACACCCGCTCGGAAGGCTGGAGCTTGGAAGAAGGCATCGTCAAAACCGGCAGTTTCAGCATCGACCAGGGCGTGGGTGTACGAGCTGTGAGCGGCGAGAAGACGGCATTTGCTTACTCTGACGACATTTCCATGGCATCCTTGCTGGATGCTGCCCGTACGGTAAGGTCAATTACGGCTGCAGCCGGCAATAAATCTGCCAAAGTAGCCACTAAAAAAGTAGCGTTAAGTCGTTCACTGTACCCTGATTTAGACCCGATTTCCACGCTAGACAGCACCGCCAAAGTGCAGTTGCTGGAAAAAGTAGAAAAACTCGCCCGCGCCAAAGACCCGCGTATCAAACAAGTCATGGCCGGTTTGGCGAGCGAGTATGACGTGGTTTTGGTCGCGCGCGCCAATGGCGTGTTGGCGGCAGACGTGCGCCCCTTGGTACGCTTAAGCGTCACCGTGATTGCCGAGCAAACCATCAAAGGCCAAGTGCGCCGCGAAACCGGCTCGGGCGGCGGTGGTGGGCGTTTGGGCATGGCGTATTTTGACGATGCGTTGATTGAAGAATACGTGTCCAGCGCCGTGAATGCGGCTTTGACCAATTTAGCGTCCCGCCCTGCGCCTGCGGGTGAAATGACTGTGGTTTTAGGCGCTGGCTGGCCAGGCATTTTGCTGCACGAGGCGATTGGCCACGGGCTGGAAGGCGATTTCAACCGCAAGGGCTCCAGCGCCTTCAGCGGCAAAATCGGCAAACGCGTCGCCGCAAAAGGCGTCACCGTGCTGGACGACGGCACTCTGCCCGACCGCCGAGGCTCGCTCAACGTCGACGACGAAGGCAATGCCACCCAGCGCAATGTGCTGATAGAAGACGGCATTTTGAAGGGCTACATCCAAGATTCCATGAATGCGCGCCTGATGGGCGTCAAACCCACCGGCAACGGCCGCCGCGAAAGCTACGCCCACGTGCCCATGCCGCGCATGACTAACACCTACATGCTTGGCGGCGACAAAGAGCCAGATGAAATCATCGCCAGTATCAAAAAAGGCTTATATGCCAGCAACTTTGGCGGAGGTCAGGTGGATATTACCTCGGGCAAGTTTGTATTCTCAGCGTCCGAGGCGTTTTGGGTCGAAAACGGCAAAGTCCTTTACCCAGTGACAGGCGCAACCTTGATTGGCAGCGGCCCCGAGTGTTTGAAGCACGTCAGCATGATTGGCAATGATGTCAAGCTGGATAGTGGCGTTGGCACCTGCGGCAAGGAAGGCCAGAGCGTGCCGGTGGGTGTGGGCCAACCGACACTACGGATTGATGGCTTGACTGTAGGTGGAACCGCTTAAAGGACTTAATCCTAAAGGACTTAAAAATTCCCCTTCTTTAGAAGGGGTGCCCAACGGGCGGGGTAGTTATTTTCCGCGCTGCAATTACCCCGTCGCTTCGCGCCACCCCTTCAAATGAAGGGGAATTTTGATCTTAGTGCGAGCGAATCATCGTCCCAAACGCCTGCTCGGTCAAAATCTCTAACAACATCGCGTGCGGCACACGGCCGTCGATGATGTGAACGGCTTTGACGCCGCTTTTCGCCGCGTCAATCGCACCGGCGATTTTCGGAATCATACCGCCGTTGATGGTGCCATCGGCAATCAAAGCGTCGATATCTTTGATGCTCAATTCTGTGAGTAGGTTTTTGTCTTTGTCCAACACACCTGAGATATTCGTCAGCATCAGCAGTTTTTCAGCTTGCAACACGGTGGCCAGTTTGCTGGCGACCACGTCGGCGTTGATGTTGTAGCTTTCGTTGTGCAAGCCAAAACCGATGGGGCTGACCACGGGGATGAAGGCATCGTCTTGCAGCGCTTTGACCACGCTGGGGTCAATCGACTCAATGTCGCCCACTTGACCCACATCGTACTCTTTGCTGGCATCGGCCAAATCAACCAATTTGAGCTTTTTGGCGCGTATCAAGCCACCATCACGTCCCGTCAAACCCACCGCTTTGCCGCCAGCTTGGTTGATGAGGCCGACGATGTCTTGCTGCACCTCGCCCGCCAGCACCCATTCCACCACTTCCATGGTTTCAGAGTCCGTCACGCGCATGCCTTGGATGAATTCGCCCTTTTTACCAAGGCGTTTTAAAGCCGCTTCAATTTGCGGCCCGCCGCCGTGGACGACGACAGGGTTGATGCCGACCAATTTAAGCAGCACCACGTCTTCAGCAAAAGCCTGTTGCAAAGCAGGGTCTGTCATCGCGTTACCGCCATACTTGATGACCATGGTTTTGCCATGGTATTTGCGTATGTACGGCAGCGCTTGGGCGAGTATCTCGGCTTTATCGTGTGGCTTCAGTGCTTCAGGCGCATTCATCGACTAAGTAGTCCTAAATTTCAAAGTTCTAATTTAAACAGCGGAATCAGACCGCAAACTCAGACCGGCTGCGACCTTGCGCTTCTAACGCTTTCAACCATTTTGGTGTTAAACCACGACCACTCCAGCCCTCACCTGCTGGGCCTCTGAATTTAGCTGCTACCGGAACACCTGCTGCTTTAGACTTGCGTACCTTGGCAACTTTGTTTGCAGAACCTGGTTTAGCTGGACGACCCGCTTTGCCTTTTTTAGCGCCTGCTTTGCCGCCTAAATCTTTAATCGTTATGCCAAACGCTTGCATTTTTGCGCGTATATCTGCCACGGTACTAGCAAATTCTTTTGATTTTAAATCCGCAGCTTGTTTTTGTAGTTTCTCGATTTGGCTTTGTAAGTCTATTAAGTTGCTCATGGCAGTTACTTTCTAAGTGAATTAATAAAAGAGTAATTAAAAAGAAAAGAGAACCGCTAATGTAATATAAAAATAGATATTAGAACCAATACTTTGTAAAGTAAAGTTTCATATCCATGAATTAATGCCAGTTCAATCTAAAAAATGAATAATAACTTACTAAAAATATTCTCAGTATTTATCTGCGTAACCATTTAGGTACTTTAAACCTCACCAGCATCATATAAGCGGTAACATAAGTGATGACAAAAATAGTGCAAAAAACCATCAATATGAGTGTGTTATCCCAAAATAATACTGCTGGTGCAACGGTTAGCAAGGTAAAACTCCATAACCACGGCGACGTACGGTTATTACGCATTAACATTCGGCGCGATGCATCGTCATGAAACACACCGCGCACTAATCGGCGGTAGATCAATTGGTGAAAATGCAAAGCATCTGCCACCCCTGGCGACACGCCACGTGCGGTTTTTCGATAAATAGAAAACAAAGTTTCCCATACTGGATATATCAGTAATAACATGGGGAACCATGGCGATACAGAGTTGTGTCGCTGCACCAGCGTGATGCTAGCAACACCAATAACCACGCCCCATAAATAAGCGCCACCATCACCTGCAAATATCAAGCCTCGTGGGTAATTCCAAATTAAAAAACCAGCGGTTGCAGCTGCTAAACACACAACCACGGCGGCCAATTGTCGATCACCCAATTGCAACGCCACGTGTGCAATCGCCAAACAAATCATCGCCGCTACCGTGCCCGCCAAGCCGTTGTAGCCATCAATAATATTAAAAGCATGCGGTAAACCACATATTGCAAAAACAGCCAAAGCCATACCCAGCCATGGCGTAGCAAATAAGGCATCATCAATGATAGGAATACCCAAACGCGACAAACTGATACCCAACAAATAACAAGCCAGCGCCGCAGATAAAGCCGTCAAACTTAATCTGTATAAAACTGACAAACGTTGAGTCACGTCTTCAAACGCGCCACCCAGTACAGCTGGTAATGTCAATACAAACCACGGCCAGGTTTGCGACCAATTACTTTGTACATTCAAGTTAATGCCCAACATGCCAGATGCGGCAGCTACCAGCCAGCCAGCGAACAAGCCCACCATGATGGCTAAACCACCCAAGCGCGGTACCTCACCCATGTGAAAACGTTGCGGTTTGTTGGCATCGTATTGCTTGGCATGCTCGCCAGCCCAACGGATAAACAGCAAAGATGCAATAAGCGCCATAGCGGCACTAATTAAGGTTAATACAATCAAAATATCTCCAGAGAATCGCAAAACGAATCGTTATTTTTATAGCTGTATTCTTAGTTATTTAAAAACCCAGCTTGCCCATAATTGTCCTTCAAAAAGTCAATCCAAAGCCGCACCCGCAGCGCCATATGTTTGCGCTGCGGAAAAACCGCGTAAATACCATTGGGCGGCGCAGCAAAATCTTCCAGCAGCGCCACCAGTTTGCCGCTGGCAATCTCGGCCTCCACTTCCCACGTACTGCGCCATGCAATCCCGTAGCCGGCTAAGCACCAATCGTGCAGCACTTGGCCGTCCGAGCAATCCAGCGGGCCGTTGGGTCGTAAATAGGTGACATCAAAATCTCCGCTGCTGTTTGGAATATTGAAAGCCCAGCCCCGCGTTTGTGACGCGTCGCTAGATAGCGTCAAGCAGTCAAACTTGCTCAAATCACTGGGGTGTAGCGGCGTGCCGTGGGTTTTTAAATAGGCAGGCGTCGCCACACACAGCCGCCGGTTATCTGCCAGCCGCACACTCACCAAGCTCGAATCCGGCATGTCACCCACCCTCACCGCGCAGTCAAAACCCTCACCCGCGATGTCGATCACCCGGTCGGACAAGTTCAGCGACAGCGTCACATCGCTGTGCAAAGCGCGAAATTTAGGTACGAGCGGCGCAACATGCCTGCGCCCAAAGCCTGCTGGCGCGGTGATGCGTAAGTGACCACTCGCTTTCACGCCGCCAGCGGAAACACTGGCCTCCATGTTCGCCACATCGCTTAACACCCGCTGGCAATCCTCCAAAAATGCGCTGCCCTCGTGGGTTAATGTCAGTTTTCGCGTTGTCCTGACGAGTAGTTTCACGCCCAACCGCTCTTCCAACGCATCCAGCCGCCTGCCCATGATGGCCGGCGCGACGCCCTCCGCCAGCGCTGCCGCCGTCAAGCTGCCGCGTGTGACGACGGCGACGAAAGATTCGATTTCTTTGAATTTGTCCATAAAGCGGGATGAAAAGCCGTGATTATGCGTATAAATGTCATAAATAACACAACTTTTGCGATATTAATAAACTTTGAAGGTTCGAATATAGTTGTCAAAAGCCTAAAATGAGCGTTTTGAGCCATCGTAATTATGAAATAGTTGCTATTTATTTAGTAGCTGCTTAGGCAATAAATACGCCGGCTAGCATCATATTCATTGCCTATTTTTATCGTTTTATAGTATTTTCATTATTTTTGGAGAAACCCATGTCCAGTTCATCGACGCCCCGCACCCATACGCACAACCTGCAAGTCGCCACCGTGTTGCACACCTTTGTGAACGAGCAAGTGCTGCCCGGCACTGACGTGTCTGCCGACAAATTCTGGAAGGGTTTCGACGCTATCGTGGCCGATTTGTCACCGAAAAACATCGCCCTGCTGGCCGAGCGTGACCGCCTGCAAACCGAGCAAGACGCTTGGCACAAGGCCAATCCAGGCCCGATCAGCGATATGAAAGCCTACCGCGCCTTCCTAGAAAAAATTGGCTACCTCGTCCCCGTGCCAAAGAACGTGGCGACCACGACGTCTAACGTGGACGACGAACTCGCCAAACAAGCGGGCCCGCAGTTGGTTGTGCCGGTGTTGAACGCGCGCTACGCATTGAACGCCGCCAACGCACGCTGGGGCAGTCTGTACGATGCGTTGTACGGCACAGATGCTTTGTCAGAGGAAAACGGAGCTGAAAAGGGTAAAGGCTACAATCCCATTCGCGGCGCTAAAGTCATCAACTACGCCCGCCACGTGCTAGACCGCACTGCACCGCTGAAAACGGGTTCACACGTTGATTCCGTCGGCTACAGCGTCAAATCTGGTGAACTCGTCGTCAAATTAGCGAACGGCAAATCCAGCCGACTAGAAAACAACAAACAATTCGTCGGCTACCAAGGCAAAGCCAGCGAGCCAAGCAGCATTTTGTTGATCAACAACGGCTTGCATTTAGACATCCAAATCGACCGCAGCACAGCCATCGGCAAAACCGACCCCGCGGGCGTCAGCGATTTGGTGCTCGAAGCCGCGCTGTCCACCATCATGGACTTGGAAGACTCGGTCGCCGTGGTGGATGCGGACGACAAAGTGCTGGCCTACAGCAACTGGCTGGGTATTTTGAAAGGCACGTTGACGGAGACAGTCGAAAAAGGTGGTTCGACTTTCACCCGTGGTTTGAACCCAGACCGCGTTTACACCTCGGCCAAAGACGCAAAAAAACAAGTCCGCTTGCACGGCCGCAGCTTGATGTTTGTGCGCAACGTCGGCCATTTGATGACCAATCCCGCCATTTTGTACACCGACGCTGCAGGCACAACCCATGAAATCCCCGAAGGCATTTTGGACGCGGTCATCACCACCGCGATTGCCCTGCACGACGTGAACCGCCCTAAATCGCAAGCCATTGGCAACTCGCGCAAAGGCAGCATCTACATCGTCAAACCCAAAATGCATGGTCCGGCCGAAGTGGCGTTTGCGTCTGAGCTGTTCGCCCGCTGCGAAAAACTGCTGGGCTTGAAAGACAGCACCGTCAAGCTCGGCATCATGGACGAAGAGCGCCGCACCAGTGTTAACCTCAAAGCCTGTATCGCCGCCGCCAAGAGCCGCGTCGCCTTCATCAACACCGGCTTTTTAGACCGCACCGGCGACGAAATGCACACCGCCATGCACGCTGGCGCGATGATCCGCAAGGCAGACATGAAATCAAGCGCATGGATTGCCGCGTATGAGAAAAACAACGTGCAAGCCGGCCTGCAAAGCGGCCTGCGCGGCAAAGCGCAAATCGGCAAAGGCATGTGGGCCATGCCCGATTTGATGTCTGCCATGTTGACGCAAAAAATCGCGCACCCGCTAGCGGGCGCCAACACCGCTTGGGTGCCCAGCCCGACAGGCGCGACCTTGCACGCCCTGCACTACCACCAAGTCAACGTTGCCAAGCTGCAAAAGAAGATGGAAGCTGCCGATGCGAAGTCTGACCAAAAAGCTGCGTACAAAAAAGTGCTGGAAGATATTTTGACCATCCCCGTCGCCACGGCTGAAGTCAAAGCCGCGTGGACGCCAGAGCAAATCCAGCAAGAGCTGGACAACAATGCCCAAGGTATTTTGGGCTACGTAGTGCGCTGGATCGATCAAGGCGTTGGCTGCTCCAAAGTGCCCGACATCCACAACATCGGCCTCATGGAAGACCGCGCCACCCTGCGCATCAGCAGCCAGCACATCGCCAACTGGCTCCTGCACGGCATCACCAACACCGCCCAAGTCAACGCCACCTTTGAGCGCATGGCCAAAGTGGTAGACGGTCAAAACGCCGGCGACCCGCTCTACAAAAACATGGCCGGCAACTTCAAAACCAGCGCCGCCTACAAAGCCGCGACAGATTTGGTGTTCAAAGGTTTGGAGCAGCCAAGCGGTTATACCGAGCCGTTGTTGCACGCGTGGCGGTTGAAGGTGAAGGCGGGAGAGGCGTAATCTAGCCGTTTAAATTGCTATGTAATTAATAGCTGTTTAGGCAATGAATACGCCGGCTAGAGGCATAAAATGGCTTCTAAAATAAATGAAACAGCACCTGCGGGTGCTGTTTTTGTTTAGATCAAAGGTTTTAGCCAATCCCAAACTATTTTTTGTAACTCGTTTGGCCATTTATCCAGTGCAAATTTGAGCGCAAAAGCCCAAACGGTAAATATTGCGATAGCTGTATTAATCTTCAACATTCGGTGCAGTTGATTGGCTTGTTTGGAAAAGCTATCAAGATCATCTCTTAACTTGGTATCTTCAAAATACGGTTTGAAATCAGCCGCACTGCTCAGTGGTTTATCGTGCTGTGTTCGCATTCGCCATGCTAGAAATAATTGCACTGCAAACGTCAAGCTAAATAGGCACAGCAATCCGTAGCGGATGGTGTTCGGCTGAGGAATAAAACTAATCACAGTGTTAGAGTCCATCCACTTTGGCAGTAAAGAAATAAAGTCACTCAGCGAATGCGGAACGGATATCAATAGCGTAGCAAGCGCGACTAAAAATCCGACAGATGTATAAAACAACCATTTCTCTGAGCTCAAAGACGATTGTTCACGCATTTCGGTGTAATTTCGCCAGTTGGTCGGGTTCAATCCCAATGCGATTGGAGCCCAAATCAAAGCGCTGGCTTTGATGTTCCATCGATACAAAAGAGCTGGAAGATACAAAACTATAGATAGCATTGCCTTGTATATTTGATCAAAGCTATTTGTTGATCGTAGTTTTAATAGTTGAACCAAAACAAAACGAGGATTGATATTGCCTCCTTGAGGAATAAGTGCAGGTGAGTGACGTATATCTACTACAACTAGTGCTTCACGATAACTTCGACTAAATGCGGCTATTCCTAAATTTATATGTTTAAGAGAAGCCCACAGTCTAATTACGCATATACGCAAAAACAAACCTATCAAATAGGGAAACTCAAATACGGCTGCTACGATACGAATAAATTTCGACGCTGGGAAAGAATATTTGGCTTCAAAAGTGAATTTAAGCATTGTCGAAAAAATAAAGAAGGACCATAAAATTAATGGAAGTTCGAAAGCAAAGAAACCAAGGAAAAAACTCTCCACTAATGTGCGCGTTGCGCCTGTATTTCGAAACCAAACTACAAATGAAAAGTAGCAAATTAAAGCGATCAAAGCAGCAGCTATCATTTCAAAACGACTGTGTTTTTTTGATATAAATTGTTCTAGGATATGGATTCCTTCTTTTACAGACTTATCTGAACGCAAAAGCAAAATTGGTACAGCCATAAAACTAATCACCATCACCCAAGGCCATGATGAAATTGATGCCAACCAATAGTAAAACGCCATAGCAGCAAATATTTCTAAAATTGCTAAACCAGAAACTTTGCCTTGAGCAATGAAATCGTCATCTTTCCATGACCAATAGGGCGTTTTGCCCGAACTCGGGGTTTCAGTTTCGGGTTTTGGTACAGTAGGCATGATTTAGTAACAAAAGTGAATTCGTAATAAGTTCATTGTAGAGACAAAATTACGCTATTGAATGCATAGCATTTTAGGCAATGAATACGCCGGCTAGAGGCATAAAATGGCTTCTAAAATGCGTGAAACAGCACCTGCGGGTGCTGTTTTTGTTTAAGGCCAAGCCATCCACAAAATCGACAACCCAGACACCAGCATCACGCCTTCCATCAATTGCAAAAAGCGCTCCTCAGGCAGTTTGAGCACCAGCCGTTTCGACAAAGTAGAGCCGACCAGCACGAAAATGCCTATCAGCAAGCCTTGCAGGATCGCGCGGTTGTCTAGCACGCCTAGTTGGTGAAAGGTCGCGCCTTTGGCCAAGAACATGGCTAAAGAGGCGGCGGCTTCGGTGCCGATGTAGGCGCCTTTCAGCAAGCCGTAGGCCAAGAAAAACGGCGTGTTGATCGCGCCTGTGGACGCCACAATGCCGGTGAGGTAACCAATCGCCGCGCCCACAATTGCCATGTGCGGCAAGCAAAGGGTGAAGTTTTGACGGCGCAGCCAGCGGCGGATGGGGATCATCAGTAGCAAAAAGCTGCCCAAAATCAGCTCAATCGCCCGTGGGTTGAACTGTACCAAGGTGTTTGCGCCCAAAATGACCGCTGGGACAGACGTGGCGGCGTAAACGGCTGTCACGCGCCAGTCCACGCTGCGCCACCACAGGGCTACACGGGTGAGGTTGGCGACAATGGCGACCAAGGCGATTACAGGCACAGCCTGCATGGGGCCGTAGAAATGCACCAAGGGCGGCATCAGCAAAATGGTGGTGCCAAAGCCAATCACCCCGCCCAGCACGCCCGCGCCTAAGCCAACGCCGCAGATAATCAGCATGGGGACAAGGTCTATCATGATGTTTTGCATGCAGAAATGATACAGGCTATAAAATCTGAATAAATTACAGAAAATACTATCAATTTAATAGCTGCTTAGGCAATAAATACGCCGGCTAGAGTCATATTTAGAGGGTAAAAACCGAGAATCAAACCAGATGGAAAAACTTCGCATCGACAAATGGCTGTGGGCGGCACGGTTTTACAAGACGCGGTCGCTGGCGGGGGAGGAGATTGACAAGGGGCGGGTGCGCATCAACGATGTGGAGGCCAAGCCTGCCAAAGAGGTGAAGGTGGGCGATGTGGTGGCTATGCGCTCGGGGGCGACGATTCGCACCGTGACGGTGTTGGGCATCAGCGGACAGCGTGGGGGTGCGCCGGCTGCAGCTTTGATGTTTGCGGAAACTTTGGAGAGCATCGCTGCCAGAGAGCGGGCTGCTGAGTTACGACGGCTGAACCCTGAACCTTCAGCCGCGCTAGAACATGGTCGCCCAACCAAGCGGGACAGGCGCGATTTGGACAAGGCCAAACAGGGAAAAGGGGGCTGGGGCGACCGTTGGAGCGCTAGCTATGAGCCTTGAGCTTACTTTGAACTCAACTTCAACATTTACTTAGGACATTTACTTTGGTAATGTGGGTTTCCAGCGTTTCAACAACAGCGCATTGCTCATCACACTGACCGAGCTCAACGCCATCGCCGCACCCGCCACCACAGGATTCAAGAACCCAAACGCCGCTAGTGGAATGCCGGCAACGTTGTAAGCGAAAGCCCAAAACAGGTTTTGCCGGATTTTGGCGACGGTGCGGTCGGAAATATCCAGCGCAGCGGCCACCAAAGCAGGGTCGCCGCGCATCAGTGTGATGCCCGCAGCGTGCATAGCGACATCGGTGCCGTTCGACATCGCCATGCCGACATCCGCAGCCGCCAATGCGGGCGCGTCGTTCACGCCGTCACCGACCATAGCAACTGTATGTCCGCCAATTTTTAGCTTGGCAATCAACGCGGCTTTGTCGCCCGGCAGTACTTCAGACATGACTTCGCCTTCCTCAGGGCGCAAACCCAAACGTCGAGCCATGGCTTCGGCAGCGCCACGGTTGTCGCCAGACACCATGATGGTTTTGATACCGCGCTGGCGCAGCAGCGCCAACGCTTCTTTCGCGCCTGGTTTGGGTTCATCGCCAAAGGCCATCAGTGCTTTCAGGGTTAATCCTGCGGTGGTGCGCTGCGCCATGGCTGAGACGGTGGCGCCTTGATGCTGCAAATCTGCGGCTTGGCTAGCCAGTGTGCCTAGGTCGATGTTCAACTCTTGCATCCAGCGCAGGCTGCCGATCAAGTAGCTTTTTACTTCCCCATTCTCACCAACTTCGCCTTCGCTGCCACGGCCTGGCACAGCGCGAACATTGTCGGGTGAAGGAACGGGTAAGTCGCGCGCTTTGGCAGCGTCAACCACGGCGCGAGCCAACGGATGCTCGCTGCCGCTTTGCAGGCTGGCGGCGATGCTGAGAAGTTGCGTTTCATCCGCTGTTGCATCGGCTAGTACAAACGCCGTCAAGCGCGGTTTACCTTGGGTCAGCGTGCCAGTTTTGTCAGACGCGATCACGTCCACCTTGTGCGCCAGCTCCAGCGCTTGCGCGTCTTTGATCAGCATGCCGTATTTCGCCGCTACGCCCGTGCCCGCCATGATGGCGGTGGGTGTTGCCAGCCCTAGCGCACAGGGGCAGGCGATGACCAGCACGGCGACAGCGCGAATCACCGCAAACTCAAACGAATGCCCCGTGAAATACCAACCCAAAAGCGTGACCAAGGCAATGCCCAAAACCACGGGGACGAAGATGGCGCTGACTTGGTCCACCAGCCGCTGAATCGGCGCTTTCGCCGCTTGCGCATCTTCAACAAGGCGGATGATGTGCGACAGCACGGTCTCGCTGCCCACAGCTTGGACCTGCATCACCAAGCGGCCATCACCATTGATCGAGCCACCCGTCAACTTTGAATCAGGTTCTTTGTGCACAGGTACAGATTCGCCCGTTAGCATCGACTCATCCACTTGCGAATGTCCTTCCAGCAGCACGCCGTCCACCGGCAAGCGCTCGCCGGGGCGCACAACCAGCTTGTCACCCACTAGCACTTCGGCGATGGGCACATCTACTTCACCCTCCAGACCCATCAAATGCGCGATTTCAGGTTTCAGCGCATGCAGCGCCCTAATGGCTGATGTCGTTTGACGTTTGGCGCGTGTTTCCAGCCATTTGCCCAGCAAAACCAGCGTGATGACGATGGCAGAGCCTTCAAAATACAGGTGCACCATCTCGTCGGGTTCAGCATTCAACCACAGCCAAATCGACAGTAGCCAACCCGCCGTGGTGCCAATGGCGACCAGCAAATCCATGTTGCCAGACATCGCTTTGACCGCACCCCAAGCCGCTTTGTAAAACCGTGCGCCCAAGATGAACTGCACAGGAGTCGCCAAAACAAATTGCATCCAAGCGGGCAGCATCCAGTGTTTGCCGAATAAATCGCCCACCATCGGCAGCACCAGCGGTGCAGACAGCGCCAAACCGATGGCAATCGGCATGAAACCCGCCCACGGCGAGGCATCAGGCGCGTCAATCACCGCATTCGCCGCCACCGGTTCGTAACCCGCATCACGCACGGCGCGGCGAAGTTTGGCTTCCATTTGATCAGCGGGGGCGAAGTGGATGCGGGCGGTTTCAGTGGCTAGATTCACCGTGGCGGTGGTGACGCCAGGCACTTTGGCCAGTGCTTTTTCCACCCGTGAGACGCATGACGCGCAGGTCATGTCCTCGATGCCTATGTCGAGTTCGGCTTCAACGGCAGGGTTTAGAGTGGCAGTCATGTTTGCATCGTAGGCTTGTAAAACTGTAGTTTGATGCAATTTACAGTTAAACAAGTTAATCTAAGTCAATTGATGACAACAGAATGGGAGAAATAAGCATGAATCAAACCTTTCAAGTCACTGGCATGACCTGCGGCCATTGCGAAAAAGCCGTCACACGCGCGATTAAACAGGTCGATCCAGCGGCAGAAGTCGCCATTGACCGCGCTCAAAACAAGGTTGACGTGCAGTCAAACCAGCCACGCGAGGCGCTAGCCAAGGCGATTGTGGAAGAAGGCTACCAAGTCGCAGCTTAATGCCAGCTAAAGTTTCCAAAAACATATGCTATATATTTAATAGCTGTTCAGGCAATAAATACGCCGGCTTTATGCAAATATAAGCAATATTGAAGCTCAAATTACCTCAATATCAGCCGAACTTGCCCAGATTCTGAAAATCGGCTTCACATCAGGTTCGAAGTGCTCAGAATCTTGAGTTGTTCTGACCTTCCCTAAAGTTGATCAAGCCCGAAGAGTTTGCGCATTTTGGAATCTAAGGTCTTTGTAGGAAGCATTAGCTTTAGCATGGGCAGTCTCGTACTATGCTTCCCAGCACGGCAAACCGGATGTGCGTTCTTGTCTAGCAAACGGTTAACTACTGTCTTGGCAAACGCTTCGGCTGGCATAGCACCAATTTGAGACATCTTTGCGCGCCCTTGAATAAACTTGGAAATTGCGGCGTATGGTGAATCCTTTGGAAACTGAATTTCATGCTCGGCGTTGTCACCAAACTTAGTTTCAATCCCGCCGGGCTGTACCGTTACAACGCGAACGCCTAAGGGCTCAAGTTCCATACGCATTGCATCGGATAGCGCGTGGAGCGCAGCCTTACTGGCGCAGTAGGCGCCCGCAAAGGGCGTGGTGGTGATTCCGGAAATACTTCCGATGTTGGCAATGCAAGCAGATGCTGATGCTCTCAAAAGTGGAAGAAACGCCCGCGAAAGCGCAACGGGCGCAATGACATTCGTCTCGAATTGACGGCGAAGAGCGTTAGAGTCCGTGTCAAGCACTGCCCCAAACTGACCATACCCTGCATTGTTAATCAGCATATCCAGCCGGTTGGTTTGGCTTTGAATTTGCTCTCTGGCATTGTCGATACTTTGCTGGCTGGTCACATCAAGCTCCACCGCAATCAAACCCATTGCTGTCAAGTTCGCTAAAGCCTGCGCTTGCCGAGCGGTTGCAAAGACGGTGTGACCTCGCTTTTTGAATTCCAAGGCCAAAGCCTGGCCAATGCCGCTAGAGCAGCCTGTGATGAGGATAGATTGAGGTGCGTTCATGATGAATTTCCTTAAACTCGTTTCTGCCAAATACAAACAACATGCCCGCTAATCCAATGACGATCTTTCAAGTGAATTTCGCACCTCAGTGGACAAGATGACTTCGCGCTCCGCGGCATGCTGGTAAATGAAATCTGCAATCCCAGCTACATCAGACAGCGCCAGTGTTGATAAGCCCTCTATCGCCAAGTGACCATCTGTTGCAACAGCTGCAATGCCCGCAACGCTGGGGAGCAACATCGTTTTTCCAACTTCAGCACGCCAGACTTCTAACTTAGGGAAATCACCCTGCTTGAATCCCTCGATCAGTACCAAATCGCAGGCTTGGAGTTTGTTGAGTAAGTAGGCAAGCGAAGGCTCGGCATCTTCGCTCAATTCATGCATCAACGCCCAGCGGCGTTTGCCTGTGAGTAACAGCTCTTGGCAACCTGCCTCTCGTAACCGATATGAATCCTTGCCTGGGCGATCTATGTCCAAGTCTTTGTGGCTGTGCTTTATCAAGGAAACCACCAAACCACGTGACCGCAGCTCGGGTAGGATGCGTTCCAGCAAAGTTGTCTTACCCATGCCAGAGTGACCTGCAATTCCAAATACACGCATATCAACGCTGCTCTGAAGTATGAAGATCCTTATCGCTGCTGATAAGTTTTCCGCCGGCCTGACGTACCGCGCTTAAAATTTCACGCTGTAACGCTTCGCTTTTCATAGCGCGTGCAAGCATGACCGCGCCAATGTTTTGCGCCATGATGACCCAAGCAGTATCTGCATCCCCAGTCAGCGCGTTCACATTCTTATGAATAGACTGAACACCTTTTTCAAATGCCTCTTTTACCGTATCTTCGGCACGTGAAATCTCAGGCGTCAATGAGGGTAGTGGACATCCCGCGTCTGGGTGCGCAACATGGCTCATGCTCAAATAACTTTCCAGCGTGCGCTTGATTTGTAGATTGTCAGTAGGATCAACACTGGCATATAAATCAGCTGTACGCTTCAGCTCAGCAGTTAACAACGCAACGAAAAAATCAGATTTTCCATTGAAATGTTTGTACAAAGAGCCCGTCGTCACACCCGCCGCCGCCGCTAAATCTGCCATACCGCTGCTGCTGAAACCATGCTTCTTGGCATAGCTGCCTCCCGCCTCCACTAGCTTGGCGCGGGCGTTCTCTTTGTATTCAGTGGTGTAACGCATGTGATACTTTTTCTAGTAAGAGAGTTGACAGGTTTTCATTTTATGCATTAGGATAACATTCATTACCCAATAAAACAACCCTGTAATTAAATTTTTTAGGAATACGCCGCCATGGAAAACACAGAAACTGACAGCTGGAAAAAGACCGCTTGCATCATCTGTGCGCTCAACTGCGGCCTAGAAATTAAAACAGAGGGTGGACGAATCACTAAGATCAAGGGCGATAAGGCGCATCCCATTTCACAGGGCTACATTTGCGAAAAATCGCAACGTATGGATTTTTACCAAAATGGTGCAGACCGCATTGACTCTCCTAAACGCCGCAGACCCGATGGAAGCTATGAGGATATTGACTGGAATACAGCTATCAGCGAGATTGCGGAGAAGTTCACAGATATCAAAAATAAGCATGGTGGCGAAAGCATCTTCTACTACGGTGGCGGCAGCCAAGGCAATCATCTGGGTGGCACATATGCTGATAGCACCATCAAAGCGCTTGGGATTCAATACCGATCGAATGCATTAGCGCAGGAAAAGACAGGTGAGGGCTGGGTCCAAGGAAAAATGATGGGTGCGCCTGTTCATGGCGATTTTGAAAATTGTGAAGTGGCAGTATTTTTAGGCAAGAACCCGTGGCAATCGCATGGATTTGCGCGAACCCGTGCCGTACTGCGCGAGATTCAAAACGACCCCAATCGCGCCATGATCGTCATTGATCCGCGTCGTACGGAAACAGCCGAAATGGCAGAATATCACCTCGCCGTTAAACCTGGTACGGACGCTTGGTGCTTAACCGCACTATCGGCCATTCTGGTACAAGAAGGCTTAATTGCGACCGATTGGCTCAAAGAGCACACCACAGGCTATGCCGCAGTGGAAGCCGTCATGAAGAAGATCGACATTACACACTATGCATCAGTATGCGGTGTTGATGAGACTCTCCTGCGCTCTGCCGCACGGCGCATTGCCATTGCAAAAAGCGTGTCCATGATCGAAGATCTGGGCGTGCAAATGAATATGCACTCGACCCTGAACAGCTACTTGAACCGACTCGTTTGGCTGCTCACGGGCAACTATGCAAAAGCTGGCGCTAACAACGCTTTCGTCCCTTTTCTCAGTCTCTCCAACTCCACCCGAGTCACACCCAAATCAACCCCCAGCGAACCAGCAGCACCCCGCAAATGGACGCATAGCCCTGTTATTGGCGCCAAGGTCATCATGGGTTTGATCCCTTGTAATGTCATCCCAGATGAAATACTGACGGATCACCCCAAGCGCTTTCGGGCTATGTTCATTGAGAGTTCAAATCCTGTACATTCATTGGCTGACAGCCAACGCATGCGCCAAGCCCTACGCGCCTTGGAATGCAGCGTCGTCATTGATGTGGCCATGACTGAAACAGCGCGACAGGCTGACTATGTGTTGCCCGCTAGCAGCCAGTTTGAAAAAGCAGAGGCGACATTCTTCAACTTGGAATTTCCCCGCAATGGATTCCAGTTGCGCCAGCCGCACCTTGCACCCCGTCCTGGCACTCTTCCTGAAGCTGAAATTCATGCTCGACTTTTGGAAGCGATGGGCCAGTTGAACGATGGTCACTACCGCTTCTTGCGCACTGCAGCTCGTTTGGGTCACACGGCGTTTGGGCTGGCATTCGCTTGGAAATCCATGCGCGACAAAAAAGTGGCGCGCTATGCGCCGGTTGTGCTGTACCGCACGCTAGGTCTGAGAATGCCAGCCGGACTTGCACCTGCAGCTTCTCTTTGGGGCATTAGCCAGCTCTACGTGCGTGCACAACCTGCGGCAGCAAAAGGTGCTGGCTTTGGAGGGTCAAAGCTGCTTGGCGGCAATCGCTTGTTTAAGGCCATTCTGAACAATCCATCCGGCGTGATATTTGCTGTGAGCCAATATGCCGACAGTTGGCGTGCTGTGAAACTGCCAGACCACAAAATCAATCTAGAAATCAAAGAACTGCTAGCTGAATTGGCGACGATTGACACCAAGTTGCCACACCACCTGCCCGATTTTCCTTATATTTTGTCGTCTGGGGAGAGACGCGCAGAAACCAGTAACACGTCCATCCGCAATCCTGAATGGCTAAAAAAGGGTGCCTTTGGCATTCTACGAATCCATCCTGATGATGCCGCTTCAATGGGCTGCGCAGAAGGCGACTGGATCGAACTGCGCACACCACGTGGCGCAGCGCAAGCACCTATCGAGATCACAGATGAGTTACAGCGCGGCCATGTCTCGCTACCCAACGGTCATGGTTTGGACTACCACCAAGCTGATGGCTCAATAGTTCGTCGTGGCGTGCCATTGAACGAGCTGACCAATACAACCGACCGCGATCCTTTTGCTGGTACACCTTGGCACAAGTATGTGCCCGTGCACCTTGAGCGTTTTACCCCAGCCTAAACCAAATTGAGAAAACCATGACCCACGTTGTTACCGAAAGCTGTATCCGCTGTAAATATACCGACTGTGTCGATGTCTGTCCCGTCGATTGCTTTATTGAAGGCCCAAATTTCCTTGCTATTGACCCCGAGTTGTGCATCGACTGCGCTGTGTGCATCCCCGAGTGCCCAGTCAACGCCATCTATGCCGAAGAAGACCTGCCTGCTGAACAACAGCATATGAGGGCGCTTAATGCGGAGCTTTATCGACTACCCGGATGGAAAGTGATCACCAAGCGAAAAGCCCCGTTGCCTGATGCTGATGCTTGGAAAGACCGCACCGGGAAACTAGCTGAACTCCAGCGTTAAATGACAGACCTTGCATCACAACAATTCACTATAAAAATACATGAGCGCTTTTTTAGAAGAAACTGTCCTGACAGTTCACCATTGGACAGACCGTTTGTTTAGCTTTACGACCACCCGCGACCCCAGCCTGCGTTTCTCCAACGGCCACTTCACCATGATTGGTTTGCGGGTTAACGACAAGCCGCTGCTTCGGGCTTACAGCATCGTCAGCGCCAACTATGAAGAGCACCTAGAGTTCCTCAGCATCAAGGTTCCTGATGGTCCACTCACATCGCGTTTACAACATATTCAGCCTGGCGACAAAATCATTGTTGGTCGCAAACCCACTGGCACACTGCTGATTGACTACCTGCTACCCGGTAAGCGCCTTTATCTGCTGGGCAGTGGCACTGGATTAGCACCCTTCTTGAGCGTCGCTCGTGACCCTGATACTTACGAGCGATTTGAAAAAGTGATACTTGTTCACGGCGTACGGGAAGTGGCGGAACTTTGCTATCACGACTACCTGACGCAAGAGTTACCTAAGCACGAGGCTCTTGGCGAGTACGTGACAAACCAGATGCTCTATTACCCTACCGTCACACGTGAAGTTTTTAAGCATCAAGGGCGTATCACGACAGTGATGGACAACGGGCAGTTGACACATGATCTCAGCCTACCAGACTTGAATCCAGCACATGATCGCATCATGATTTGTGGAAGTCCTGGCTTAAACAAAGACATGCGCACCATTCTTGATGCAAAGGGTTTTCGTGAAGGAAATACAACAACACCTGGTGACTATGTGGTGGAACGGGCTTTTGTGGATGTGTGAAGTTCATATTCGCAGCTTAATTTTGGCTAAAATCAATAAAAATAACTGCTATATATTTAATAGCTGCTTAGGCAATAAATACGCCGGCTAGAGTCATATTTGTATGCTATTTTGAGCAATTTAAATGAATTGACAAGGTTTTTAACAACAAAATAACCTTAAATTGCTACTTAATTAAATCAAACGATTGATTTAGATGTCATAATCCCAAAATGACAGTTACCGACGTTTTAAAGAAAATCACCGCCTGCCACAGCCGTGCGCCGCGTGCCGACGGCGTTGAAGCCCGCGCCCGCTTGTTGCACACCGCCGTGCATTTGTTTGCCGAAAAAGGCTTCGCCAACACCTCCACCCGTGAATTAGCCACCGCTGCCGGCGTCAATATTGCTGCTATCAGCTACTATTTTGGCGACAAAGCGGGGCTGTACCGCGCCGCTTACACCGAGCCTATGGGTGATTGCGCGGTGATGAATGATGTGGATCTCAGTACGGTGAGCTTGGAGCAAGGCTTGCGTATGATGTTTACGCACATTGCTGAGCCACTCAAGCAAGGCGAAATCGTTCAGTTGTGCACGCGTCTGCACTTTCGCGAAATGCTGGAGCCCACAGGGCTGTGGCAAGAAGAAATCAACACCGATATTCGCCAAGGCCAAGCCGCATTGTCGCAATTGCTCAGTATTCATTTGGGCTTAGACCAGCCGGACGATGACTTACATACCTTGGCACACTCCATCGTGGCGCTACCTGTGTACCTGTTCATGGGGCGCGATATTTTGCTGGCCTTGCAGCCGCATTTGATAGAAACCCCAGCTGCGATTGATGCCTACATTGAGCGGCAAATTGGCTACGCCATGGCCATGGTTGAAGGCGAAAAGCAGCGCCGACTTCAGTCGTCCTAAGTTACCTAAAGTTGTCTTGATCTTGTAAAAATCAAAAGTTAAAACTAAAAAAGTCTCAAAAACCTAAAACATGCAAAAACTACTCAAACTCTATAAACCTCTTCTTTTACTCAGCCCGCTGTTTTTAGCTGCTTGTGCCGTGACAGCGCCCAGCGCTACCACATCGCAGATGGACGCTGTAACAGCGACCAAGTGGTACAGCCCACTTCCAGTTGCAAATGCTGCAAAAGCAGATTTGCCGCATCAAGGCTCAGTCACAGCGCTTGCCAACTGGTGGCAAAGCTTGGGCGACCCGGTCTTAGTAGAGTTAATTACCAGCGCCCAAGCCGCCAGCCCATCTGTCACCGCAGCAGCCAGCCGCATTGCGCAAGCTCGCAGCGCCGTGGTTAATACGGGCGCAGCGTCTGGGCCCAATCTGTCTGCCACTGCCAACGCCAGCCGCGGCATCAACCAGCTGAATACGCCTTTAGCCAGCTTGGGCAATGTGGGCTTGCAAGCCAGTTGGGAGATTGATCTATGGGGTGGTAACCGCGCTGCACAAGATGCTGCCCAGGCGCGTCTAGCTGGCAGCCAAGCGGGCTGGCACGAAGCGCGTGTTTCTGTCGCGGCTGAAGTGGCCAACACGTATTTGAACCTGCGCACTTGTGAGATGTTGGTCAATGTCGCCAAAGACGATGTGACTTCGCGTACCGAAACATCCCGCTTGACGGGTTTGCTGGCCAATGCAGGTTTTACCGCGCCAGCCAATGCCGCACTAGCCCGCGCCAGCAACGCGCAAAGCCAAAGCATGCTGACCATGCAGCGTACCCAGTGCGACATGCAGGTTAAGGCCCTGGTAGCGTTAACCACGTTCACAGAGCCTGAAATAAGGTCGAAACTAAGCAAATCCAGCGTATTATCTGCCTCAGAAGCTATGAATAAAATAGCAATACCGCAATTGCCAGCACAGTTACTGGCGCAACGCCCAGACGTGTTTGCAGCGCAGCAAGACGTAGCTGCAGCAAGTGGTGACGTGGGCAGCGCCCAAGCCGCCAAATACCCACGCTTGGGGCTGAACGGCTCGCTCGGTTTGCAGGGCATCAGCTCTGGCGGCGTGAGCGTGAATGGTGCAACCTGGTCTATCGGCCCCGTTTCGGTCACATTGCCTATTTTGGATGGTGGTCGCAGCAGCGCAGCGGTGGATTTGGCCAATGCCAACTACGAAGCCGCTAGTGCTAATTACAAAGCCAAAGTGCGTGGCGCGGTGCGCGAGGTGGAAGAAGCCCTGCTCAGCGTGCAAAGCGCGGCTGACCGCTTGCAAGACGCAGCTGTTGCCACCGAAGGCTACAGCGCAGCTTTCGTTGCCTCAGAAGCGCGTTTCAAAAGCGGATTGGGTAGTTTGAGCGATTTGGAAGACACCCGCAGAACCGCGCTAGCCGCAAAAACCGCTTTGCTCAATTTAGAGCGCGAGCGTAGCGCCGCTTGGGTGGCTTTGTACCGCGCGCTAGGCGGCGGCTGGACGCCATCGGCTAAGACCATGTAAACATTTGAAAAATTAACAAAGTAATTCATAAATAAACGCAAAAAACTTAAAAATCATGAACAACACTCAAACATCACAACACAAACTTCTCGCCGTCGTTGCGGCTATTGCCATCGTACTGGGCGGCGTGGCTTGCTCGGGTAAGTCTGATACAGCAGAAGCTGCAAAACCTGCAACAAATTCCGCAAATACGTCAAAAACTGAAACCGCAAAACCCGCAGATGCAGCCAAATCTGACAAAGCTGGTGCTGCGCCAGCAGTCGTCAAAGCAGCCTTGACTGTCACAGCGGTGCAACCCAGTAATGGCAGTCTCGCGCTTAAATTAGCGGCCAATGGCAATGTGGTAGCGTGGCAAGAAGCCAGCATTGGCGCAGAAACCAGTGGTTTGCGTTTGACGCAGGTCTTGGTCAACGTGGGTGATACGGTCAAAAAAGGGCAGCTTTTGGCCACTTTTGCGGGTGATGCGGTGCAAGCCGATGTAGCCCAGGCCAAAGCTGCGTTGATGGAGGCGCAAGCCAATGCGATGGATGCCACGGCCAATGCCGAGCGGGCACGTACCTTGCAAAACACAGGTGCGTTGAGCACCCAACAAATCAACCAATATTTGACAGCAGAGAAAACAGCCGCTGCCCGCGTGCAAGCCGCACAAGCCACGTTGAGCGCACAAGGCGTGCGCACCCAAAACACGCAAGTTCGTGCGCCAGACAATGGCGTGATTTCAGCGCGTGGCGCTACCGTAGGCGCTGTCGTGGGTGGCGGCACAGAGTTGTTTCGCATGATTCGCGGTGGCCGTCTTGAGTGGCGCGCTGAAGTCACCAGCAATGAAATCGCTAGTATCAAACCGGGTGCAAAAGCCATGGTGACAGCTGCCAGTGGTGCACAAGTTGAAGGCACGGTGCGCACGGTTGCCCCAACCATAGACGCCGCTACGCGTAACGCGCTGGTTTATGTAGATTTACCAGCGAATGCTGGCGTGAAAGCTGGCATGTTTGCCAAAGGCGAATTTGCTTTAGGCGCAGCCAATGCGCTCACACTGCCACAGCAAGCCTTGGTGCTGCGTGATGGCTTTACCTATGCCATGCGCGTGGAAGCCAATAACAAAGTAAGCCAAGTCAAGCTAGAAACAGGTCGCCGTGTAGGTGATGCTGTTGAGATCAAGCAAGGAGCAAAACCGAGTGACCGTTTTGTTGCCAGTGGCGCTAGCTTCTTGGCGGATGGCGATAACGTCAAAATTGTTGATGCAGCAAAACCAGAAACCCAACCAGCAGGAGCTAAATAATGAACGTTTCCGCCTGGTGCATCCGCAACCCCATCGCTGCCATCATGTTTTTCGTGATGCTGTGCTTCGCCGGTACTTTAGGCTACAAAAACATGAAAGTTCAAAACTTTCCTGATTTAGAAGTCCCCAACATCATCATCACAGCCAGTTTGCCAGGTGCATCGCCTGCGCAACTGGAAACAGACGTAGCTCGTAAGATTGAAAACTCAATCGCATCGTTGAATGGCTTAAAGAACATCTATACCAAGGTGCAAGACGGCTCGGCCACGATTACTGCAGAATTTCGTTTAGAAAAACCAACGCAAGAAGCGCTTGACGAAGTCCGCTCTGCCGTGCAGCAGGTGCGGGCAGATTTGCCATCAGACGTGCGCGACCCTGTGGTCAGCAAAGTCAATATCTCTGGCTCACCCGTGTTGGCCTACGCCATCAGCAGCAAGGTCATGGATGACGAGGCCATGAGCTGGTTCGTTGACGACACCTTGAACCGCCGCTTATTGGCTGTCAAAGGCGTGGGTTCGGTGACCCGAGTGGGTGGCGTAACGCGCGAAGTGCGTGTGGCTCTAGACCAAGGCAAGATGGCATCTTTGGGCATCAGCCCTGCCGATGTGTCGCGCCAGCTACGCTTGGTGCAGCTTGACACAGCCGGAGGCCGCACCGATTTAGGTACTAGCGAGCAGCCTGTGCGCACATTGGCTTCTGTTAAGTCTGCGGCTGAGCTAAGCGCGATTGAGTTGTCCTTGAATGGTCGCAAAATACGGCTAGATCAAATTGCAGATGTCAAAGATACAATCGCAGAGCAGCGCTCTGCCGCTATGCTGAATGGCAAACCTGTGGTGGGTTTTGAAGTGTCTCGTAGCAAGGGTGCAAGTGAGGTGGAAGCGGGGCGCGGTGTACGTTTGGCATTAAAAGAGTTGCAAGCTGCCCACCCAGACATCGAGTTGACCGAAGCGTTTGACTTTGTGACACCTGTGGAAGAAGAGTACAGCGCGTCACTCACTTTGTTGATTGAAGGCGCTATTTTGGCCGTTATCGTGGTGTGGTTGTTTTTGCGCGACTGGCGCGCGACTTTTGTGTCTGCCGTGGCCTTACCGTTGTCAGTAATTCCTGCCTTTATCGGCATGGATTATCTTGGCTTCTCAATCAACGTTGTAACATTATTAGCACTTAGCTTGGTGATTGGTATTTTGGTGGACGATGCGATTGTGGAGGTGGAGAACATCGTGCGTCACTTGCGCATGGGTAAAACGCCCTACCAAGCAGCCATGGAAGCGGCAGACGAAATTGGTATGGCGGTGATTGCCACCACATTTGCCTTGGTGGCCGTGTTTTTGCCGCTCGCATTCATGAGCGGTATTGTCGGTAAATTCTTCAAACAATTTGGTTGGACAGCATCTTTGGCGGTGATCGCATCACTGGTGGTAGCACGTATGTTGACGCCGATGATGGCGGCCTACATCTTGAAACCTATCGTCAACTACGTTGAAAAAGAAGGCCCCATCATGCGCTGGTATATGAAGGCCAGCCGCTGGTGCATGAGCCACCGTTGGATCACGGGTGCGGCTGCTGGTGCATTTTTCATAGGCTCCTTGGCATTGATTCCATTGTTACCACAAGGCTTTATTCCGCCTGACGACAACAGCCAAACTCAGGTTTACCTAGAGCTACCCCCAGGCACCAAGCTCGCACAAACCAAAGACTCTGCTGAGTTAGCGCGCACGTTGATCAGCAAAGTGGACCATGTGAAGTCGGTTTACACAACCATCGGTGGTGGGTCAGCGGGAGGCGATGCTTTTGCACCCGGCGGTGCAGCAGAGTCACGCAAAGCCACGTTGACGATTGTGTTGGCCGAGCGCGGTACTCGCCCGCGCAAACAGGTGATTGAAAATAACATTCGCAAGGCCATGGAAAACGTGCCCGCTGTGCGTAGCAAAGTGGGCTTGGGCGGCTCGGGCGAAAAATACGTTTTGGCACTCACGAGTGAAGACCCCATGGCTTTGGCTGCCGCAGCGTCGGCGATTGAAAAAGACCTGCGCACCATTCCAGGCCTAGGTTCCATTGCTTCAAGCGCAGCTTTGGTGCGCCCAGAGGTGACCATTCGCCCTAACTTCTCCCAAATGGCTGACTTGGGCGTGACCAGTGCCGCCATTGGCGAGACATTGCGTGTTGCTACCGTGGGTGACTATGACGCCGCATTGCCTAAATTGAACCTGTCGCAACGGCAAGTACCTATCGTGGTTCGTTTGGCTGACGATGCCAAGACCGATTTGGCAACGCTGGAGCGCTTGATGGTGCCTAGCAGCCGTGGAGCTGTGATGTTGGGGCAAGTTGCTAGCTTAGAGTTAGCGGGTGGACCAGCGGTGATTGACCGCTTCAACCGCTCACGCAATGTGCAGTTTGAAGTTGAGCTGTCCAACGTGCCGCTTGGCGAAATGACGGCTGCCGTGGCAAAACTGCCATCCATACAAAACTTACCCGCCAGCGTGAAGCAAGTCACCATTGGTGATGCCGAGGTGATGGGCGAACTTTTCGCAAGCTTTACCTTGGCCATGGGCATTGGTGTTTTGTGTATATACATCGTTTTGGTGTTGCTGTTTAAAAACTTGCTTTACCCCGTCACTATTTTGGCGGCATTGCCTTTGTCATTAGGCGGCGCGTTTGTGGGCTTGTTGATCGCTCAAAAATCATTCTCCATGCCATCGTTGATTGGTTTGGTGATGTTGATGGGTGTGGCGACGAAAAACTCTATCTTGCTGGTGGAATACGCCATCGAAGCACGCCGTGGCCGTGACGCCACCGAAACACAGCCTGCTATACCGCCTATGTCGCGCATCGATGCGTTACTTGATGCTTGCCACAAACGTGCTCGCCCGATTGTGATGACGACTATTGCGATGGGTGCAGGTATGCTGCCTATCGCGATGAGCTGGGGCAGCGCGGACGGCAGCTTCCGAAGCCCGATGGCGGTGGCAGTGATAGGTGGTTTGATCACCTCCACCTTCCTCAGCTTGTTGGTGATTCCGGCGGTGTTTACCTTGGTGGACGACATTCCGAGAGCGTTGAAATGGGTTTGGAATAAACTGACTGGGCGATCAACAAGTCGTCAAACAGTGTCGCAAAGTGATTTGAATATTGCTATTAAATAAATAGCTGTTTAGGCAGTAAATATGACGGCTAGAGCCAATAGTGAAAGTAACATATGCCCTCTGTGCGGGCATATTAACCATTGCGCTATGGAGATCGAGCGAGAGTCTGGCATTAAACAAACAGAGCCATGCTGGTGTACGGCGGTTAAGTTTGATGCGGACTTACTCGACCGCGTACCGCCTGAAAAGCGCAACCTAGCTTGTATTTGTGCGGCTTGCGCTACTCGCTCAGTTGCTTCAAAGGGTTTGTAAGGGTAGCCGTACGACGGTGTCTAGACCTACTACTTTACCTGTCATTTTTCCCGTCACTTGTTCATTGTCATATCGGTTGGTCAAGGTGATGGCTCCATGCAGCGCCTTGACCACTTCTAAGCAAATGGCAAGCCCTAGGCCAGAGCCAGTGCGTATGTCACCCGCTGAAAAGGGTTGAAACAAACGTTCTTGTAGTTCGGGTGAGATGCCCTGACCACTGTCGCGTATGGTGAGTTGCGCAAATTGGTCTAGCGCTTCGAGCCGAACACTCAATGCACCACCAACAGGGCTGTATTTGATCGCGTTGTGCAGCAAATTGCGGGACAGTTCACGAAGCATCCAGTCATGTGCCAGGATGTTGCAGTCTTCAGTATAGATTTCAAAATCTAGATTCTTCTCTGCAATCAGCGGTGAAATATCCAAAGTCACATCGCGCAGAGATACCGCCCAATTCAGCACGCTATCATCTGCCTGTTGACGCAATTGTTCTACTTTAGACAATGCTAACATTTGGTTGGCCAAATAGGTGGCGCGTTCTACGGTGTGTTTGATTTCTTGCAGTGCGACTAAAGGGGCTACATCACCGCGCAGCGCGGATTGGACCTGCGTTTTCAACACCGCCAAAGGCGTACGCAGTTGATGAGATGTATCACGCACAAATCGTTTTTGGTGTTTGAGTAAGCTATTGAGTCGGCTCATCACATCGTTGGTGCCAACGATCAATGGCTGCAGTTCGCGTGGGGCATCCGTCGCTGTTATCGGGCTTAAATCACCTACAGGGCGAGCTTGCAGCTCCAAACTCATACGTCGTACAGGTCGTGTAGTGCGCTGGACAACCAAAATTACGACCAGCGTAAGTACCGTGATAAGCATGAGCTGGCGCCAAAGGGTTTCAATCAAAATTTGGCGTGCTAAAACTTCGCGTAGCTCCAATGTCTCCCCCACTTGAATAATAGCCATGCCCAAGCCTTTTTCACTAGCAACGGGCTGCAACAAAATCGCCATGCGTATGGCATCGCCGCGAAATTGGCTGTCATAAAAATCAACCAAAGCGGCATAAGGTCGTTTGTCTGGCAGTTCACCTTGCCAAAGTGGTAAGTCTTCAAACCCATCAATGAGTTGACCATTGATGTTTGAAACGCGGTAAAACATACGGCTACGGTTGTCAGCTTCAAATGCTTCAAGTGCAGCATAGGGAATTGTGGTGCTGATTTGGGCTTGGTCGCCCACCCCTTCAACTTTGAGCAACTCGCCAATAGACTTGGCAGAAGCTAACAAGGTACGGTCATACGCAGTGTTGATGGCGGCGAGTGTTTGGCGATACAAAATGAAGGTATCGACGGCAACAAACAAGCAGATAGGCACCAAAATACCAATCAGCAAGGTTCGGCGCAAAGAGGTCGTGCGCTTCACGTATTGGCTTCCTCTTTCAGCAGGTAACCCAGTCCACGTAAAGTCATTAAATTCACGCCAGTTCCTGCAATTTTTTTGCGTAAACGATAAACCACCACTTCAATGGCTTCATATTGCACTTCGGTTGCATTGGGGAAAACGAGTTTAAATAGCTGTTCTTTGCTGACGGCATGTCCCACTTTGCTTATCAAAGGCACGAGTAACGCCAGCTCGCGTGGGGTTAAATCAATGACGGCATCGTTGCAATAAACTGCGCCGCTATGCTTGCTATGTCGTAGTTGCCCAGCTTGAATGATTTCGTTGTTAGGCTCTGCAATTGCTACGGCATTGCGTCTGTGCAATGCACGCAGTCGCGCTTCTAATTCATCTAAATCAAAAGGCTTTGCCAAATAGTCATCTGCGCCTGTGTTTAAACCAATCACGCGGTCACCTACTGTGCTTCGTGCGGTCAAAATTAGCACAGGCGTTTGCAAGCCCTGTTGACGTGCTAGTGACAGCACTTCTAAGCCATCCACATTGGGCAGCGTCAAATCAAGTAACACAACATCAGGTTGTAGCTGCTGCCATAAAGGCAATGCAAGCGAACCGTCGCCACAAACGGCAACGGTAATGGCGCGTGAGCTCAGGGCACGTTGCAGCGCCGTTTGCATAGCGAGATCGTCTTCAACAATTAATAATTTCACAGCCAGCACCCTAGCATAAAGAAGCAAAATAGCGGTAAAACAGCGAGTTCTAAGTGTTTTCCCTATTAAAAACAACGGTTTTCGACAGCCAAACGACAGCCAAGCAGGGCATCATTTCAATGTTAGGCAATCCTACCATTTGCTTTTTTACCTGTTGTTTTTAAATTAGGAGTTAACCATGCGTCGCGATACATTCCTCAAATCTTTAGCTGCATTGGCCGCTGCTGGTGCTTTGCCTATGACGGCGCATGCAGCAGCCAATATCAAAATGATGATTCCCGCTAACCCAGGTGGCGGCTGGGACACCACAGGTCGTGCGCTCGGTAAGGCGATGTTGGATGCAAAATCTGCAGATACCGTTCAATATGACAACAAAGGCGGTGCAGCCGGTGTCATCGGTTTGGCACAATTCGTCAATGCGAGCAAGGGCGACGCAAACTCGCTGATGATGATGGGTGCTGTCATGTTAGGTGGCATCATCACAGGCAAACCACAAGTGGGCTTAGATAAAGTGACGCCAATCGCGCGTTTGACCAGCGAATACAACGTCTATGTCGTTCCTGCAAATTCGCCCTTCAAGACAATGAAAGATGTTGTTGAACAAATGAAGAAAGACCCAGGCAGCGTAACCTGGGGCGGTGGTTCTAAAGGTTCTACTGAGCACATTGCTGCATCTATGCTGGCGGGCAAAGTAGGTGTTGATCCTAAAAAGGTTAACTATGTGGCTTTCCGTGGTGGTGGTGAAGCGATTGCGGCGGTCTTGGGCGGCAACGTTAAAGTGGGTGGCAGTGGCTACAGCGAGTTTGCTGAGTACATTACAGCAGGAAAAATGCGTGCGATTGGCGTGACATCTGAAAAGCGTTTGCCTGGCATCAATGTACCAACCATGAAAGAGCAAGGCTATGACGTGGTGTTAGGCAACTGGCGCGGCGTCTATGCAGCACCTGGCATTACTGCTGAACAACGCGCCGCACTGACTGAAGTCGTCGTTAAAGCTACCAAATCTAAAGCTTGGCTTGAAGCCTTGGAGAAAAATGGCTGGACACCAGCGTTGATGACAGGCAAACAATTTGATGAGTTTGTGGACAACGAGTTTGCAAGCTTGCGCGGCACCATGCACCTAGCAGGAATGTTGTGATGACTGAAACTCAAGCCGCAGATACTAAAAACGCCTCGGGTCAGACATGGATGGGCTGTGGCATTTTGTTGGTGGGCCTCATCATGGCGGTCGGCGCTGCCATGATTCCCTCAGAAGCAGGATACTCTGGCGTAGGACCCAATTTCCTGCCTGCCTTGGTGTCCTTCGTTTTACTGATTTGCGGTGCTTGGGTGATTTGGGAAGCCAGAAGCGGTGGTTTTCGGAATTTGGAAGAACCTTCTGGCGCTGAGACTGGCTTTTGGTCAGGTTTTGCTTGGATGTCTGCGGGTTTGCTCGCCAATGCCGCATTGATCACCACGATTGGTTTTATTTTAAGTTGCACTTTGTGCTTTGCATTGGCTGTTCGTGGTTTGCGTACGGCAGAAGCCGACAAAGTAGGCGGCTTTGATTTAAAACAATTTATCAAAGACATGCTCATAGGCGCGGCTATTTCAGCCCCTGTGTACTGGATGTTTACTAAACTTTTGGCCATTAATTTGCCAGGTTTAACTTCAACAGGGTGGATTTGATGGAAGTATGGAACCAGCTTATGCTGGGGTTTGCAACAGCAGCAACCCCGATTAATTTATTATGGTGTTTGATTGGTTGTGCTGTGGGCACAGCCGTGGGTGTGTTGCCTGGCATTGGACCTGCCGTTGCGGTGGCGATGTTGCTACCGATTACGACCAAGGTTGATGCGACAGCATCGATGATTTTCTTTGCCGGCATTTACTACGGTGCCATGTACGGTGGCTCAACCACCTCCATTTTGCTGAACACACCGGGTGAAACCGGCAGCATGGTGACGGCGATGGAGGGCAACAAAATGGCCAAGAGTGGCCGTGCAGGTGCGGCTTTGGCCACGTCAGCCATTGGTTCTTTCGTGGCTGGCACGATTGCCACGGTTTTGGTAACTTTGTTTGCGCCCATGTTGGCGAATTTTGCCGTTCGTTTAGGCCCACCTGAGTATTTCATGTTGATGCTGCTGGCATTCACCACGGTTAGTGCTGTGTTGGGCAAGAGCACACTGCGCGGCATGGTCGCGTTGTTCATCGGTTTGGCGGTTGGTTTGATTGGCATGGATCAAATCTCTGGCCAAGCCCGTTACACAGGTGGTGTTTCCGAATTGCTCGATGGTATTGAAATTGTGTTGGTTGCTGTCGGTTTGTTTGCTGTGGCTGAGGCTTTATATGCCGTGTTATATGAAGGTAAAACAGCGGAAACTCAAAACAAGCTCAGCAGTGTGCACATGACCAAAAGCGATTGGCGTAGGTCTTGGCCGGCTTGGCTGCGTGGCACGGCGATTGGCTTTCCGTTTGGTACCATCCCTGCAGGCGGCACAGAAATTCCAACTTTTTTAAGCTATGCCACTGAGAAAAAGTTGGCAAAAAACAATACTGAATTTGGCACAAAAGGCGCGATTGAAGGCGTTGCTGGCCCTGAAGCGGCCAACAATGCTGCCGTTACGGCCACCTTGATTCCGCTTTTAACACTTGGCATTCCGACGTCCAACACGGCTGCGATATTGCTGGGCGCTTTTCAAAGTTATGGCATTCAACCGGGGCCACAGTTGTTTCAAACATCAGGGGCGCTGGTCTGGGCTTTGATTGCGTCGCTTTATATCGGCAATGTGATGTTGTTGATCTTAAATTTACCGTTGGTGGGCATGTGGGTCAAACTGCTCAAAATTCCTAAACCGTATTTGTACGCCGGCATTTTGATTTTCGCCACAGTCGGTGTGTATGGCATGCGCCAGAGTGCATTTGATTTGGTGTTGCTCTACGTCATTGGTGTCGTTGGTGTGGTGATGCGGCGTTTTGACTTCCCCACTGCGCCTGTCGTTGTTGGCATGATTCTGGGGCCATTGGCCGAGGCGCAACTGCGTAACGCATTGTCTATTGGTGAAGGTAAATGGACGGTGTTTTTAGAGCGCCCCATGTCTTTGACCTTGATCGTTGTCGTTTTGGCTGTGCTGGTCTTGCCACGCGCTGCTAAATACTGGTCGAATCGACGGGCTGTTTAATCAGCAAAAGCATAAAGTAGCCTGCTTAGAGATAAACTAACAGGCTATGTCGACCTACAAATTTGAAGTTTCCGTCACTTCGCAATACATTGCCGAGCAGTCTGACCCCGAAGAGCACAGCTACGCTTTCGCCTACACCATCACCGTGAACAACACAGGCACAGTGGCCACGCAGCTGATTTCCCGCCACTGGGTCATCATTGACGCCTCGGGTCACACCGAAGAGGTCAAAGGCTTGGGTGTGGTCGGGCATCAGCCACTCCTCAAACCCGGTGAATCCTTCCAATACAGCAGTGGCTGCCGCCTGCGCACACCATCTGGCACCATGCATGGCAGTTATTTTTGCGTGGCGGAGGATGGTGAGCGTTTTGAAGCGCCCGTTTCACTTTTTGTCCTAGAGGCCGACACCCCAGGCGCGCGGGTCTTGCATTAGCTGCAAGGCAAGTCGAAACTCAAGTTTCTTTTTCGTTAAACAGCTCAGCGCTGTTTTTCGGAGGCAGTACACCCAAGTGGCGATACGCTGCCAATGTGGCGATACGCCCGCGCGGGGTGCGTTGCAAATAGCCTTGCTGAATCAAATACGGCTCAATCACATCTTCAATCGTATCGCGCTCTTCGCCAATGCTGGCGGCAATGTTGTCCAAACCGACAGGACCGCCATCGAAGCGGTGAATCACCGCTTCCAACATCTTGCGATCCATGATGTCCAAGCCTTGCGGGTCCACATCCAACATGGCCAGCGCTTTGTTGGCAATTTCTAGCGTGATGCGTCCCTTGCCTTTTACATCCGCAAAATCGCGCACGCGGCGCAGCAATCGGTTGGCAATGCGCGGTGTGCCTCGCGAGCGCCGCGCAATCTCAAAACCACCTTCTTCGTCGGTCGGCACATTCAGCAAATTCGCACTGCGCTTCACAATCCGAGCCAGCTCTTGTGATGTGTAAAACTCCAACCGCGAGACAATGCCAAAACGGTCCCGTAGCGGATTCGTCAGCATGCCCGCGCGCGTGGTTGCTCCTACCAGCGTGAAGGGCTGCAAATCCAGCTTGATGGAGCGTGCCGACGGCCCTTCGCCAATCATGATGTCGATTTGAAAGTCTTCCAGCGCCGGGTACAAAATCTCCTCGACCACAGGGCTCAGGCGATGAATTTCATCGATGAACAGCACATCGTTTTTTTCCAAATTGGTCAGCAGCGCCGCCAAATCTTTCGGCTTTTCAAGCACAGGCCCACTGGTTTGGCGTAAGTTAACGCCGAGTTCGTGTGCAATGATGTGCGATAACGTGGTTTTACCCAAACCTGGCGGCCCAAACAGCAGTACATGGTCCATCGCTTCGTTACGCATTTTGGCAGCACCAATAAAAATCTCCAACTGCTCTCGTACCTTGGTTTGCCCCACGTACTCGTCAAACAGCTTGGGTCGCAAAGCGCGTTCGACCGCTTCTTCGTTGGGTGAAGCTGCAGCGGCCGACATCACCCGCTTGTCGGGTGGCGGCAGGCCGAAATCGTCGGTTTGGATGCTCATGTTTGTCTTTAATTATTTCGATAGCTGTTTAGCTAATTACTTTGCCAAGGCCCGCAGCGCCAATTTAATGCCATCGCTCACACTCACATCCTGCGGCAGTGCTTTCAATGCCAGCGCCGCTTCTTTGTCGCTGTAGCCCAAGGCCACCAGTGCTTGCAGAATATCGATTTGCGCATCGCTGCCAGCATGCGTTGGCAGGCCAATATCTGCACCCAGCTTGCCTTTGAGCTCCAAGAGCAGACGTTCAGCCGTTTTTTTACCGATGCCGGGCACTTTGATCAACCTGCCCGCTTCTTGCAGGGTGATAGCTTGCGCCAACTCGCCCACGCTCATGCCCGACAGCACGGACAAAGCGGTGCGCGCACCCACGCCAGAAATTTTGATGAGTTGGCGAAACGCCGAGCGCTCTTGCGCGGTTTGAAAGCCAAACAAGATTTGCGCGTCTTCACGCACCACAAAATGTGTCAGCAGTGTGACCTGCTCGCCCAATGAAGGCAGGTTGTAAAACGTGCTCATGGGCACATCGACCTCGTAGCCCACGCCGTGGCAATCGATGACGATTTGCGGCGGGTTTTTATCGCACAGCGTGCCAGTTAGTTTGCCAATCATGCGGGTTTGTTGTCTTTTTATGGATTCGTGGAGGGAATATCGATATTCGTGTAAATTAGAACACTAACTTGCCCCATTCCTATAGATTATCTAAGGATTATTGACTTGATTCTGCGCCACACTTTTTCACCACCCAACAACACCCGCACCGGCCATTTGTGCGGCCCGCTAGATGTGCATTTGCGAACCATTGAAGCCGAACTTAACGTTAGCATCGCGCACCGGCATGAGCAATTCAAGATTGATGGCACTAAAGTAAAAGCTACTCTGGCGCTAGAGATGCTTCAAGCCTTGTATGAAATGGCAGATAAACCGATTGCGACCGATATCGTGCAAATCATGCTCGCTGGCGACCCAGATTTGATCAAAACTGGCAAAAAAGAGCATGGTTTGGTGACAAAACGCCTAGATTTGCAAGCCAGGACGCCGAACCAGCAAACCTATTTAGACAACATTGCTAGCCACGACATCACGCTAGGCATTGGCCCTGCCGGAACAGGCAAAACCTATTTGGCGGTGGCCAGCGCGGTGGATGCACTAGAGCGAAGTTCGGTTCAGCGCATCGTTTTGACACGCCCCGCCGTCGAAGCCGGTGAGCGCTTGGGTTATTTGCCGGGTGATTTGACGCAAAAAATCGACCCTTACTTACGCCCACTGTATGACGCTTTGTACGAGCTGATGGGTTTTGACAAGGTGCAAAAAGCCTTTGAGCGGCAACAATTAGAGGTCGCGCCACTGGCTTTCATGCGTGGCCGCACGCTGAACAACGCTTTCATCATCCTAGACGAAGCGCAAAACACCACGGCAGAGCAAATGAAAATGTTTTTGACCCGCATTGGCTTTGGCTCCAAAGCGGTGATTACCGGTGATGTCAGCCAGATTGACTTGCCGAAAACGCAGCTTAGCGGTTTGGTGGATGCTGAAAAGGTGCTGAAAAAGGTGCAAGGGATTGCAATTTCAAGATTTACCAGTGCCGACGTAGTCCGTCACCCGCTGGTTGCGCGTATTGTGGACGCGTATGATGCTAAAAAATCAGCGAAACCGTAATTTAAATATGCTATGTATTTTATAGCTGCTTAGGCAGTAAATACGCCGGCTAAAGCCATAAATAGTCTAAAATAACCTCAAAACACCTAAAATGGCTATCGATCTAACACTTTCATTGCAATTTGCCAAATTCGCCGACGTCACACGCCACCGCGCTGCTTTGCCGCGCCATGCGGTGACTAAATACCTCAAGCATGGGTTGTTGGCTGATGTTGAGTCGGCCGAAATAACGGTACGCATTGTCGATGCCGAAGAAGGTCAAGCGCTGAACGCTAGTTATCGCAAAAAAGATTACGCCACCAATGTGCTGACGTTTGACTACTCGCAAGCGCCTCACGTCGCAGCGGATTTGGTGCTGTGCGCCCCAGTGATCGCGAAAGAAGCTAAAGAGAACAAAAAAACACTGGCGGCGCACTACGCCCATTTGTTGGTGCATGGCGCGCTGCATGCCCAAGGTTTTGACCACGAAACCAGCGACGCAGACGCCGATGCGATGGAAGCTTTAGAGATTCAAATTTTGGCTGATATGGGTATTGCTAACCCGTATAAAGACAAAACTGAAGTAAAACTCAAACCCAAATCTCAATCCAAAGTTTAAATGACGAATTAAAAGCTATACACCGCCCCTACAAAAGCAGCCGGCTGCGTCTTTTTCTTCGCAATCGGGCTGCTAGCGGCATCGCCCATCAAGCGCTGGATTGAAAGACTAGAGAAGATGTAAATCTCACGCGAGATTGGAAAACCACCTGTTAAACCGACTTGCGCCATCGCTAAGCCAGCGGCAGGTTGGTATGCGGCAAGACCTGAAGCGGCAGACTGTGCGGGCGTCACACCAAAATAAGATTGCATATAACCACTGCTGCCAAATTTGACAGAGGCGTTTAAGTTGACGCTCACAAAATTGGCGTTGTACAGTTTGTAGCTTGCGCCTAAATTCAGCAAACCACCATCACCCGCATCGCCCAAACCCCCGCGCAGTGCCGATTTCAGGGTGAGCTGCTCGTTGAGCGTGTAGTTGGCAAACACGCCTGGATTTAGTCGAGTTTTGATTTTGTCAAAACCTGGCAGCGCATCTTCAACAGAACGCCCGGTTTCAATATTGGTGCGCACACCGTAAATCAATTTACCAGCAGGCTCAAAAACATAGCCCACGCCGTTGAACGGGTCGGCAAACAAACCGTTGGACGCTTGCAGAAAAATACCTGGCACTAAGGACGTCTTTTGCGCATCAGACCCCTGGTAGCGTGGCGCGTTGAGGGTAATGAAACCAGCTCTGACAGCCGTTTCAGCCGGACGCTGCCCTAAATTATAAAAATCACCCAATTCTGCACTGCGCACACCAGCGGTGAACAGTGATGCGCTGAGTGCCGATATGCCCAAAATAGCGTTTCGAAGATAAGTAAGCATGTGAGTGAATCAATCTATGAGGTTAACCAAGTGTAAGTGAATATAACAGCCAGCTGCATTTTGTTAATCTTTGGGTCGATTGCACCTTTTCATTTCTTACATTTTTGCGCCCGTAAGCGTAAAATCAAATTTAAATAGCTGAGGGCAGAGATGAATATGGCAAAAACGCATCAAACAACAGTGGGTTGGGCGATAGTAGGGGTTGGTTTGATGATGCTGAGTAGCTCATTTGCTTTCGCACAAACTTCGCCCAGCGCTGCATCTGGCATTGTCAAAATCGTGACGGGTGACGTGCGCGTTTTAGACACTCAGGGCGAACGGGCTTTGAAGAGCGGCGATGCCGTTCTTGAAAATTCACGCTTGATGACCGGCAAACAAAGCAGTGCTAGCTTGGTTTTGCGTGATGGCACAACCTTGGTGCTGTCAGAGAACAGTCAATTCGTCGTCGAGAAGTTTGCTTTTGATGCAACCACACAAAACGGCAGCATGCTGATAAACCTTTTGCAAGGCTCTATGCGCATGTTGACGGGGCTGATTGCCAAAATCAACCCCGATGCTATTCAAGTTAAAACGAAAACTCTCAGTGTGGGCATTCGCGGCACTGATTTCATTGTTGATACGGAAGAAAAACTGTGAGCGATATCCTTTTACAACTCACCATCACGGTCATCATGCTTGCCGTCTCTTACTTTGAAAAGCCGGCAACCAGCGTGGTGCTGTTACCCCAGGCGGACGCTAGCGCTTCTGCCGTGGTGGTTAAAAACACACTGCAAGAGCAAACTCTTGATGCCCCTTACCAGCGCGTCACAGTCAAAGAAGGCAAGCCATTTATGTTGGATGTCGTGGCTGAGCCAGAAGTGCAAAAAAAATACCCCCAACTTTACGACGCTATGCCTAAGCGTCCCAACAAGTATGTGCTTAACTTCATGCCAGGCGGGACAGCGCTGACGGCGCAGTCGCAAGAACAGCTGCCAAAAATCATAGAAGATGCCCAAAGCCGAAGTGGCGCAGACATGGTTGTAACTGGGCACACTGACTCCACGGGCGCTTTGCTCGCTAACGACGCGCTCTCGCTCAAGCGAGCTGGTGTGGTGACGAAACTGCTGGTTGACAAGGGCGCAGTTGCTGAACGCGTCGAAGCCGTTGGTCGTGGCAAGCGGGAATTGCTGGTTCCAACAGCCGATGAGGTGGATGAGCCACAAAATCGCCGCGTCGAAGTTGTCGTTCGTTGATTTTTGGCTTAGTTTGCAGCAAAGATGAAACCACTCAAAGGCATACGCGTCCTTAGTTTAAGTTTGAACCTGCCTGGCCCGGCCGCCTTGATGCGTTGTCAGGCCATGGGCGCAAGCTGCGTGAAACTAGAGCCCCCCAGCGGCGACCCCATGGGTTTGTACAACCCCAAGGCCTATGCTGAGCTGCACGCAGGCGTACGCATCGCCAAAGCCGACCTCAAAACCGAGCTTGGGCAACGCGCTTTGCACCGCGAACTGGCCAAAACCGACGTGCTACTCACCTCGTTTCGCCCCTCTGCTTTAAAAAAGCTGGGCTTGGTTTGGAAAGATTTGCAGAAACAGTACCCGCAGCTCAGCGTCGTCGCCATCGTCGGTGCGCCAGGCGCACGCGCTGAAGAGCCCGGCCATGACTTGACTTACATGGCTGAAAACGACTTGATCCCTGGCTTAGAGCTCCCCGCCAGCTTGTACGCCGACATGGGCGGCTCGCTGATGGCGACCGAGGCGGTGTTGCAAGCCGTTTTGACGCAACGTACAAAATCCAAAGGCATTTGTCTAGAAATTGCCCTATCAGAAGCCGCCGCCTACATCGGCCTGCCCAGTACTTGGGGCTTAACCAAACCGGGCGCAGCCGTTGGTGGCGGTCATGCCGGCTACCGCGTTTACGCTTGCAAAGATGGCCGCGTGGCAGTGGCAGCGCTGGAGCCGCATTTCGCAGCATCACTTTGCGCCCTAGCTGGCGTCAAAGTAGAAAGCATGAAAACTATGTTTTTGCCGCAAACGCATGAGGCTGTTGCTGTATGGATAGCCAGTCGAACGCGGAAGCAGTTAGATGCCTTGGCTGTGCAGCATGATATTCCGATACATACACTGCAAAAATAGCGTTTTAGAAGCCTAAAATTGCCGCTAGCCGGCGTATTTATTGCCTAAGCAGCTATAGATTAAATAGCAAAATTGGATTGATTTGCAACTGTAAATAAATACAGTATACTTGTACTTTCTTTGCTAATTAACTTTACTTTTGAGGAATCAAAATGCTTGATCACATGACCTTTCGCGTCAGCAATATTGCTCGCACAAAAACTTTTTACAGTGAAACTTTGGCTCCTCTAGGCTACAGCCTGAATGTAGAGGGAAGCTACGACGGTGTGAATATGCTTGGCTTCGCACACCCTGATGCGAATGAGCAGGATGGCAAAAAGGTTGATGTTTGGTTTGTGGATGGCGCTTCACCGTATGGGGGAGCGCCAGCGACGACAAGTTGTCATCTGTGCTGGCGGGCGGAAAATCGAGCGCAGGTGGATGCATTTCACAAAGCAGCTCTGGCTGCAGGTGGCAAAGACTACGGTGCGCCAGGGTTGCGCCCCCATTACCATCCTAATTATTACGGCGCATTTGTTATTGACCCAGAGGGTAACAACATTGAGGCGGCTTGTCACTTGCCTGAATAACATTCACTTTGCTTCGCAGCTTCGAAGGTAATGCATATAAAAATACGCCTCTAGCCAACGTATTTATTGCCTAAATAGCTATAAACAGTATAGCAAAAAAAAGGTAAAAATCAACCCAAAGTCACCTTAGCAAACTTGCGTTTCCCCACCTGCAGCACGTAAACGCCAGCACCCAGCTTCAAGCCTTTGTCGCTTACCACATTCGAGTCCACCCGCACGCCGCCGCCATCGATCAAACGGTTGCCTTCGCCGCTGGAGGCGGCTAGATTCGCCATTTTCAGCAAAGCGCCAATGCCGACCGCTGCGCCTCCCTCGCCCAACGGCAGGTTGATTTCGACAATCTCATCTGGCACGCCGCCGCGCGAACGGTTGATAAAGTCCTGCTCGGCCACATCGGCTGCCGCAGCGCTGTGAAAACGCGCTGTGATTTCTTTGGCCAAGGCGACTTTGGCGTCTTTGGGGTTGCGGCCGGCGGCGATTTCGGCTTTCAGCGCTTCGATGGCGGCTTCGGATTTGAAACTAAGCAGCGTGTACCAGCGCCACATCAGCACGTCAGAAATACTCAGCACCTTGGCAAACATGGTGTTGGCGTCTTCGGAAATGCCGATGTAGTTGTTCTTGCTTTTCGACATTTTTTCAACGCCGTCTAAGCCTTCCAATAAGGGCATGGTCAAAATGCACTGCGGCTCTTGGCCGTACTCTTGCTGCAAATGGCGGCCAACCAGCAGGTTGAATTTTTGATCTGTACCGCCCAGTTCTAGGTCAGATTTCAGCGCGACCGAATCGTAACCCTGCATCAGCGGGTACAAAAACTCATGCACGCTGATGGATTGGCCGGCTTTAAAGCGGTCGTTGAAGTCGTTGCGCTCCATCATGCGCGCTACGGTGTATTTGGCGGACAGCTCAATCATGCCGCGCGCGCCTAGCGGGTCGCTCCATTCGCTGTTGTAGCGAATTTCGGTTTTTGCGGGGTCTAAAACCAAGGACGCTTGCTTGTAATACGTCTCAGCATTGGCTTTGATTTGCTCTTTGGTCAGCGGCGGGCGGGTGCTGTTGCGACCTGACGGGTCACCAATCAAGCTGGTGAAGTCGCCAATCAAAAAGATGACGGTGTGCCCCAAGTCTTGCAATTGGCGCATTTTGTTCAGCACCACAGTGTGGCCGATGTGGATGTCTGGCGCGGTGGGGTCTAAGCCCAGTTTGATGCGCAGCGGGGTCTTGGTCGCTTCGGATTTGACCAGCTTTTTGATCCAATCGGCTTGTGGTAACAGCTCATCACAGCCACGCAAGCTGATGCTCAAGGCTTCTTTGACAGTGTCCGAGACCTTGTCTGATAAAGCATTTGTATCAATTTGTGGGCTATGTGGTTGATTCATATATCTATTTTGTAAAAAAAGCGCAGAGGCGCTATACTGTAGGATGTTGCCCAAAGGCTCACCCCATTTTATAGTCACACACCAGGCACAGCCGCATTGGTGGATTTTTTAGGCGTTATCTGATTTGACACATTTTCAAGGCACAGCACAAACTGCACTACAAACAGTTGTTCAGCATGCTGTGCAAAGCATTCACCGCCATCCCAAGCGCCTAGCTGCCGCCATTGCAACGCTGTTGTTGACCATGGGCGGTGGCGCGTTTGCGATTGCGTCTATCGAGTCCAGCAGCAATCAGGTTGTTGTGCGTGAGATTCTGGAAGAATTAGCCTTGCCGCAAGCCCAGCAGCCCGTGCTTGCTCTACCGGTTGCACCATTAACGCTGTTTCGTACCACGACCACCCGATCAAACGACACGGCAGACACGCTGTTGAAGCGTTTAGGGCTGTTTGATGCATCTGCTGCTGCCTATATGCGCAGCAACAAAGAGCTTCACCAAGCGCTCTTAGGCCGCACTGGACGCTTGGTGTCCGTAGAAGCAAATGGCAACCGTGGTTTACAAAAGCTAACAGCGCGCTGGCTAACTAAAGCGACAGACGGCCAAGACGCAGACAACACGTTTCAACGTTTGACCATAGCACGGACTGAACTTGGTTTTGAGTCACGTCTAGAAACCCTGCCATTGGTCGCCATGCAAGCTTTGGGCAGCGCTACCATCAGTTCATCGCTTTTTGCGGCAACGGATGAGGCGAGTATTCCAGATGCCGTGGCAGTGCAGTTGGCAGAAATCTTCTCTGGCCAGATTGACTTTAGGCGGTCTCTGCGCAAGGGCGATCGCTTGTCTGTTATCTACGAAGACTTGCAAGCAGATGGCGAAAGCATGCGCAGCGGCAAAGTGCTGAGTGCAGAATTTGTGAACAATGGCAAATCAAACCAAGCCATCTTGTTTCAAGAAGCTGGCGCAAGCAGAGGCAGCTATTACAGCTTTGATGGCAACAGTTTGCGTAAAGCGTTTTTAGCGTCTCCTCTGGAATTTACCCGCATGTCTAGCGGTTATGGCATTCGTGTGCACCCTATTACCAAAGACAAAAGAGCACACAAAGGCATAGACTACGCCGCGCCAACTGGAACGCCCATTCGCACAGTCGGAGATGGCGTCGTTGAATTTGCAGGCACACAACGTGGCTATGGCAATGTGATTGAAATCAAGCACAGAGCAGATATGACAACGGTTTTTGCACATCTGAGCCGCATTGATGTCAAAAAGGGTCAAAAAGTGACACAAGGTGACAAAATTGGTGCTGTTGGCTCGACTGGTTTTAGCACAGGCCCGCATTTGCACTTTGAATTCCGTGTGGATGGCGAGCACAGAGACCCATTAACGCTGGTTGCTGAGGGCGGTGGTGCACAGCCTTTGTCTGCAGCAGCCAAAGCGAGTTTCGATAAAACTTCGCTTTTCATGCGTGTTCAATTGGCGCAAGCGGCAACTGTGAGACTGGCCAGCGCTGAATAATTTAACCATGCCAGATCGTTACATCGGTTTGATGTCTGGCACCTCTTTGGATGGTGTCGATGGGGTCATATATGACTTTTTCGGCGAATCCACTGAAATTAGACCGAAAGTCACCGCATTTTCAAGTGCATCTTTTCCTACGGAACTGCGTGATGAGCTTTTATCACTCAACTCATCGGGTAGCAACGAGCTACATCGTGCCGCACTTGCAGCCAACGCTTTAACGCGTGTTTATGCGCAAGTCGTCAACCAACTCCTTGTGCAATCAAATCTAAAACCTAGCGATGTTTGCGCCGTAGGTGCGCACGGGCAAACCGTGCGCCACCGCCCAGGCGAGTTTGACGGCACAGGCTATACCTTGCAGCTGAACAATCCTTCACTGCTGGCTGAATTGACTGGCATTGACGTGGTGGCCGATTTCCGCAGTCGTGACGTTGCGGCAGGTGGCCAAGGTGCGCCATTGGTACCTGCGTTTCATCAAGCTGTGTTCGCAAGCCAAGACGAAACTGTCGTGGTGCTGAACATTGGCGGCATTTCAAACGTGACTATCTTGGGTTCGAACCAGCTTGGACAGCCTGTTTTGGGCTTTGATTGCGGGCCCGGTAATGCTTTGATGGATTACTGGTGCCACTTGCACACGGGGCAATTGTTTGATGCAAATGGGGCTTGGGCGGCTTCAGGGCGGGTGAATGAAGCTTTGCTGGCGCAATTGATGGCAGAACCGTTTATCAGCAAAGCGCCGCCTAAAAGTACGGGGCGCGATTTATTCAATCCAACATGGTTGCAACAACACTTGCGAGCGTTTGAAGGCTTGTTGCCGCAAGATGTGCAGTCAACATTAACGGAATTTACTGTTAGGGCTTGTATTTACTGCCTAAATAGCTATGAAAATAATAGCAAAATGTTGTCTGTTTGCGGTGGTGGTGCTTTAAATGGGCATCTGATGCAGCGCTTGCAAGCGGCGCTACCAGACTGGTTGGTAACCAGTTCTGAATCGTTTGGTTTGCCGCCTTTGCAGGTTGAGGCAGCCGCTTTTGCTTGGCTGGCTCGAAAAGCCATTCGGCGTGAAACAGCGAGCTTTAAAAGCGTTACGGGAGCTCAAGGCTCCCGTATCTTAGGTGCGATTTACCCAGCTTAGCTGGATAAGCCACGGTTTCAAACCAAACGCGATTTATGCGCTGAAACTAGAACCGCAACCGCAAGTGGTGGTCGCATTTGGGTTTTTGATGACGAATTGCGCGCCTTGCAAATCTTCTTTGTAATCAATTTCAGCACCGACCAAGTATTGGTAGCTCATCGCATCAATCAACAGAGACACGCCATTTTTTGACATGGTGGTGTCGTCTTCGTTGGTGATTTCGTCAAAGGTGAAACCATATTGAAATCCTGAGCAACCGCCACCCTGCACAAAAACGCGCAGTTTCAAGTCTGGATTGCCTTCTTCAGCAATCAGGTCTGCAACTTTGGCTGCCGCATTGTCGGTAAAGACGATGGGTTCAGGCATTTGGGTTTGAATGTTTTCTGCTACGGCACTCATGGCGCTCTCCTGAAAGGTTTTCACAAAAGAATTTCAATAAGAAATTCGAAATTTAATAGTTAAGTGATTTTATCGGGAATTGCTGTTACCCGCTAAAACACGTTTAAAGCACGCTCAGCGCTAGGGATACTTGGACTCTTATTTGTTATTTGCAGCCAATTTGAGCGTTGTTTTCACGTCCGCATCAAAGCCTTGTAAAGACGGTTGTAGCAAGCCTGTGATTACCGCGCCTTGGTGCATTTCAAGGGCTTTGTAAAACACGTCGCCAACGATCTGCGCCTTTGGCTGCAGCTCTAACATCTGTGTGGCATGTACGGGGCCATTCACACGCCCATTGATGATGACGTGATCAGCAAAAATCTGACCTGTCACTGTGGCGGTTTCAGAAATCACCAAAATACTAGGGTGGTCTGAGTTCGACCGTATATCGCCTGTGATTTCACCGTCTACACGCAAACCATCTGTGAATTTGAGATTACCCTCAATGTGACTGCCAATAGCAATCAAACTTTTAATAGGTGGTTGTTTCTTTTTTGCGAACATATGGGTCTCTCTAAGGGCTTAGGTTAGCGTAGTTTTAATGTTGTGAAGCGAGTCTACTATCTTACAACTTTATGCTCAACATAGCTTTAGAGGTGTTGCCATCTAGCACTTTGGCTGAAATGGCTTTCACAACCACTTGGGCGGGTAAATTAAGCACTCCCTCTGCGCGTTTGTATTGCGTTAGCTGCAAGGGCACGGGTCCACTGGGCAAGGTCATGCTCCAAGGCTTGCCGTTTTGGAAGCCAGAAAAAGTTAATTCGAGCTTTCCTTTGAATTCTGGGGCGTTCTTGATGGGTTGAATCACCAAAGCTTGCCACTTCAGTTGATCGCCAGCAACCAATTCCGCTTGCAAGCTACGTATTGCAAGGTTTTCGGCGTTGCCTGCACTTGTGAGTTTTTCAAAAAATCCCAAGTCGTCGCGCAGTGCGCGGTTGTCAATTTCAAGTTGTTTGAGCTGCTCATTAAGTTTGTCTTTCTGAGCTTTTTCAGTGACCAGTGTTAAGCCAGAAGTGTTAACAATCGAGAGATTTTTGTCATTTTCTTGGCGCAGTTGTATCACTTCGGCACGTAATTTGAGTAGCTCTTCTTTGGCGTCTTTATCTAAACCTGCAATACTTTTTCCGAATTCAAAGGCCCACAGACCGATAGCAGCAGAAAACCCCAGCATCAAAGCCAATGCAATCCAGCGCAATGGCCATGGCAAAGCACCGCGTACTGTCATGCTAGGGGCGCTGATGGTTAGACGACGACGGAGCAAACGAAAACGCATGGCGAATTATCGAAGAATATGGAGTTAGATGGCCAAAATAACAAAGCCGCAGCAAGTGTAACTTGTGCGGCTTTGTAACAGTAGCAAGTAAAGTTTAGCGCTTGCTGAACTGCTTGCGACGGCGCGCTGAACGCAAACCAACCTTTTTACGCTCAACTTCACGTGAATCACGTGTGACGAAGCCAGCTTGTGACAATTGAGGTTTCAAAGTCAAGTCATAGTCCATCAACGCACGGGTAATACCGTGGCGTGAGGCACCAGCTTGGCCAGACTCACCGCCACCTGCAACGTTGATCATGATGTCAAACGTTTCAGCGTGGTTAGTCAACATCAGCGGTTGCTTCACGATCATGATGGAAGTGGCACGGCCGAAGTATTCAGCGATGTCTTTACCATTGACCTTGATTTGGCCAGAGCCTTTTTTGATGAAAACACGGGCGACGCTAGATTTGCGACGACCGGTTCCGTTGTTCCAATCACCGATCATTTGGCGGCTCCCTTGTTAGCTGCTTTGAAGGCGTTGTCAGACATGCCTTGAATATCCAACACTTTAGGTTGCTGTGCCGTGTGCGGGTGCTCAGCACCACCGTACACTTTGAGCTTCTTGATCATGGCGTAGCCCAATGGGCCTTTTGGCAACATACCTTTGACGGCTTTTTCCAAAGCGCGGCCAGGGTGTTTTGCTTGCATGTCTTTGAAGTTGGTTTGGTAAATACCGCCTGGATAACCAGAGTGACGGTAATAAATTTTGTCCAAAGTCTTGGCGCCAGTCACACGCAGGTGAGCAGCATTGATGATGACCATGTAGTCACCAGTGTCGACGTGAGGCGTATAAATGGCCTTGTGTTTGCCGCGTAAACGGAGAGCAACTTCGCTGGCTACTCGTCCGAGGACCTTGTCGGTCGCGTCAATCACAAACCACTCGTGCACTACGTCAGCGGGTTTTGCGCTGAAAGTTGATGTCATGAGTTTTCTCTTTAAAAGAATGGTTTGCGCAACTTTCCCAATGAAAGTTGCTACGATTTTGGATTCTTTTCTACGGTCGGTGCTCTTCTAATGAGAGCCTCTTAGGTAGGTTTACGCATCTTTGCATCCTTATTTGACTAAATCTGCGCCTTCGTCGCGGAACCACAAATTCGCTGCGAAGCCTTCTATTATATGAAAAATCCCACAGTAGGGGTGAAATTTCTAAAAAACGCATAATCAAGTCATGTTTTTACACTTTCAAACAAATCAAAAACTAGCCAAATTGGTGTTCATTTTGCTGTTTTCCTCACTGTTTTTAGCTTGCACACCCACTCTCAATTGGCGTGAAGTGCGCTTTGAATCAGCCGACGGTAACGCTTTGAAAGCGGCATTGCCTTGCAAACCCGACACGGCAACGAGAAAACAAAACTTAAGTGATGTTCAGGTCGAGCTCAGCATGATGGGCTGCGTTGTTGGTGGGGCAACATATACTTTGTCGCGCATCCCGTTAACCAACCCGTTAGACGCCCCCAAGATTTTGACCGCTTGGCAGGCGGCTGCAGTTACAAATGTAGGTGTTAAACAAGTGGCAGATAAGCCAGTTGACATGGTTTCCGCGAAAGTTTCAGGTGCTGGCACTTGGCCACCCGCCGTCCGTGTCACTTTGAATGGCACAGCCATCCAAGCGCACATGCTGTGGTTTGCCAAGCAAACGGATGCAGGTTTGACGCTATACCAAGCGGCTGTATACGACAAGCAACCGAGCAGTGAAGCTACAACTGACGTTGTCGCCACCTTTTTTGAAAGCCTAGAGTTGCAATGATAAGCGCCGTGAAACCTAGCGCTGAAAATCAGCAATTGCCCGTTAAACAAGCCATTTTGGTTTTTTTGGCATTCGCGTTTGCTTATTTCATGTCGACATTGATTCGCGCCATCACGGCTACGCTGTCGCCGACTCTGACTCTAGAGCTCGGATTGCAAGCACGCGATTTGGGGCTGCTGGCTGGAGGTTATTTCTTTGGGTTCGCAGCCATGCAGTTGCCTTTGGGCAGATGGCTTGATCGGTTTGGCCCCAAAAAAGTGATTATTTGGTTTTTGAGCGTTGCTGTGGTGGGTTGTTTGGCATTTGCAACAGCCACCAGTTTTGCTGGCTTGCTGTTGGCAAGGGTGTTTTGCGGCGCAGGTGTCAGTGCATGTCTAATGGCGCCTCTCACGGGTTACCGCCGATGGTTGCCTCCAAGCAGTCAAATTCGAGCTAATTCATGGATGCTGATGACAGGTTCGCTGGGCATGGTGGCTTCTACTTTGCCAGTCCAGTGGCTGATGCCAATATGGGGCTGGCGTGGCATATTCGTTGCTTTATCAGCTATGATATTCATAGCTATTTTGGTCATCAGCATACTGGTTCCCGCTTGGAAAATGGAGCATGCAGCGACAAAACCGACAGGGCAACCCATCACCCCTCCTGACTACAGTTACACGGCTGTTTGGTCTAACGCGTACGTGCGCAGCTTGATTCCGTTGGGGTTTTTCTTTTATGGTGGTCAAGTGGCACTACAAACGCTGTGGGTCTCGCCATGGATGATCAAAGTAGCCGGTTACAGCGCAGCAGGGGCGGCAACTGCGTTGTTTTACATCAACGTGGTGATGCTCGTCACTTTTTGGCTTTGGGGCAGTTTGAACCCCTGGTTAGCTCGCAAAAATATCAGCTCAGACAAGATGATGATCTATGGTCTACCACTAAGCTTTGTTTTTTTAGCTATAATAATAATAGCTGCTAAGGCAGCAAATTCGACGGCTAGCGGTATAAATATATCATTTTTCGAAGGTTTTGCTGTTAATTTGAGCGTTAATGTTGGTTTTTTGTGGGCCATGTATTTTGTGGGGTGCTCGTTTATGGCGTTGTCGCAGCCTGCGATCGCGTTAGCTTTCCCGGCTGAGTTGGCGGGCAGAGCCTTGTCAGCTTATAACTTGGTGCTCTTTGCGGGCGTTTTTGTAGTGCAGTGGGGCATTGGCTTACTGATTGACGGCTTCAAAGCGTTGGGCTGGCAGGAGGTGGCGGCTTTTCAGGGTGCTTTTGCCGCATTTTTGGTGTGTTGTATCGCCTCTTACGGTTATTTCATATTCGCGAGGCCAAAATTGACCTTAAAAGTGGCTACATCGACAGCATAATTAGGTATGAACAGCATTTTCATCATCGCCCATGTGCCGCTTGCCAGCGCTATGCGCGCCTGTGCGCTGCATGTATTTCCTGAAGCGCACGCGCACATCGTCGCTTTTGATGTGCAGCCAAACGTACCGGCTGATGAAACCCTCGCCAGCGCCAATATCATGCTGGATCAACTGGCAAAAGCCACTAGCAATGCCAGCACTTTGATGTTGACCGATATTTTTGGCGCTACGCCTTGCAATGTCGCCATGAAGTTGATGGACGGCGCGACCTGCAAACTCATCGCTGGCGTCAACTTACCCATGCTGATGCGCGCGATGACCTACCGACACGAAACGCTGGACATACTGGTTTCACGCGCAACGGCAGGCGGCATTCAGGGTGTCATGCCCGTTGCGGTTACAGCGCCACAAAATCAAACCCTTAAAACATATGATAAAAATAAGCACGACCATCAGCAATAAATTGGGCTTACATGCCCGCGCATCGGCCAAATTGACCAAATTGGCGGGGAGCTTCCCGTGTGAAGTTTGGCTTTCCAAAGGCGAGCGCCGCATCAACGCTAAAAGCATCATGGGTGTGATGATGTTGGCCGCAGGCATTGGTTCTACCGTCGAACTTGAAACCGACGGTGCCCAAGAAGCCGAGGCCAGCGCCGCGATTTTGGCGCTGATTGCTGATAAGTTTGGAGAAGGTGAATGAGAAACGCAGCGCCTTCCCAAGTGACGAAGATCCCCTCAGGGGGCAGCGCAATACGCGGGGCGACAAGTGTGGGGGCACATCAGTGACATTTAGCGTACGTGGCCTCGCCGTTGCCCAAGGCATCGCCATTGGGCGTGCGGTATTGATTGCCTCTAGCCGCTTAGATGTTGCGCATTACTTTATCGAAGCCAGTGAAGTTGAAGCCGAAATTGAGCGCGTTCGCAAGGGTCGCGATGCGGTCATTGACGAGCTAGGACGACTGCAACAAAGCGTCTCGCAAATGTCGCGCAAGGAAGCGCCACACGAGCTGGCAGCCATGTTGGATGTTCACCTCATGCTGCTACAAGACGACATGTTGTCTGACGGTGTGAAGCATTGGATTACCGATCGACTTTACAACGCAGAGTGGGCGCTCACCACAGAATTGGAGCTGATTGCTCGCCAGTTTGACGAGATGGAAGACGCTTACCTGCGTGAGCGTAAGGCAGATTTAGAGCAGGTGGTTGAGCGCATCCTGCGCCACATGCAGGGCGTGGCTTCGCCTCTGGCGGACAGCGAGGGACGCCCCAAACGCGACGTCAAACGTGAGCCTAAACAGCGCAAAGGGCAGCAAGATTTGCTACTTGACGACACCATTGATGTGCCATTGATTTTGGTGGCGCATGACCTGTCGCCCGCTGACATGCTGCAATTCAAGCAAAGTGTGTTTGCAGGGTTTGTGACCGATGTTGGGGGTAAAACATCCCACACGGCCATTGTCGCGCGTAGCATGAACATTCCCGCCGTTGTAGGCGCGCGTTCTGCCAGTACCTTGATTCGGCAAGACGATTGGGTGATTATTGACGGCGACGCTGGCGTCGTGATTGTCGATCCTAGCCCCATTATTTTGGCGGAGTATGGTTTCAAACAGCGCCAAGGTGAGCTTGAGCGCGGCAGATTGTCCCGTCTTAGAAACACGCCAGCGTTGACTATGGATGGGGAAAAAGTCGAACTGTTGGCGAACATTGAGCAGCCTGACGATGCCGTTGCTGCACTGAATGCCGGTGCAGTAGGCATAGGCTTGTTTCGCAGCGAGTTTTTGTTCATGGGACGCGACGGAAAAGGTCTATCGAAGCTACCTGATGAAGAGGAGCAATTTGAAGCCTACAAGCGTGCTGTCGATGGCATGCAAGGCCTACCTGTCACGATTCGCACTGTTGATATTGGTGCAGACAAGCCGCTAGACCGGCAAGAGCGTTTAGACAAAACACAAGATACGCATCTCAATCCTGCGTTGGGTTTGCGAGCAATTCGCTGGAGTTTGGCTGATCCAGAAATGTTTTTAACGCAACTACGGGCCATTTTGCGCGCCAGTAGCTATGGGCAAATCAAGCTGATGATTCCGATGTTGTGCGCTGTAGGAGAAATCCATCAAACCTTGGCTCTCATTAAGCAAGCCAAGGCGGAACTAGATGCTAAAAGTATCCCTTATGGCGATGTGAAGATCGGCGCGATGATTGAGATACCGGCCGCAGCGCTGATACTGCCGACATTTTTGAAATATTTTGACTTTCTTTCCCTGGGCACCAACGATTTGATTCAGTACACATTGGCTATTGATCGGGCAGACGAGGCAGTTGCACACATGTACGACCCCTTGCACCCTGCGGTATTGCATCTTATTGCAAACACTATTCAACAATGCCGGTTGCAGGGAAAAGACGTCAGTGTGTGTGGCGAAATGGCGGGTGATGTCAGTTTGACCCGCCTTTTGCTTGGCATGGGGCTGCGATGCTTTTCAATGCATCCCGCACAAATATTGGCAGTAAAACAACAGATTTTGCGAACCGATACCAGTAAGTTGTACAACTGGGTTCAGCAAGTCCTCACTTCTGAAAATCCAGCTGAATTCGTGTGAAAAGTCATATTTTTTGAAGTGTGAATACTTACATTTGTATACTGAGGTTTCAAAAAAGATTGCAAAAGTTCTCATTAGAGTTGCATAACTAGGCAAGTTTCAGGTAATATTCACCACATTGATGTCCAATAAGGATCTATATGCGAATACTATTTATTGAAGATGATGCGGTGGTTGCCGACGATATGGTTGCTTTTCTAACGGGAAAAGGCTTCACTGTCGCGCATGCGCCAAATATGCAAACTGCTAAAGATTTGCTGCCCTCGACCAATTGGGGGGCGGTCTTGCTGGACTGGTCTTTGCCTGACGGCGAAGGTATAGATTTGTTGCCGGTCATCCGCAAACAAGCCGACCAAGCATCCATCATCATGATCACGTCAAGAGGTTTGATTGCGGATCGCATCAAAGGCTTAGATGCTGGCGCTGACGATTACATGGTCAAGCCTTGCGATCCGAATGAATTGCTAGCTCGTTTGCGTGCGATTGAGCGACGTCGCAGTGGCGCAGCCAGCGCGATTCTTGACTGTGGTGCTTTGCAAATTGACTTGGGTCGTAACACCGTTACAGCCAATGGCGTTCCGGCCAATTTGACAGGCAAAGAATGGGCGATCTTGCGCGTTTTGGCGTCTCGCCCAGACCGCTTGCACTCCAAAGAAGTGCTGACCAGCGCTATCTACACGTTTGATGACGATATTGGCAGCAACACGCTGGAAGTGTTCATCAGCCACCTGCGTCGCAAGCTAGGCCGCGATACCATCCAAACTTATCGTGGACAGGGCTACCGTTTGTCTGGTTACATCGGTTAATCAACGACCATTCTATAAAGCCGTCGTACAGATCAAGCAAAATTAAGTTAGAGCTTGATCGGTGGACGGCTTTTGCCATAGATTGATACCACCCTCTGTGGCATGTTGATCAATCGCCGTAAGTTCTTCAGCAGAAAAAGACAGGTGCTTCAAAGCGCCCACTAGCTCAATAATTTGTTTTGAGCTGCTGGCACCTATCAAAGCTGAGGTCACGCGTTTGTCACGAAGCACCCAAGCGACAGCCATTTGCGCTAAGCTTTGACCACGCGTCAGTGCCATCTCGTTCAATGCTAATACATGCGCTAGATTTTGAGCACTCAAATGCTCGCTTTTGAATGAGCCACCACCCGGCTTGTTGATGCGCGCATCCGCTGGAATGCCGTTTAAATATTTATTGGTCAACAAACCTTGTGCCAACGCACTGAAGGCAATGCAACCTATGCCGTTGTCTTCCAGCGTACCCAGCAAATCGGGTTCAATCCAGCGGTTCAGCATGCTGTACGACGGCTGATGAATCAAACACGGCACTTTCAAATCACGCAAGATAGCAGCCGCTTCGCGCGTTTTCGTGGCGGAATAGCTTGAAATACCCACGTAAAGCGCTTTACCTTGTTGCACAGCCGTTGCCAGCGCACCCATAGTTTCTTCAAGCGGCGTGTCAGGGTCAAAGCGGTGTGAGTAAAAAATATCCAAGTAATCCAAGCCCATGCGCTTCAAGCTTTGGTCAAGGCTAGCCAACACATATTTGCGCGAACCGCCGCCTTGGCCATACGGGCCAGGCCACATGTCGTAGCCCGCTTTGCTGGAGATGATGAGTTCGTCTCGGTACGGCTTGAAATCACGCCGCATATGTTCGCCAAAATTAGTTTCAGCACTGCCATACGGCGGGCCATAATTGTTGGCCAAGTCAAAGTGCGTGATGCCTAGATCAAACGCCGTGCGCAGCATGTCCCGCTGAGTTTCCATGGGCGTGCTGTCGCCAAAGTTGTGCCAAAGCCCAAGCGTGATGGCAGGCAGCTTCAGGCCGCTGCGCCCCACGTTGCGGTAGAGCATGCTGTCATAACGTGTCGCGGCGGCTTGGTACATATTGGTTTACTCTTGTTGATTGGCAATTGTGAATGTTCAGAAGTTAATGCGACAATTTGGGCAAATTCTACGCTAAATACCAGAAGTTAGTGCGACAATGTGCAGAAGTTAATGCGACTAAGTTCAAAAGTTGATTTCTGCAAAGGGTGCAATCCATGCCGGTTCGCAAAATTCCAAAGAATTACTTGTTTGTGACGGGAGGCTATTCCAGTCAAAAAAACAAAGTGATGGATGGTTTTGAGTCTTTGCTTGAGAAGGAGTATTTGATGCTTCTGGACTTTGACGACGGGGTTGAATCCTTCGAAGTGCAACCCGTGCGCATTCCAGTGACTGGGGTCAGAAATGGTTATGTGCCCGATGTTTTGGTTAAGTACAGAACGGATCCAGAAACTGGTGAAATCCGCAGGCCATTGTTGGCAGAGGTCAAACATTCAGACGACCTAGAGCGCAATCGCGAGAAATACGCCAAAAAATTTGCGGCTGCCCATGCCTACGCCGAAGAGCGTGATTGGCAGTTTGCAGTGGTGGATCAAACGCAAATCCGCACGCCAAGACTGGCAAATTTGAAGTTTCTGCGTGAATACCGCAACATCGAACCCAACGAACAAGATGTAAAAAGTGTTCTAAAGCAGGTCGGAAAGCTTTCAAAACTGGCTTCAGTAAGTTCGTTGTCTGAGGCAATTTGCAAAAAAGACGATGACCGTTTGCATTGGTTGCCAGTCATCTGGCACATGGTTTTAACCAAACAACTTGTTGTCGACCTCGATCAATTGATGAGCAACGATACTGCACTCCAGCTGCCAGGAGCAAGCGTATGAGCCAATTGTGGATACAAAAAGGTGCGACAGTATCTTACGACGGACGTAACTATCTCATCGTCACCATCGTCGATCTGAACAAAATCATTGCCACCGATGTAGAAACTGGGGATCGCGTCTTCATCAATATTGGCGATGTAGGGCCAGCTCAATCGATAGATGAGCCAGAAGCCGCTAAACGAGCAGAATTGGAGCTTTTAGAGGCCTCTGAAGAAATGCTTGAAATAGCCAGCTCTCGGCGTGCGCTAATAGCGCCCTTGTTGGTGAATTATGGTTCATATGCCAACGAGATAGCTGACAAAATTGCAGAAAATGCGGGTGTGAATCGAGCGACTGTCTATCGATGGGTCAGTGCATTCAGGCAAACAGGCCTGCTTTCGTCTTTGATGCCAAAGTTAAAGCTCAGAGGCGGAAAGTCTGGAACAAGATTGCCTGCCGACGTCGAAGCCGTCATCAAAGATGCTTTGACAAGCTTTCATGACACACTTCAAAAACCAACCATTGATGAGACGGTAACCGAAATCAGGCGGCGTTGTTACAACGCTGGGTTACGGTTACCCGCAAAAAACACCATCCGAAGTCGACTGGCGCGAACTGAAGGTTATGAGCGAACCAAGCTCCGAGAAGGTCAAGCGTTTGCCCACGACAAGCATTTGCCTATCAAAGGCGTGATCCCAGACGCCGATTGGCCTCTAGCCATCGTTCAAATGGATCACACCCTACTTCCGGTCATTATTGTGGATGATGAGCACCGCAGGCCGATTAATCGCGCTTGGATTACGCTTGCCATTGATGTGAATAGCAGAGTGTGTTTGGGGATGTTTTTGTCGCTCGATTCGCCTTCTGCCATGTCCGCCGGCATGTGTGTTGCACATGCCATCCTGCCCAAAGAGGCTTGGACGCGTAAAAACGCAGTTACAACCGTGGATTGGCCTTGTTGGGGGGTGATGGGAGCGCTGCATATGGACAATGCAAGGGAGTTCCGAGGTGAAATGCTCAAGGCAGCCAGTCGAGAATATGACATTGATTTGCATCTCAGACCCGTCAAAACGCCCCGCTACGGCGCTCATATTGAGCGTTTGATGGGCACGGTCACCCAAGGACTCAAAACCGTTGGAGGCTCTACATTCTCTGGGCCAGAGGAAAAGGGCGAATACGACTCAGAAGGCAACGCCTGCATGACTTTCTCCGAGATCGAAAAATGGCTAATTTTGTTTTTTGCCAGGTATCACATGCAGAAGCATGCTGGCATTGGTATGCCACCCTTACAAAAGTGGCGTGAAGGTCTGCTCGGCACAAAAGGCAATTTGGGACGTGGCTTACCTGCTAGACGCACCGATGAAGAGGTTTTGCGCATTAATTTCACGCCCTTTGAAGAACGAACCATCCAAAACTATGGCGTCCTCATTGACCACGTTCACTACTACCATGATGTTTTAAGACCTTGGATCAACGCACCGCATCCAGAATTTCGAAACAACAAACGGAAATTCAGATTCCATCGGGATCCACGGGACATCAGTCAGTTGTACTTTTATGACGAATATACAAAGCGTCATGTTGCTATTCCCTACCGCGATACCAGTTTGCCACCCGTGAGTATCTGGGAATTACAGGAAGCGCAGCGCAGAGGTGTTGAACGTGGGGTTGATATAGAAAACGAAAAAGCGATTTTTAATATCATCACCGAGCAACGTGCTTTGGAAGCCGAGGCGGCAGTGAAAACCAAAACGGCTCGTCGTGCGCAACAAAGACGGGTTGAGCATGTGAAACAACGCAAAGATATCGCTCAAGCCATGCCTAAGTTGTCAAAGCCGTTGGAGCCTAGCGCACCACCACCGGGTGTGAGAGGTTACAACCCCGACAAAGTGGAAGTGCTGGATGATGATTGAGTTGCAAGATTTTAGTTTCCAGAAGATTTTTGCGGAATGCTATTGATGCGGAAAATTTGGCTTTAAACACATCCAGATGTGTCTGTAAAAACCCACACACATCTTCAAATAAATTTAGAGAGCACACGTCTTCCTTGCTAAAGTGCTATTAATTTTAATTACCAGAGCACTATTCTGACAAGTATCAAGCCAACGAAAACAAGCTTGATCGCGAAGAGTGCAGCAAACATTAATATACAAATAAAGCCAAAACACGAAATGACAAAACCTCCTGAATACGAGCATTTGAACGACAAAGCCAGAGCGCTTATGAATGCTTCAGATGAGGAGCGTATTCTCGCGATCAGGTCGGGAACATGGTTGGCTTATCCACGTGCTAAAGAAATACTAGATCGTATGGAGGATTTGCTGGCGCAGCCACGTATCACGCGGATGCCCAATATGTTGCTGGTAGCGCCATCGTTCAATGGCAAAACTTCTATCCTTGAGCATTTTTTGTCACTGCATCCACCCGATTTAGACCCTGCTGGTGAAAAAACAATCTGTCCGGTTATCTTCATTGAATCACCCTCTAAACCGGATGTTTCTGATTTTTACACGCGAATTTTGGATGCGTTGATGGCGGTATTCAAACCAACTGCTGCAGTGCAGGATAAAAACTCGCAAATCAAACGTTTGTTCAAGCAACTGGGTGTGAAGATGTTGATTCTTGATGAGGTTCATCATTTGATTGCGGGTAGCATGAACCGGCAAAAAGATTTTAGGAATGCGTTGAAAAGCTTGGGTAACGAAACCAAAGTAGTGATTGTTGCTGCGGGTATCGAAGACGCCTATAACGCCTTTGCAACTGATCCTCAGATGTCGAGTCGATTTACACCCGAAGAACTACCACTATGGAGAGCAGACAACAGCTTTGGTGGTTTACTGGCAACCTTAGAGCGGCGAACGCCTCTCAAACAGCCTTCAAATCTAAAAGACCCCGACAAGATGCTGGAGATGCATACGAAAAGCGAAGGTACATTGGGTGATATGTGCGATTTATTCAAAGAATTAGCCGTTGACGCTATCAGGAATAAAACCGAAGAAATCACTTTAGAACGGATACGCTCTATCCGGTGGGTGCCCCCTTCTAGGCGCAAACAACATAAGCGTTTGTAACAATGAAAGGGTTCACGTCATCGCTGTGGCCCATCAGATACAAACCTTTGCCCGACGAGTTGTTGTCCTCTTGGCTGGTGCGACTAGCTCATGGGCACGGCATGAAAGCGCAACCCTTTTGCAATGCTATTTTTGGGCCGGGTTTACAAGTTTGGAACAGAGATATTGACCGTTTAGCACCTGAGTGGCTTATCCAAGAATTGTGTGATCGGACAGGGACGACTCTGCAGGCTGCATCTGCGACAACGCTTAGGGTCTATGAAGGGTTCCTCTATCCTGTATTCAGAACAACGGGAACACTTAAATGGATTCAGACGCTGCAGATGTACCACCGCAAGCGCAACGGATTTGGCTTGCAGTTCTGTCCTCAATGCTTGCGTGAAAGTTCAGAACCCTATTTTAGAAAATCGTGGCGCGTGGCTTACAACACAACTTGCTTGAAGCATCAATGTATGTTGCACGATAGATGTTCAAAATGTGGTGCCAGTGTCGCCTTCCATAGGTTAAACATGGGGCAAAGCAGTAGTTTACGCATTGAGTCTTTGGCAACGTGTCATCAGTGCGGTTTTGATCTGAGACGTGCGAATACGACACCAATCGTCACATACAACTCACAAACTACTGCGTGGCACCGCATTTTGTGTATCAAAACACTAAGCGGTCATTTGCAGCGCGATCCGGTCAGTTTGGATGCTATGAATGTCATGCATCACGTGATTTTTATGCTCTCCAGCCGATACAGTCGAGTTCGTTTGAAAGAATATGTCTGCGAACAACTGAACGTCGCTGATATGACATTAACGCCTGGCTACCCCTCGTTTGAAAGTCGTCCTTTGGCTGAACGCCATCATTTGATTCAACTGATGGCGTGGTTGATGATTGATCTTGAACCAAGATTACGCGTTGCGTGGCGTGCAAAGGCCATTCGCTACAACCTGATGTTTAAAGATTTTTCTGATGCGCCAGATTGGTATCTGAACATCGTTGAGGGGTTTTCTGATTGGAGACGTGATGCCAATGGATAGTATTTTGAGCTTCACAATCAGAATCTGCAACAGCACCAAGTTAAAACAATAAGGTAATCCATTAAGGTCGTCATTTAGATAAATAAACCAGAGAGCAAACACGCTTTGCCAGTTTAAAACTTAAGTACTAATTTGCAGATAAATTTGGGTAGAAAACTTAACGGTTGCACACCTTTATTTACAAATACGCAAAATACTCGATTAGTTCACGCTTCAAAGGTTAACAAACGTTAAGTGTGTAGCTTATGATTGTTCTACGGAATACGCTATTGCGTAATAAAAGCGAAAAGCACTTCGCGCTTCCACATTAACGGTTCTAGCCAGAGCCCAATCTTCACAGTAATTAATTATTAGCATGAATTTTTTCTTAAATATCCAGCGTTGTGTACTTTCTTCTTTCGTATTGGCTACTCTTTTTGTGGCTGGTTGTGGCGGTGGTAATTCATCAAGTCAAATTCGCCCTACCAAAGCTATGTATGACCAGATAAATGTGGGGATGTCCTATACGCAAGTTGTTTCAATTGTTGGCGGTGCGGGCGACCGTGGAACTGGTGGTTTTAGTGGGGAAACAAATAAGGTCACGTGGTCAATTACTGACCCTTATGCCCGATTGGTCGTGTATTTGAAAGATGAGAATGTGACGAATAAATTCTATGAAGGAGTGGAAACTGGTGGAAAAGGTATTGCGTTTCCAGGGTAACACAAAAGCATCATTCAATAACATGAAGAAATACAAGCAACTCACAGTTGTTTTGCTTTTAAGCCTCGGGTTGATAGCTTGTGCGCAAACGATTGCAAAAGATAAAACTTTGCAGCCGCTGCGTGAAATCTTGGGACCTCAGACAAAAGTATTGGAAGACGCAACCAAGTGGCCTAAAACTGTGCCAGTGCGTAGTCCCGACCCTATTTTTGGCATCGCCAGCCATTTAGAGGTGTGGAGCTATGACCAACGCTTTGCAAAGCGCTTTGAGGGTTTCCCTGAGGATCAAGCTGATCCTGACATGCCAGAGGGTTTGTGGGCGGTCGTGTTGCGGGTTTATAAGCAAAGTTATGCTCCCGCTGTAGAGGGGCATCGATATTCTTGCCAGCTAGAGTTATATGTCAATGATGATGTACCAGTACGCGCGTCGCAACTCAGCACAAGTAGTTTCGGTAATTCGTTAGGCGAATTGCCTTCAAGTGTTACCACTTTAATAGCGAAAAAAAACTATGATGCTCAGCTATTAAAAAACATCAATCCTCTATTTACGCCTGTACCGTATACGGCTGCGACTGCGACTACGAACCGTGATATCCGAATTGGCAGTTCATATCAAAGAATCACTGGGTTGCAATTTACCGACGGTAAGTTACGAGGTATTCTTAATACTTTTGGGGTACTTGATTACCATAAGAATTTTTTACCTGGGGTGCAATTGATGCGTACTGGAGTAAATTACATTGATGGCGGATGTGAGAAGTTTTACCCATTAGCCAAAGACAGTAAGATGATTCTGCGATTTGGGAATACAGACCCTTACGATTCATATAATCGCAAGCTCACAGTGGGCACATCCCAAGAACCACATAAGCTAAGCTATCCAAAGGGTAGTTTGCGCTCCTACCCGAACTTAGAAAACAACGGGATTTGGCATTGGACTCCGCAAGACCCCGCGAAAGGCTTACTTGCCTTGCCCGATAAATTGAGCAAACGAGGCATAGAAATTGTCGCGATGGTGCGGGACTTGAATCAGTGCATCATGGATGAAAATGCAATTCAACAAGGTCGCTATAAAGCTAGTGACGATAAAAAAACTGAACGTTTGCGAATATGCAAACAATTGCGCGACACTGGCGAGTTGTATTACACAAGCGGCTACGACTACATGGGTGCAAACTGGTTGACGATGGATGTCGATTGGGCGTGTCCAGCTGATTTTTTATCACGCAATAAAAACATACTGCCCGATGTTCATAGAGCCAACACCGAATGGTGTGCTAGACCTAATCCACGTTAATTCAGACTAAGTCCGTAAAAATGAACTTTATCAACGACCTCATCGCCGACGAAGACCGCAAGCGGTTTGACTTTAGTGTTTTTAAACGGCCGACTCTCTTCACTGAGCCAATCTACAGCCCTCGAAGATGGACTGTGGACAGAGATGCGGGCGTATTTTTGATATGGCTAGGTGGCGGCAATGAAGAGGAGCAAAATGCGGAATATTTTTCTCTTTGGTGGCACGATACCAACATTGAAATGAAGCTTGCATGGCATAGCCATATGCCTAACGGCATCACTTGGACAAAGTCATGGATTTCTATTTCAGAACCCAAAGACCTAAGCGAGCATAAAGATGAAATTTATGCTGTCTTAAAAGAAGCCTTAGTTATTTATCAGGTTTTCGGCGAGCCGCCACGTTTAATTCATGGCCACCAATCAAAAACATCGCTAACCGAAGTCAAATTTGAATTTTAAGAAACGAGAGTTCATCAGATGCAATCAACCATGCTAACCTTTGACCAAGCAAAAGCCGAATTGGCAGCCTATCCAGGCAAGTACACGACGAACCAAAGCTTGCTCGATTTAGCTGCCCGCCTGCCCGTAGATCCAGTTAGTACTTTACCTGCTGGCAGCCCACCACCGTTAACCTTAACGTACAGTGGGCGCAGTGGTATTGATGGCTTGTCAACCCAAAATATTGCCAAATACATTGGCGAAAACAGTAGCGGCAATGTTCGTGTGATTGACCAGTCGCCAGTAGCTGATTTTTTGAAAAGTACCGATTTTAAAAATGCAGCAATAGCGGTCGCTCAATTCGAAAATCCTTCGTTTACCTCTGGTGCTTTAGAGACTGCTGCCAACAACTTCCTCTACGACGCCACCAAAGGCCCATGGGCAGAAACATCAGCCCGCTTCATGGCAGCAGCGCCCGGTGATGTGCTTAGTTTGACCTCTTTGGCTAGCAGTGAACGTACTTTTGCACAAATTGAAATTAAGGCATTCTTAGACAACCCCAATAGCCAAAACTTCAATGGCATCCCGCGCGATGTGATTCAAACAGCTTACGACTTGGCGGCAACACGAGGCGGCGCACAAGCGGGTATTGCTGCGGCTACTGATTTGGCCGCAGTCACATCAGGCGTCAATGTAGCCAGCGAAATTCGAATTTCTACTGGACTTGACGCAGATGGCAGACCACGTGTAGCAGGTGTTGATATTGGTAATTTGCTGGACGGTCGCGAAGGTGTCTCTGGTTTGCGTCTGCCCCCCGAAGCTGTAGGCGAATCTGTCCATTTATCTGACTCTTTCTTTCGCCCTAATGCAGAAAACACCGCCGCATTCGAGCGTGGCGGAATCGCATTGACTGAAGCCGCAACGGCTTTAAAAATTGTGAATGTTGGCGGACAAATTGCTGTCGGACTTGGTAATGCTTTGGTTGTGGTCAGTTATGTCGATGCGGTCAAAGAAGCACTGGCGGCGGCTGAATCGGGTAATACAGAGAAAGCCAGTCAAATCATGACTGATTGGACGCTGAAAACAGAAGGAGCTTTGGTAACAGGAACAGCAACTGCATTAGCCGCTGCTGAGTTGCTATCTCCCTTACTTGCAGGCGGTCCTGTTGGCGGAGCTGCGTATTTGGTCGGAACTTTGGCTGCAGGAGCGTTGGGAGCGGTTGCTGGTGATGCGGCAGTCAACACGATGCTAAAAGCTTGGCATGGTGATAATGCAGAGCAACCAAACGTAGATATTAATGGCTATGTTATCTCAGGCGGCAATCCCACTACTGAGCTATCCCCACCCACTGGCGCGCCTTTCCGTGTAGACGTTGCGGGCGTTAACGAAGTTGCAAGCAACATAGCGAAAGTCACCCAAGAAGTACTGGGTACAAATGCAACGCTGCCAGTTGAAGTTTATGACCCTATTACGGGAGAACTTACCGGATACAAAGTCACCAGCTTTGATGGTGATGGTGCGATAGGTGGTTTACGCACTACTGTAATTTTCGACAAAGATGGCAACCTTCAAAGCGGCGAATCACAAGTACTTGTGAATGGTAAAGTAACATCGCAACCATTAGACGCAGATACAGCGGCTCGGCTCGATACAGGCATAACACCATCTATCAATATTGAAATAAAAGATACCGCTCCCACGACCGCCCCAGCTACTACATCATCATCAGTCACATCAAGCAACGAGCAAGATCCTGAAATACCAACTTTTGTCGCACTGACCCCTACTGCCCAGCTGCCCGCCAATCAAGTCATCACCCTAGCCGATGCAGGCAACGGCATTGTTACTGACGGCGGTGCTTACAACAGCTATGGCAGCGGCACTAATGCTTCAACTCCAACAGTTAGCACTACTGCAACGCCACCCTCTCTAGGTCAAGCCACTGATTTGGCACTACTCTCCAGCGACTCCTATAACCAAGGCGCTTATGGACAAGGCAGTGTGCCACCGGGATGGGTAAGACTTGAAGTTGAGCAACCTGCGGGTGCAGCTGAAAGTGGCTTTCACGCTACAGCTTACAAAAACGAACTAACAGGACAAGTCGTTATTGCCTACGCTGGCACGAACGATATGAAAGATATTACAGGTTCTGACTTCGATGTTTTGCTGCATAACGTACCTGCTCAAACAGCTTTCGCAATTAAATTTGCTGAAGATGCTGCGAAAGAAGCAGGCTTAGGTGACGATCTTGGTAGCATCACATATACGGGTCATTCTCTAGGTGGTGGCTTAGCGCAATTGGTAGCTGAAGCCAACAATGCACCCGCCATGACCTTCAATGCGCCCGGCATGACATTCGCGCTTTCACCAGAAGATCAAGCCAACGCAGCTAATCAAACCAACATCACTAACGTCAACCTGCAGCTTGATGTTGTAAGCGCAACATTCTCGCCAACTTCAGGCGGTATTGGAAACACAGTTACATTGCCGGCAAGTACAGGACAAGGCTTGCTGATGGCTGCAGCCATGTTGAGTACAGCACTTAATCCTGCACTTGGTATCGCAGCTATGGCAGGCTTAGGTTTAAGCCAGCATGGCATTGGCGTTGTTCTGGAACAACTTGGACAAACGCACAATACAGAAAACATCAATGGCTGGGAACGCGATGCTAGCGGTCAATGGCTGCAAAGAAGTGAAGATGGCAAATCGCCACCAAGCTACGCCAACCCAGAGATGCAAGCCAAGCTTGATCAAACTCGTGACACTCTCGTTGAACTCAATACGATGGTCGCAGGTAGCCAGGATCGTATCGGGCAAACGCTGGCTTACAACGCCGCAATTGGGCAAATTCAAAATGATTTTTATGCAGAGAAATTAACCCTGCAAAATACACCTGATGGCCCTATTCTTGTTGATCAAGACGGCGTCAAAGTCGCTTCGGTCACTGTGTATGACGATGGCAGCATATTGGTCAGCGCCGGCAATAAAAACTACTCAGTCTCAACAGACGGTAAAGATACCGATGGCACTATTGGTGCAAAAGTTGTGTATGCAGATGATTCAAACACATCAACTGATACAACCGAACCCGAAGTTCCAGTACTGACACCTCTCACCCCCACAGCTGGACTCCCACCGAGCGAAGTCATCACAGTAGCCGACACGGGAACTGGCACCCAAACAGACGGCGGCGTTATCAATGGTTATGGTGATGATACCGATCCAACAATAGAAGAACCAAGCACAAGCGAACCTGTTGCAGCCGCGCCAGATATTCCAAACACGCCAGACCTAGACCAACCCATCATCAGCGACGACGGCTACGACCCCATAGAGTACGTTGAAACTCACGACCCTACAGACGCATCATCAGTAGATGCCGTCAACGGCTCAGACCTAGCCAGCGATCAAACCCGCGCTAATATTGATGCCGCTAACAGTGCAGGTGCTCTGGGTCTGATGAACAGCCTCATCGGCCTGCAAAACTGGGACAACGCCAGCGACTTCAGCCACGTACAAACCGTGGTGAGCTTGTATAACCAAGTCAACAGCGTTGCTGACCTTGGCATGCCGCCCATGGGTGGTCTAGGCGCAGGCTTGAGCTTCATTAACGCCGTACAAAACGGTGACTTTGGTGGCATCTTGGTCAGCGGCATTGGCTTGGGCAACGCTATAGGTAGCGCCATGGACATGGGCGGCATGGTAGTTAGCGAAGCCATTGGCGCGGCACTGGGCATGAATGCGGTCAATGTGATTCCGGGCTTAAACCTAATCATTGCATTAACCAACATAGAAGACAACCCGCTAGGCGTTGTCATTGCCGCTTGCGCGTTTATACCCGTGTATGGGCAAATCCTCTCGGTTGTGTTATCTATTTGCCAAGCCTTGTTCACGCCAGCACCCATCTCAGAAGGCGAAGCCCATGCCAGCTTTGACGATGCAGGCAACCTCATTGTTACCACAGACAGTGAGAAGAACGGTGGCGGCAGCACAGCCAACCACTGGATGGAGCAATTAGCCAAAGGCGCACAACTGGCAGGATTACAAACCCCGCAAGCTGGCGCTTACACGGTGGGCATGCCCACTGTGGGGTACAGATTTAACCCTGATGGACGCAACGACACAGACAAAGATGGCCAGCAAATCAATGGCAATTTGACCCTCCGCTGGACAGACGTCAACGGCACAGCCCATGCCCGCGTATACACGGGTGATGGCAAAACCAGAAGCGGCTGGGGAGAAGAGAACAGTATTGGTGAAGACTTCTTCACCCTCATGCAAGATGCGACCAAACGCTACCCACCACTGGCGTATGAGCAGATAGAAGGCGGTGTGGTGCAGTTTGACTACGGCGTTGCCACCGTGGTATATGCCACCAACACGCACAAGTTTGACGGCATGGCCGAACATACCCATGGGGGCGATGAGGATACGGATGCAGCGCAGGATGCAGCTATTGAGATTGCAGAAGGTGACAAACGACTGCTACAAGACGATAGCAACACCATTGCCAACAGCAGCACACAAACCCATGTCAAAGTAGCTGCAAGCAATTTGCACACGGTGGTAGCGCACATCATTGCACCGATCCAAACCAAGGGTGATTTGATTGGGCTCGGCAGCAGCAAGGTGGTTAGTAACGGTGCTACCACACGGCCTTTAGGTTTTGTCCCAATGGGTGGTACAGACAGTCTGTCTCAAGAAAAGAAAAACGCCACAGCGGCGATGATCAAAAGCGCTGACAACGGCTTGTTTGGTGCTAACAACATCACCAGCACAGCCATGGCTGCCGCCGCAGTGATTCAATGGCCAAGCCTTGCCAGTGCGGGCGTGCCAAACGCCACCAATAACTTGCCTGCTGCTGAGCGCAGGTATGGCGTTTCAGATTTACGACCATGGGATGAAGGCAATGGCAGCGGCGTTGACAACAACGGTAGTGCCAACAAGGTGCAAGAGATTGTTCGCCCGACGCTGACCAGCAACCCAGCAGGCAAAGGCACGGTTCAGCAAGACATCAATGCGATTGATGCATCGACAGTACAACTTGGCAATATCTTGGGTGATTCGCCAGCCAGCACAGCCAATGGTTACCTGATCCCAGCGGGCATAGCGGCCTCTAGCTTGAGTGGTGAGGGTGCTGAAGCTTTCAGAGCCACAGGTAAGTCATCCGACTTGATCTTGACCTACCCCAAAGTCACAGGTGAACTGGTCGCTGGCACAGAAGATACAGGCTTGCGTTTCAGCAGTGAAATGCTCTTAGCCAACGACAGCACAGACAATGGCAGAGCCTACTCAAACATGCCTAGTTTACGCATCAGCGCAGTGGGCAGCCCAACACATGGGCAGGTGGCGCTCAAAGACGGTCAAGTCATCTTTATTCCTGATGCTAACTTTCATGGAACAGCCACGTTTAAGTACACGGTGACTGATCAGTTTGGCATGTCTAGCGTGGTGACGGCCAGTATTTTTGTCGAGGCGGTCAACGATGCGCCCATCACAGCGGGTGAATCGGCCACTGCGAATGAGGACAATATTCAAGTATTCAGCGCATCCAGCCTATTGGCAAATGACTGGGACGAGGATGGCGCAACGGATGGCCAGAGCCTCAGCATTGTGGCTGTACAGGGCGCAACCCATGGTACGGTTACCTTAGATAACGGGCAAATCAAGTTCATACCGGATGCCAATTACCATGGCCCTGCCAGCTTTACCTACATGGTCAGTGACGGCATCACCCAAATTCCGACTACCGTCAACCTAACCATTACCGCCGTCAACGATACGCCCGTGACCAAAGACGAGGCCGCTACGGGCGACGAAGATGTGGTGATGGTGTACAGCCAAGCGGCTTTGTTGGCTAATGACACAGATGTGGATACCGCTACCGATGGTGACGTGTTGCGAATCAGCCGTGTGGGCAATGCCAGCCATGGCACTGTGACCATGGATGCCAATGGCGATATCCGTTTTGTACCTGATGCCAACTTCCATGGACAAGCCAGCTATACCTACTGGGTGAGTGATGGCCAGACCGAAACGCCTGCAACAATGCATGTCACGCTGGATGCGGTGAATGATGCACCTGTCACCACTGATGAAACGGCCACGGCAAGTGAAGATGCCATTTTGATGTTCACATCAGCGGCGCTGTTGGCAAACGATAGCGATGTGGATACCGCCACGGACGGTGATGTCCTCAGAATCAGCCGTGTGGGTCAGGCGGAGCATGGGATGGTGTTTTTGGATGCTAATGGCGATGTGCGTTTTGTACCGGATGCCAATTACAACGGTCCTGCCAGCTACACCTATTGGGTCAGCGATGGTCATGATGGTGTGGATGGCGTACAGCCCGTGCCTGCCGCTGTTCACATCAACATCCTACAAGTCAATGATTTACCGGTCGTTACGGGAGAAGTGATCGCTAGCGACGAGGATGTGGTGCTCAGCATTGCACCCGGATTGTTGCTGGCGAATGACCATGATATTGATACCGATGCCACATTAAACCAAGCAGCCGGTGCGCTACAAACGTTGTCCATCAGTGCCGTGGGGGGTGCTCAGCATGGCACGGTGGCCTTGTTAGCGGACGGAACGATACAGTTCACCCCAGAGCCGAATTACTTCGGCGCAGCCAGCTTTACGTACACGGTGGATGATGGTGCGGGTGGACAAGTGCAAGCCACAGCTGTGGTGAACCTAGCGCCTGTGAACGATGCACCTGATGTGGTTGGCGAGACTATTAGCATCAACGAAGATGAGATTCAAACCATCAGCACGGCTGCTCTGCTGGCGAACGACAGCGATGTGGATAACCCGCATGCAGACCTGAGAATCGTCGCTGTGGATAGTTTAGGTGCAGCCACCCATGGCACGGTCACGCTGAACGCCAATGGCACGATCAGCTATGTACCAGATGCTGACTATTTTGGCCCAGCGCAGTTCACCTACACGGTGAGCGACGGCGCAGGCGGCTTCAACGTGGGCACGGCAGATTTGAATATCGCTGCTGTGAACGATGCGCCCCGTCTGCAAGGCGAAAGCACTACTACCGATGAAGATCAGATTTTGCACATCAGCAAAGCCAGCTTGCTGGCGAATGACCATGATGTGGACAACCCAGACAACGCTTTAGCGATCACGGGTGTGTCAAACGCTAGCCATGGTACTGTGTCTATGGTCGGGACAGAGATTGTCTTTACACCTGATTTGAACTACAACGGTGCGGCAAGTTTTAGTTATACCGTGAGTGACGGCGTAGGCGGAACCAGCATAGCTACAGTAAGTTTGACCATCAACTCGGTCAACGATGCACCGGTGGTGAATGACGAGCTGTTGCTTGGCAAGCGTGACCACACCTATACCTTGAGTCAAGCCGCGCTACTGAGCAACGACATGGACGTGGAAACACCACGAGCTAACTTGACCATCGTTGAGGTTAAAAACGTACAAAACGGTACAGCAGTCTTGAACGCAGACCATTCAGTCACCTTTGTCCCCAATGCAGGTTATTCAGGACGGGGAACATTTGAATACGTGGTGCAAGATGCAGATGGTGGTCAAAGCACTGGAACGTCTTATATTGACTTCTCAGCCGTCAACATCAATCCTATTGCAGTGGATGACAGCATGGCAGGTTACCAAGATGCACGTACTGAGATTTCAACGGCGCAATTGCTGGCGAATGATACCGATCCTGACGGTACGGGTGCGACGACCTTGACCGTTGATCTGGTAGCTAATGCGCAGAATGGTACTGTGTCACTCGGGACGAACGGTGTTGTCACATTCACGCCCACAGCAGGGTTTTATGGAACCGCTAGTTTTGACTATCGAGCAAATGATGGCGAAGGCGGTACGACTTGGGCAACCGGCTTTGTGACAGTTCAAAAAGCGAACAGTGCGCCAGTATTTACCAATATATGGGGGGACGATGGTAACGCCCTTAATGCAACGAGAGAACTGTTTGATAATGAAGGGGGGCTAATAAGTTCGACATTAGTAGTTGATCCAACCCGGCATTGGGGGGGATTCAGCGCAATGGATCCAGATGGTGATGCCATCACCTTTAAAGTTAACAGCTTGTTTTATATGCCAGACGGTACGCTGTGGGATACACACGGCGGTATCGCCCTTGACAAGCTATTGCCTGAAACGACGCCAGAGTATTTGTCTGGAACGGCTTTAACGAACGGTGGTTATGCTGTGGATGCTCCCGGAAGATGGCAATACGTTGCTAACTTTGGAGATGGGTATGATGGCTTAGATTATTTCCAAATTGAAGTCACAGACAGTCACGGTGCATCTACGACAGCTATTTTAGGCACACACCACAAAGGCGCTGCAGGCGGCGGCGGTTGTTTCCCCGTGGTCATTGACACTACAGGCAATGGCATCGATCTGGTCAAACCCGAAGACTCAAAAATGTTTGCCGACATCAACAAAGATGGCTGGCGCGATCAAATTGGTTGGGCTGCCAGCACGGATGCTGTGTTGGGTTATGACGCCAATATGGACGGCAAAATCGACCAAACCAATGAAGTGAGTTTCACCAGCTACTTGGATGGCGCTAAAACTGACTTAGAAGGACTGGCCGCGTTTGATACGGATGGTGATGGCAAGATTACCAGCCTAGATGCAGAATGGTCTAAGTTCGGATTGGTGCAAGATGCCAATAACAATGGCAAACAAGACGATGGCGAGTTTGTCGGCTTAGACCAGCAAGGCATTGTGTCTATCGATTTACACCGTGAAGGCACACCAGAGTTGAATAACGGCAATGTGGTGTTCGGTACAACGACGGTGACTTACGCTGATGGTCACACGACGCAAGCAGGCGATGTGATGTTCGCGGGCAATGGCATTGCATTGCCTGACGATGTACAGGCGTTGCTGCAAGCCGAGAAAGACAAAGCGTCGCTTTTAGCTGACCAAAAAGATCAAGATTTGGCGCTTGAGCGTATTGAGGCAGAAGCGAAAGCGTTGGCCGACAAAGAAGCCGCCGACCTATTGATCGCGCAGGAGCTTGCGAAAGCTGAGGCTGAAGCAATAGCAGCTGCTGAGGCGCAGGCCAAGGCAGAGGTTGAAGCCAAACTGGCCGCTGACCGTGCTGAAGAGTTGCGCTTGGCTGAAGTAGCAGCCAAGGAAGCTGCCGAAAAACTAGCGGCGGAACAAGCTGAACAGCTAGCTATTCAACAAGCCAAAGAAGCGGCGGAAGCCTTGGCAGCTGCACAAGCAGCGGCTGAAGCTGCGGCACAGGCTTTGGCAGCCCAGCAGGCAGCAGAGGCACAGGCAGCTGCAGAAGCAGCGGAAGCTGCAGCAAAGGCGGCAGAAGAAGCTGCTAAGGAAGCCGCCCTGGCCGAGGAAGCTGAATTGCGTAGACAAGCCTTGTTGTTCAACCAAATGGTCAATACATCTGTTGATGATCATCCAGCCTTGGGTTTTGTGCCCAGCCACGATGCCGTCACGGGTTATGTGGTTGATCCGACCGGCACGCATACAGCAGCTAACGAGGATCTTCACTTAACGACGCCTACATTGGTCGTGGCAAATAAGTAATTTCAACGTATGAAAATCAGATTAGCCACGCCGTCAGATACAGACGCCATGATGCAGCTGGGTTTACACATGCACCAAGAGTCTCGCTTTGCGCCATACCCCATGGCGCAAGGCAAGGTTCGTGAATCCGTGCAACAAATACTGTCAGAACCCAAAGCCAATTGTATTTTGCTGGCAGAGCACGACAGCGCGGGCTTGGTCGGTATGTTGGCTGGTTGTGTGACATCATTGTTTTTTACCGACGTGCTGATTGCGCAAGACCGTTGGTTTTACGTGTCCAAAGAGCATCGAGGCAGTCCAGCCGCCTTGAAGTTACTGGTTGCCTTTCGCCGTTGGGCAGAAAATCGTCAAGCACGGGAGCTCAACATCAACATGAGCGTTGACATTGATCAGGCGAGATTCAACCAATTTATGACACACATGGATTTCAAATCCTGTGGCTCAAACTTTGTGTTGCCCTTGGCCTTGGTCAAGAGAGAGCAAGCAACGCATGCCATGACGAGCACATGAGCTAGGCCTAGCTCGGTTGGTTCTTGCCAGCCTTCACTCACATACCCAAAAATCCCCCTTCATACGTAGACAAGCAGGAATTTCATGACGACAGACAACAAGACCACCACGGGTCAGGGAGCAGGCTTAGCTGCCAAACTTGAATTGCTCAAACTGTATTGCACATTACAAGGTTTGCATTTAGATGCGGGGCAGTTGAACCACCAGTTTGCAACCGCTGACGGTAAATTCGATACTGCAGATTTGAACCAAGCTTTGGTTGCTGTAGGGTTTGACAGTCAACTCAAAAAAGGCAGTTTAGAAGCCTTGAGCAAAGCGGCAAGTCCCCTGTTGGTGATCACCCAAGACCAGAGTTTTGCCATCGTAGGTAGTGTAGATGCCAACTCGGTCGTGATACAGCGTCCGGGTCAGGCTAGTCCACAACGCATGACCGTTGCAGAATTCAAAAAACTGTGGACAGGACAATGGCTGCAAACCCAACGCAGTACAAGTGCTGTCAACAACGAGGCGGGTAACAACGCATCTGAAACATCCAAATTTGGCGTGGGCTGGTTTTGGCATTCCTTGAAAAAATACAAGGGCTTGATGGGGGAAATCCTACTGGCGTCGTTCTTTGTGCAAATCTTTGCCTTGATCACGCCCTTGATCTTTCAGGTGGTGATTGATAAGGTACTGACGCACCGAAGCTTGAATACCTTGGATGTGATGGTGATTGCCTTGTTGGGTGTGTCCCTGTTTGAAGTGATCTTAGGCGCCATGCGCCACTACCTGTTCAGCCACACCACGAATCGCATCGATGTGGAGCTGGGTGCTAAGTTGTTCAAACACCTGATGCACTTACCCCTGAGCTACTTTGAAAGCCGCCGTGCGGGTGACACAGTCGCACGGGTGCGAGAGCTGGAAAACGCCAGAAACTTTATGACTGGTCAAGCTTTGACCAGCTGGCTAGATCTGTTCTTTGCCGTGGTTTATTTGGCGGTGATGTTCTATTACAGTCCCATGCTGACGTTTATCGTCTTGGCAGCTTTGCCCGTGTTCTTTGGCGCTTCATGGATCATCACCCCGATTTTGCGAAAAAACTTAGAAGACAAGTTTGCCATGGGCGCAGAAAACCAAGCCTTTTTGGTGGAAACCGTGACCTCCATGGAAACGCTCAAAGGCCAAGCGGTCGAGCCGCATTGGCAACGTGAGTGGGAGCGTCGCTTGGCCGATTACGTCAATGTGTCCTTCAATTCCGGCCATATCGCCAATGCGACCAACCAGTTCATCAGCTTTGCCAGCAAGCTCATGACCGTGTTCCTATTGTGGTTTGGTGCCAAATCGGTGATTGATGGTGATTTGACCGTCGGCGGTTTGATCGCCTTCAATATGCTCAGTGGTCGTGTCAACGCACCGATTTTGAAACTAGCCTCACTCTGGCAAGATTTCACACAAATGAAGGTCTCCATCAAACGCTTGGGCGACATCATGGATGCGCCCGCTGAGCCAGCCTTTCAGGCTGAACGTGCGACGCCGCCGGCTATCCAAGGCCGCATCACCTTTGACCATGTGAACTTCAGGTATTCCCCCAAGAGCCCTGAGATCGTTAGCGACATGAGTTTTGATGTGCAACCTGGTGAAATCATTGGCGTGGTGGGTGTCTCAGGCGCCGGTAAAACCACCTTGATGCGTTTGATCCAACGCCTGTACACCCCAGAACGAGGCCGAATTTTGATAGACGGCATGGATTTGAACTTGGTGGATACCAGCTGGTTGCGCCGTCAAATCGGTGTGGTTGGTCAAGATACTGTGCTCTACAACCGTTCTGTTCGAGAGAATATTGCTTTCTCAGACCTCAGTTTAAGTATGGACAAGGTGATGGAAGCGGCCAAACTGGCAGGTGCCCACGAGTTCATCTCTGAATTACCTGAAGGCTATGACACGGTGATAGGCGAGCGCGGCAGCAAACTCAGTGGTGGCCAGCGTTCACGCATTGCCATCGCCCGAGCCTTGGTCACCGACCCGCGCTTGCTGCTGTTGGATGAAGCCACCGCCTCGCTGGACTATGAAAGCGAACGCGTGATTCATGACAACATGGCTCACATCACCAAAAACCGTACCGTCTTTATCGTGGCACACCGCCTGCCCACCTTGCGTTTGGCCAACCGTATTCTGGTCATTGAACGCGGTCGTCTGATTGAAGTCGGTAACCATGCCAGCTTGATGCAGCAAGGCGGTCGCTATGCAGACCTTTACCGTGCCCATCAGGTCTTGGACTTAGCGCTTAACAACACGACAGACAACAGTTTGATCAAGCCAGCCGTTAAAGAGGCCAGCTATGTCTAAACCAACTCAAAATGACATGAATCCAACTGCCCAATTCAACCCCTTTTCGACGGCTGCCTTAGCATTGCAGCTCAAACCACCGGCTTTTGTCGCACGCATGGTGACCCTGGCTATTTGCTGTATGGCTGTAGCTGCCATTGCATTCGCCTACTTTGCCATGATGGACATCGTGGTGACGACACAAGGCCGCGTCATCCCGTCCGGCAAAAGTAAGGTGATTCAACCCTTAGAAGCCGGCATTGTCAAAACAATAGCTGTGAAAGATGGTCAAAAAGTCAAAGCTGGTGACATCTTGGTCGAGCTTGACCCGACCACCACAGGTGCTGACCGTGACCGTTTGCAGCGCGAGTTGTGGGAAACCGAGGCAGATGCAGAGCGTCTCAACGCCATGCTGGCAGGCCAAAGCAGTTTCAAACCGACCGCAGAATTGCCTGCTGATATTGCGGCCAATGGCCAAGCCATGCTGATTAACCGCCAAAGCGAACAGCGTTCCAAGTTGGCTGCTTTGGATGCCGACATTGCCAAGCGACGTGCCGACCAAGATGCCATCAATGCCAACCTCACCCAAATCCGCAACAGCCTGCCCTTGGTCAGAAAAAAGCATGAAATGCGTGAAGACCTCGCCAAGACAGGACATATTGCAGAAACAGGGGTCATAGAGACCAAACTAGAACTTATCAATCTAGAAAAGGAACTCAACGTGCAAACCAACCGTTTGCAAGAATCTGCGGCAAGCCTGAATGCCTCGACCCAGCAACGTGCACAAGCTGTAGCCGAGTTTCGCAGTCGCGCTAGCAGCGAATTGGCCGAGGTCAGCAAAAAACGCGATGCAGCCAAGCAAGAACTGATCAAAGCCAACCAACGGCGTGATTTGCAGGTGCTCAAGGCGCCTATTGACGGGATTGTTCAACAAATGGTGGTATCCACCGTGGGTGGTGTGGTCACGCAAGCGCAAGCTTTGATGACGATTGTGCCGGACAACACGCCATTGGAAGTCGAAGCACAAGTGATGAACCGTGATATCGGCCATGTCAAAGTCGGCCAACGTGTCATCAACAAGGTTGAGACCTTTGATTTCACCCGCTATGGTTACCTTGAGGGCGAAGTCTTATGGGTAGGCACTGACGCAGTTCTTGACCAAAAACTAGGTCCTGTCTATCCAGTGCGTATCAAACTGGGCGGACGTGAAACGCCGAACATAGTCAATGGTCGCAAAGGCGTGGTCACGGCGGGTATGAATATCACCGCCGATATCAAAACCGACCAACGTCGCATGATTGAGTACTTCTTAGCGCCTATGTTGCGCTACAAAGAAGAAAGCCTGCGGGAGCGTTGATATGGCATTGAACTCAAAAAAACACGCCATTGCAAGCACCTTTCACAAGCCTTCCGCTATCTGTTTGGCTGCGATGATGGCTTGGTCTGTACAGAGCATACCAGCTTATGCAGAGGATTTGATAACAATCTACCGCCAAGCTCTGAGTCAAGACCCTGTCTTGGAAGCGGCCAAGTATGCATTAGAAGCTGCCCATCAAAAGATTCCACAGGCACGGGCAGGTTTCTTGCCGACTATAAACTGGACGGCCAACAAAACCAAGCAGCTGGGTTTGACGCGATTAACACCTGCGGCCACAGCAACTGACACACAAACAACGGCTGGGACAACAGCTATCTCAGGTGTTCAACCTGCTGTCAATGATGCGTCACTCAATACATCTCCCGATGCGTCATTCGCCCCATCAGAACCAGTAAACTCTACTGATTCGGTAAGTACGGACACACAAACTCTATCAAACGCTCAAACACCAGAGCCAGAACCTTTGAATCGGGTGGTTAGAAGTTATGGCTGGACATTGCAGCTCACGCAACCCATCATCCGACCGGTTGCATGGATCACCTACGCGCAAGCTGGTGCACAGGTTCGGCAGGCGCAAGCACAATACAGCCAAGCCCAGCAAGACCTTATTCTGCGGGTAGCGCAAGCCTATTTTGATGTCGTTGTTGCTGACAACAATGTGCGGGTGGCCTTGGCGCAAGACAACTCGGTTGACATGCAGCTAACACTAGCCAAACGAAACTTTGAGGTTGGCACATCAACTGTCACCGATGTGCATGAAGCCAAATCTCGCTTTGAACTGTCTAAAGCCCAGCGTATTGGTGCTGAGAATGAATTGCAGGCTAAGCAAGCGGAGCTAGAACGCATCACCGGTAATATGCCGGCGAAACTTGCAGCTCTTCAAGTACAGGTCTTACCTCCTTTGCCTTCGCCACCAGAATTGGCATCGTGGATTACCAAAGCCAAAGAACAACACCCTATGGTGCTGGTTCAAATCGAGGCACAAGAGGTGGCTAGCAAAGAAATCTCCAAAAACAGAGCTGGGCATCTGCCCACTTTGGATTTCACAGCTTCGCGTAGTTTGAATTACTCATCAGGCAGTTTAAGCTCTCCCACCGATTTAGAAACACGGGCAAAGACCAATCAGTACAGCTTGCATTTGTCTGTTCCTATCTACTCAGGGGGCATGATTGATTCTCGGGTAAAAGAATCAGCCGCCATGCTAAGTAAGACCCAAGCTGAATTAGAGAGCGCACGTCGTCAAGTAGCGACGATGGCGAGACAAGCTTTTAATGGTGTGATGAACGGGCACGCCCAGATAGAGGCATTGACAGCAGCTGTTACTGCTAGCAAAAGCTCTGTGAATGCCAACAAAATCGGTTACAAAATTGGAACACGTATCAATATTGATGTATTGAACGCTGAACAGCAACTGTTTGCGGCCATGCGCGACTTGTCCAAAGCAAGGGTTGAAACGTTTATGCAAGGTTTGCGTTTGAAAGCATCCATAGGGATACTGAGCGAAGCTGATTTGGCGGAACTGAATCAATCGTTAGAGATGGTTGACCATGGTATAAAAGTGCAAGATACCGTTAAAGTTCAAGTGCTTGAGACTAACAAAGTGCCATAAATCTTATAGTTGGCTATAACTAATACACCCAGAAAAATACAGTTCATTCGGAGCAATCATGACTAACACCTTTGACAAATCGACAAGTGCTCAACCTAAAGTCGCAGATATGAGTCCTGCTGAAGTGGCTCGCTTGCTGGATCAAGCCAAGACGCAAGCCAGTAAAGTTTTTAAGAAGATTCCTCTGTTAGGGCCATTGACATGGCTAATGATGCAGCAATCCGCCACCAAACATACCCTGATCAGTGAGTTGGAATGGCGCGTCATGCCACCCTTGATGATGGAGCAAGCGAAGTTGTACATGCGTGAAGAGTCACCACTGGCCTTTGTAACGTGGGCAAAAATGTCCCCCGCTTCAAGTGATCGCTACCGCAAAGCGCCGCATCATCTGATGTTCTCAGATTGGAATTCCGGGGATCAAATTTGGTTGATTGATATCGTGATGCCGTTTGGGGGTGGGCAAGAGATCATGAAAGACCTACGTGAAAATGTGTTTGCAGGTCAGACGATTCACCAATTGGTGCCTATGCCTGATGAGCCACAGAAGATGCTGACTTGGCCGGCGGTTGGCGCAGTAAAGTGATCTGACTACAAAAAGTCCTTAAACATGAGAAGGCTGAGGTAAGAATTGCTTGGTTGGCTTTACAAACGCAAAGAGAAGCCCGTTCTTTTAACGGAATTTGATCACATCATGGCTTTTGCGCAGGCGTTAGCAAGGAATAACCCTGTTGCTTTAATTGACCTTGTTAGATTTTTATTGCGACCTCTGCAATCCGAATTGTTGTTGACAGCAATTCAAAATGAAATGCATGGTGCACGACACGAGATTGAGGAATATGAATTTTTCATGCCTTGTGGCCCTAGCAATCTACAAATTTCGTTCAATTATCCTCAATTTGAAGGTGGCAACTACTTGGTTAAACTGAATCGCGATCCAGTTCTTCCATGTCCGTGGCATCGCGATCGATATATTGCAACACTTGCAAACATTGGGCATGGGAAAAAATGTGGTGATTGGAAAGAGGACAAACTAAACCACAAAGTCACTATTTGGTTACCTTGGGGTATTGCCTTTGTTGATGGCGGCAATCACTCGATAGCAGCAGGCATCATAGGTGGTGAGGGAGAATTGAAGCCCTGCCAAGTGTTCGATATGAGCGGAATGCTTGATTTAGTTCAATGTGATGGCAAACACTATCGTTCGTTGCAAGATGGGCAAATTTTGGACTCAGTACATGATCTAAAAATTGCTGCAGTTTTTGAAATCGGCCGTCTCTTAAAGCGCCATCAAATTACGCCGATGAGGATCATTTGATTGCAATTCATGCTTCAAATTTTTTAAAAACTGAATCCACCATTGAATAAAAAATTCCCGTCTTCAAACATTATAGAGTCGGTTATCGTGGACTCATCTTCTGACATTGGGAAGAATGCACCGCCAGGTTCGCTGTGCAAAAAGAAGTCACCAATCTTTGCATCACAGTGTTCGCAGTGGTTCATCCAACATTTAGAGCTTTTTGTTTTCGAAAAAGCTGGGCGATAAGTCGATGCATGCTGATTCAAAAAAGGAAGCAAGCGTGTATCAATGTCCTCTAAGTCGCAAACATCAATTAAATCGTTCTCGTTTTCAACAATGTTGCTGTATGGTTGGCTCTCGTCGTCATCGTATTGCACGTCGTTAATCGCGGAAGCACCGAGACAATAAACACGACTGACTTTAGAGCACCGCCAGCAAGGTTGGCACGATGTGCGTAGATAAAGCGGTGCAATCAAAGAAGACTGCAGCGTATGAGTTTGCTGCAACCACTGTGCAAAAGGCTGAGCAGATATACCATCGGGCACAAACCATTGCTTAGTTTGACCGTCCCAGCGAGCGCCAAGGGCTTTAGCCTGATCTTTTTCTGTAAACGGTACGTTCAAATATTGTGACAATCATTTCTCCTTTTTGGCTGTTGCTGTAAGTGCAATCCGCATTCATGACCTGTAGTTAGAGACAAATGCTATCACGGTCTTGTTTGACTTTTTCATCGATACACAGGCTACAAGTACACCAGTTAGCAACTCCCAAAGCAACCGTTTGTACATAATTCACCACAATTTAGTGAATAAGCAATATCGTTAAATACGTCTCCAAAAAATAAATCAAAATAGTTCTTGCACACTGAATTGTTCTGTTGTACCTTAGCGTTTCTGTCACTTCAAACGTACTGAAACACATCACCATGTTTAACAACACAAGCCTCGTGAATTACTCACAACTTCATCCCGCCAGCATCCTCGTGTCGGTGATGGCTGTATCCGTTGTCAATCGCGTCATAAACATAAATACGTAGAACTCAAATGACAACCTCATCCATATCCACCGCATCACAACGAATTCCTCTCAGGAGTTCGGGCACACCTTACCAGCTGCCGCCGGTCTCGTACTAAACATTACGGGCGGCAGCGCCGCCCGGGCTCCTGACATGTGTCATGTCTCAGGAGCCCTTCATGTCGAACAACAAAGCCAACCAAGTACGTAAACTTTCTCAATCGTTCTTTGCACCGTTCCCTTCACGTTCTGACCCATCAGAACAAGAGTTGTTAGCCAGTGACGGTGATTTCAAACCCCGTACGCAAGCCAAGCACACCGCCAGGTTCAAACCGCCACAAGGCTACACCGTCATCAACAGGCCGGTGCACAACGGCTTGGCATCGCCTAGGTACGTCCAGCTCTTGGTGCCTCTGAAGGTCAAAGCAGACATCAAAGAAGAAGCTAGGCTGGACTACGAACGACGCACAGCGCTGGCTATCCAAGAACAGATCGACCAGCTTGAGCAGGAACGCTTGCGCCAAGAAATGATCGCTAAAGGCAAAGCTGCTGTAGAAGACAAGCAATCGCAGACTGAGCCGACAGCGCCAGCAAATGGCACAGAGCCAAAAACCGTCAAACCCGGTTTCAATGAGTTCATGGGCCCCCGTGAGCTTGTAGCCGGGACAGACTACGACCCCAAACTGCAGTACCCCGTGTATGCCTTCGATGCTCCGGGGAAGCTGTTTGCCAGATCAGGTCTGAACACCCCGGACAAGGATATCCGCAAGCGGGATGACGAACTCTACAGAAAGATGACGGCTTCAACCCTTCTGCGTGATATCGCCATGCCTCAAGATATCGTGCAAGCGCTTGATGCCCTGCGTTTGAGCCAACCCCACTTTGGCGCAGTCATTGACCTGATCCGGGGTCAACTCCTGCTAGGCGAGCGTACCAACAAAACTGTCCGCATCCCGCCCATCCTCTTGGACGGTGCCCCCGGTTTGGGTAAAACCCACTTTGCCATGGAATTGGCCAAGGCTTTGGGCACGACCATCAAGCGTATCTCCTTTGACAGCGCCGTCACCAGTGCCACCCTGATGGGTTCCGAGCGCCGCTGGGCAAACACCCAGTTTGGTGCCGTGTTTGAACTGATTTGTTTGGGTCAATATGCCAATCCCATCATCGTCTTGGATGAAGTTGACAAAATTGACAGTCTACGAGATTGGAACCCTCTAGCACCCCTGCATACCCTGCTGGAGCCCAGTACTGCCAAATGCGTCAGAGACATCTCGGTCGACTTTGAGTTTGACGCCTCCTTGATCACTTGGATTGCCACCTCCAACAGAAAACGCCTGTTACCCGAATCCCTGCGTTCTCGCTTCAGGGAGTTCGAGATTGTCAAACCGAACGCGCAAGAAGCCATTCAACTAGCTACAGCCGTGGTCGCCAAGTCCTTTGCCGACATGCAACTGGTTGGCTTTGAGCCTCCAGACAAGCAATGGGTTGTTTCACTAGCGCATTTGACCGCCAGAGAGATCACCCAAGCCATGGAGCAGGCTTTAGCGAGCGCTGTGGATCAAGGGCGAAATCGGCTCACCGCAGCTGACCTGCCTGCCGACGTGCGCGCTGACGACGTTGATGAAGCCCGTGAAACAGGGAATGGCAAGGGTCAAACAGATCCTGACAAGACCTGGCTGCATTAGGACAAAGCGAACCTCAACCCGAAAAACAAAGAAACCTAAAAACTTGAACCAACAAAGAAAGCCAACCATGACAAAAAACTACGACATCCACACCGGCGACCAGCTGAAGCAGATGTTCCCCTACCAATTCAGCCACCCCCATGTGATGTGCGAGTTCTACCGCGGCTGGATGCCCATCGTGGCGGGACTGTGCATGGAGTTGGATATGTTGCTGGAGAGCTTGGGGAATCAACGCAAACAATTCCAATGGCGGAAGATGAAAGAAAAGCTGGGTTCAGCGCGGCTGTACTTCACGCTGGGTGATCAAAAAATCACGGTCTTAGACTTCCACTACCCTGAAGGAACACTATCCCATCTCATGCTACCCAAGCAGCCGACAGACTTGTTTGGGCAGATCCATGCTTTTGTGCAAGCTGCCCAGGAAGAAACCAAGACCACCTGCATGGTTTGCGGTGGCGTTGCCAAAACCAAGAATTACGGCGGCTATCTACAAACCCTGTGCGAAGCCCACAACCCGGATGTGATTGGTCAAGAGATGGTGCGTGTGTTGCGTCAACCAAGATCGCCAAAAGGAGAAGCATCATCATGATTCTCTTTCTAGATTTTGACGGGGTGGTTCACCCAGAGCCTTGTTATGCCAAAGACGCCTTTCGCTGCTTGCCTCTGATTGAAACCATCCTGCGGGATTTCCCGCAGGTCGAGATCGTCATTTCGTCGACCTGGCGGCTGACGTGGAAATATGAGGAAGAATCCATTCCTCAGATGCGCAAGCATTTCTCAACCGACATCGCAGAGCGGGTGATCGGCGTGACACCGGATTTCCGATACCTGGAGCGAGATAGCGCACCAGATGGCTTGGCTAATTACCAGCGGGAGTGGGAGTGCGTGTCATGGATGCGTACCCACAGAGACCCTTGGACGCCTTGGTTGGCCTTGGATGACAGACCTTACTGGTTCAAACCCTTCTCACCCAACCTGATGGTGACGGATCACAAGACGGGGTTTGTGCCCAGCAATGAGGCGGAGCTGAGAAGTCGTCTGGCTTATCTGCGTCAGCCGTAGTTACCCACAAAAACAGGAGGTTCATCATGAAACTATTGGTACTGTCTGATTTGCATGTGGAATTCGCCCCCTTTGAGCCAGATGTTGAGGCCACTGAGGCGGCGGATGTCATTGTCTTGGCGGGTGATATCCACAAAGGTGTTCAAGGCATGGAATGGGCTAGGAAGACCTTTCCGAACCATGAAATCATCTATGTCGCGGGAAACCATGAGTTCTATGGTCAACATTGGGATCTGTTGGTCGTCGAATTACGGGTGGCGGCTTTGATGACTGGCATCCATTTCTTAGAAAACAGCAGCATCACCTTTGGGGGCGTCCGTTTCCTGGGCGCCACCCTGTGGACTGATTTTGAGTTCTTTGGCTCAACCACCAGAAGCAAGATGATGCGAGAGGCTGAGTATCGGATGAACGATTACCGGAGCATCATGGCACAGCCTTTGACCGTCAAGCTCAAAGGCTTGGCCGGTGACGTTGTTGAAAAGGCTGAAACCCTTAATCCATCCACTGGATACAGAAGAAGGGGACAACCCTTGAGTCCCACCCACACGGTTCTCAGGCATCGAGAGAGTCTGGCTTGGCTGCAGGCACAGCTGGAACAAGAAAATCTGGGTACAAACCTAGGTACTTTAAAAAAAACAGTGGTGGTGACACACCACTATCCCAGCAAACGATCAACCGCAGCCAGATATACGAATGATCCTTTGACGGCTGCCTTTGGATCAAAGCTGAGTTTGGATCTGCTCACCCAAGCCAACCTTTGGATCCATGGCCATACCCACGATTCTTGTGATTACCGACTGGGAGACTTTAAGAAGTCAGTGCGGGTGGTGTGCAACCCACGGGGTTATCCCATGGGATGGCACAGGGGTGACTTTGAGAACCCGGACTTTAATCCGGGATTGTTGATTGAGGTTTGATGTTGACGATGAAAAGGAATGAAAAGCGATTGAATAAACCTAAACAAAAGGAGTTGCTATGACTATGCCAGATGAAAGAGCCAGAGCGTTGAGGTGGGCGGGTGAGTTTCTGCTCAAGGTACAACGGGGCGATGAATTCTCAGAGGCTATTAAACGGGAGGCCAAAGTGATTCTTCGTCACTACCCGAGGGATTTTGAGATCAAGTGGCAGGCGGAGTTTGATGCTGGGCGGTCACGTACTGTTATCGACCAATGGTTGGGGCCGGACAAGGAGAAATAATTCGATTCGAAGTTGGTTGATTTTCCTGACATTTTAGACCGGGAAGTCATTTCGCAATTTAATTCTTTGCTTCGTCAATCGCTTTTTTAGCGGCTGAGTATTTCGCTAAAGCATCAGATAAATAATCTAAAGCTGTTATGAGGTCGCTTGGATCTGCATCAGTTGAGTTCATGCGTTCAGTAAAGCTCAAATTGGAAGCCTTTATTTTGCCGATCAATTCGTCTAAATCAATATCAGCAAACTTGGAGTAAGCAGCAAACGCTGCATTCATTTTGATCGTGTCTTTGTGTCGTGCAATGAAGTCTAAATTCGATTGTGATCGAGCGTAGTATGCAAATCCAAGTAGGATAGCTTCTTTACGGCGAAGCATTACAGAGTTTTTGAGATCAACTGAACTTGTTAGAGTTGCGAAGGCGGTTTCGATACGAGCTTTATTATCCGGTTCGTTTAATGCTTTTTGTATGGCCGCGACACGAAGCTGCTGGTCAGCTTGGGTTGCAAGAAACTCAAGCAAACCTTTTAAAGATGGCCAAGCTTTGAGTAGGGCAATGCGATTTGCCGATGATTCAATGAATGAAGCAGGCATTGGCGGTGGTTGAAGAATCGCACCTACTTCGTTTTTACATTGATCTTCTCTAAGCTTGACCGCTTTTGTATATTCTTCTAATTTTGCATTCTCAAAAACCAGTTTGCGGTTGGTTAATATATTTGTAATTGTTCCGGCGAGGCTTGGCTCTTTAGGATCTTTGGCAAGCATCTCAATCAGTGTTTGATAGACCGCCAGCTCGTCTTTAGCATAAGTTGCATTCGTTAGCTTACTTGAGTAGGTTGCGCATGCAAGTTTCGTAAATTCAGGAATCAAAGCACTGTTCGCTGGAGTAACAGGTGAAATGGAAAACGCTGAGGTACCAATGCGTTCTGCATCAGCTCGATCAGCCATGATGACATCAATAGCCGCAATAGATTTTGAAAAACCAGTTGCGAATTTATCAGCAGCAGTTAATTTTGGCGGAGAAGTACACCCAGATAGAACAATAAGAACCAAAATAGAAGTGAAAATCTGGAAACCACGCAGAATGATAGTCATGAAAACTCCTTGAAGTTTTATGAATTTATATCAAAATCAAAACTTTGACATCATCAATTGTGATGAGATCTAAATTTTCAGTAGTTGGCTTTTGATAAAGGCTTTCCAAACTATAGCAATTCGATAGCTATAGAGGGTACTAAACTTCAAATTTGCGTCAAGTTAGTGAAGAATTACTTCTAATTTTTTCGAAGTTTAGTTATCTTTTTGTAGTATCGTTTTATCTTAAGTTGCAAACGGCGATTTCGCGAAAACAGTTATTTCAGATTTGTGTTAGATTCGATTTAGTCCATCTTTTATCCTCATCAGACGAAGCAGACCAATCAATTGTGATTGCATCTGTCGAATTACTAGCTGTAACTATCGCTACTCGCCTTGTCGTAATTTCATTAGGGCTTTGTGCGCTCGGACCAACACATAAACCAACCTCAAAACTACCAGATTCGCTATCATGATTGACTCCAGAACTACAACCAACATATCGAGATCGTGAGGTTGACGCATGATTTAGTAGGGCGGCATGAAGCCATCGTCCTTCGAATTTATTTACATCTATGATTGGTACTAGAACCCAATCTGGTTGAAAACTACGTATAACTTCATTCGCCAGCGGCGTTGCCACAATGTCTTGGCAAATCAGTATCAAGCATCTACCGAAATTGTCGATGTCCACAATCTTGAGCTCACTCCCGCTCGCATTTTTCTCATGAGCATTCGGCACGCTTGGGTCAAGTCCATAGTCAGAGCAGCGCCTCTTTGGGATCTGCGAAGGCCATAACTTTCTTTGATTCCAAAGACGAGTCCCAGCGCTATTGATAACCCGAGCCTCATTCCAAGGCATTCCGCAATCGGGATCAGTCTCATCTGTAATTCCAGTTCCAATTAGAAACAATCGTGGCATTTTCTCACTTGCTTTGCACACCTCTACAACATCATCAACACAGTTTTGGGGTACGGAAAATTCCGGAGCAATGCCAATATCACTTTGATGCAAATTTTTAAGTGCTTTCTTTAGCCGGTCAGCGACCGAAAATTCCGGTGTTAGAGTTACGAAGTGCTTAGTATTAATCTTCTCAACTTGAACGAGATACTCTTTGACGGAATCAGCTAACGGGAAAAAAGACACTTTCGATGCAGGTACATCACCCTTTGATTCAACACCACGAAAACCGTTATTACTTAACACGTTATGTACTACGTGTATCACTCTATTTTCGTGTTTATAGTCTCGTGATACAACCCTAAAAGCAGAAAAATGATCCGCGAGTAACTCTCCACCACTTTCATAATGATTTCTCTGTGAAAGAGATAACGGTCCATGTGCAATCAGACGATGATTTTCAAAACATGCGTAATGTGCATCGTTCTCGCGCGTTTTTTCGTACTCGGCAAGCCATTTACCAGCAATCCTTTTCAGCGATACTTTTTTTGCTCTAGGGTGTATTGTTAAAAAATGCTCATCTAACAGTTGTAAGAGCCTGAACTTACCAGCATTGCCTTGGCTAGATAGCAAAGCCTCGCTATTAATATTTACTGTCCCAGATACTGCAATTGCTTCGAGTGAAGAAAGTACTTCACTAGGCAACATACCTGACTGACCAACAATGTTTGTTAATTCAGAAGGCGATAGAACTGATAGCTCATTCCAAATCCTAATTATCCAGTCGCCTGCGTTCATTTACCCCCCCCTTTAAACAGCTAAACTGATAACTTTTGCAGCTCCGACATCAGATGATCAGTGTCAGCATATATTTCTATCAAGACAGCCGCCTTGGTAAAGCGCTTTAAGCGACGGTCTATATTCATGCGAAAATTCGCCATCGTTAAGTTTAAATTATCTATGGAAGACCCCAAAGGAAGACCAGGCAGATATGGTAGTGAACGCCTTATTTGTTTCAAGAAAGTTTGTGCAACAGCTGGAGATCTTGTCATTACTGATATGAGATTTAATCGTTGTGACTGTGTTTGCGCATCAAAAACGACTTTAAAGAAAATATAAACTGGATGCTCTCCTTGCCCTATCTCAGCTTGCAAAACTACATCCAGTAATGCGGAAAAATTTGCAATACCAAATGGATGTAGTTTTGTAGCTTCCGCTGCATCTATAGCTCTCATGACTTTAGCATTAATAGACAGTGATTCGTCGGGTAGTAGTGCAATCCTGTAAGACAATTCAAAGAATATCCGTGGCCGCTCGGTTGTTCCCTCTCTATCTTGTTCAATCTCTCGCAGAGATCCAATTGCATAGAGTCCATTTTCATACGAAAGGCGAGCCTTCTCGAAATCTGATTGGCCAACAAAGATATTCCCTTGGATCAAATGGATTTCAGCATCGAGTACTTTTAGTTCAAGGGCATACTCCTGCGTACCGGCGACGCCATCAAGAACTGATTTATGCAGCGAACGTAAAGCGCCTACGGTTTGCTTCACCTCCTCTGTGGGCCTATTAATGGTATACAAAGTCTGTGCAGCCTTTAGTTTCCAAGAAAGCCGTTCAATTTTTTGACTCGTGCCAAGTTTAGGTTCTGAAAGAGCATCATCAATTTCATCAAAGGCGGCAATTGATCTCTCAAACTCGACTAAATTCAATCCAAGCCCTATAAGTCGCCCAAGTGCCTGTATAAGGTCATGCCGCCATCTATCTTGGCTATGTAAGTACTTAAGCCTTAAGAGCTCAATCAGTTTGTCAATCGCAATCAACTCAGCTTCAGGTTCATCGAGATCTTGTACGATTGAAAAGCATGCACTTATCAACGCACTTATTTGCTCATCGTCGTAAATCGCATCATTTGACTCGGCTTCAATTGCAGCGTCAATGTATTCGATCAATTCGCTTGCCGCTTTGGATGGTTCCGCTACCTTAAGCGTTTCCATGTACTCAATAGTTGGCTTTTTGGGACGCAGGCGATCTCTTACAATAGCAATTAAGTTAGTCGGCAGATCCGGAATGCTGATCGAGCTGTCAAGCAATTGGGTCGCTAGAGCCAAGTATCTTAAATTTAAGGGATCGATTCTAGGATCCCCGCCAGCTGGACTGAATACTGCCAACGTTTCAACATAAGGCAGCGCCATACTTTGAAAAATAACTAAGTTATTTAGATCGGCTTGAACGGTATCTTTGGACAGACCACCAACTTTCGTCAACTGATCTAAGCTGGCCGCCTTGGCATCGCTTTGCTCACTGCTATTTAGCTCGTAAACGCGAGTCGGCACAAACCGAATATCTACTTGTGCTTGTTTTTGCTGGCGAATAGCGGCAGCCACACGTGATGTACCTTCAATATTTTGCTTATTCATCACAAAGAACATGGCAACCGTATCCGGCATTTGAATAGTACAGATACCAGCAACATCCGCCAAGCCAGTACGACTATCGATCAATACATAGTCGTAAGTTTTAGTCACCCAGTCACGAAATTTTTGTAAAAATACTGCGGAGAATTCTTTCGAGCCAAATCTGTTCCAATCAAACGCCGTCAGAGCAGATTCATAGGTTTGCTTTTTTCCAGATGTTTCAATATTTGGTGCGCCTGCGCCGACATAGCTTAGGCTCCCGCCGCGTGGGTTGAACACACTGATATCGAATTCGCTAATGTATTTTGAGTAAGACGAATCATTATCCCAACTTTGAGCAAATTCAACTGCTTCAGATTTTGTTCGTAACTTAGCCATGCCGCGCTTCCAATCCCACAGCATATCCAAAACTCCTGCCTTTTCTTTGGCCAACTTAAAGCTAGAAAAGTCAAGGAGTCCTCGGTAGTAGTACAAAAGACCAGGCGCTTCTAAATCCCAATCCATGACTAAGACGTTCTTCCCAGACATTGCAGCCATGAATCCAACATTGGCAAGAGCCATTGTTCTACCCACCCCCCCTTTGAATGAGTAGAACGTACAGATTTTTCCAGGCATCGAGAATCGCCTTTATTTATCAGCGTTGATAGAAAAGGAAGAGCGTTTGGGAAGAGTCACCTTCTCCATAAGTTCGGTAAACACGGATTCGACCTCATAATTTTGCTTGTGATTATTTGCTTCAAGCAAAAGATCATCGTAAATGCTGCGCGCAGCCGGCGTCAAAAAATTCAACCGTTCTCTGCCTTTCATTCGAAAGTCAGTTACACCAGCCTCAGTAAGCTGGTGCAGTTTACGGCTGACTGTTTCAAGCCGCAGACCATTCGCCTTTGCTAATTCGGTATTCGTAAGTGGTTTGTTGTATAGAAACTCAACGCAATCAGTATCTTTACAAAGCTCAATGAACCCCTCGTCAATCAATTTGCAATTTGCGCGAGAAATCAGTGTTTGTGCTAACTCAAGTACTCCAAGCGCATGTATAGAAGCTGTAGGCGATGCCAGAGCTTGTTCACTTGCAAGCAAACTTAACTGATCACTTGGAACCTTGCGAATTGCTGCCTTAACCAAATTTATAAGCTGTCCATCCAAGCTCTGTAAGGAAACCTTATTTGAATCAGCGACAGTCTCCAATAATAATTGAGCTAACGCCGCAATTGTTCGCTCAGACACGACAAGACCTGCATCAATGTGCCGTTGAATGACAAGAGAAACATCTTGGATCTTGGTCATGATTAACGCCTTCATTAAATGTGCTTGTTCTCAAGAGCGCAGCTACACGCAGACGCCCTAGCCCCCCAGATCTGCATTAGGGTTTTTTACCTTACAGCCCTTTATTATACCCCTCTGAATCAACTTAAGATCATTGATCTTAAGTTGATTGTCGGTTGTCGTTAAGTAAACACGAGACCTCAAAGAGATGAGCCAAGAATTAGATGGATTTATTAATATATTTTCAGCTTCATTCTAAAGCACTTAGTTACATAAAGAGATCCATCGTGGTCAATAGTCTTTGGGACACGCGAAGCCTAAGTTGCTTGTGATATGTGTCAACAGATGTTTACTAATCAGGTAATTCAACAATTGGCACCTATGTTCGATGAGCCGCAAAAGTTGTTGAGTTGGCCGGGTACGTAGCATATAAACTTCACCCGCTTTTGCAGACAAACATCAACCTCAAAATTCAGAGGTATTCGAATCACACTTCAGAGTGGCAGAGAGTTAACTCCGTTTAATATGTTGACATCAAGTCTTACCCATTCTTGGTTTTTAAACTCAAAATGGAAGTTCAAATTGGGTCAGTACTGGAATCTAGATGCTATCTATTGTGCAAAGCAAACAGTGGTAGATTACTGACGTTTCAGCTTTGGCATACCTACGGTAAGGATATTTAGACCATATGATTCATATGATGGCGCAATTACGCTAGCGCAAGTAGTGGCCGTCGTTACAAGACCAATTGCATGGGTAATGTGCAAAGAGTTCGTAATTACTATTCAGTTTTGGGTTGCACTTTGGTCTGGCTTGTGCAAGCTGAATGATGAGTCACAACTGCAATGGTGTTGGAGAAAGCGTGAAGAGCTCACAGATTTAAAAGAAAACACATAGCCAAGTCACGTGGTAATCTAGTATTTGCAATAAGTGGCTCCACTTTATTTTCATATCTGATGCTGCGTTAAATGCGTGTTTTCATTTGGATAGCTCGAAATGAACACAGTTTCTACTTTATTGCGCCCCAAAAACCCAATTGATTTGTGCAGAAAGTGACTCAAATTCAACTTCTGGTTTAGCCAAGAAATCACTCGTCGCGCACTTAAGCGTATGCCAAATTTCCTCGGAATCTTGTCCAGTTGTAGGATAAAGCTTCACTTGCGGCAGCTCTGCCTCAATGACCACCGCACACAAATGCTCTGCGTCTTTCTTAAAAGCAAGCACGCATGCTCGACGAAATTGCTGAACGCCTTCTGCTAATTCAAGAAATAAACGCGCATCAATTTCCCCAGCTTCATCAGAGAGCAAAGTGACTGGCACTGTCCATCCATCATCCTCACTTGCAGAGAGTAATTCAATGTCAAACCCGGTCAGCGACGAAACATCTGTAATCGTCGCTCGTAAGAATTCAGGTATTGGCTTTCTACCGCCATCTTGAAGTACGACCAATTCAATCGGCCGTACTCGACGACTTGAACTGGGTTCGCCCACAGAAGCGTGCTGAACGGGTGGGATTTTTGGGTTGATGCCTGGCAGGCTATTGCTTTCTCCCGTCAAGGTCAGGTTCTTCCAAATGGTTTTTCTTTTCAAATCAGGAAACTTGGACTCAAATCGCACTTTCTTGGTTTTAGGTGCCAAATTGTCTGAGGCATCTTGTTCAACCAATCCCTGATCTCTAGCGTCCGCGGCACCTCTGGGTTTGTAGATGCCATCGGCCGGTGGCACATTCATTTGAGTCGACGACCTTGTTGGCAGTTTGGGTCGAGATGAGTGTGTTTCATAGCGCAAGGTCTTGAATGGAAACGGATGCGAGCATGAGCGCAGGTTGTAAACCACAAAGGTACTTTTTGGTTTGTCACCAAACGACAACCATTTACCTGATGCAATAAGCGTAGTTTGTCCTTCAAAGGGAAAGAACGTTTTGGGATATGCCTGTTGACCAGTTGTAGAAGCAGCTAGACATGATGTGCCAATTTGCAGCGCGGCCAACCACGCCTGATGATCTAGACGCAGTCGACCAATGTCAGCTGCTGATGCGCCCGAAATATCCGTGGCCAAATCAAGATTCAGTTTTCCTGAAAATTGGTTGAAGTGACTGTTCGAGTACAGCATTTCCCTACTCAGCGCAGGCATGAAAAGCTTTGAAAGTAAGCTGCTTGACGATCCAAAATAAAACCGTATCAGCTCCATGCAGGGAATAATTAATCGCCTCTCATCAGGTAGATTCACCATCACACAATAAGACTGGGTGCATTGCATGTGCCAAGGGTGCTCTGCAATGGGCAGTAAGTAGCCTTTGTCATCGATATTGATCCCAGCTTTGATCAGACTGCTGTGGTTCCTATCAATTTGCAAGTTTTCAAAGGTTTCTAATTCGTAGTCATGTTGAAACTCAAGAGCTGTGTTGCGCCAGATATCACCAACTCGAAGTAGCGGTAATGTACCGACAGATACCCAAACTTTTCTTTGAAAACGTGCTTGAGATGTTGAATTTGGTGAAAGTTGAGCTTCCAAATCGTTGCTAAATGCCGCATTTAAGACCTTGGAAAGGTGTACAAACACCGAAGGTTGCTTGCGGCGTGCGGTTCTATCTGGGAAAGCAATATCCCCAAACCAGTCGACACGCCATTGAAATTGATCGTTTGGGAAGGAGGAAATAGAAATTGGGAGCATTAATTTTTAGATTAAATAATGTCATTGTCTTTTGTAAGTTGCCAGAATTTTCAAACCTCAAATAATCCACAGGAATGCCACAGATTCAATTTTTGATCAGTATTTAGCAGGATTTTTCAGTTTCTTTGGTGCTTTGAAGACAAGATTTGAGCTACGCATTTATAGCGATCTTCGTTCGAACGCTGTCGTTAGGTAGTTCTTTTAAAGTTGACCGCTATTCGGTAGCTGTCGCCCATCGTGTAAATGGGTCAAGTATGTGGTTTATTTAGGCAAATGAAATTATTGACACTTCATTGCCAGGTGTTGAGTAATTCTCAACGTTGTACTCTTCTGGTTCTGCGTAACAGACCTGTATGGTCTGATTTTCAATTGCCGCAAGCGCGACACCAATAGTTGAAAGTTTTGTGTTGAGCGGACAGATAACTACGTTTTCATCTGAAGAAGCTTTAATTTTTTCTACATGGTCAAGTATTTGTTCTTTTGTCAGTAACGGATCAACACATGAGAATTCAAAATGATGTATGTGCTGGTTATACGTATTTTGCTCATTAATAAAGTACTTTAATTTATCAAAAAACAGCTGATTGCTTTCGAAATGATCTAGTGATACCGATTGATCTCGCCCGCCTTTTCCAATTGAAAGAGAAGAGGGTTCGTAGCATGAAATGACCTCGTTTGCGCGCTCAACTTCAAAACCAGCCAGCACAACTAGATGCAACTTTTTTGACGGGTACATAAATCCAGGAAACCCCAGTACTGATCTGATCGTTTTGACGCCTCTACTTAGCCACACGTCCTCTTTGCCCGAATTTCCACCGTATTGTGCTGCCCCGACATAAAGTAAGGTAGTTCGAGATAGCGCATCATTTGCAGCCAAAATGCCCATTAAGATTATTAATAACTCATGCGATAAAGATGTAATATCAACCACTAACTGGTTTGTAGGCACTTCAAGGCTAATAATGATATATTTAGCTAGTTCGTCGGCTACATCCAAAATAGATTCTGCATTCTCACCAATTATGGATGCATTATTATTTGTGATTAGTTTGAATTCTTCAGTATTTTTTCCATTCGAATTACTCCATCCAACATTTGAAATGCCAACAATTTTTTTAGTACGGTTTTGCGGAAAATTATTAATAACGGACAAACAGCGCTGATCGAAGCCCAAGCCAATCATTAGAACGTAGTGATCTAGCTGAAATTTATTTTTCAAATCTGTCAGCAATACCTTATTCATTTTCAATCCCATCTAAAAATGATTGTTGTGGATCATTCTCAATAGCTTGCGTACCTTTTACTTTTAGTCTATTAACCCATTTCTTTGGATCTTCGCACATCTCTTCAAGCAAGCTGCTTTTTAAAGAGATATAACCTGAAAATCCAATTGGATCAAGTGAGAATGCTGGAGCTAATCTTCTTGTAAGAACATAAAGCATTTCTCGACCTAGTCCGCTCTTTGAACCTATGCTACCTTCGTAAAAATAGCCTTGGACAACACCCAGTTTCAAAACATTTTTGAGCTCTTTAGATGGCATACGCTCACTTATTGTGAAGGCAAACACGCGACGTTGCGACGCCATCTCGTCCATGATGTGTGCTTTAAAAATTGCACCGATACCATTAATAAGGTTGCGTAGTTGTACCACTTCATTTACTTTAATCGATGGATCCACTTCATTTTCAAGACTTTCAAATTCGTGTAGAAGTAATTGATCAGCTTGCTTTCTTAACTCTTGATCTTGGATGGTTGGCGATATCTCGAGCAGAAATTTGCCGTCTGCATTCTTACGCAATTGCTCGGTGAACATTCGGGCAGCAGGCTCAAGAAAAAATCGAATGATTCCTGATGACACGTGTATTAGTTGGTGAAATCCAGCATATTTATATGTTGAAGTCTGTTTTGATGAGCCGGACAAACGACGGATAAATTCTGGTCTAGCAGTTCGATAGGCATCATCTTCTGGTCGATAGCCTGATTTTCCTGGTTGCCAGCTATTTACTTTCTCTTTTGCGATCAGTTGAATTGCTTCAACTTGCTCTAGATCGGAGGGGAAAAATGACTCTGGATTTGTATTAGGTGTGCCATATTTTTCCAGTCTTTTAATAACAATTTTTCTAACCAGTTCTGGGTAGCGTTCCTTTACTGAACCTGTTTGCACAGCCGTGAAGTTAATAGACGAAAAATCATGAGGAGCTTCAATTCGAATCCCCGAAGTTGTTTTATACGTTTTATAGTTTAACTGGGTTGAAATTTTAAGTGAAATGGTATCGGTTGTCCTATACGATACCCAAGTATTTAAAATTTGAGTTTGCTGCTTATTCAAATTATCTGCATCATCTAGCAAAAAAAATACACGCGCATTTTTAGGCAAAATTCCAGCATGCGAGATTTCTTTGATCACGGGCAACAATACATCCTGAAAACCTAAAAGTACGCCCTGATATGCTTGAATTTCAGTGCTAAAGGAGCGTCTTTTAATATACTGAACACTACTGGCATGTATTTGATCAATTATATTAATAACATATTCAATTATTTGTTTTGATGTTTGTAGATTGCTTGTAATCAATGGATTTTTAATCTCGTCCCATCCTGCGTACTTGAGTTTATTAAACAAAGTAATATTTATTAATTCTTGAAGCTTCGCATCAAGTTTATTATTGGAAATATTTTCTAAACAATATTTATTAACAGCACTAAAAAATACACTAAGAAATTTTGTTGCCAAAACATGTTCAGAAAGAATTGAACCAGCAATTTCACTTTCTAATCGCAAGTACTCCGGGTTATTTAACTCAGTCGTTTTAATAGAGAGATAAACTCCAAAGTATGGCAAATTTGAAAAATCACAGCCAAGCCATTTCATTTGACTATCAGGTGACATCATTCTGAACATCATGCTTTTTCCGCTGCCACGATGACCATGTAAAAATTGATGCCCTCCAACCTGTAAATTTTCAAATTCAGGATATGGGACAAAGAGCTCAAAAACTTCGTCTGCCGTTAAATTTTCTGGAGTTGGTACTGCAAAAGGATTTGCGCTAAGTTCGGTATTCATGTTGAAGTCTCCGATTGAAGTTGGCGCAATGTTTCATGCACCTTAGCGCCGCTGTTATTTGGATAACGTTTCCCTATGTGTCCAGGCGTTTCATCGGGATATCCAGCATCCAGCAGCTCCACACCAATCGTTTGCACTGAATCATACGAATAGCTAGTGACTTTAACAATAACAATGGTCGCCCTAATCTCATCAATGGTATACACCTCTTTGGAGAAACGATTGCAATATCGCCTTTCTCTATCCATTTTTTCTAAACGGTCGTAAATCACATCAATCAAATAGGCGTTGGTTAAGCTACCATTTTTTGTATATTCCCATGTTCGCATTGCATCTTCAATGGATATTTCATATTGGATTTCTAGGCGTTGACCTGAAATAGAATTTGCCTTTATAGCGGCGGCATATCGATGAAAGATTTCACTATGACTTGGCAACTTTCCTTCAACCAACAAATGGTTTGCAGCACGTCCGCTGTTTTCACAAATTTCATCTGCAAAGCGAACGATTGAAGCTATTAATCTTGAGCGAACTCGATTAGTCTTATGCGGAGTGCTTTCTGGAAGCTTCGATATCGTATCCTTATCCCCATTCCCAACTACACCGCCGTGAGCTTCAGCAATACTGGCGATAAATCTTTTTTCCGTATCCTCAAGGCCAATAATATTACCGCAATCTTTGAGCACCTTGAAACACTGCCTCTCATGCCCGTCTCGTCCATAGATATTCCCTGCGTCATGTATTCGGATTGCGATCAATAAAACATATATTTCATAAGGTTCTAACTTGGAAGATGCATCACTACTCTCAACTTTTAAAAGTTGACCCGCATATCGAATGACCTCATCGAAATGCTCCTGGCTATGAGCGGTATAAAATCCCACGTCCTTAGAGTTGATTGCAAGCCCAACGTCAATACTTGGATAAATAGTCGTCTTTAGGTAATTAAGTAACCCTATATATTGGGCCCAATAGTCGACGGTGATGCTTGGAAACTTAGATTTATCGCTACAGTTGCTAGCTAACAATTTTTCAAGCGGTAAAAGTGCCATTGAATTCATGCTTTATGTTTAACAATATTATTAAAGATGGCCTTGGCTAGCAGCGGAGGCACCGCATTGCCAACCTGTTGTTGTTGAAACCCAATTGAGCCAGAAAATATAAATGAATCAGGAAATGATTGCAGTCGAGCAGCCTCGCGAACAGAGAGACCGCGATCTTGCCATGGGTGGACTAACATATTTTTGCGAAAATTACCGATAACTACTGACGGCTCATCCTCTCGCAACCGCCGATAAATACCCGTATGGCACCTAGTTCTATCCGTGTAGTTTTTCATTAATTTTTCTGGGATGTTTTCCCAGTTACCGCCTTGTGGGATATGACTGTATCGCTCAACTATGTGTGGGGCGTTATAGGTCACGAAATTGTTGTGACATATTTTCAATGTACCTCGAAGTGCTTTAGCATAACTAGTACGTGCGGCCGCGCAGTACATCCTCTCATCAATTGAATCACCATTCTCAAGTGCGGGGAGATCTTTTAAGGCTTGCGCAACCGTGATCGCTTTCTTTGTGGTCGGTGTTGGCCTATTAACTTCAACGCCATGCAAGGATCCAATAATGAATAAACGATTACGCTTTTGAGGCACACCATAGTCCGCAGAATTCAGCACGAAATGGCTGGTGGTGTACCCCAACTCTTTGAAGCCATTTAAGACCGCAGCAAGGAAAAATCCATCCCCCGTTTCAAGCAAGCCTTTAACATTTTCAAAAACAACCCAGTCCGGTTTAACCTCTTCAACTAGGCGCAGATACTCTCGATAAAGCCAATTGTTTGGATTATTAGCATCACGATTCTTTTGATTTGAAGTGGAGAAACCTTGGCATGGAGGCCCACCGAAAAGAACTACGGGTTGTTTCCGATCAAGTCCTTTGAAATGTGATGCCTTCATTTCACGCACATCCTTGTTGAACAAGGTCACGCCTTTGTGATTGAGTCCAAAAGTATCAGCGGCATCACGGTCATACTCCACGGCATACTTAACTTTCACGCCACACATTGCTGCACCGCTTGACATACCACCTGCACCACTGAATAAATCGATTCCTTGCATATTCATATCAATTTCACTAAATTTTTGTATGACGCAGCGTAACAGATTGAAGCTTAAAAGGCAATCATTTTGGCATAGAACACAAGCCTGCTTTCACGTCGGAATTTGGTGTTGTTAATCTGCATTCTGTAGATACTTGAATTCACTGGAACACTTTGTGCAAGCAGTATTCTCAGCCAAGGGATAGTCAAAAATCGTAATGCGTCGGTTCCAATTTGTCTGGTATGAAAGGACTGCCGTATTTGTCATCAATATTGAGTTTGGCCTTAATCGAACTGGTGTGGTTTCTATCAATTTGTAAATTCTCAAAGGTTACAAGCTCATAAAAGACAAGGATTTCGTTTGATCTGAAGCGGACTGCTCGGAGTTAAACCATCCTTGCAGCGTTATTTTGTAAAACGCATCAAATCTAGACTCAAAACCGGAAAAATACGTATTTTTAAACGCCAAAAAACGTTGAATTGCTAAATATTTCCCCGATTTTGAGCGCTAAGTTTGCATTGCAGTTGTCAAATGGCTAAAAATAGTGCATTCAGTTTCTTTGTGAAAATTTCCATAACTGATTGATTTTAAATAATTAAATCAGATTTTTCGAAATTTTCACTATTGAATTGTCGCACTAACTTCTAAACTATCGCATTAACTTCTGGTTTTTGACAGCAATAGCACTATGCGCATGTTCAGCCTGAATGTCTGCGTGATAACTCGACCGTACCATCGCCCCCACTGCCGCATGACTAAAACCCATTTCATAGGCTTTGGCTTCAAACATCTTAAAAGTGTCGGGGTGAACGTAGCGTTTCACGGTCAAATGCGACATCGATGGCGCAAGATATTGTCCAATCGTCAGCATATCAATGTTGTGGTCGCGCATGTCTTGCATCACTTGCAGCACTTCTTCGTCAGTTTCGCCCAAACCCACCATGATGCCGCTTTTGGTTGGCACGTTCGGGTGTAATTCTTTGAATTTCTTAAGCAAATTCAGGCTGAATTGGTAGTCAGAGCCTGGGCGCGCCTCTTTGTACAAGCGAGGCGCGGTTTCCAGGTTGTGGTTCATCACGTCCGGTGGTGCAGCTTTCAAAATCTCCAAAGCACGGTCGTCACGACCTCGAAAATCAGGCACCAGCACTTCTATTTCTGTTGTTGGCGATAGTTCACGGATATTTTTGATGCAATCCACAAAATGCTGCGCCCCACCATCGCGCAAATCGTCACGGTCAACGCTAGTTATCACCACGTATTTCAGCTTCAATGCTGCGATGGTTTTGGCTAGATTCAGCGGTTCATCGACATCCAGCGGGTCGGGCCTGCCGTGTCCGACGTCGCAAAACGGGCAGCGGCGTGTGCATTTGTCACCCATGATCATGAAAGTTGCTGTGCCTTTGCCAAAACACTCACCAATGTTCGGGCAACTGGCCTCTTCACACACGGTGACTAGCTTGTTGGCACGCAAAATGTCTTTGATTTCGTAAAAGCGGGTCGAAGGCGAACCGGCTTTGACGCGAATCCAGTCCGGCTTCTTCAGCACCTCGCCCTGCACCACTTTGACAGGGATGCGCGACAGCTTGGCTCCCGCTTTTTGCTTGGCCAGCGGGTTGTAATCAGCTTGCGATTGCGACTCCCGCACGACAGGGTTGGAAGTGGAAGGGAGGATTTCGAGGGTGCTCATAATCATTATTCTTTCAAGACACCGTTCAAGGCGTCAAATTCGAGGCATAAAATTCAAGTCGCAAGGTAGGAAACAAGCTTCTGGCTCAACACGCCAGCTGCCTCGTCCCACGAGCAAGACACCCCTATTGTAGAAAGGTCTACGGTCTGCAGCCCAGAATATCCACATGGGTTGATACGTGAAAAGGGTTCTAAATCCATCGCCACGTTCAGTGCCACGCCGTGGTAGGTGAAATGGCGACTGACTTTGATGCCCAAGGCGGCGATTTTGCCTAGACCCGTGAAATTTATCTCTTCAGTGCTATGTTTTTGCGGTCTTTGGGGCAGTAAAGCGTGCGAAAACGGATCTTCTAAGCGCACATAAATCCCAGGCGCCCCAGCCACACGGTGGCCCGTCACACCAAAATGCAAAAGAGTGCGAATAACGGCTTCTTCGATGCGATAAACATATTCTTTGACGAAATAGCCAGCAGCCTTCAAGTCGATCATCGGATATGCCACCACCTGCCCCGGCCCGTGGTAAGTGACCTGCCCACCTCGGTTCGATTGCACGATGGGGATGTTGCCAGCGTTCAAAATATGTTCAACCTTACCGGCAAGACCTTGCGTAAAGACGGGATTATGCTCACAAATTAATAGCGCATCTGGCAATAAATACGACGGCTGAGTGTCATTTTCAATAGTATTTTCCGTGATTTTCTCAGCATGCCGCTGCTCGGTGTAGAGCTGCATTGCTTCATACGTGGGCACATAGTCGACGCGGCCTAAAAAACGGGTGTCCATGTTGCTTTTTAGGTTGCTAAAAGCGCATCAAGCTGTTGTTTCATATTTAAACCGTCGCGTTGCAGCACAATTTGTCCAAACAGACACTTGCCTTCGCTGACTTTGGCCCACAGTTCGCCCACTTGGCGTTTTTCAATTTCATAGGGCATGGCAAGTAAGTGTGCGCCTTTATATTCAATAACGGCCATGCGGCCATCCTTCAGCTGTGCTACGAAGTCAGGAAAGAAACGGCCTTTGGATGTGGCCAAGGAAAAACCACAAGGCTGAGTGTCTAGGTTGCGTACCCACTGCTCAACATTGGCATGGCTGTCCAGCAGTTGGGCGCAGGCAAACTCTTCACCACCATCTTTCAAATCTGCCAGCACAGGGTAAAAATGTTTGTTGAACTGGTAGCGCCCGCTGTAGCGCGAGCCCGTTGGCACGGGATAACGGTTGCGTTCAAAAAGCATCGGTCGCTCCCAGTCCGCTGTGATATCCCACGTTTGCTCCAAAACCAGCTGGCGAAATTGCGTTTTGGCGGCGTTGCTGAGCAAATCAGCCACATGCGCCTCGATCTCTTGCGCCAGCTTGAAGCGCGCTTTCGCCAAGCCGACCAAAGATTGCCGTTTTTCGTTGATGAGGTAACTCACCACTGCTGCAAAATAACTGCAGCGCTCGTTTTGGGTGAAATGGGGCAGCTTTTGAAACAGCGACTGATCCAGCCAGCGCACCAAATCATCAGCGCTGATGGTGCTTGAGCCATAGTCAAACGCAATCTGGTTCGCATCTGCCGCACGCAGCTGGACATGCGCGTCTTTGAGGTAGATTTCAAAGGTGTTGGACTGTTCAACAACCAAAAACCCCTGCAACTGAACAGCTTCTGGCGTGAGCAAGTCCAAATCCACTGTTTCCAGCACGGCAGAGCGTTCTAAGGGGTAAAAAGGCCATAAATCAACTTGATCGCCTTGATTTTTATCTTGCTCAGTGATCTCAGTGATGCGCGGCCTGTAACTCAGCGTCGGCAGGGGTGCAAATGGCACGCCGCGTGAGGCCGGCGCTTGCTGTGCGCTGGTCAGCGCATTGTGCTGCGCCACCTTGTCGCGCACTTGCTCTTGCTTTTTGGCGCCCCGCACTTCGGCGATCAGCAAGGTTTCTATTTCAGGTGAAATATGCCCCGTCACCACCAATTGCTGCTCGCCGCCAATGGTGGCCACTTGAATGGAGATGCCTTCCGTGCCAGCCACAGCCAGCAATTCGGGTGAGGGTGTCGGTACTATGAAATTTGTAGCTATTTCGGCAATAAATACGCCGGCTGCCGGTTGATTTTTATCAAAAAGTGGCAAAGCACCCTGATGCACGATCATCGACGCCACATCCAGCGCCTCAAAACCCATGTTGTTGATGAGCCGGTCGGCAAGCTCGTGCGCCGCGTTGGAGAACTTCGCTTCCACCACATGGGCATAGGCCTTGTTCAGCGCCTCGCGCCCGCGCCGTGTGGCGTAAGGCATACGCAGCACGCGCCCCAGCAGCTGCTCCACAGCCGTGGCGCTTGACAGCCGCTGCAGTGAGCACAGCACGTAGGCAAACGGGCAGTCCCAGCCCTCCCGCAGTGCCTGCACGGTGATGACAAAGCGCGTTGGCTCCGTGCGTGCGCTCAAATCCAGCCCGTCCAGCTCCCGCGTGCTGCCAGTGGCTACCTTGATTTGCTCGGGCGGAATGTGCAGCTCGTCTTGTAAATAAGTTCGCAAGGCTTCGGGTGGCACCTCGTCGTTCTCGTTTTGCGCCTGAAACAGCACAATTGGGCGCACATAGCCGTTCCCGGCGGCCTCATCTTTGAGCGCTTCCCCCTCCAGCGCGCGCTGTGTTTGCACGGCGGCAAACACAGCCTGCTGCCAGCCCAGCGGGTGCTCGGCCAGTGCAATCGGCAGTTTCACCATACTTTCTGCCGCCAGCTCCTGGGCGCTCACGTGGTACAGCACATTGGCCTTGCCAGCCACCGGCGTGGCGGTCAGCTCCAAAATAATGCTGGGGTTCAGGCGTTGCAGGGCCGTGAAACTTTTATCCGTTTTGGTGTTGTGCGCCTCATCGACAATCAAGATCGGCTCGTGTAGCGCCAGCCAGTTGGCCAAACTCCAGCGCGGCTGGCCAATAAAGCCTTGCAGCACGCCTGTTTTATCAGTCGCCGCTTCCTCTACTGTCACCAGCGCGTCGGGCAAACCGTGTAAAACGCGCAAACGTTGTTCATCAACGCCTTTGAAGTGGCGCTCAAACCCCTCCGAAAAGCTGTACACATTGCGTTTATCGGTGTCGTCCACCCGAAAGCCCTGAATCGTCGCCACCACCACCACGGCCTGCAGTCCCCAGTCGGGTGGGGCGATATTGGCAATGTCGTCCAAGGTACACACCCGCACCCCAGCTCCGTAATGCGCCGCCAAAGCCTCGCGGTAGGGGTGGCCGTCGGTTTGCAGGGCTTTCAGGGTTTGGCTGCGAATCGTGTCGCTGGGTACCAACCATACCGCCACAGGTGCGTCCGTCGCCCGCCACTCTTGCGCTATCGTCTGTACCGCATGAGCTGCCAGCAGCGTTTTGCCGCCGCCGGTGGGGATGCGCAAGCACACGCAGGGTGTTGCACCAAAAGCGTCACCGTTGTAACTGTACCCCGCCTGCTCCCGAAACGCCTGTGCCGCCCCATGTATCTGCGCCGACCGCGCAAAACGCGCCAAAGTGTCCAGCGCGGCTTGTTGGTAGGATTTGAGGGAGAGGGTGGTCATGGGAGTATTTGTTTCGCGGAATTGGATAGTTAGAGAATAATTGGCGCCAAGATATCCAATCTAAGCCATTGATTTATATAAATAAATTATTTTTCATCGGGTAATTTATCGGATAGTTGAGACAAATTTCCAAGCAATTATCCGACTGCTTAATTATTAAGCAACTTCCATCTGGTCGCTATTCCAGCACCTGTCGCCGTAATTTTGACATTTTCAAGCCCTGTTCCTCGCAGGGCAGCTAGCAAGTTCTTAATCTTGACTTGTTTTTGATGTGCAGAAAGTGAATCCGGAAGCTTATCAAGCAACAATGACCTAATGTCTTGTGCTGATGCAGATTGAAATTGCTCGATATGTTTCAAAATCAGCGTCTTGTAATAGTGGTCATCTAGCCCTTTGTTACGTGTGTATTCTGGTCGTGTGTGGGTAGCATCGGCAACGTGGGCAGAGACAAAAAAGTTGGGTTTGCGCCCCTCTATGAGTTTTGCCTTGCGCAATTCGGCGATATGAACGTCATCTACCGTTGATTTTTTTTGTACTCTGTCGAGCCAAATCGCTTGTTTAAGCGGCAAATCAGCTCGTTCCATGAGTAAACGTGCATAGTTTTCGTCGATGGTTTGTCCAAATACCCGCACCACCACTTTCAAAGGCTCAGATAACTCGTAATCTGGCAGCGGTAAAAAGCGTTTTCGTTGTAATACATACATCTCGCTGATACCAAATCCGCCACGGTCGATCAACCCCAGCTCACGCATGGCATCTGTTAAGTATTTGTTTCGATAGCGATTCGGCGTGCGGTTGTGTGAGTAGTAATCGGCTGGTTTGCCATCAAAAAAAGCGCCTTCGCTGTGAAACTCTAGGTGCGAGTCATGCTCAATCACCAGAATTCTGGCATGTCGCTCATAGTCTTGATGCGCAATGCAATTGTTGAGCGCCTCTAAGATAACGCGGACATCGTAGTTGGGCACTTCAGTTGCCATGAGCTGGTTGCTTGGAAACAACTTGATGTTGTGCCGTCGAATATTAGCCAATACCTCATTGACCGTCAATAAAAATGGTGTCCCATAAGGCTGCAAGACTCGCTTTTCCGGTAACTTCCAGGCAATTTCAGCAGGGTGTCCAGACAGCAGATGCACACATTCAGCCCTTCCTAACAAAAGCAAGGCGGCACGCGTCAATACGCCGTTGATTGACAGCCTGGCCTTGTCTAAAAAAGCAGCATCAGACCAACTGGTAATTTGACTTGCCCAAGGTTTGCTGGCATTGCCGTCGCCATATTGTTTACGAGCCAAAGCGAGAGCCGCTGGGTCAAGGTCTTGTAGACTGGCTTGGGGTACCAAAACTGCACTCCAGTCTTCGCCGCTCAAAGGCTCACACAAAATGGCTTCCAAGCGATCTGGACGCAGCTCCACCAGACTGTCGCCATCGCGTTGCCAAGCTTTATCATGTGCAAACACGGGTTGTCTGGGTGCATGGCGTGGCACGTGTACCAGCCAGACGACAGCGCCTGTATCACTGGCCAGCAAGGCTTCAACGCGCAGCCCCATCGACGGTAAGCTTGGCGTTTTGCCCAAAATTCGGTGGATGACGTTTTCTGTGTTGTAGTCGGCAAAATCTTGAATGCCGGTAACAGCCAGCGTTTTGTCTTGCACACCAATGACGATGCAGCCCCCGTCCATATTAGGCAAGGCCGAGACATACGACACCAAGTCTTCACCCTTGCGGCCAGAAATGTTTGATTTCAGGCTACGCCACTCCTTCCACTCAAAGCACTCGTTTTCCTCAGGAAACTGCGCTTTGATAAAGGCTTGTAACTCAGTGGCCGTCATGCTGTTGTCCATCGTCATCTCGCCCGCACATCATACGGAATATGCCTAAACGTCACCTTCGCCTGCTTCAGTCGCTCCTCGCCCAGCCGGCAGGCTTCGCCGTAGACGATCAAGTCCAGTTCCGCGCCTTCTGGTGCATCGGCCAGCACTTTGGCGTGTAAATCCAGCAGCGCGGCCAGCACGTCGCGGGTTAGCACGTTGCCGCTGGCGGGGCGCTTGTCGCCCAAGATGCCGTTGTAGAGCAGGTAGTAGGCTGTTCCTTTGGGCGTTTGTGGCACTTCTGGGGCTGGCTCAGGCAGCTCTGGCGGGGCTTGGAAGGCCAAATCACCGGTTTCACCCTGTTTTAGAGGCTCAATTTGGCTGTAGCCGGCGTATTTGTTGCCTAAGGCGCTATTAAATATATAGTTCGTGCCAATGTGCGGTGTGCCGGGTTGGGAGGCTGCCAGGTCCAGCGCCGTGCCGGTGTCTTGCTGCCAGACGAAGGCTGCCAGCGTCGCAAAGCGCACGGCGGGGTTGATGCGGCCACGGTCGTCAAACACCGGCTCCCCCAGCCGCATGAACCGAAACCCGCCGCCGCCCGCCCAATTGACCGCTTTGCTGATGCCGCCCTGCTCCCCATCCAGCACCTTTTGCAGGCGCGGCAAGCAGTGCGTCGCCGCGTGCTCCCCCATTTCAATCCCAATCCACCGCCGCCCCATCTTGTGCGCCACGGCGGCGGTTGTGCCGCTGCCCAGGAAGCTGTCGAGGACGAGGTCGCCTTCGTTTGAGGCGATGTGGAGGATGCGTTGAATTAGGCGTTCTGGTTTTGGAGTGGCGAAAAGTTCTGCTGTTTCGTTAACTCGCAAGGTCAACATCTCTGCTTTTGCCTCTTGATTGTGGCCAACGTCCTCTGATAACCAAACGGTTGTAGATACAACGCCATCAGTTTGCTCTGTTAAAAACCGCTTCATTCGCGGTTGATTGTTACCATCTTTGCCCCACCAAATACGTCCTTCGGCATGCATGGTCGCAAAAGACTCAAGGGAGTATCCCCAAGCACGACCTGATGGCGGAAATACCTCAATGCCGTGAGGATTTATCAAAGGAAATAGACCTGATGATGTGCCACTTCTAGCAAATTGTGCGCCGCGTTGTCCAGATGTCAGACTTACATGCAGAGGGCTAGAAGACCAAGCGCCGCGTGGATCGTTATCCGGGTTTGTGTAGTCCGACGCATTTCTGTCGCTCCTTGGAATGCGTTTCAAGATCAATTCGTTTATATTTTTGCCATAAACATGAACTAAATCGCTTGATGAAGATAGAAAAACTGCATTGTTATGAACGCTAGTAGTTTTTTGCCAAGTAACGCTGGCTACAAAATTCCCCCGCCCAAACACCTCATCCATCAACACCTTGAGGTAATGCCCCTCGTTGTCGTCAATGGTCACCCAAATCGAGCCGTCCTCGCGCAGCAGCTCGCGCAAGAGCTGCAGGCGTGGGAGCATCATGCTTAGCCACTGGGCGTGCTCCAGGTTGTCGTCGTAGTGCTCAAACGCGCTTTTGGTGTTGTACGGCGGGTCGATGAAGATGCATTTAACCTGCCCGCGATAAAACGGCAGCAGCGCCTTGAGCGCCTCTAGGTTATCGCCCTGAATCAGTAAATTATCGGTATTTAGGCCATTTTTAGAGGTATTTATGGCTGTAGCCGGCGTATTTAGTGCCTGAGAAGCTATTAAAATTGTAGCGTTCTCAGTGTTAGATGTGTGTGCAGACACCTGCTCCAGCAACCGATACGGTACTTTGGCAGCGGTGGTGAAGGCGGAGGCGCGGTTGAGCCAGTCTAGGGTAGGCATCTTCCTACAGCACCATCTTCACCATCGGGTGCGTCGACAGCGTGCGGTACAGCTCGTCCAGTTGCTCACGGCTGGTGGCGGTGATGTTGATGGTGATGCCTAAGTAATTGCCGCCCTTGCTTTCACGCAGTTCTAGCGTTTTTGCATCAAACGTGGGGTCAAATTCGTGAGCAACGGCGGTAATGGCGTGGACAAAGCCATCCACTTTTGCGCCCATGACCTTGATGGGAAAAATGCAGGGGTAGACGATGAGGGATTCTTCGACCACTGGTGGCGCAGAAACAACAGGTTTTTCAGGATTCATGAAGCAATTATCGCGCTGCAAGAGCTGTTGCTGGCGTACGCTTCACGAATTGTCGTGATTCGCCAATGGCTAAAACACCGAAATCAACATCTTTTACGCCAAAAGCTTGGCGCGCAACGGCTAAATCGCGCGGCGGTTGGTCCAGTGGTTCGTCGGTCAGCTGAAACGTGCCCCAGTGCACGCCAATGCTGCGTTTCGCGCCCACATCTTGGTGAATCCGTACCGATTCCATGGGGTTGACGTGCTGCTGAGTCATAAACCAGCGCGGCTCATAAGCGCCTACAGGGATCAGCGCGAGGTCAAATCCGCCGCCTAAGGCTTCAGTTTGGCGTGGCGCGAAGTGTTTGGCCGTATCGGCAAAATCGCGGCTGTAGCCGGTGTCACCTGCGTAATACCAGTGAAAATCAGCGCCTAACACCGCCCATCCACCCCACAAAGTGGCGCTTCTGTCGTTGATGCTGCGGGCGGACCAATGTTGCACAGGGGTTAAATGGAATTCAACGCCTTTAAGTGCATGGTGCTCCCACCAGTCTAGTTCGACCACGCTGTCGATTCCGATGCTGTTAAACCACGCTTTCAAACCCAAAGGCACCATAAACAACGTGGTCTTGCCTGCTGCTTTGGCTTTCTCGTCTAACAAAGCCACGCTGGCACGGTCTAAATGGTCGTAATGGTTGTGTGATATCAGTACCGCGTCAATATTTGGCAAGTCTGCCATTGCAACACCGGGTGCTTGGGCACGTTTGGGACCAAAAATCTGTACTGGCGAAGCGCGTTCCGAGAAGATTGGGTCAATCAAGACATTCAGGCCGTTGGCTTGAACCAAGGCAGTGGCGTGGCCTATCCATGTAACAGTTGGCGCAGTGGGCGCGTTGAGTACAGCCAAATCTGCTTGAATGCTGGGTGTGGGGCTGATTGCCGTTTTGTCTAGACTCCAAGATTCCCATTGCCAACGTATGAAATCGCCAAACGAACGAGATACCTGCTGCGTGTAGTTGTTTTTGAAGCCAGTCGGCGTGTGGTGCGCTTTGGGTACGCTGTCGCTTTGCGCAGTGGAGTTGTTAAAAAACAACAAAATTGCTATGCTTATGATAGCTGCTAAGGCAGTTTTTGTGCTGGCTAGAGGCCAATTTTGCATGTGAAACTAGTGTTATAGGGGGTCAATGAAGAAAAAGCACGGCAGCAATAGCCAGCCAGCCGAGTACAAAATTCATCTTAACTATGGCCTGAATTTGCCCTAAACGTCGCCCTGATTCAGGCCAGTCAGAGGCTGCAGCCGCGAGTTTTAAGCGCTTGAATGGTCCGAAATACACATGGCCAAACAAAGCAAACATCAGCAAACCTATGCCAAGCATCAGATGCCAACCGATAGGCGCCGCCTTCATGCCTACCGCCATTAGCATACCCGTGCCAGTGATGAGCAAAGTCGCAATGCTAAGCCAAACGAGTGGGAAAAAGCGCCCCATAACACCCGCCATTAAGGGCGCGCGTTGCGGTGGTTGCAGTTGTGCGGTCGCCACGGGGCGTAAGATCCACAACATAAATGTCATACCGCCGATCCAAGCGATGGCACCTGCAAGGTGTAAGAATTTGGAGAGAATGTAAACCATGTAGCGCTTTCAAAAGTATCTTATATTTTGCACCTTAGCCAGCTTCTTCGTGCTGGTCATTGTCAACGAGTTTATTTTGGTGCAAATTTGCGGGGGATTGCTAGACATGGGTGCGGGTTTATACGTATAATAGGGAGCTTTACTAAATAACATATGCTAATTACTAGGCTTTTAACCAAGTTTTTAGCATGGCGTGCTCGGGCTAAACAGCCCAGAGTGAACGTGGGGACTAAAGTTGACTCAGAAGCAAAAATAAAACTAGTGTTGCTCAAGGATGAGCTGCTGAACCAAGATGACGCAGATTATTTCGAGCCGCTAAGTTTTGAGCAGGCGCAGTTGGTAATACAAGGTTTACGTAAGACTGTACCTTTATTATCGCCGTGGCGACTTATACAGTGGCAGCTGCTTGTAGGTGTGTTGGTAACTATCGTTGCGTATATCAGGTTTGATGGCGTAGTTGCCCTCTCGGTAGCGTACGGCTCGTTAGCAGTGGCGTTGCCAGCAAGCATGCTTGCTTGGGGTTTAAAGCGAAGCGAAGGGGCAAATTCTCCGTTGCTTGCTAGTTTAGGGTTTTTTGTCTGGGAGGCAGTTAAGGTGGGCCTGACGGTGGTGATGTTGTTCGCTGCGCCTGTCTTGATTATGAATTTAAATTGGCTAGCTCTATTGGCTGGCTTTGTGGTGACTATGAAGGTGTACTGGATCGCCGTTTGGTTGTATCCATTACGCAAGAATTCTTTTAATAATTGATAACATTGGTGACGCATGTCTGCTGAAATCGCAACTACAAAAGCCCCAAATGCTGGTGAATATATCCAGCATCATTTGCAGCATTTGCAAAAAGATTTTTCTTTTGCAAGTGTGAAGCAAACAAGTCTTGTTGACTTTTCTATATTCAACTTGGATTCAATTGTTTATTCAATCATTCTTGGTCTGATTGGTTGTTTCTTGCTGTGGCGTGCTGCCCGCAAAGCTACTGCTGGTGTGCCTGGTCGTTTTCAGGCTGCTGTAGAAATATTAGTGGAAATGGTTGATAACCAGGCTAAGGGTGTTATTCATAACGCAAACAGCCGCAAGGTGGTAGCTCCACTTGCTCTGACGGTTTTCGTTTGGATTTTTCTTATGAATGCCATGGACATGTTGCCGGTTGATTTGCTGCCTGCGGCATGGCACCTGGCGGGTCCTGCGCTTGGATTTAAAGATTACATGCGCGTTGTGCCAACGGCTGACCTTTCTTCTACCTTGGGAATGTCGTTCGGTGTTTTGTTGTTGTGTCTCTTTTACAGTGTAAAAATCAAAGGCTTGGGTGGTTGGACGCATGAGCTAGTAGCCGCACCTTTTGGTGACAAGGTTTATTTGTACCCCATTAATTTTCTTATGCAGATGATTGAGTTTGCTGCAAAAACCGTATCACACGGCATGCGGTTGTTCGGTAACATGTTTGCAGGCGAACTGATTTTCATGTTGATTGCCTTGATGGGCGGCGCATGGGCCTGGCAGTTTAACCCTCTATCGGGTGGATTCTGGTTAGGATTTGGGCATGTGGTGGCTGGTACAGCTTGGAGTATTTTTCATATTCTAGTGATCACCTTGCAAGCCTTCATCTTTATGATGTTGACGTTGATTTATGTGGGGCAGGCTCACGATTCACACTAATCTTTTGTGTTTGTTTTTGTTTTGTTTTTGTTTTTTAATCTTTAGGAGTAATCATGGAAAATATTCTCGGCTTGGTAGCTTTGGCGTGCGGTTTGATCGTTGGTTTGGGTGCTTTGGGTGCTTCCATTGGTATCGCCATCATGGGCGGCAAATTCCTTGAGTCTTCAGCTCGTCAACCAGAATTGATGAACGAACTCCAAACTAAAATGTTTATTTTGGCTGGTTTGATCGACGCAGCTTTCTTGATCGGCGTAGCTATTGCATTGTTGTTTGCATTTGCAAAACCTTTCGCTATCTAATTTTGTTCAAGTTTTCAAGCTTGAAAGGAAGTAAGCTGTGAGCATTAATGCAACCTTATTCCTGCAGCTGATCGTCTTTTTGATTTTGGCTTGGTTTACGATGAAATTCGTATGGCCGCCAATTACAAAAGCGCTCGACGAGCGGGCAGAAAAAATAGCAAGCGGTCTCGCCGCTGCCGATAAGGCCAAGTCTGAGCTCAGCAACGCTAACAAGCGTGTTGAAGATGAGTTGGCTAAATCGCGCACGGAGACTGCAACTCGCTTGGCAGATGCTGAGCGTCGCGGTCAAGCGATTGTCGAAGAAGCGAAAGCAAAAGCTACGGACGAAGGCAATAAAATTATTGCTGCTGCCAAAGCTGAAGCTGAACAACAAACTGTGAAGGCTCGTGAGACGCTGCGTGAGCAAGTCGCCGCATTGGCTGTTAAGGGTGCTGAGCAAATTCTTCGTAAAGAAGTCAATGCAGGCGTCCATGCGGATTTGTTGGGTCGTCTTAAAACAGAGCTTTAATCTCAATTTTGACTGAACTTTTAACCCGAACTACACGAGCACTTTATGGCTGAATTAGCAACCATCGCCCGTCCCTACGCGGAGGCGCTTTTCAAAGCAACTTCTAAGGATTTGAACGGCGCCGCCGTTTGGGTGGACGCCTTGTCTGCCGTTGCGCAAAACGCACAATTGCAGGAATTTGCTGATAGTCCCAAGGCAAGCACGGATCAAGTTTTTGATTTGATCGCTGGCGTGGCTAAAGTTGAGTTGCCAGAAGCAGCGAAAAACTTTTTGCGTACTGTCATTGAAAATGGCCGTTTGAATGCTTTGCCAGAGATGGCGACACAGTTTCGCGCCTTGAAAAATGCGCAAAGCGGCTCGTCTGATGCTGTCGTGCACAGCGCTTTCCCAATCGACGGCGCAGCTTTGACTGACTTGGCGGTTACCTTGGAAAAGCAATTCAAGCGCAAACTCAACTTGTCCGTTGTGTTGCAGCCTGAGTTGATCGGCGGTATTCGTGTGGTGGTGGGTGACGAGGTGCTCGACACGTCTGTCAAAGCCCGTTTGGAACAAATGAAAGTGGCTTTGACGGCTTAAAGCGGTCAAAAGTCGATTTATCAAGCTAACTAAAGAAAGAAGGAAAGAGTCATGCAACTCAATCCAGCAGAAATCTCTGAACTGATCAAGAGCCGTATCGAAGGCCTGTCAGCCAGCGCGAACATTCGCAACCAAGGCACTGTGGTTTCAGTGACCGACGGCATTTGCCGCATCCACGGTCTGTCAGACGTGATGCAGGGCGAGATGTTGGAATTCCCAGCCGGTAGCGATGGTTTGCCTACCTACGGTTTGGCTTTGAACTTGGAGCGTGACTCTGTAGGTTCCGTGATTTTGGGTGAGTACGAGCACATCTCTGAAGGCGATACCGTCAAGTGTACCGGTCGTATTCTAGAAGTTCCTGTCGGTCCTGAGTTGCTTGGCCGTGTGGTGAACGCTTTGGGTCAACCTATCGACGGCAAAGGTCCTATCAACGCCAAAATGACTGACGTGATTGAAAAAGTTGCGCCAGGCGTGATTGCACGTAAATCCGTTGACCAACCGATGCAAACTGGCTTGAAGTCTATCGACTCTATGGTGCCAATTGGTCGCGGTCAGCGCGAATTGATCATTGGTGACCGCCAGACCGGTAAAACGGCTGTCGCGATTGACGCCATCATCAACCAAAAAGGCCAAAACGTCCCATGTATCTATGTGGCGATCGGTCAAAAAGCATCCAGCGTGAAAAACGTGGTGCGTTCTTTGGAACAAGCCGGCGCGATGGAATACACCATTGTGGTCGCCGCTACTGCGTCTGAGTCCGCTGCGATGCAATACGTCAGCGCCTACTCTGGCTGTACCATGGGTGAATACTTCCGCGATCGCGGTCAAGACGCCCTCATCGTTTATGACGATTTGTCCAAGCAAGCCGTGGCTTACCGCCAAGTGTCTTTGCTGTTGCGCCGTCCACCAGGTCGTGAAGCTTACCCTGGCGATGTGTTTTATCTCCACAGTCGTTTGTTAGAGCGTGCTGCACGTGTCAATGAAAAATACGTTGAAGACTTCACCAAAGGTGAAGTCAAAGGTAAGACGGGTTCTTTGACGGCTTTACCTATCATTGAAACCCAAGCCGGCGACGTATCTGCATTCGTGCCAACCAACGTGATTTCTATCACTGACGGCCAGATCTTCTTGGAAACATCACTGTTCAACGCCGGTATCCGTCCCGCGATTAACGCTGGTATTTCTGTGTCTCGTGTCGGTGGCGCTGCACAAACCAAGATCATCAAGAGCTTGTCTGGCGGTATCCGTACCGACTTGGCGCAGTACCGTGAATTGGCTGCGTTTGCGCAGTTTGCTTCTGATTTGGACGAAGCCACGCGTAAACAGCTCGACCGCGGTGCCCGCGTGACTGAATTGCTCAAGCAAGCCCAGTACAGCCCACAGCCTATCAGCCTGATGGGTGCGACATTGTTTGCCGTGAACAAAGGTTTCATGGACGATATCGCCGTCAACAAGGTATTGGCTTTTGAGCACGGCTTACACGGCTACCTCAAAGACAAACACGCTGGTTTGTTGGCTAAATTGGAAGCTGCCAAAGCGATGGACAAAGAAGCGGAAGCTGAATTGACCACTGCGACCACGGCTTTCAAGAAGTCATTTGCTTAAGCTGCTCCCGACGCTACTAAAACAGACAAGGGGCAACCATGGCATCCGGTAAGGAACTACGCACCAAGATCAAATCGGTGGAAAACACCAAGAAGATCACCAAGGCGATGGAAATGATTTCCGTCTCCAAGATGCGCAAGGCGCAAGAGCGCATGCGCGCGGCGCGTCCATACAGCGAGAAAATTCGCAACATCGCAGCTAATTTGGGTGAAGCCAATCCCGAGTACGTGCACGCTTTCATGAAAACCAACGATGCTAAATCGGTGGGCTACATTGTGGTGAGTACCGACAAAGGTTTGTGCGGCGGCTTGAACACTAACCTGTTCCGTGCTTTGACCATTCAATTACGCGATGGCCAAGCGGCAGGTCAAACAACTCAGTCCGTAGCTATTGGCGGCAAAGGTTTGGGTTTCTTGACACGTATGGGTGCTAAAGTGGTGTCACATGTGACGCATTTGGGCGACAAGCCTCATCTGGACAAGCTCATTGGGCCGGTCAAGGTGTTGTTAGATGCTTACACCCGTGGCGAGATCAGCTCGGTTGTACTTTGCTACAACAAGTTTGTCAGCACCATGCGACAAGAGCCTGTGACAGAGCAGTTACTGCCATTGTCGCAAGCTAAATTGCAAGAGCAAGCTCAAAAAAGTGAAGCCGCAAGTGGTGTGAAGCATGGCTGGGACTACATATATGAACCAGACGCGCAAGCTGTGATTGACGACTTGCTGGTGCGCTATGCTGAAGCGCTGGTGTACCAGGCCGTTGCTGAAAACATCGCTTCTGAACACGCAGCGCGTATGGTCGCGATGAAAGCAGCTACCGACAACGCAGGCAATGTGATTGCTGAGTTGAAGTTGATCTACAACAAAACCCGTCAAGCAGCGATTACCAAAGAGCTGTCTGAAATCGTTTCTGGTGCTGCAGCGGTGTCGTAAGACACAGTTCTGACGCAAGCAAGTTTTTAGTATTTAAGTTTTTGTATTAATTTTTTGGAGCAAAAAATGGCTCAAGTCCAAGGCAAAATTGTTCAGTGTATCGGCGCGGTGGTTGACGTGGAATTTCCACGCGACCAAATGCCAAAAATTTATGACGCCCTCAAGATGGACGGCTCCACACTGACGTTGGAAGTCCAACAACAGTTGGGTGACGGCATTGTGCGTACCATTGCGCTCGGTTCGTCTGACGGCTTGCGCCGCGGCATGATCGTGCAAAACACATCACAGCCCATCATGGTTCCGGTCGGCAAAGCCACCTTGGGTCGCATCATGGACGTGCTGGGTGCGCCGATTGACGAGCGTGGCCCTGTTGCTGCAACCTTGACAGCATCTATTCACCGTAAAGCACCCGCTTACGACGAACTCAGCCCTTCACAAGAATTGCTGGAAACCGGCATCAAGGTGATTGACTTGGTTTGCCCATTCGCTAAGGGCGGTAAAGTTGGTTTGTTCGGTGGTGCGGGTGTGGGCAAGACCGTGAACATGATGGAACTCATCAACAACATCGCCAAAGCACACAGCGGTTTGTCCGTGTTTGCGGGTGTGGGTGAGCGTACGCGTGAGGGTAACGACTTCTACCACGAGATGGCAGACTCAGGCGTTGTGAACTTGGAAAACTTGGAAGACTCTAAAGTTGCCATGGTTTACGGCCAGATGAACGAGCCACCAGGCAACCGTTTACGTGTGGCTTTGACAGGTTTGACCATTGCTGAATCTTTCCGTGACGAAGGCAAAGACGTTTTGTTCTTCGTTGACAACATCTACCGTTACACCTTGGCCGGTACCGAAGTATCTGCGTTGTTGGGTCGTATGCCTTCAGCTGTGGGCTACCAGCCAACACTTGCTGAAGAAATGGGCCGTTTGCAAGAGCGTATCACTTCTACAAAAGTCGGTTCTATCACTTCTATTCAAGCCGTGTACGTGCCAGCGGATGACTTGACCGATCCATCACCAGCGACAACTTTTGCGCATTTGGACTCTACAGTTGTGTTGTCTCGCGATATCGCATCCTTGGGTATCTACCCAGCGGTTGATCCTTTGGACTCCACTAGCCGTCAATTGTCACCTTTGGTCGTGGGCGAAGACCACTACAACACAGCCCGCGCTGTGCAAGGTACCTTGCAGCGTTACCGCGAACTGCGCGACATCATCGCGATCATGGGTATGGACGACTTGGCTCCTGAAGACAAACTGGCCGTGGCACGTGCCCGTAAAATCCAGCGTTTCTTGAGCCAGCCGTTCCACGTGGCCGAGGTGTTTACTGGTTCTCCAGGTAAATACGTGCCATTGGCCGAAACCATCCGTGGTTTCAAAATGATTGTGAACGGTGAGTGTGACCACCTGCCAGAGCAAGCGTTCTACATGGTCGGTACCATAGACGAAGCGTTCGAAAAAGCCAAAAAGGTATAAAGGGGTATATAGCCATGAACACCATCCACGTTGATGTTGTCAGTGCAGAAGAGTCCATCTTCTCTGGTGAAGCCAAATTTGTGGCTTTACCGGGCGAAGCGGGCGAACTCGGCATTTACCCACGCCACACACCGCTGATTTCGCGCATCAAAGCCGGCTCAGTGCGTATTGAAAAAGCAGACGGCAGCGAAGAGTTTATTTTCGTTGCGGGGGGCATTCTGGAAGTTCAACCTAACTGCGTTACTGTGTTGTCCGACACAGCCATTCGCGGTAAAGATTTGGACGAAGAGAAAGCCAATGAAGCCAAAGCAGCTGCGGAAGAAGCTTTGAAGAACGCCAAAGGCGAACTCGATATTGCCAAAGCGCAATCAGAGCTGTTTGCCATGGCGGCGCAGATCGCAGCTTTGCGTAAATTTCGCCATAACAAATAACTTCAAATAAGTTGTTTCGACTTTGCTGCAGTTTTCAAACTGCGGAAAACAAAAAACCTCACATTGTGAGGTTTTTTTATGGGCGATTAAAGTGAGTAAATAAAGCGAGAAAGATGAAATTAAGTGATATTGTTCAGGCTATAAAAGGCGCATTCGGCAATTCGTTAGGGTTTTTATCACCCGTTTTCAGTTCAAAATGGCGCATTAAAATGGCCGATACTTCCTCTAAGGCTTGTGTCAAACCATCTTCAAACCGGTCTTCATGCAAAGCCTTGCTCAGGCGCTGAACAATCGCTTCCCACTCTGCAGGGTCAACGTATTGATTGATGCCACGGTCTGCCACCAGCTCAATATCTCGCTCTGCCAGCAGCAAGTAGATCAGCACGCCATTGTTGTGCTCAGTATCCCAAATACGCAGTTTGCTGAACATCATGATGGCGCGCTGGCGCATCACGGCTCGCATCGATGCTTTGTGCCAAAAATGACGCCACAAATAGCTGGTCGGCAACCCTGCCTCAACGCAAATACGAATTTCGCCGCTGTGTCTGTGTTCGCTGGCAACGATGCGTTTTTTTAGACGATTTAGCAGGTCGTCGGGCAGCGTCTTACGGCTGTCCGACACGTCTAACCAGCGGTGTTTGAAAAGGGTGAAAAATCGGCTAAACATAGTTGTCATCAATTACCAGCTACCCGAAGCGCCACCGCCACCAAAATCACCGCCACCGCCCGAGCTAAAACCTCCGCCGCCGCCCCCGCCGCTGAATCCGCCGCCGCCAAAGCCCCCGCCTCCGAATCCACCACGGCCTAAGCCGCCACTGCGTCCGCTAGAACCACCCGATAATCCCGAAAACAAGGCAAAGAGCAAGGCGACCACACCCGCTAAGCTTGCGATGATCAAACTGGCTGTGAACACAAATGCTAGCGTTCCCACTGCACCGCCGGTAATCAAGGACCCTAGCTTTTGGCCAAAAATACTTTTTGCCATCGCACCACCAATAGGCACAGCAAAAAACAGAAAGATAGCCAAATCCATCCACTCAAAACCACCCGGTAATCCGCTACCGCCGCTACCGCCAGTCGTACCCGCAGCACCCACTTCTGGTAAGGCTTCGCCTTTGATACGGGCAGAGAGTTGATCAACCCCTGCCGAAATACCGCCCGCATAATCTCCCGCTTTGAAGCGTGGCGTCACGGCATTGGTGATGATTTGCTTGGCTGCCAAGTCAGGAATCGCACCTTCCAGCGTTTTGGCGACTTCGATGCGCATTTGCCGGTCTTTGAACGCGACCACAAACAGGACGCCGTCGCCCACGTTTTTGCGGCCAATTTTCCAGGCATTACCCACGCGGTTGGCGTAGCTGCTGATGTCTTCGGGCTGCAAGGTAGGCACAATCAGCACCACCACTTGTGAGCCTTTGGCTTTTTCTAGGGCATCCAGTTTGGCTTCCAAAGCCGCTTGCTGGCTGGCGTCGAGCAAACCCGTCGTGTCTACTACGTGGCTGGTCAGCGCTGGAATGGGCTGTACATCTTGCGCCCAAACACCCGCTGCGCTTGTTTGCAGCAGCAAAGCGACAAGCAGCGATTGGCAGAAACCACCCATAATGCGTCGAATATATGACACGTGGTAAATCAAAAACTGCAGGTAATTGAGTGTTGCAGAGTAAGTAATCGCTTACTTCTTCTCAAAGCTGACAGCTGGGGGCTTAGAAATAGCCGCTTCGTTTTCAACCGTGAAGCCTTCCTTGGTTTTGTAGCCGAAGATCATGGCGGTCAAGTTGGTTGGGAAGCTGCGGGTCAAGATGTTGTAGTCTTTGATGGTGGCGATGTAGCGGTTGCGCGCCACGGTGATGCGGTTTTCGGTGCCTTCGAGCTGCACGCGCAAATCGCTAAAGCCTTGGTTGGCTTTCAAGTTGGGGTAAGCCTCGCTCACCGCCATCAAGCGGCTCAATGCATTGCCCAGTTCACCCTGCGCGGCTTGGAATTTTTTCATCGCTTCTGGGTTGTTCAGGAGTTCTGGGGTGACTTGAATCGCCGTCGCTTTGGAGCGTGCTTCGATCACCTTGGTCAGCGTTTCTTGCTCAAAATTAGCCTCGCCTTTGACGGTGGCGACGATGTTGGGCACCAAATCGGCGCGGCGCTGGTACTGGTTCAAAACCTCTTTCCAAGCGGCATTAGATGTTTCGTCCAAGCTCTGGAAGTCGTTGTAGCCGCAGCCAGTTAGGGCTGTTCCCAAACTCAGCACAGTAGAAATAATCAATAACCAACGTTTCATGGGGTAATCCTTTCGTAAACGATATAAAGCGGTACGTTATCACAATTGAATGAAAACTTGGGTGATAAAAGCCCAAAAATGGTCGATTTATGCCAGGTTTAAAGAAATCTGTGTAAAATTTGCATGAAATGCATCAAAAAATGACTCTATCCAGCGTATTTACTGCCTAAGATGCTATGAAATATATAGCGCCTATGTGGTTGCCTGGTGGTAACCTGCAAACTATCTGGCCGGCGATGGTCAGTGCCCGCTCGCTTGAGCAGCCTGCCGTCGCGCCTTACAAGCGGGTTCGTTGGGTCACGCCTGATGATGACTTCGTTGACGTTGACTACACTCATGTTGAACTAGCAGAACCCCAAAAAGCGTCTAAACAACCCCTGCTCGTGCTGTTTCACGGCTTAGAAGGCTCCTCCAGCAGCCACTATGCCCTCGCTTTTGCCAAAATCGCCCAACAGCGCGGCTGGGCGTATGCCGTACCGCATTTTCGCGGCTGCAGTGGCGAGATCAACCGCGCACCCCGCGCCTACCATTCGGGCGATTATGAAGAAATCGGCTGGATGCTGTCCAAGCTCAAAGCTGTGCACGTGATGGCCGGCGGTGGCGCGCTGTTGGCGGTCGGCATCTCGCTGGGTGGCAACGCGCTCATGCGCTGGGCGCAAGAAGCGGGCAGCACAGCAACGCAAACGGTGCAAGCCGTGGCCTCCGTTTGCTCACCGCTAGATTTAGCCGCCAGCGGCGTCGCCATCGGGCAGGGTTTCAACCGCTTGGTCTACACCCGCATGTTTTTAAACAGCATGAAGCCTAAAGCGCTGGAACGTTTGGCGTTGAACCCTGGCTTGTTTGATGGCAAAGCGCTGCAAGCCAGCCGCGATTTGTACGAGTTCGACAACATCTTCACCGCCCCCGTGCACGGTTTCAAAAACACCGAAGACTACTGGCTGCGCGCCTCCGCCAAGCCGCACATGCATCGCATCCATCTGCCTGCTTTGGCGCTGAACGCCGTGAATGACCCGTTTATACCGGCATGGTCATTGCCCCAACCCACCGAAGTCAGCAAAAGCGTGACTCTGTGGCACACCGCGCAGGGCGGGCATGTGGGTTTTCCCAAAGGCAAGTTTCCCGCAGAAGTGATGGCGATGCCAGAGGCTGTATCGGGTTGGCTGGCCACGCATTTGCCAATGTAAAAAGCGCATTCAGCACATAATTCAACCATGGATGCCATCGATGGACGACATAGTTAAACAAGCCATGGCCAAATGGCCCAACGTGCCGCACTGCTACGGCTGGCTGGGCTTAGACGCGCGCGGCAACTGGTACATGCGCGACGACCGCGTGCAGGCCGAAGGCACATTCACCCAAGCCAAGGGCTCGATGCTGAAGCACGAAAAGCTCATCGAGTTCATCAACCGCAATTATTTGTGTGATGACACCGCTCAAAGTGAAGCCAAAGGCCAATGGTTCTTTCAAAACGGCCCCCAACGCGTCTACGTTGAGCTAGAAGCCACGCCACTTATTTGGCGAGTGAACGCCAACTTTGAAGTCACCGCCCACACCGGCGAGCCCGCCCGACTACAGCGCTGCGTCATCGACGAACACGGCCGTTTATACCTAGAGTCCGCCGCCGGCTTTGGCCTGGTCCACACCGCCGACATGCTGTACGCCGCAGACGCTATTGAACTAGGTTTGTGGGTACCGCAGGAGCTTTTGTGCGCAGAATTACCTAAGCGATTTGGATATGTGCGCAGTCCAAAGTCGTTGCAAATTTGATTTAATTTGCTATATATTTTATAGCTGCTAAGGCAGTAAATGAGCTGGCTAGATCTATATTTTGCATTAAAAAAGCCGATAAACTCACTATGAAGTGACCCTATCGGCTTTTCGCTTTCCCCCTAGGGGAAATGAAGAAACTACTTGGCGGCAGGTGCAGGTGTTGCAGCTGACGCTGCAGCAGCTGCTTCAGCGCCGGCAGCTACTGGTGCTTTTGGCTCGGCAAATTTAGCGCCACCAGCGTTTGCCATGTAAACAACGGCGCGGCCAATTTCTGTGTCTTCAAAATCGCCACCGCCCTGTGCGCCCATCGCGCCTTTGCCTTTGAGAGCAGAGGTCAGCAAAGCTTCGTAACCGGTTTTAATGCGAGCACCCCAAGCGCCAGCGTCGCCAAACTTAGGTGCACCAGCCACACCAGCCGTGTGGCAAGCGCTACATTGAGCTTTGAAAACTTCTTCGCCAGACTTCAAGGCGCGGTTCGCGTCTTTGATTTCAACGGTGCCTACCTTTTGGATACGAGCTGCCACCCCTTTGGCGCGGTCAGCATCACTCAAGCCACTGAAAGCAGTTTTTGATTTGTCGTTTAAGTCACCAGATGGTTTCGCGCCCGAGGCAACATACCAAACCAAACCAATGATCATGAAAATTGGAATAACAAATGAGAAAAAGGCCATTTGCGCGAATTGCTTAGGCGTTTTAACGGGGCCAGTGTGGTCTTCTTCGTGTTGGGTGCTCATAGTGTTCTCAAAATCTACAAAAAATAGGCTGCAAAGGTGTAAATGGGAAGCTTAGATCAAACTAACATGTAATTATAAGGGAGCTAGCGCCTACAATACAGGCACAATGCGGCTGTAGCTCAGTGGATAGAGTATTGGCCTCCGAAGCCAAGGGTCGTGGGTTCGATCCCCGCCAGCCGCACCAAGTAGTTGATGCAATTGCATTAGCCGCCAAACGCGATATCCATCGTCATTTCGTTCGCTAAAGCGTCCAAAACACTGCGTAAATCGGCATCAGCGACGGCTTTAGGAACCAGTATTTCGGCGTGAACTTTGAACGAAGCTGCATTGGCTCCTTGTGTGGTGGCGGTTTCTAGGTGCTCAATGCTGATATTGCGTTCGCTCAGTGCTGCTGCCAGTTTGCTAACGATGCCGATTTGGTCGCTGCCGACCAGATCAACCGTCATCAAGCGCATGCCTGTAGCGCTGGCTTTGCCTTCACTCTTGGTGATGGCGACACGCAAGCCAGTGGATTCTAAATCTTTCAATGCTGCAACTAAGCCGTCGGTATTCTCTGGCGGCACTTCCAGTTGAACCATACCCGCAAATTCTCCAGACAAGTGCGACATGCGGCTGTTCGTCCAGCTGGCACCAAAGCGTTTGGCTTTATCTGACAGTTGGCTCACGATACCTGGGCGGTCGGCACCGAGCACGGTGACGATTAACGCAGTAGTGGTTGGTGTGATGGTTGTCTGGTCTTCATTGAGCTTCAACGAGCGGCGAATCATCGGAGCTTTTGTCGCAAAGCTTTCATCTTGCTTCAAATCAGGCAGTTTGCCTGTGTCTCGCGCAGAGGCGACGACATCGCACAACAGCTTCAAGCCCATGGGTGCCAAGGCGCGCTCCCACAAACTGCGGGCGTCGTCATTCTTTGCGACAAAGCACCAGTCTTGTGCAGCGATGCCGCCTTTATCCCAACCGTCAGCCAAGTGGTAAACCGAGCCGCCAGCTATCGCGTCGCCGCTCAAAATAGTCCATTCTACGGCTGCGATGCCACGGTGGCGCGGCAGCAGCGATGGGTGGTAGCCCACGCCGCCTAAACGAGATTTTGCCAATGCTTCGTCGTTGATGCGTGCATGCGTGTGCGCGGCGATGATGACGTCTGTGCCTGCAGCAATTGCGTCGCCGGATACCGTTTTGGGGTTCTCTTGAATATGCACTGGAATGCCAGCCTTTTGCGCTGCCAAGGCCAAACGGTCATCCGCTGCGATGGTGACAATGCCAGCAATCTCAACCCCTTGCACTTGCCGCAGCGCCTCTAAAACACTGGCGCCAAAAAAACGTGAACCTACCAAAGTAATTTTCATAAGAACTCCAAAGCTAACCGTGTAAAGCTGCTGATGAAAGCAGTTGAGTGAAACAGTTTAATTAACAGCTAAGATGATAAATTCAAATCAGCATAAACCGACGCAAAGGCAAAGATGACAGAACGTAAAACACACCTAGATGGCATTGCCGTTTCCTTACTCGTCGTTTGCTGCTTGTTTTGGGGAGCACAGCAAGTGCTGATCAAAGCGACTTTGGCAGAATTGCCGCCCTTTTACCAAGCCAGTTTGCGGTTTATAGGTGCGACAGTTTTGCTCATGTTGTGGTGCAAGTGGCGCAATATCCCGTTGTGGGGGCGTGATGGCAGCTTCAAGCCCGGAGTGATTGCCGGCTTGCTGTTCGCGGTCGAGTTTTCAGCGATTTATATGGGGCTGCAGTACACCAGTGCTTCACGGTTGACGGTTTTTTTGTACACGTCACCTTTTTGGGTGGCTGTGCTCGTGCCACTTTGGGTGCCTGCTGAAAAAATAGGCAAATGGCAGTGGCTGGGGTTGATTTTGGCTTTTTGTGGTGTCACGATGGCGCTGTTTGATGGTTTCAGCAGCGCTCAGCCAGGACACTGGAAGGGTGATTTGCTTGCATTGGCAGGTGGGCTGGGCTGGGGGCTGACCACTGTGGTGATCAGAACCAGTGTTTTGGCGAATCTAAGTCCTGAAAAGATGCTTTTTTATCAAAGTGCTGTTTGCGCGGTGCTATTTCCTTTAGTGTCTTTGCTATTGGCTGAGCGTTGGTCAAATACTTGGAGTAGCTTTGCCATATCGTCGATGCTTATTCAAACCATCGCGGGAGCTTTCCTCAGCTTTTTAGCTTGGATGTGGATGTTGCGTCATTATCCAGTTACTAAAATTTCTGGATTTGCTTTTTTAACACCACTTTTTGCCTTGATCGTTGGCAATTTGTGGCTTGGCGAAGCGCTGACGCTGTCTTTGATTGCGGGCTTGGCTTGCGTGGCGATTGGAATGCTTTTGCTGAATCGCCGAACCTAATTCAACCCAAACAGTTTCGCGCCGTTTCTCCAGCCAATGTTGCTCGCCACATCAGCTGGCAAACCGCCTAGCCAAGTGCGGTAGCCTGTCATCAGCTCTTCGTAATACACCCAACGTTGGTTGACCCAAGTGTCAGAGCCGATGAGGAATCGGTCTGGGAAATCTAACACCAAGCTGCGCCATTCGGGGCAGAGTTGGCCACCATCACACGTCAAGCCCGGGCGGTAAGACAGCTCCCCCATCAGCTTCGGGTATTTGGTCAGCAAGCTACGCACCCGCTCTGCCGACGCGCCGCCAATGCCCGTGTGGGCCCAAATGAGTCGCGCTTGCGGGGCGTGCGCCATCAGTAAATCAATGGCGGTGTCGTCCACATGCGCCAGTACAGCGAGTTGTTTGTCCTGCGCAAAGCGCATCAGTTTTTTGGCGACTTTGCCATTCGCATTCGCGCTGTCGTACAAATGAAATTCACCAATGCCCTTGTACGCGCCGCTGGCTGTGCCTTTGGCGTATTCAGCCAACACCATTTGGTAAATGGATTCGTCAGCAAACCAACCTGTGTAGTCCGCACGGTTGCGGTACAAGCGAATGAAGGGCACAACTTTGATGCCAGCAGATTTAACTTCCGCACTGGCTGCCAAGGTGATGGTGCCCGCATTGGGTCGTGAATTGCCGACAAAAGCTTTAACGCCGCTTCGCGACAGCCGTCCCACCACATCTGGCACATTGTGCGGCCCTAATTTGCCGTTCCAAGCTTCTTCGTTGTAATGCAGGTGTGCGTCGAAAAGTGGGCCGGTGTAAGGCGTTTGCGCAAAGACACAAACACATGAAAAAAGCGCAAAGACAAAAATGCTGAGCCAATGCACTGTTTTTTTCATGGTTGTTCCTTTTAATTGACCTAATTTTCCCTTTTATTTGCCTTTTGAAGCAATCCTATTTAAATCAACCCCAAACTTCTTGCGCCGTCTCAATCACCAATCGCAGCTTGGCACGCTGCGCTTCCACGGCGATGTCGTTGCCGTGCACGGTGCTGCTGAAGCCGCATTGCGGTGACAGGGCGAGTTGCTCCATGGGTGCGTAGCGGGCGGCTTCGTCGATGCGGCGTTTCAGGGCGTCTTTGTCTTCCATCGCGCCAAATTTGGTGGTCACCAAGCCCAGCACCACGGTTTTGCCTTTGGGCAGGTAGCGCAGGGGTTTGAAGTCGCCACTGCGGTCGTCGTCGTATTCCATGAAATACGCGTCGATGTTCATTTCTTTGAGCAAGGCTTCTGCCACTGGCTCGTAGTTGCCCGAAGCGGCGTGCGTGCTTTTGAAGTTGCCACGGCACAGGTGCATCGCCAGCGTCATGCCAGCGGGTTTTTGCGCAACGACGAGGTTGATGAACTTAGCGTAGCGGTGCGCTAATTCGTTAGGGTCATCGCCACGGCTTTTAGCCGCTTCGCGCATGTTGACATCGCACAGGTAGGCCAAGTTGGTGTCGTCCATTTGCACGTAGTCGCAGCCCGCAGCGCTGAGTGAGCGCAATTCATCGCCATAGGCTTTGGCAACATCAGTGTAAAAATCTGGCTCTAACTCAGGGTAAGCCGTGCGGCTGATGCCGGCGCGTCCACCGCGAAAATGCAGCATGGTGGGGGACGGAATGGTCACTTTGGCTTTGTGCCCAGCGCTGACTTGTGATTTCAGAAAGTTGTAATCCGCCAGTTGAATCTGTTTGGCATGTGTCACTTTGTCGACGACGTGGATGGCAGGCGGCATCAAATGCTCTTTGCCGTCAGCGCCAATGCCAATGGTGACCTCACCGACCTTCACGCCGCCCAATTGCTCTAAAAAGTCTAAATGAAAGTAGGTGCGGCGAAACTCGCCGTCGGTGACGCTTTTCAGGCCCACATCTTCTTGAAATTTCACGATTTCGGCAATCGCTTTGTCTTCAACCAAACGCAATTGCTCTGCGGTGATGCTGCCTTTGGCTTTTTGCTCACGCGCTTCTAGCAAGAATTTAGGGCGTAAGAAACTGCCAACGTGGTCGTAATGTGCGGGTAAATGAGGGGGAAGGTGAGCCATGAAAATCTCCTTGGTTTGAAACTATATTGATACAGCATTGAAGCAGCAAAACATCATCATAGAGCATATTCATAAAGATTTAAAAATACAATAAAGTGATAAAACTGCAAAAATTGACCAAAATCAAGACAAATTTAGCATTTATGTATACAATAAAAATGCATGAAAGACGACAAAACTCCCATTAAATCTACTTTTCCGTTAAACGCCTGGTACGCCGCCGCCTACGATGTTGAGCTGGGTCGCAAGCTTTTGGTGCGCACGGTTTGCAATCAAAAAATCGTGATGTTTCGCAAGCTAGATGGCACTGTCGCCGCTTTAGAAGACGCTTGCTGGCACCGCTTGATGCCGTTGTCATTGGGGCATTTAGACGGCGATGAAGTCACCTGCGGCTACCACGGCTTGGTGTACAACGCACAAGGCCGCTGCACCCACATGCCCAGCCAAGAAACGCTGAACCCTTCTGCCTGCGTGCGCAGCTTCCCTGTCGTTGAAAAACACCGTTTTGTGTGGCTATGGCCTGGCGACCCCGCCAAAGCCGACCCCGCTTTGGTGCCCGACATGCATTGGAACGACGATGCACAGTGGGCTGGCGATGGAAAGATGATTCGCGTCAATTGCGATTACCGCTTGGTGGTCGACAATTTGATGGATTTGACGCACGAAACTTTTGTGCACGGCTCCAGCATCGGCCAGCGCGCCGTGGCGGAAGCGCCCTTCGTCGCTACCCACGGCGACCGCACCGCGACGGTGACGCGTTGGATGGAAAACATAGACGCACCGCCGTTTTGGGCAGGGCAAATCAAACACGCGCTGGGCTACGAAGGCAAGGTAGACCGCTGGCAAATCATCAATTTTGAAGCGCCTTGTACGGTGAATATCGACGTGGGCGTGGCACAAGCTGGAAGTGGCGCAGTGCCCGAAGGCGGAAATACGGGAGACGTTCGCACCAGCAATCGTAGTAAGGGCGTCAACGGCTTTGTACTAAACACCATCACCCCAGAAACCGATACGACGTGCCTGTATTTTTGGGCTTTTGCACGAAATTACTGTACGGGTGAACAGCGCTTAACCCATGAGTTGCGCGAAGGCGTGGCGAATATTTTCCGAGAAGACGAGCACGTTTTGGAAGCGCAGCAGCAGGCCATGAACGACCATCCGGATCACGCTTTTTACAACCTCAATATCGACGCTGGTTCGATGTGGGCGCGGCGCTTGATTGATGGCTTGATCGCCAAGGAAGCCACGTTAAACCCGGCTAAACAAGTCATTCCCATCCGCTTGAGCGCTTGAAAAGCATGTCAAAAACCAACAATACCCCTAAAAACGCTATAAATATAATAGCTATTCAGGCAGTAAATACGCCGGATAGAGGTCAATTTGAGGGTGTAAATTCGGAAAATAAGACATTTTCAGAGTCTGCACAGCCAATTGGGCAACAAAATGTGCAGCAAAGCGTTCAATTAAGGGCGCAACTGCAGCTGCGTGAAATGATTTTGGCGGGTGAATTGCCCGCAGGTTCGCGTATCGCGGAGCTAACCATTGTTGAAAAACTTGGCTTCTCACGCACTCCCATCCGTGCGGCTTTGGTGAAGTTGGAGCAAGAGGGCTTGCTGGATGCCTTACCCAATGGCGGTTATGCGGTGAAGACGTTTTCAGAGCGCGATGTGGCTGAGGCGATTGAGTTGCGCGGCACGCTGGAGGGTTTGTCTGCCCGCTTGGCCGCCGAGCGCGGTGCGGCACCTGTGGTGCTGAACGAAGCGCGGCAATGTCTGCAAAATATCGACGCTGTTTTGAGCGAATCCGCCTTGGACGACGAGGCTTTTGCCAGCTATGTGAAGCTCAACGAGCGGTTTCATGCGCTGTTGAGCGAGCTGTCTGGCAGCAGCGTGATTGCGAAGGAGTTGGAGCGTGTTTGCGGTTTGCCCTTTGCGTCGCCTTCAGGTTTTGTGGTCGTACAAGCCAACAGCCCGAAAGCGCGCGACATGCTGGTGGTGGCACAAGACCAGCATTGGCAGGTGCTGGACGCGATTGACCGACGTGAGGGATCGCGGGCTGAGAGTTTGATGCGTGAGCATTCCCGCATCGCCCAGCGTAACCTGCGCGAGGTGGTGCAAAGCCAGACGCTGAACCAATTGCCGGGCGTTAGCTTGATTCGCAAAAGAAGCTGAAAAGCAGCCATCAAGCATGAAAACTGTACAAATTTGGACAGAAGCACACGTGCATGCGTTGCGAGATGTGACGCCAACGGTGAATGAGACCGAGATAATCTCTACAGATTAAACCTGATAAATGGGTCAGGTTAGGGTTTTATAGAGATTATCCGATTCTAAAAATGAAACTAAGTTTCACATAGTTGCATGTCGATATTTGGCAT